>NZ_JBHSCL010000003.1:0-243688 GCF_042651185.1 Flagellimonas marina | reverse complement strand
GAGTAGGTAGCCGCCTTCCTTGAAAGCCCTTCACTTTAGTGAGGGGCTTTTTTTGTTTTTATGCATTATCTTTAATCAAAAACATAACCAGCCATGCGAAAACTTCGATTGACCTCCTGTTTCCTACTCTTTTCATTCATATTATTTTCCCAAGAAAACCAGTTAAAAGCTTTGGTAGGGGGAACTTTGATAGATGGATATGGCTCAGACCCCATTAAAAATAGCGTTATCCTAATAGAAGGAGAGCGTATCAAAGCTGTGGGTACTGTAGAAACCCTTACTGTCCCGGCAAATGCAGAAATCATATCCACAGAAGGGATGAGCGTGCTACCCGGTCTTTGGGATATGCACGTGCACACTATGATCAATGGCCATGCCGATTATGCCTATTGGGACAAAACCTATCCTCCTTTGTTTAAGGATGTTATTATGCCCGCCTCGGCACATCAGCTTTTAATGGCCGGGGTTACAAGTGCTAGAGATTTGGGGGCTCCCTTGGAGGAAAGCATTGCGGTACGCGATGCTATCAATTCTGGAGAAATACCAGGGGCCACATTATATATATCAGGGCCTTTTATTCAGCATGAACCGTATCCAGGGACTGAGGATTTTCGGTGGGGAGTAAAAGGAGTGGAAGATGGTCTTATAAAGATTCGGAAATTGGCCAATGCTGGGGTGGATGTCATTAAATTGATTGACCATGACCAAATGACCATGGAAGAGCTCAGTGCAGTTGTCGATGAAGCCCATAAACATAATCTAAAGGTTGTTGCCCATGGGCATCGACCTGAGGAAATCCGGAGAGGATTGGAAGTAGGTGTCGATTGTTTTGAACACACGGGTTTGTCATCTGCTCCCAGCTATCCAGATGATATCATAAAAATGATTGAAGAGCGCACCGCCCAAATGAACAAGGGACCCCTATTTTGGTGTCCCACTGTGGAAGGACTCTACAATTATGAGTATTTAAGAGATAATCAAGAAGTATTGGATAACGATTCATGGCATTTAGGATTGCCGGATACGGTGATTACTGACATCAAAAACAGCTTTAAACACCCAGATAGGCTTCCTTATTTTCAATTGACACCTTCCCGAAAACCAACGTTACAAACCAAAGTACAGCAACTATTGGATGCCGGTGTGGTACTATTGATTGGAACGGATAGTGGAATCCCAATGAAATTTCATAGCCAATCCACATGGAACGAGCTTGATGTTTGGGTGAATGAGTTTGGCATTGACCCGATGTACGCCATACGTTCGGCTACCTACTGGCCCGCCCTTTGGATGGGGGTTGCTGATGAAGTGGGCACTGTAACTCCCGGAAAGTATGCCGATATCATTGCAGTGAAGGGTGATGTGTTGCGATATATAGACCTGCTTCAAGATGTGGATTTAGTGGTGAAACACGGTAAACGTTATAAATAATTTGCTTGAAACCTAAATCTGACCCTGTTTTACTGGAAGAAAAATGGAATGCGTATTCGCATGCCTTCGGAATAGTATTGGCCATTATAGGCACTGTATTTCTATTTCACAATGATTTGAGCCAAACGCCTTATTTGTATGGAAGTGTTTGGATTTATTGTTTTTCCCTTGTCCTATTGTTCTCGGCTTCAACGGTTTACCATTCCGTTCAAAATCCGAAATTGAAAAAGAAACTACGCATTTGGGATCATATCAGTATCTATTATTTGATTGCTGGTACGTATACGCCGGTATGCCTTACAGTGCTCTTACCCTCCAAAGGGTGGTTGTTATTTTATTTAGTTTGGGGAATTGCTTTGTTCGGAACGATTCTGAAATTATTTTTTACCGGTAGATTTGAGGTCTTCTCCCTTGTTCTTTATGGGGTGATGGGCTGGATCATTGTGATTGACTTGCCATATTTAATCCAAAACATGTCTGCCAAAGGTTTGTTCTACCTTTCATTGGGCGGTGCCTTTTACACGTTGGGTATAGTTTTTTATGCTGTCAAAAGAATTCCGTTTAACCATCTCATATGGCATTTTTTTGTGCTGGGTGGGGCTATAACTCATTGGGTTATGGTATATATGGTAGTCTAATATCAATCTGGCAAGAATTTGTTTCGTGTTTATAATACTATCTGTAAAACCCATTCTTGAAAACAGATTCCATTATTGGCAAGTTTAATAAATTCAATTGGTTGGGTTCAAGATATCATCAAAACTTTAATAATTGACAGAAAATTCGTCAAAGAGATACCTTAGTTTTAATTGGTGGAGGAACGGCCATGGTCTATTTCCTCAATTAATTAAAAAGTGATTTGGATACACATAATTCTGATTCCAAAAGCTAGGGTTATCATACACAGACTCTTTGACCGGAGATATTAAATACCACTTTTCGTTGTCCTTTATTATTTTTTGGAGGTATTCTTCAAAAGAATCCATATTCACATATCGAATAAGTTCAACTTGGCGTTGATCATAATCTTCGGGGCTTGCAAAACTCAGGTTGTTATATGTATCGTTGAAGACCCATTCTTCAAGCTCTACTGGGATTACGGGTAATTTTATGGCTGAATTATTTTGGCTATCGAAAACGATATTCCATCGGTAGGTGCCATCTCTACCATTCAAAACGGTTGCTTGTCCCCCAGATCTTCTTGAGAAAAAGTCAGATAAGGCTATTCTACCTACAAAGTCTTCGTTTGCCGTATTTTTATCAACCATAAAAGTGCCATTCTCAAAAGTGTGTGATACAGACCAATCCCGGCCATTGTATGATTGGTTAGGCTTTCCTGTGTGTTCAATTCTATATTTTAAATATTGTAACTCGGTCCTATAAGCGTAAAAATTGTTATTAAGCCAATAGTTGATTTTTGCTCCACTGGCTTCGGTATTGGCAAGAGGATTGTTTATATGGAAGATATTATTGGAATAATCGCTTTCATTTTCATAAAGATAAATACTGAGGATCGGATGATTTGATAAGGCTAAATCAATATTGGGATATTCCAAATTTTCTAAAGTAATACCCTCATCTGAGAATAGATCTGGAGTGATGCTAAAGTTATCCACTAATACATCCTTGTTCAAAAGAGCGTAGGATGTAATAAGTTGGTCCGTGTTTTTCACCTGCAAATAAACATTTTGGTTTACATAAAGGTTACCGTAGTCATCATACCTTGAAATGATGATGCTATTTTCAGGAGTGGTAGGAGAGCAACTACAGGCGTTACCTCCCGAGGAATAATCAAATCCGTTAGCCTCCAATGCTATAAAGTCTGTAGTGTTTTCATCCCAAAATCCTTCAATGGGAAACTCTTCAGGAAAAGCACGATCAAAAAAATTGGAGGGGAAACGAGGATTTGTTTTAAGGTTTATTTCCTGCAAAGAGGAGCGTTTAATGTTCTGTATGGTTGCCAGTTCGTTGGTTTCACCATAAAAAGCTGCAAATTTTTCGGCAAAGGTTAACATATACTCCTCCTCATCCGAAATTTCAGCTGTAGTACTTAGGGTAATACTGGTGTCAGTAGGTTCCACTTTTGCTATACTTAGTAACTCGCCATCCATTGTGGATGCAAATATGTAGAATTCAATTAGCTCTGGATTAATGTTTTGACCTGGGAAATTGATAGTGATCAAAGGGGTTTCGTTAACAATATTGATCAGCTGATCTGTTGAAGAAGTATTGCCCGATGTATCCGTGGCATCAATTCTTAATACATAATCAGTAAGTTTGGAAGTGACTCCCTTTGAAGCGTATCCAGAAACATCAATCGTAATCTGATAAGGTGCGGTGGTATCCTCACCCACTTTTTCATTGTCAATAAAAGCCTCGACCTTGGCAATACCCTCTGCATCCTGCGCGTTGATGTTGATTTGAATCTGATTGCTAACCACTATGGGTTCTGAGTTTCCAGACCCTGAACTTCCAGCAATGGAAAAATCCACCGTTGGCGCAACCACATCTGGCTCTGGAGTGGGGTCCTAGGAATCTGAAGAACAAGAAAATAGCATGGTAATAAGTGTCAGTAAGATTGAGGTCGAAAAGAATTGTTTCATTGGTATATTATAGGGGTACGGATTTTACTTGTTGGTCAATATAGGACCAAAAACCTAGAAATTGACAGAAAATTCGACTAAAGGTGTGGTACCAAAGTTTAAATTTTTATAAAACCAAATAGATCTATATCAAGTAGGCAATCCCAATCCCAAGAATGATCACCAGCAATTTTCTTAAATTAAAAGCATGCCCCTGTGAACTTTCAAAAAGTATAACGGTGGATATGTGCAAAAACACGCCAATGGCCAATGCGGTTAAATACTGGCCGTAATGCCCCACCCATTCCGATTGTGCGGCCATATATGTACCGATTGGGGTCATTAATGAGAACATCGTAACAAAAAGCAGGGCCCAAACAAGTTCTATCTTGGAATTGATCAGGAAAATGCTCAAGATGATGGCCACAGGGATTTTATGAATGATGATACCATATAAAATGGGCTCATTGCCGTGTATGGGAACCCCTTCTACAAAAGCGTGAATGCACAGACTCAAAAATAGCAACAGCGGAAATTTATTTTCCTCCAAATTAAAATGCATGTGCCCATGTTCGGCACCTTTAGAAAAGAATTCCAAGAATACTTGAAGTAAGATTCCACCCAAAATGAACAAGGCTATGGTTTTTGGGTCATGTTCCTCGTAAACCTCGGGAAGGAGCTCAAAAAAAGTAAGGGCCAATAAAAATGCACCACTAAACGCCAATAACAGTTTTATGTTACCAGTATTTTTGGGTTTTACCACCCACACAAAGGTAAAGCTGCCCCAAACAGCAATAATCGGGATTAGGAATACAATTAAAAAAGGAAAATCCATAGGCTGGGTTGAAGGGTTAAAAATAGCCTATTTTTGTGGAAAGACTTTAAGAAAAGATGGCAGGAAATTTTAAGATGTTGGCCAAAACCTTGTTTGGATTTGAACCAATTCTGGCGCAAGAATTACGGAATTTGGGAGCTGGTCACGTGGAGGAGGGTGTACGAAATGTAACTTTTGAAGGGGATACAGGATTTCTTTACAAGGCCAATCTTTGCTTACGTACTGCCCTAAAAGTGCTAAAACCCATTGCCACATTTAAGGTCCACAATGAAAAGGACCTGTATAAAAATGTCTATGAAGTGGATTGGCCCAGCATTTTTCATCAAGAAAAAACTTTTGCCATTGACTCCACGGTGAACTCGGACAATTTCAATAATTCCATGTTTGTGTCACTGAAGGCAAAAGATGCTATCGTGGACAAGTTCAGAGCTGTGGTTCGGCAACGTCCCAATGTAAATGGGCAGGATGCTGATGTACGCATCAATATCCACATCTTTAAAAATCAATGTACGGTTTCACTGGATAGTTCCGGTGCCTCCCTTCACCAAAGAGGCTATCGGATTTTGACCAACATTGCTCCCATAAATGAAGTGCTGGCTGCTGGTTTGCTTTTGAAAAGTGGTTGGGATGGTCAAACCGATTTCTTGGACCCCATGTGCGGTAGTGGAACATTTTTGATAGAAGCGGGTATGATAGCTTGTAATATTCCAGCAAACATTAATAGGGAATCCTATGCTTTTATGAATTGGAGGGATTATGAACCCGAATTGCACCAAAAAATAGTCGATGCCAGTTTGAACAAAACAAGGGAGTTTCTTCACAAGATCATTGGGTATGACAAAGCCCCTTCGGCGGTCAGAAAATCGCAGGAAAATGTTGATAATGCGAATCTTTCAGAATACATGACCATAGAACGCAAGGATTTTTTCAAAACTGAAAAGCCCGTGGAAGGAAAACTACATATGGTGTTCAATCCACCATACGGAGAGCGCCTACCTATTGAGATGGAAGAGTTTTACACTAAAATAGGGGATACGTTAAAACAGAATTATCCAGGAACGGATGCTTGGTTGATTACCTCCAATTTAGAAGCTTTAAAGTGTGTTGGACTTAAGACGTCTAGAAAAATTAAAGTTTTTAATGGGAAATTGGAGGCTAGATTGGTTCATTATGAGATGTACGAGGGCAGCAAAAAGGCAAAGTTCAACGCAAATTGATGGTATTTACACGAAAAAAGTGCTCCATGTTAAATTAAAATTTACTTAAGTTTACCAAAATGTTTATTTTTGGAGCCTTTAAGATTCAAACTAACTAACTCAAGAATTTAAGATTACTTAACTAACTCAAATTAATTACTGACGAAAAAAGCCTGCGGAAGCAGGCTTTTTATTTATCAAACAATTACTTGTCGGACCAAATGGCCAGTTCATTACCGGACGGGTCTTTAAAATGGAACCGACGTCCGCCCGGAAAGGAAAAAATGTTTTTGGCAATTGTTCCGCCTGCTTGTTCTACCTTTTGTTGGATAGCTTCCAAATCCTGATGATACAGTACAATAAGTGCTCCATTGGCAATATCATTTTCCGTTTTTTCAAAGCCACCCTCAAGTCCGCTTTTCGAAAAAGCGGTGTAATCTGGGCCGTAGTCTGTAAAGGTCCAGCCGAACACCCCAGAATAGAATGCTTTTACTTTCTGTAGGTCCTTCGCTTTGAATTCAACATAGTTGATGTGGATATTCTTCATTAGGGCTCTTGATTGGTCTCCTTGGTCTTTTTTGATTTCTTATACAATGGAATAAAGTAGGTGAGGGTATAGTTGTAGCCCACCCCAAAATTACTTCCTCCCGTAACCTTGTTAAACCCGGGAATCCAAAGATTGGGAAAATTTTCATCTTCTTTGTTGGTAACCAAAAACCCCAGACGGGCGCTCATGCCTATATAAATATTGGCAAACAATTCCGCTTTAACGCCCATAACAAACTCCAGCCATGACGCACTTAGTCCACTGTATTCCACATTGGGGTTATTGCCGGGGACAAAATCAGGATTAAAGAATTGATTACTTTCATAAATATTGTAGTCCTGAAGCGTTTGGCTGAAACTGGCAACTGCATAACGTCCACCAATGGTAATGGCATTGTTCATGCCGAACCAATTTTCATAGGTATTGACTTCCGCTCCAACCTTGATATAACTACCCGATGTTTCATAGCGATACAACAAGGTATTGCCTAGGCTTTCATCCTGCAGCTTTTTTTCATTTCC
Source organism: Flagellimonas marina (assembly GCF_042651185.1). Taxonomy (NCBI): domain Bacteria; kingdom Pseudomonadati; phylum Bacteroidota; class Flavobacteriia; order Flavobacteriales; family Flavobacteriaceae; genus Flagellimonas; species Flagellimonas marina. The sequence goes on along the minus strand of NZ_JBHSCL010000003.1, from coordinate 236,576 downwards.
AATTTCAGCGGCCAGATACAGTTTTCGGGTGAGTCGGTAATCGCCGACAAGTTCAAGTCCGGTATAATCTTCATCGATAAATGAAAAAGTTAACCGGCTCAGGTCGGCCCCGACCCGCAGCCCATACTCATCTTTATATTCCACGGTATCCTTGGCCTGAAGGTCTATGGGCTCACTTTGTGCCCTTGTGAGTAAAGGCAACAGAAAGAGTAAAAAAAGACTAATGAAATATTTTGACATGGATAGCATTGGAGTTTTCTACAGTTTGTTGGACCACTTGAATATCTTGAATCCAGTTATCGGCGCCCTCTGTGAGTGTTACGGACAAATCATTGAAATTGGCAACAAAACCACAAGCCCTAGAAATAAAAGCTTCACCGTTGGTATACGCAATGCTCAGTGTGTCCAGATTACCAGTTTCCAATTCTGTTTCCGCATCGTCCGCAGAATCCATAATGAACACATAAGACGTGTTTGTGGCGGTAATCCGCAGGGGAATTGATAAGGAATCGGGTGAGTTGGCCCTATCATTAAAGGAGTCGTTGTCCAAAACGGTGTTGTTGTCAATGGCCCTAATGCGAAGGGAAGGTACTTCTTTGGCAAGAGTGGTATCCTCAATATCAAAGAAACCAACTACCAAAAGTGGCGTGTCGCCTTCCACACAGATGTCGTCTTTTTCACAGGAGGAAAAATAGATAAGGAAGCAAGCGATAAGTAAGATGGGGAGAATTTTTTTCATTCCGGTTTAGCAGGTTTAAAGTCAAAAATTATACCCGTTTTTCCAAAAGTACAACATTTTCAACGTGGTGGGTTTGCGGGAACATATCCACGGGCTGAACTTTGGTGACCTTGTACAAGTCTTTCATAAGGGCAAGGTCCCTGGCTTGTGTAGCACTATTGCAACTTACATAGACAATTTTTACCGGGGCAACTTGTAACAATTGCTCCACCACATCTTTGTGCATCCCATCCCTTGGCGGGTCTGTAATAATGACATCAGGTTTGCCGTGTAGACCAATAAAGGATTGGTTGAACACATTTTTCATATCACCCACAAAAAATTCAACATTCTCAATAGTATTGTGCACGGCATTGGCGATGGCGTCTTCAATTGCTTCTGGCACAGATTCCACACCAATAACTTTTTTGGCCTTTTTAGCTACAAATTGGGCAATGGTTCCTGTTCCTGTGTAAAGGTCGTAAACTACTTCATTTCCAGAGAGATTGGCAAAATCGCGGGTCACTTTATACAGCTCGTATGCTTGTTCCGAATTGGTCTGGTAAAACGATTTTGCATTGATTTTGAACTGTAGCCCTTCCATTTCCTCAAAAATATGGTCACGCCCCGAAAAGCAGATGACCTCTTGGTCGTAAATGGTATCGTTTTGCTTGGAGTTGATGACATATAGCAACGCGGTGATTTCAGGGAATTTTGTTTGAAGATGGTTTAAAAGAAGCTCACGATGCTCTAAATTATCCTCGTAGAATTGGACCAAAACCATAATCTCCCCGGTTGAAGCTGTTCGGATCATCAACGTGCGCAAAAGACCTGCTTGCTTTCTGGGGTCAAAAAATGAAAGTCCATTTTTTTGGGCAAAGTTTTTTGTTTCCAACCGAATGGCATTGGATGGGTCTTGTTGCAAATGACATTTTTTAATATCCAAAATCTTGTCCCACATGCCCGGAATATGAAAACCTAATGCGTTCCTATCTTCAATATCTTTTTCAGAGTTGATTTCCTTTTGGGTAAGCCATCGACTGTTGGAAAAGGAAAACTCCATTTTATTTCTATAGAAATATTGCTTTTTGGAACCTAAAATGGGGGTTGTCTCCGGCAATTCCAAATGTCCAATACGCTTAAGGTTGTTCTCTACCTCACGCTGTTTAAAAGACAGTTGATGCTCATAAGCCATATTCTGCCATTTGCATCCACCGCAAACCCCAAAATGCTCGCAAACAGGGGCAGTTCTTTTTGGGGACAGGGTGTGGTAATGGGTCGCAACACCTTCAAAATACGCTTTTCGCTTTTTGGTGGTCATAACATCCACCACATCACCAGGTACGGCATTGGATAGGAAAATTACCCGTCCATCCGGGGCTTTCCCCACTGACTTGCCCTTTGCTCCGGCATCAATGACCTCTACTTGTTCAAATGTCTGTCTCCTGTTCTTTTTCCGCATGGGGCAAAAGTAAGTTCTTTTTGGTATTTGGCATTGTGCAGCTTCTTAAATTGACCCTAAACTTTATTGGGATTAAATTTTCGGAATACACATCTGTAACACATGGATTTAAGCAATAATTTGTAATTTGCAGGCACTTCTAGGGATGATTTCTCTCCCACGCTGCTTTTTCGAGACTTCGAAAGAATAAAGGTATTGTAGGAATGGTTATTTTATTGATTTAAAACTATTTAAAATGGCTATTTTAGAGCATTTAACATCGCAGCAAGCGATTGATTTGGAAAACAAGTATGGAGCCCACAACTATCACCCACTTCCTGTAGTATTGAGCCGGGGAGAAGGTGTCTATGTTTGGGATGTAGAAGGGAATAGGTATTATGATTTTTTATCGGCCTATTCCGCGGTAAACCAAGGACATTGTCACCCAAAAATTGTGGAGGCCATGATGGAACAGGCGAAAACCTTGACCTTGACCTCGCGGGCATTTTATAATGACATGCTAGGTAGATTTGAGGAATACGCCACCTCCACTTTTGGGTTCGATAAGCTTTTACCCATGAATACGGGTGCAGAAGCGGTTGAAACTGCATTGAAAATTTGTAGAAGATGGGCGTATCAAAAGAAAGGAATCCCAGAGAATCAAGCGCAGATCATTGTTTGCGAAAATAATTTTCATGGACGCACCACAACAATCATTTCTTTTTCAAATGACCCTGTGGCCAGAGAAGATTATGGTCCGTACACCCAGGGGTTCATTAAAATAGAATACGATAATTTGGTGGCTTTGGAAAAAGCTTTGGAGAGCAATCCTTATGCTGCCGGATTCTTGGTCGAACCCATTCAGGGAGAAGCCGGGGTCTATGTGCCCTCAGAAGGGTATTTAAAAGAAGCCAAGGCACTCTGCGAGAAGTACAATGTGCTTTTTATTGCGGATGAAGTCCAAACAGGTATTGCCAGAACTGGTAGATTGTTGGCTACCTGTGGCAATTGTAGCTGTGCAGATAAAAATTGCAGTGGCACACCAGAGGTTAAACCAGATATTTTAATATTGGGCAAGGCCCTTTCGGGTGGTGCTTACCCTGTATCGGCGGTATTGGCCAATGACAGTATTATGCAAGTTATAACTCCTGGTAGTCATGGAAGTACTTTTGGAGGTAATCCTGTGGCAGCTGCTGTGGGTATGGCTGCCCTAGAAGTTATCAAAGAGGAAGAGCTCGCCCAGAATGCAGATGAATTGGGTAAGGTTTTTAGGGATGAGTTGAACAAGTTCATTCCAACTTGTGATTTGGTTGTAAAGGTGCGTGGCAAAGGATTGCTCAATGCCATTGTTATAAACGATTCGGAAGACAGTTCCACAGCGTGGGACATTTGTATGGCATTGAAGGAAAATGGACTTTTGGCGAAACCTACCCATGGCAACATAATCCGTTTTGCACCACCTTTGGTCATGAACCGTGAGCAATTGCTAGATTGTGTTTCTATAATTATCAAGACGTTACAGGAGTTTGAGAAATAATGGTTGTATAAAAAGTAAGGGCCAGCGAACATTGGTTCGCTAGCCCTTTATCACTTTTTCAAAAACTATTAGGCTTCCTTGGATTCTATTGACATTTCGCAACCATATGTATCGGCAAAGAAATTGTCCAAATCGTCTGCTTTTAGCGCTAGATTCTTCAAATTGTCCTTGATGGTTTCCGCGTGATCGGTAAATATATCCGACAGATGAGCCCGATAAGAAAGGTAGATTTTGTTATCATAAACCCCTAAATAGTAGGGTTCCACATTTTTTTCAAGCAGGTGGGCCAATACTTCTTGAATGTTTTGTTTGGGTAAATTGTTCATGGGAGAAGTTGCAATTAAATAATCCCGTTTAAAAACAAAGATTCTAATTAGAGCACTTCCTTGGTGAAACTCCCAAAAATCCCTTCCAGCTCTTCCTAAAACCGGGTTTATTCCTAAATCTGTAAGGGCATTTTCAACAAATTGGGCAAAATGGCTTTTTTCAAATTCTTCCCAGATAGAAATATCCATATGGTTTCCACAATTGGCACAAAACTCTGATTCTTTATCGGTGTATGTGTCACATGAATTACATTTTACATGGTAGGATTCGGTCTTTTGGAGAAAGGCGAAGTCGTTCAATTCCTTTATCAAATCCAGATGTTTAATTCCAAACCCAACATTGTCCGCATTATTGAATTTTGAGGTGGTCACACCAATAAGAACTCCGGCCTCGTTCAACATGGGCCCACCAGAGTTACCTGGATTCACTGCCGCATCGGTTTGTATATAGTTTCTGTTACCCATAGGCTGACTTGTGGAGGAGACAATCCCTTCGGTTATGGTATAGGGCATGCCAAAAGGATAGCCATTGATGAAAATTCTTTGGGTGTTGGCAATAACAATTTCCTCCTGCAAGGAAATGTCGGTCATGGTGTTTTCAAATCCATCAATATGCAAAAAAGCAAGATCCACTTCTGGGTTTACCATGACCACATTGGCAACATGTCTATCTCTTTTGTAGTCTTCAACGGCCACTACTTTTGCTCCTTTTATCACGTGGTAGTTGGTAATGACATGATTATGGCCACCCACCGTAAAGCCACTTCCAGTTCCGGATGCCGTTATTATTTTAAAAACTGATTTTCTTATATTTTCCACTTTACTATCTTTTACTTGTTAACTGAATAATTTTGAGAGGAGGCTTTTTTTGCCAGTTGCATTGACAAAACCACCTGTTTTTCCGTCTAAAAAACCATAAAATGTGTTCAGCAGTACGGGTCTGGCCTCATGCAGCTCTTTGCCCGAAACTGTTTCAAGAACGGTGTAAATGGCATCTTGGTGATGTTCTTCCAAATTGTAATCATAAATCATTTTCAAAAAGGAATATTGCAAATAGTAGCAGAGCATCATGTTGTTATTATCTTTTATGTACCCATTCACATATTTTTCCATGCTCTTGGCATGGTTCTGTAGTATTTCGGTGGAACTGCGCCATTTTAGGGAAATCAATGCTTCGGCATGGTAGACATCCTGCAAAAACTCTTCCTTGGGTTTTTCAAGTAGTTTTTGCATAAAGTTTACGCCTTTGTCTATCCGGTAATTAAAATCAATCTTACCATTGAAGAGATTGTTTACGTATTCCTCCAATTTGGTTCTGAGTGTTCCATGCACACATGGGATGTTTACAATTTTTAGGATGGAAATCACAATAATGTCCCATTGAAAATCATTCCATCTTTTTTCCTTGAAGTAGGTGCTGTAATTTCTATAATCTTCTAGGACCCCTGTGATTTGCTGCCACACTTTTTCCTTTTCATCAGTTGTTAATTCTGTAACTCTTGGTTGTTGATAGAATTCGGCGTTGTACTTGTCAATGAACTCGTCGTCATAATCATCGGAATACACACTTATTTCCCTGAGGATGTCATATATTTTAAAGGGCTGACAAAGCGATATTGGGGTTTCGTACTCAAACCACAGCGCATTTTCCTTAAGTTGGATTTGGGTTAAGGTCAACGGATTAAAGTTGATTTCTGAAGCCCTTCGAAACAAGGCGACTTTGTTGGTTTTTTCCGTGACTTTCACAAAAGGTGCCTTTATGGAAAAAGTGTCCTTGGTAATGGACATTTGGATTTCTGCTGAACCTTGCCCTTGCACGATTTGAATGTCATCATCAATGGATTTACCCTTTAATACGTTGGAATTGATGTAGTTTAAGGTCTCAATCAATGCCTTTCTGTAATCTTTGACATCATAAGCATCCATTGCTTTGCTCCAGTAAGAAACGTCCATACGAGGACTGTCCTTACTCTTAATAGGTCTTTGGAACCTAGGAAGTACGTTTTTCATTTTTGTAGATTAAGTTATAAGACTGAAAATGGACTTTGGGCGAGGTAGATTATCGTTTTTACGCTGTGCCATTACAATCAGCGTGTTTGAAAACGACTATGCCAATATCGTATTTTTTTTTAAAAAGGGGTGAAATCTCCTGCAAAAATCTGGATTATTTATTTGAAGCCTAATCAGTTGCATGGATTTTGTTGGCTCTGAAGGATATTGGATTTAGAAAAGGTCTATCTTCAAACTGTATCAAAACAGCTTTTGAACGATTTTTAAGAATCATTTTAAAATAAAAAAGGGCCGTGATTTCACGGCCCTTATATTTTGAAGTAACTAAAAATTATAAAAACTTATAACCGACTCCTACGGATAAATAGTTGCCCCTAACTTTGATATCCTCACTGCCCGTATACGAGTTGTTTATTTGAAATGTGTACCGTGCTTCAATAAAGAAATCCTCATCAATGTCATAGCCAATACCTCCAGCTACATCAAACTCCACACTGCTAAAATCCTCTGGAGTATCTTCAAGGGAAAACACAAGTTGTGGCCCAAATTGAAGATTAAATTTCTCTGAAATGGCAAATTTACCAAGAATAGGAAGTATCAATCCATTTGATTCATCTACAACCGCAAATAAAAGCTCAGGTTGAATATTGAAGTTTTCAGCGACGTTAAAATCAGCTACTGCACCAATATAGAATCCAGATTCTGATGCGGATATAGTAATATCTTCAGCCTTAACACTACCCCGGGCATTCAAATATCCCGCAGTTGCTCCAAATCTTGCTTCTTGTGCATGGGAGGATAGAACAATTCCAAACACTGCAACGACTACTAAAACTAGTTTTTTCATAGTTAAATAAAATTTATGTTTAGCCGCCAAAGATAGAAATATTAGTAATCGGTAAACCAAATTTTTGCAAGTAAATAGAAGTATAAAAGAGCGTAGTTTCTTAATAAAAAAAAGCCCTTTGCATCTTCACATAACAGCGGCTTCCAAAAGGCGGAGTTGTTTTTTTGTGGCATTAAAATGGGCATTTATGCCAATGGGAAGGGTTAGGTTATTGGGCACATGACCAAAACTCATACCGTACATCGCTGGAATTCCCAAAGGTGCCAATCTATCGGTAATGACTTCTTTAAGGGTAAAGTTGTCACTCATTTTTAGTCGGTCACAGCCCTTGAATACTCCTAATATTATTCCTTTGGCATTAGGGAGCGTAGCACTTTCTGAAAATTGTGTGAGCATACGGTCAATACGGTACGGAGGTTCTTCCACTTCTTCCAAAAAAACCAGTTTATCCGTAAAATCAATTTCATAAGGTGTGCCCATCATGGCGGTTACCAAGGACAGGTTGCCGCCCACAAGTTCTCCCTGGCCCTCACCATAGGTTATGGTGTACCTGTGATATTCGCTGTCCATATAATCTTCAGGGTCCGTTAAAATAACATTTTTCATGGGTAGGATTTCCGGCCCTTCCATAAGTATACGCTTAAAATAAGCTTGACTGTACTCGTTATCAATTGTGATTCCAACTGGACCGTGAAAACCCACTAATCCCGTTTTTTGGTAAATGGTGTTGATAAGTGCCGTAACGTCACTGAAACCAATGAGCGGTTTAGGGTTTTGTTGAATAAGTTCATAATCCAAAAGAGGTAATAGTCTGGTGCAACCATATCCACCTCTAACACATAGGATGGCATTAACTTGGGGATTGGAAAACATCTCCATTACATCCTTGGCTCGTTCTTCATCCGTATTGCTGAAATACCCACGGTTATCTAGAATACGATCTGTATGATGGGTCTTAAACCCCATTTTTTGCAAGGTTTCTACTACGAGGTAAAGTTTCTCTTGATCAATGGAGTATCCTGGGGCAACTAAGCCGATTGTAGCTCCTTTTTTCAGTTTTGGAGGCTTAATACGAGATGCCACTTGAGATAATGGAGAACTACTCCAACCAGTTTGGTGCAATAGCGTTGTAGTCCCTAAAGCAGCGACTGATTTTAAAAAGTTTCTTCTTTTAGACATGAAGTAGAGGTTGCATGATTAAACCCAAAGCTAAATCCCTTGGTAAAAATGCAAAAAAAATATGAACTATCCTGCTTAGAATTATTTGCTATTACGCTGAGAGCGTCGCAATTGTCGTTGAATTTTGCGGATAGCGGACTCGATTGACTTTTCGGGTTCTATAATGTTATACTCGCCCCAAAAATCTGGGTCGGAAAAACCAACAGCTTCATCACTTAGGATAATGGATTTTTTAACCCGCTCCCTATTTCTGGGAAGTTGACCTGTTTCGTTCTTTTCCCAATCGGTTATAGCCATTTCAGCGGTCATACTGTAGACCGAGTTGAATAATTTATCAGCCCAGTCCACTTTAAATTCCATCATTACACTGCTATACCCATAGTACCACTTACCACCCTTTTCGCGGTAATCCACACGATAGGCCACTTCGGTGGGCCAAACATCCACTCCAATGGGTTTTCTTCGGACAAAAAGACGAGCCGCGGCGTCCTTATCGGTGATATTGAGATTGTAGATGGCACTGGTCAACGTTTTGTTTTCTACATCAATAAAAAGTTCACCACCATATAAGGGGTCCATTATGGTTTCCAATTGATTGAACTTGATTACGTATATGAGCCGGTCGTTGATTCGTGTGGAGCGGTCAAAAGAAAACGTGTAGTCATCTATGGAGCCTTCTGCAAAAATGTATTCGGGATACTTCATGATATCCACATACAATGTATTGAATGGTCCGCCTTGTAGTTTTAAGGCAACGGTGTCCAACTTGCTGTAATCGGTACTTTTTCGTGCTTTATACAATTCCAATGCATCATTACGCGTGGAATTATAGGGGGTTTTGTAAACGCTGACCACAGCTTCGGAAAGGGACACGTTTCTTCTTCGTTTTTTTATGGTTTCCCGATAAAAGGCGGTCATCAATGTTAGGTCATTAAAATAGTTCTCGCCTTTTTTGGCAAAAGTTTCCTTTACCAAAGCCTTGGCATCCTTAGGGGCATTGATATTGATTTCCGAAAGTTGCGTAACTGATACTAAAAGTGCAATGGTATTGCCCTCTGGCTGAAACTGAAGCAATGGAATGGTCTTGCTTTTATAGCCCAAGAAGGAAACGATAACGTTACCGGTAGCAATGTCAATATCTTTAGGAACTTTCAACAAGAAATCCCCTTCGGTGTTGGTGATGGTACTGATATTGGTGCCCTCCACAGAAATTGTGGCAAAAACAAGTGGCTTATTGCTCGATTCGTCGACGACCTCACCTCTATATTGATTAAAGTCATTGGTGTCCTCTTCTTCTTGGAAGGCCCAGGAATGGGTTGGGCAAAAAATTATCCCAGCCACCAACAAAACAAGGGATGTTATTTTCTGAAAAAAATGGGTTCTAGCGCGCATATCCTAAAAACTTATACCTGTTGAATCTATTAAAGATACAAAAATTAAGACATCAAAATTGCTTCAATTTTCTTAAAATTTAACCGGTAATGGGTTTAAAATCAATTAAAAAGAACACTAATCCACCATAAAGAGTGCATTGGCAAAAAACAGTTTTCCGTTTTCCCAAAAACCACGGAAAAGTGGGTTGTCCACCATATAAACCACCTGACCTGCTCCAAAATTCTCTACACCAAAAACAAGGGATTCCTTCACTTTTTTCTGGGCTTCACTTCCAGCAAATCCAGAAAATGGCTTGGTGTTTTCCTCCAAATACACGGCATTACCGCTATTCATGTAACTGTAACTGGCATTACCCAATTTTAAAGTGAAATAATCCTTACCATACCCGTATGCCAACGGATGGGTGTTGTCTACCTTGGTCTTAAAAATAGCACCGGTTATGGCATCCTTGATTCGTTCCCGCTCCGAATTTTTGTGGGGGCTTGGTATGTTGGCGGCTGAATCATTTTCCATTTTCTTTTTCGCTATTCCAAAACCGTTCTCACCTTCCAAGGCTTCAATGGCACCGCCCATAGCAATTATTTTGCCCCCTTTTCGGACCCATTGCTGTAATTTCTGGAGTTGTTTTTCATTAAAGTGATTTCCATACCGTCCTCCGGGGAGAATTAAGATATTGTATTCGTCCAAATCTACTTGGTCTGCATATTCATCATCGATTACGGTTAGGGGGTAGTACAATTGTTGTTCAAAAAAGTGCCATATTTCTCCAAAACGAAGGGTAGAGGTGGGACCACCTGAAAGCACTGCAATCTTAGGCTCGGTAATCATTTTAATGGAGGATGAACCAAAGTCCTTTCCAGAATCCACAAAACCTGTCATTGAACTTGTGATATCCTTATCATATTTCTGGGAAGCGGTCGTAAGAACTTCCACAAAATCATTTTTATGCTGGTTGTCACCTTTGGTTATGATCAAGGAGCCTCTTTCAAACGATTGCCCTTCAATGGAAAAAGGATGGTCTGCTTTACGAACACGGATTCCCGCCTTGAGCAAATCCGCAAGAAATTTTGCATCCTTTAAGCTGTTCCAGTCTGTGATATAGGCATAACTATCTGGGGAGATATCACTGCTGGATATCTGTTCTGCTGCTCCATTGGCAGAAACCAAGGATGTAGATGCAATCGCATCCAACCCATAAGCATAAGGAAGCGACCAAGCCGTAATATCATAGGTGAGGGAATCACTCAATTTGGCATTGGGCTCAAACAATACCTTTACCAAAGTCCCCTTGGTCTGATTGGTGGAAACCACTAAACTGTTGTTGGTCGTGGTCATGCTGCCGCTACCTCCCGTAGTGTAGTCAAAACCTTTTACAGTTCCATTGGAAGGACTGCCATAGTTTATTTTATGTTTGTCCAAGAGCGATTTTAGGGCGTCAATTTTGTCTTTGTCCCCATTCAACACATAGCTTTTGTATTTAAAATTCTGGTTGTCATAGAATTTTTTGAACTCTGTATTCAACCGCTCGGCATTTTGTGAAGAAACCTCAACGGTGGACATTCCTGTGGTGAAGTGATGCTCAATTCTGTCTTTTAAGGTCAATGTATCTCCAATAGCTGTAATAACGCCCAATCCACCCTGTCCACTGCCACCTTGTTCATAGGTCATTCCAATAGCTCCATTGTATGTGGGATAGGTGTCGCCGTAGCTTGGATAAAATAGGTCAAAAACCTCTTTTGTGAAGTAAAACCAGCCGTTGGCATCAAAATATTTGGCATGGTTCTTTCCCAGGGTAACCTGGAAATCACGTTGAAAATCGGTTATCACTTCGTGATAAGGTTCTGCTGCAGGTGCAAAATAATAGGGGTTGTTCATGCCTTGCTCATGAAAATCCACATGCACGTGTGGCAGCCATTCGTTATAGACTTTTAGACGTTGTTGGCTCTCAACCTGGGTCAACCATGCCCAATCACGGTTAAGGTCGAACATATAGTGATTGCTTCGCCCGTTCCACCAACCTTCATGGTGTTCCTTGCTATTGTAATCTACTTGATACGGTGTGTTCTTATATTGATTGTACCAATTGCTGTATCTATCTCGGCCATCAGGATTGATACATGGATCCATGATGACCACTGTATTTTCCAGATATTGGCTTTTGGAAGTCAAAAGCTCATATATGGTCTTCATGGAAGCCTCGGTGCTCACACTTTCATTTCCGTGTACGTTGTAACTCAACCAAACAATGGCCTTGGAGGTATCTCCACCCGCTTCCGTATCTTTTAAATGCTCTTGACGGATACTTTCTAAATTGGAAATGTTTTCAGCAGAGGACACATAGGCCAAAAGCAGGGGCCTACGTTCATTGGTCTTTCCATAGACGGTCAATTTTACCCTATCTGGGGCCTCTTTGGCCAAATACTCGTAGTAATCGACCACTTCATGGTGGCGCGTAAATTGGGTGCCCAATTCATACCCCAAAAACTCCGAAGGGGACTTTAATTGTGCTGTTGCGGATATGAAAAAAGCAAAAGTTGTAATGAAAGAGAGGAATAGTTTTGCCATGTATGAGGTGATTAGTCAGAACCAAATCTAACAATAAATTGAACTATTGTCATAATTTTTGTTCAAGATGAGCCATTTGTAATTAACGTATTTTTAGGATGAGAAAAAAACAAGAGGTTTATCTTTGACCACCTCATTGCAGTGTTAATGGAAGTAGATTGTATACCCTTTAAAGAAACCGGTTATTTTTCCAAGCTTATTTGCGACTATTTGGATCAGTTGGAAAGTCTAAAACCATTTTATAGCCGATTTCCCTCAGCTGAAAATTTTAAGGAACAGATTAAGGAGAAAGGGGGTAATTATCCTGCCGCACACCGAAAGGTCTTGGTTGAGGCATTGAAGGGACAATACAAGGGATTTGAGGTTTCCGAATCCACACAGGCCAACATTACAGCCTTGGAAAAGGAGAATTCTTTTACTATTGTTACGGGGCATCAATTGAATTTATTCACGGGTCCTTTGTACTTTTTATATAAAATTGTATCCACCCTTAACTTGGCTAAACAACTCAATGATTTATACCCGGACAACCATTTTGTGCCGGTGTATTGGATGGCCACGGAGGACCATGATTTTGATGAAATCAACTATTTCAACCTTCACGGAAAAAAAATTCAATGGAATCGTTCAGCGTCTGGAGCGGTTGGTGCGTTGAGTACTGAAGGACTTGATGCCGTTTTTGAGTTGCTGTCCCCTGAACTGGGTAATACCGGAAATGCGGAAGAACTCAAAAAGTTGTTTAAAAAAGCGTATTTGGAGCATTCTACCTTGACCGATGCCACACGCTATTTGGCCAATGCTCTATTTGGCAAAGAAGGTTTGGTCATTGTTGATGGTGACGATAAGGCTTTAAAAAAAATACTGATTCCCTATGTAGAAAAAGACATTATTGAGCATATTCCATACAAGGCTGTCTCAGAATCCATTACAAAGTTGTCCGAAGTATCATCAGATTATTCCATTCAGGTGAATCCACGGGAAATCAATTATTTTTATTTGAAAGATGAGATTCGCGAACGCATTGTTAAAAAGAATGGGAAGTTTCATGTCCTCAACACCGAAATAAGTTTTTCAGCCGAAGAACTCAAGGATGAACTGCATAAGTATCCAGAGCGATTTTCACCAAATGTAATAGCACGACCATTATATCAAGAGGTGATTCTGCCTAATCTCTGCTATATTGGAGGAGGTGGGGAGTTGGCGTATTGGTTGGAATTGAAATCATATTTCGGGGAGATGGGGGTTACCTTTCCCATGCTGCTGTTGCGAAACTCTGTGTTGGTCATTACTAAGAAGCAGTCTGAAAAGTTGGAAAAATTGAATCTGAAAATTTCCCACCTCTTTTTAAAACAACACAGTTTCATCAATAAAAAGATTCGGGATATTTCCAATATCGATATTGATTTTTCACCCCAGAAAAAATTGTTGGAAGAACAATTCAAAGATCTTTATGAATTGGCGCAGCAAACCGATAAGAGTTTTTTGGGAGCTGTAAAGGCCCAAGAAGTTAAACAGAAGAAAGGTTTGGATGCATTGGAAAAGCGTCTGCTGAAAGCCCAAAAAAGAAAGCTCAAAGATCATGTCGTCCGCATGACCGATATCCAAAATGAGCTTTTTCCCAATAAGTCACTACAGGAGCGGCAGCTTAATTTTTCAGAACTCTATCTGGAAATGGGAGATGCGCTAATCCCAACACTTCTAGACTCTTTGAATCCATTGAGCGGTGATTTCACCATATTAAAATACTGACAATCAGTTATTTGTGTTATTTAAAGCGATTTTTTTAAAAAAAGTTTAGAATTGAGGTAGGGTATTTCTTCTTACAACTGTTTTAGTAATGAAAATTGCTATGAAAATTAATATTTGAGTTGGTAAACTCATATGTTTAGGTTGGTTTTGATTTTATTTAAAAGCCCCGGAGTGGTTCCCGGGGCTTTTGCTTTTATTTTTAAGAAGATAATTTAATTAATCACCCAAGGTCCCTCAAAACGATCCTGACCGACAGTTGCCGAGGAAAACCATTCATTTATTTCATCTCCCTCTTTATTTACAAAAATGAACCTTCTACTGGAACCTCCGATGGTAAAGCTTGTGGCCGCCCCAACTTCATCAAACAGTGCTCCATTGTTTTCTATACTTTGCGGGTCCCCAAACCATTCATTGGATGGCTTTGTAGAGGTCCAACTTCCACCGCTGGCAGAGTTGTAAACTTGGTATTCGTCACCATCTAGTCCGAAAAATGCCATGGAGGTAGCTCCAACGCTTACTCCAGCTCCTATTCCTTGGGTGCCCAAGGAAAAATTGTTGCTGTCCCCAAAGGTTTCATTGACCAATATGGTAGAACCTGCTGTCCCAATGGGCCCTTCTGGCAACTGATTGTTATCTACATAATTGGTAAGTTGGAATATTTGTAAGTTGAATCCGTTCCCACTAAAGATGTAAAGTCTAGGCTGAAGGTTGTCCGCAAATTTCACAGCTGCTCCAACACTTTCCAATTCCAGTTCTCCTAGAGGGGCATTAGGATCTTTAATGTCAAAGATTTTTCTGTCGCCATCACTTAAAATACCTGGGGTATTTCCATTGAACCATGCATATTTTGTTCCTGTCTTATTAAAAACAAGGACATCACTGTTACCTAAATTGGCCATGGCTCCGATTCCATCCTCAAAAAGGTCTAAAAGATCGCTATATATTCCTGGGGGAAGAATACCTTTTAATTCACAATTTTTAACGGTGTATTTAGTCGCCAAATTCGTGCTAACAACTTGGCTGGGATCTTCCAAGCTGTTCACCACGTATGATAGAGGTAGACCACCAGAGATATCACTGGACGCAGCAAGTCGATCTACAATATCTTTGAGATTGTCAACGGCATCCTCTCCGCCAAATGTTGCACCTACGGCGTTTAAAGTGCCTTCGGAATCCCCTCCATAAGCTATTACCTTTACACTTAAATTATTGTATTCCCGTAAGGACTCTATATCTACATTGCCACTTACTTTTCCAGCAACTGCGTTGTACGAACCTTTCAAGGCAAATTCCATATCCTGGGCTGATGCGGTGGATTCATACAGCATATAAAATATGCGACCGTAAGTCACTGAGGAAATAAAAGTTGCTGGGTTGTTCGGTTGAATAAATTTTGCCAATTGTTCTGCAGTTACATCTTCATGAAAAACTTCATCAAGATCTGTAGGTTTTACATAACTCATGGTATAATAGGCCTGGGTCAATTTTACCAAAACACTGCTGTATTCCGAGTTAGTGTTCAATGAAAAGTTGGAGCTAACTTTTGAAGTCAGAGAGGATGCCTTTAAACCCATTTCCAATGCCAATTGCTCCCTGGAATTTATAGCTACAACATCTAAGGTAAAATTTGCTGGGGTGATCTCCCCGTTTTGTGCTATGACATCATTCATGGCCTGTTGCACTGTTCCTTGGTCTATGACATCCACCTCTACCGTGGCCTTTGGATTTCCGGTGACCAGATTATAGGTGATTTTTCCACCGGCACGCTTTACCACAATGTCAGATGGTGTGGCATTGTCCAAGGTTTTACCTTGTAACAGATTACCAGGCCAAATCACTGAAGCATTGGTATTGTATAGTGGAAAAGTATGGGTTCCTCCGGTGATGTCCACTTCTTTCTCGGTACAGACCCAGCGCTGTTCAATGGTTTCACCTTCGTCTTTTCTGTCATAATCTTCATCTGCTGTTTGTTCGGTACCCGCAACTTCTGTTTCTGTAGTATTCGGCGGATAGTTTTCAAATTCATCTCCGCTGGCCACAATTTCTGCAACGGTGGCTGTTGAAGGGTCAATTGGGTCTGTTGGGTCTGTTGTGTCATCACCATCTCCACTTTTGCTACAGGCTATTGCGGAAAATATCAGTACGTGGGTCAAAAATCTACTGAATAATTTCTTGATTGCTTTCATCACTTCTTTTTGTTTTGTGGTTAAACTTTAAGATTCTGTTTTGTGTGACCCGCCCGGTAACGGTCTGCAGCCCTTAGCCGAGCAAGACCACAAAACTGGTGTCAAATACATGACAATACAAACCTAAATCGCTGATTTTGAGCAATGAAATAATGAGGGTGGACAAAAGGTGGACACTCTTATAAAAGTGAAAGGACACTTGGTGGACAGGGTAACGGGCCCATTAAAGACTCAATACCAAATCCTGTAGAGAGTCTTCAGTTGTGATATTCAATTTTTTACGTAATCGGTAACGGGCTTTTTTAATACCCTCCTGCGAAATGTTGAGAATGTTGGCTATTTCTTTGGAGGAGAGGTTCATCTTTAAAAGTGCTAAAAGCCGAAGCTCGTTAGAGGTAATTTCCGGGAATTTGGCTTTTACATTGCTGTTAAAATCCTTGTGGACCTGCTCAAAATAGCGGGAAAAGTTTTTCCAATTGTCATCATCCTGCAAATCAAAATTGATTGTGCGGATAAGTTGTTGGTATCCATTTTTGGAGGTTTCTCCCTCTTTTAGCTCCTTGGCCTTTTGTTTGAGTCCCTCTAAAACTTCGTTCTTTTTGGCCAAATGTAGTGCATGGGTGGTCAATTCTTTCTTTTTAAAGGCGAGCTCCACATCAAGTTTTTCCCTTTCCGCTTTGTTACGCTTTAATTTCTGCCTAATCCCATAAAATCCAAATCCAAATACCAATACAGATAATCCCAATCCGCTTCCCAAAAGCATTTTTTGAAGATGGCTTACTTTGGCCTCTTGCTCAAGAAGAACAATTTGCTGTTCTTTTTTTTCGGTTTCATAAATGGTTCGAAGCTCCTCTATTTGCTGGGATTTAGTTGTATTGAAAATAGAATCGTTAAGGTTTATGAAGTGCTTTTTATCTTCTAATGCTTCTTTAAATTGACCATTCTTTTCATAGGCAAGTGACCTACCCTCGTAACCATCCTTGAGTTCGGCAAGGCTTTGAATGGAATCAGCCAAATGAATGGCCCTTGTATGATTTTTTATAGCATCAGCCATTTGATTTTTCTCTAGAAACAAACTGCCCAATTCGTTGTAGGAACTCACATTGTTGTTGGCCGTTGTCTTACCAAGTGCAATGCTTTTGGTTAGAAAGTCTTCCGCTAGAACAAGGTTTCCCTTTTTTCGGTTGGCCAACCCCAAATTGTGGTAGCAGATGGCTTCAAAACCTTTTCTACCCGAAGAAATGGAGATTTCCAGACTCTTGTTGAAATGCTCAATACTCTTGTCAATTTTGTCAAGGCCAAGGTATGCATAACCAATTTCGGTATGGGTGATGCATTGCCAAAGATGATTTTTCTGTTTTTCAAAGATTTTGAGTCCTTCCATGAGTTGGGGCAGGGCGGCCCCATCGTTTCCTCTAAGGCTTTCTATCCTTCCAACACCAACCAACATGTCAGCACGTTTTTCTAAGTAGGGTTTTTTAAGGGAATCCAATCCACGGAGTCCATTCAACATGTATTTTATACCAATTTCATAACTCGCTTTATCCATGTAAATCGTGGCAATTTCCCTATTGGTTTCAGCAATACGAATTCCACTTTTCATGTTTTTGGCGGTCTGCATGACCTTCTCGTATAATTCCAAGGATTTGGTAAAATTACCCTGTAATTGTTCAATCTTGGCTAAGCCGTTAAAGGTTTTAAATCTACCCTCATTGTCATCCAACTCTTCCCAAATGGATGCAGAACGTTCAAAATAGTAGTGGGCCGAATCAAAGGCATAAATACGACGATAGTAATTGCCATAATTGAAAAGGGCATCACCTTCTCCTTTTTTATAGTTGAAAGTTTTTGAAAGTTGAAACTGTTCCTTTACGTAAGGCAGTACATCTTCAGGTTTTCTTAAATGCAAGGTTCCATAATAGAGTTGGTCCAGCGTTTCAATTTTTTCAATCCCGTCCGGTTGATTTTCATATACGTTTAGAAGGCTATCGAGTCTCTCTTCTTTTTGCGCTTGAAGAATAAAGCAAGAGAATAGCAGGTAGATTGAGACAAAGAATCTGGTTTTCATGGAGGCTGAATTACCTCTTAAAAATAGACATTTTGCCCCAACTTTATGAATAAGAGTAGTTTGAGTCGAAGAAAGGGAACTGTAAAGTTTATTAGAACAATTCTTTGAAATGTGACTTCACTTCAAACAAAGTGGCTTCCTTCATGGTATTAAACCGAATATCGGCATGACCTACACGTTCCTCTGGACCTATTCCAACGCTGTGAAAACCTCCGGCCTTGGCAGCATCAATGCCTTTTTCGGCATCTTCAAAAACGATACAATTGGCAGGGGGAAGTTGCAACTTCTCGGCCGCATACAGGAAAATATCAGGAGCGGGTTTACTTTTTGCAACGCTGTTTCCATCACCAATAACATCAAAATACCCCGTTGCGTTGAGTTGCTGTAGCACTTTTTCAGCATTCTTGCTGGCACTTCCCAAAGCCACACTAAATCCTTCGGTTCTAAGATGGGTCAATAATTCTCGTGCTCCGGGCAGATAATCTTCGGGCGTTACGTTATCCAAGCTGGCCACATACAGGTCGTTCTTTTTGGTGGCCAATTCAACAATGGTGCTTTCATCTAAAGAGACCTTGTTGTGCTGCATAATGACCTTAATGGAGTCCATTCTTGAGATACCCCTAAGTTTTTCATTGACTTCCCGGTCAAAATTCCAGCCCATTTCATCGGCCAATGCCTTCCAAGCTTCATAATGCAGTTCAGCCGTATCGGTAATTACGCCATCCAAATCGAAGATAAAACCCTTGATCATGGTTTAGTGTTTATGAATGGCAAAGAAATAACGAAATGTGTTAAGAAAAAAACTACATAACGTTATATTCGCTAAAATGTAACTTGTTCACTTTGTTAGGAGATTATGAGATCTTGCTATAAAAAAGATGTTAAAAAACTTTCTATAATCCACATACAATAAGCTGTTTACAAACTTGTCATAAATATCCCTTAAAAGATACTTTTTTAAAAAAACCAAATCGCTATTTTTGCCCATGCAGAACAACGTACTCATCCTTGATTTTGGTTCCCAGTACACTCAGTTGATCGCAAGACGCGTAAGGGAACTCAATATTTACTCTGAAATAAAACCATATAACAAGCTGCCCGAGGACCTCTCGGAATATAAGGCTGTAATCCTTTCAGGTTCCCCATCATCGGTGAGGGGAGACAATGCCCCGCATCCCAATTTATCCGAAATAAAAGGCAAAAAACCATTGTTGGGCATCTGTTATGGGGCCCAATATTTATCGCATTTTAATGGAGGTAGTGTAGCACCTTCAGCAACACGCGAGTATGGAAGGGCAAATCTCTCTTTTGTAAAGCAAGGGGAGGAATTTTTAAAAGGATTGGCTGAAGGCAGCCAAGTGTGGATGAGCCATAGCGATACCATTAAGGAACTGCCCGAGGGCGGAATTCGACTGGCAAGTACGCATGATGTTGAAAATGCAGCCTACAAGATTGAAGGTGAACATACCTACGGAATCCAATTCCACCCCGAGGTCTACCATACCACCGATGGGAAAAAACTGCTCGAGAACTTTTTGGTGAACATTGCCGGATTGAAACAAGACTGGACCCCTGATGCCTTTGTGGAGACCACTGTGGATGAACTTAAGGCACAGATTGGGGACGACAAAGTAATTTTGGGTCTCTCTGGAGGTGTTGATTCCAGCGTGGCAGCCATGTTGCTGCACAAGGCCATTGGAAAACACCTGCACTGCATTTTTGTGAACAATGGTTTGCTTCGAAAAAATGAGTTTGGAAGTGTACTGGACCAATACAAGCACATGGGACTCAATGTGAAGGGTGTTGATGCTTCGGCACGTTTTTTGGACGCCTTAAAAGGTGAATCCGACCCAGAAAAGAAACGTAAGATTATTGGCGGCGTCTTTATTAATGTTTTTGATGATGAGGCCCATAAAGTGGAAAATGCCAAATGGTTGGCGCAAGGAACCATTTATCCCGATCGGATTGAATCCGTTTCGGCCAGTGGAGGTCCATCCGCAGTGATTAAAAGTCACCACAATGTAGGCGGATTGCCAGATTATATGAAATTGAAGATTGTTGAACCCCTAAAAATGTTGTTCAAGGATGAGGTGAGAAGAGTAGGGGCCAGCATGGGTATGGAAGATTTTATTTTGGGGAGACACCCTTTTCCCGGACCTGGTTTGGGAATCCGTATCTTAGGGGATATTACCGCAGAAAAAGTGGCCATTTTACAAGAAGTGGACGCTATTTTTATTGACGGATTAAAAAAATGGGGACTTTATGATAAGGTTTGGCAGGCCGGAGCCATGCTTTTGCCCGTAGATAGTGTAGGGGTCATGGGCGATGAACGAACGTATGAAAAATGTGTGGCCTTAAGAGCGGTTGAAAGTACGGACGGAATGACCGCAGATTGGGTAAATCTGCCATACGAATTCCTACAAAAGACCTCAAATGATATAATAAATAAGGTCAAAGGCGTTAATAGAGTAGTGTATGACATAAGCTCAAAGCCACCAGCAACTATAGAATGGGAATGAAAAAGTATATTTTACAACTGGGTTTTGTGGTCTTTTTGTTGGCCTCAATCTCGGTTTCTGCACAAAATAAGTATGAAACACATGCGGTAAAGGAAGGCGAGACCTTACAGAGTATTTCGCAAAAGTACCGCGTTACTCCGTATAGCATACTTCAGGCGAACAAGGAAATAAAGAGTGCCGCCGACGTAAAGGAAAACACTATTTTGATCATTCCTTTGAATGGTGCGGTCAACGTTGAAAAAGAAAAACCCAAGGAGGAAGTCCAACAAGAGCCAAAACCCATTGGATTTACCCGACACAGAGTACGAAGGAAAGAAACCTTATTTGGACTTACCCAGAAATATGAGATTACCGAAGAGCAACTGAAACGGTACAACACTCAGTTGTATTCTGAGCCTTTGAAGAAGGGAATGGTTCTGCAGGTCCCCAAATATCCAGAGATTGACCCTGAGGATGAACGTGAGCTGGATTTTGAAACGTATATCGTTCAACCCAAGGAAACCCGATGGAGCATCGCACACAAATATGGTATTACCGTGGACAGTCTTCTTATCCTCAATCCAGATTTGAGCAAAACAACCAATTATCTTGCTGCTGGCCACGAATTGAAATTACCCCGACCCAAGGGTGACAGTTTAAAAGAACAAAAAGTTGAGATTTTCACTTCGTACACCGTTCCTCCCAAAATGACCTTGTACAGTTTGGGTAGGGAATATGGCATACCTTCAGATTCCATTGTTAAGCTAAACCCTGAAATTATGGCCCTGGGCGGTTTAAAAGAAGGGATGGTCATTCGGCTTCCTAAAAAACAAGACAAAGCCGGGGTTGTAAATACTGACAACTATATTTTTTACGAGGTAAAACCCAAGCAAAATATCTTCAGGTTGACCCAAAACCTAAAAATTACCCGTGAAGAACTATTCCGATTAAATCCTGCGCTTGAGAATGGACTTAAAGCGGGAATGGTCCTAAAATTGCCAAAGGAAAAGGCGGAAGGTCTTGAAGTAAAAAATGCCTTGGTTTTGGATAAAATCAATCTTTTGGACAGTGTCAATGTGGAGAACAAGCCCAAGGTGGTGTTCATGTTGCCGTTTCGATTGGACCGGATTGATGTTAACAACAAGGAAAAAACCGAAAGTCAGATTAAGACCAGACGGGACTTGACCCTAAGTCTTGGTTTTTATTCAGGGGCTATGGTGGCCTTGGATTCCATCAAAAAATTGGGCATTTCGGTAAATGTTAAAACGTATGACACTGAGTTGAGCCAAACCAAAGTGAAAGAAATCCTTTTTCGGGAAAATCTACAGGGCGTCAATGCGATTATTGGTCCAGTGGCCTCCGCGGCTTTAAATGAAGTTGCGGTGCAGGCAGCATCCAAGAATATTCCGGTCATTGCACCGATTGCTTCGGACAGTGAGTTTAGCCATTCCAATGTATTCTTTTCTGTGCCTAGGGATGAGGTCCTCAGAAGCAAGATGCTTTCCTACATGGAAAAAATCTATACGAATCAAAATATAATTATCATCGCTGATTCCACGCATCAGGTGGCGCACGATTCTATTTTAAGCAAGTTTCCTGCGGCGCAGATTGCCAAGGTAATCGATAATAAATCCTTGCACTTAGACAGGTTTTTAGTACGACTCTCAGAAGACAAGGAAAATTGGGTGTTTTTGGAGACTGACCAACCCAATATGGTGGCCAGTGTCACTTCCATATTAAATTCAGCCAATACTGCGAGTCTTCTATCAGAAAAAGAGACCCAAATTAGAGTCCGCATGTTCACTACAAGCTATAATAGCGCCTTTGAGGACGATGCCGTATCCAATACGCATCTATCCAACTTAAGGTTTACGTACCCCTCTCTTTACAGGGAAGCGGGCAATGATTCTTTTGTACAGGCGTACCAGAAAAGATTCAATGGCCTAAGACCTGATCGCTACGCGGTTCGTGGATTTGACGTGACTTTTGATGTGTTGTTGAAGCTCGCACACAAGAACAACCTATTTGAAACCTCCAAGATCATTGGCCTTACTGAATATACCGGAAACAGTTTTGATTATATCAACAACTGGACCTCGGGGTATTTCAATAGGGCTTGCTATATTATGGAGTACAATAATTTAGAAATTAAAGAAGTAAAATTGGATGACCTCAAAAGTAACCTATAACGGGAATTTACGCACCACCTGTGTGCATATACGGTCGGGAAATGAATACATTACCGATGCTCCAATTGATAACAACGGAAAGGGTGAAGCCTTTTCACCCACGGATACCGTTGCTACTGGTTTGGCCAATTGTATGTTGACCACCATGGGCATAAAAGCTGGAAATCTGGAGGTGAATTTAGACGGTTCCACTGCCGAAGTAACCAAACACATGGCCGCTGATCCAAGGCGAATCGTTAAAATTGAAGTGAAATTGGAACTTCCAAAAGATGTTTCCGAAAAAAACCGTAAGATTTTGGAAAATACGGCAAGAACCTGCCCGGTGGACTATAGCTTGCACCCAGATATTGAAAGAGTAATCGATTTTCATTGGGTAAGATAATTACCATACAATGTTTATTGTTCCTTGGTTTTTTTGGTTTTGGTCAGGAAATCGAGGAAGGTGTCCTTTGGGACCCTAATTTACGGCTTACTTGGGCCGATTTTAAGGGGAAAGTCCCACCAGCGGCTGTACCTGCAGCCACCACCGCCAGCGGTATCAGCTACACCTATTCCGCGAATTTGATGCACCATGAGGTGGAACTGGATTATGAGGTGAACGCTTATTTTTACCCCAATGAATCGT
This sequence comes from Flagellimonas marina, assembly GCF_042651185.1. Classification (NCBI taxonomy): domain Bacteria; kingdom Pseudomonadati; phylum Bacteroidota; class Flavobacteriia; order Flavobacteriales; family Flavobacteriaceae; genus Flagellimonas; species Flagellimonas marina. The sequence goes on along the minus strand of NZ_JBHSCL010000003.1, from coordinate 213,243 downwards.
GGTACAAACCGCAAGTTTGTGATGAAAATACGCTGAGCCACGAACAACTTCATTTTGATATTGCCGAACTTTTTGCCCGAAAAATGCGGGAACGGTTAGACCAAACCTCTTTTTCAGATAATGTAAAGGCCGAAATCAGAAAAATCTACCAAGAGATTCTACAAGAGCTTCAGGACTATCAAGAGCAATATGATTGGGAGACCAACTTTTCCCGGAACCGTAAAAAACAAATGGAGTGGAACCAAAAAATTGCCCAAGAACTTCGAATGGAAGAATAAAGCGCTTGTAAAAAGTGGCTACTTAATGTAGACGGTCTTCTTGTTCACAAACTCCTGAATGCCATCCGAAGAAAGTTCCCGTCCATACCCTGATATTTTAGTCCCACCAAAAGGTAATCGAGGGTCGCTCTTCACTAACTCGTTCACAAAAACGGCGCCATCCTCAAATTGTGGTGCGAGTCTTTTTGCTGTTTCCAAATTCTCGGTAAACAGGGAAACGCCCAATCCAAATGCACTTTGGTTGACGAGATTTACAGCTTCTTCTTCGGTTTCAAAAACGGTAATGCCAATCAAAGGACCGAAGGTTTCTTCCTTGAAAATGGTCATGTTTGCAGATACATTGCTTGCAACGGTGGGCTCAAAATAGGCGTCTTTTCGATTTCCGCCGACAAGAATTTTTGCGCCTTGTTCCACCGATTGCTTTAATTGTTGTTCAAGTTCTTCGGCAAGGTCAACTCGCGCCATTGGACCTATGTAAGTGTCTTTGTCCAGTGGGTCACCACTTTTGAGTTTACGAACGGCATCAATAAATTTTTTGGTGAAATCTTCCGCAATGGGTTTTTGCAATAGCAATCGTTTTCCGGCAATGCAGCTTTGGCCCGTGTTCTGATATCGCGCCTGAATACAGGTTTTAACGGTTTCTTCCATGTTGCAATCATCAAAGACCACAAGTGCATTGCTTCCACCCAATTCCAACACGGATTTTTTGATTTCGGACCCTGCCAAAGATGCCACAGCGCTACCGGCGGGTTTACTTCCGGTAAGGGTCACAGCCTTTATTTTTTTGTTTTTGATGATGTCTTCAACCATCCCGCTATTGATGGGGAGATTGGTAAAGCATCCTTCCGGAAATCCCGCTCTTGAAAACACCTTTTCAATATTGGCAGCGCTTTTCATGACATTACTGGCATGCTTCAACAACCCAACATTGCCGGCCATTAAAGCAGGCGCAGCAAAACGGAACACCTGCCAAAAGGGATAATTCCACGGCATAACGGCCAAGACCGCTCCCAAGGGCTCATAGCTCACATAACTTTCTAAGGCATCCGTTTCTATGGACTTATTTGCCAGCTGTCTCTCGGCATTTTCAGCATAATATTCACACACCCAAGCACATTTTTCAATCTCCGCTATGGACTGACTGATGGGTTTTCCCATTTCCAAGGTAATATCTTCTGCATAGGTCTCTTTGTTCTTTTTAAGCTCTTCCGCTGCAGCCAGCATATGGTCACTTCTTTTTGAAAAAGAACGTGTTCTCCACGATTTAAAGCATTCATCGGCCGTATCAATAGCTGCCTTAGCTTGTTCAAAAGAAAATTCTTTTATGCTATAAACTTCTTTTAGGGTATATGGATTTATGGATTGGAGCATGACAATTATGTTGTTCTCGAAATGAATCTTTAACAGAAGGTTGATATTACCTGTCGCTATTTAAATATACAACATGTGTCAGCTTTGTAATGGTTTGGCCCTAGCTTTTTCAAAGCAGGTCCAAAAAGTTCAACTTAGCTCAAATTGAAAAAATGACTTAGTTAGCAATCATATCCATTACACCGTTCAATATTTCATCGGTTTCATCCAATAAATGGTCTTGGATGTAGACATCTGGAATCACACCTTCTGCCTTGGTGTTTCCATTTACCCGAACGATATATCCTTTGGATACTTTAACGGGAATACCCGTATTGGGGAGACTATATTGAAATTGGGATGCATACAACGAAGGATAGTCGCCTGTTTCTTCTCCAACAAGAGTCCCAAATTTATAATCCTGAATTTGGGCTGCGGTAACAGCGGATTGGGAATGGGATTGCCTATTTATCAGCACGTATACCTTTCCATCAAATCTTTTGGATTTAGGTTGAGGTTGGTAGGAGTTAAAACTATAGGGATAAATCTCACCATCTTGATGGGAAAGAATTTTTTGGAAAAAGACCGATGTGGTATCGTTGTGTTGCCGCACATGATTTTTTAAAAATTTACTGGTCTTTAGTGTGAAGCTGGAATTCCAAGTAAAAGGCTTATCAGCGATATAGGAAACCAGATAATCGCTGAATGAATCATTACCACCGCCATTGTTTCTAAGGTCAATGATGATATTTTGGATTGCCTTTTTTTTAACGGCAGTAAAAGCGGAATCGATAAATTGTTGATACTTTGCTTCATCGCCGCTAAAATTTCCGGGGTTGAGATAAGCCGAATTCTCAAAATATTTAAGTTCCATTTTGGCGTTCAGTACCTCATTTCGTTTCATCTCATAACCATCAATTAGGTCAACTGCTTTAAAAGTGTGCTTCTTTATATTTCCGTTGGTCCGGATTTCAACCACAAAATCGTCCTGTTTGCCAAACACCTGCCAGTACAGCCTAGGAAATGAATACAGCTCAATCTTCACATTTTTAAAATAGGGTCTTTCTGCGGATATCTGCGGATATATCTTGGACAAAATAGCTTCCATGGACATTCCGTTTATGCTGAGAATTTCAGAGCCGATAGTTATGCTTTCGTCACCCGAAAAATTCTTTCGTACCAACGATTTTCCATTTTCAAAGGCAATTTCCAAAGGAAATAGGGTCCCACCACCGTAGGCATAATTCCCGTAGGATTGTCCCGGGAAGTCAATTTCGGTATGGCCGTTGTTCACTACAGAAATCAATCGCTGAAAAATAGTTGTTGCTTCCAACAAGCTGATGGAATCTTTTTTTATCGAGTTTTTTACATTTTGATAGCGAGCTTCAAACTCTTCTTCCGTGGTATAGGCAAAGAGGTTATAATGGGCATCTTTTAAGGATTCACTTAAAGTTTGTAAATCTTCCAATATGGCTTTTCTAGAAAATGTGGTGGCTGATTGTCCAAAGGAAGATATGGTAAAACAGAAAAAAAGAATTAAAAATGGTAATCTCATGGGTTCATGTGTTGTTTTCTATTGGCACAACGACTCAGTCCACTATTTGTTACTGTTTTTTTGTGTTGTATTGATCAATAAACTTCTGGTCCAATTCCTCAGAATCCTTATACTTCACCCGAAGGGTCATTAATTCCTCTTTTAACTTCTCCCGAATTTCGGCATAGGCAGGGTCATCGTACACATTTTGCATTTCATGCGGGTCTTTGGCGAGGTCGTACAGCTCCCATTCATCCACATCATGGTAAAAGTGCATCAACTTATATTGCTTGTTGGCCATGCCATAATGCCTTTTTACAGCATGTTCGGCAGGATATTCGTAATAGTGGTAATATACATTCTCCCTATTCCACTGCTCTAAATTTCCGGTGAAAATGGGCATTAGGCTTTCCCCTTGCATATCATCGGGAAGAGCAGCCCCGCCAGCTTCCAAGAAAGTTTGGGCAAAGTCTAGGTTTTGCACCATTTCATCACTAGTGATTCCGGGTTTTATGGTATTGGGCCAACGAATCAACAGTGGGGTCCTAAAAGATTCCTGGTACATGAATCGCTTATCGAACCAACCATGCTCGCCCAAATAAAACCCTTGGTCAGAAGTATAGACCACTAAGGTATTCTCGGCCAAATTGGTTTCGTCCAAATAGTCCAGCACCCGACCCACATTGTCGTCCACAGAGGCAATAGTGGCCAGGTAATCCTGCATATAGCGTTGGTATTTCCAGCGGGTCTTTTCGGTATCGTCCATATTTGGCCACTTGGTCTTGAAATCTTCGGCAATGGCATCTAAAATGGGAAGATACTCCGCTTGTTGTTCCTCTGTGAGGCGCGCAACCTCCCCATTACTGAAAAGCGGTGTGTTCCTGGGGTCGGTGTTCATACCCAATTCATCGGCAAGTTCGGGATAGACCTTGCAATCATAGCTGAGCATCATGTGTTTAAAAATATTCATCTCGGCGGTCCGTGCTGCAGTGCCCCGATTTGAATAGTCGTCAAAAAGCGAGCTGGGTTCAGGAATTTCCTTCTCCAGATAGGCTTTGAACTTGTCCGCCTTGGGCCACCATGGTCGGTGCGGTGCCTTGTGCAGATACATCATTAGGAATGGTTTTTCAGGGTCCCGTTTTTGATCCAGCCATTCCAAGGTCATATCAGTAATAATATCCGAGGCATAGCCCATTTTTTGGATGGTATCGCCCTCGGGTGTAATAAAGTCGGGGTTCATGTAGCGCCCCTGTCCGGGTACAATCATAAACTCATCAAACCCCCTGGGACTGTTGCCAAAGTGCAACTTGCCGAACATGGCCGTTTGGTAACCCGCCTTTTGCAACAGTTGTGGAAAAGTGACCTGGGTGGTATCAAAAGGGGAGAGGTTGTCTATTTTTCCATTGATGTGGGTATGCTTCCCGGTTAAAATGGTGGCCCGTGAAGGGGCACAGATGGAGTTGGTGACTGAGGCATTGGTGAACAACATTCCTTCCTTTGCCAATCGGTCTATGTTTGGGGTTCGTATCAATGTGCTGTCATAGGCGCTGATGGCTTGGTAGCCATGGTCATCGCTCATAATGAACAGGATGTTGGGCCGGGCCTTGGCGGTTTCGGCATGTTCTTTTGGGGTATCTTTACATCCGATAAGGAAGAAGATAAGGACAAGGAGTAACATTAATGCGGGGTTAGACCTCATGATGTTGGATGGGTTTAGAGGTTGAAAGGTAGCAAAATCAAATGGTACGATATATAAGGCTACTGTTTTCAAAATAATTCGAGAACTTGCGGATAGGAATCAATACAAACCGATATGCCATCCAATAATCCATTCATTGAACTATCCAATTTTGTAGAGGACACCTACGGCACGCCCGAAACTTTGGCCAATTGGCTAGATTTGGCTGTGGAAATGTTATTTTATGCAGAAGAAGATACCTTTTCTCGAGTTGAATTTCAGGAAGTAGCTATGGCGATAAAAAATGTTGTCCGTGCTTTACGGAGTTGTCAACCCTGCACAAAATCAAACATCACATCGTATAAAAGCATCCTTTAGGGCCCCAATCTTGTCCTCCCAGGTTACAATAAACTCTTGGGCCACGTACCCCTTAAATCCTGTAGCGTGAATCGCTTTAATAATCGCGGGGTAGTAGAGCTCTTGGGTCTCATCAATCTCATGCCGGCCGGGAACCCCAGCGGTATGGTAGTGCCCAAAATACGGGTGGTAGTTCTGTATGCTGCGTATAATGTCCCCCTCCTGAATCTGCATGTGGTAAATGTCAAACAACAATTTAAAGTTCTCGCTGCCCAAATGTTTACAGAGTTCCACGCCCCAGAGCGAGTTGTCGCACATATAATCAGGGTGGTTCACTTGGTTAAAAAGCTCCATTTGAATGACCACGCCGTGCTTTTCGGCCAAGGGCATAATTTGTGAAAGCCCCTCCACACAGTTTTGCAAACCCACATAATCGTTCATGCCATTGCGGTTGCCACTAAAGCAAATGAGGTTGGTGTAGCCTGCTTCCGCCACTTTTGGAATGATTTCGGTGTAATTTTTAATGAGCTGTTCGTGGTATTTGGGGTTGTTCCATCCCTCGGTCAAACTGATTTCAGCCCCGTTGCACATGGAGCAATGGATATCGTATTTTTTCAAGATGTGCCATCTATCCGGGCCTATTAAATCAATGGCCTTTACGCCCAATTCATTCAAGGTCTGTAAAAACTCTTCAAAGGGAATATCGTTAAAGCACCATTCACAAACGCTATGGTTGATGTTGTGCTTCAGTTTAAAATCTTTTTGTGATTGGTTGTCCTTGGCAAAGCCAGATACCGATGCCAAACCTGCGGAACCTGCAGCGGCAGTGGCAATAAAATTTCTTCGTTTCATTATTGGGATAGATTGTTCAGCGAAAGATAGTACATTAGGCCTACAAATGGAAATGCAACCCGACCCGAAACAACTTTTGGAACTGGCCCATTATAAAATGCCTTTTGGCAAATACAAGGGCCGTTATCTGGTGGATTTGCCGTTGGCTTATCTGGTGTGGTTCAGGCAAAAAGGATTTCCCGAAGGGAAACTTGGCAACCATCTTAGCGCCATGCTCACCATTAAAGATGAAGGCTTGGAACCGCTCATCAGAAAACTACAAAAAGATTTTCCAAAGGAATCCTCCTGATTTCTGCGCGGCAATTTGTAACTTTACGCCCCGTAATAGAAAGATCAATATGTCACAGACCAAGTACATTTTCGTTACGGGAGGCGTTACCTCATCATTGGGTAAGGGAATCATCGCCGCATCCTTGGCTAAACTACTACAGGCCAGGGGTTACCGCACCACCATACAAAAATTAGATCCTTACATCAATGTTGATCCTGGAACGCTGAATCCATACGAACATGGCGAGTGTTATGTGACCGATGATGGCGCTGAAACCGATTTGGACCTAGGCCACTATGAGCGGTTTTTGAACGTTCGTACTTCGCAGGCCAATAATGTGACTACGGGTAGGATTTACCAAAGTGTGATTGAAAAGGAGCGTAGAGGTGAATTTTTGGGGAAAACCGTTCAGGTAGTGCCCCATATTACCAATGAAATCAAAGAGCGTATCCAAAATTTGGGCAAAAGTGGCGAGTATGATATCGTCATCACTGAAATTGGAGGTACCGTGGGTGACATTGAGTCACTACCTTATATTGAAGCCGTGCGACAATTGCTTTGGGAACTAGGTGAACATAATGGTATTGTGGTACACCTTACTTTGGTTCCGTTTTTATCCGCCGCCGGCGAATTGAAGACCAAACCTACCCAGCACTCCGTAAAAACCTTGATGGAAAGCGGTATCAAAGCCGATATTTTGGTCTGCCGTACCGAACATGAGATTTCCGAAGACATTAAGGAAAAACTGGCACTGTTCTGCAATGTAAAGAAAGAGGCCGTGATTCAATCCATCGATGCGTCCACCATATATGATGTGCCGATTTTAATGCAAGAAGAAGGTCTCGACACCGTGGCCCTGGAAAAATTGGCCTTGCCCAATGATACTGAGCCAAATCTGGACCAATGGAAAGAATTTTTACAACGACATAAGAATCCAAAGAACAAAGTCACTATTGGATTGATTGGAAAATATGTGGAACTCCCAGATTCCTATAAATCCATCCAAGAAGCCTTTATTCATGCTGGAGCGACCAATGAAGTTGAGGTTGAGGTGCGTTCCATTCATTCAGAACATCTTGAGGCCAAGAACATCGATAAAAAATTGATGGGCTTGGACGGTCTATTGGTAGCCCCCGGTTTTGGGGAGCGTGGTATTGAAGGGAAAGTAAAAGCTGTTCAATATGCACGTGAAAACGATGTTCCCTTTTTGGGAATTTGTTTGGGTATGCAAATGGCTGTAATTGAATTTGCCCGTAATGTTTTGAACTTGAATGGGGCCAATTCCACCGAAATGGACAAAAGCACTGCGCATCCTGTCATAAGCTTGATGGAAGAACAAAAATCCATTACCGATATGGGCGGTACCATGCGTTTGGGGGCCTGGGATTGCCATTTGTCCGATTACAGTTTGGTACACGAAGTATACGGAACTACTGATATTTCAGAGCGCCACCGCCACCGTTTTGAATTCAATAACGACTACAAGCAGCAAATGGAAGAAGCTGGGTTGGTGCCCACGGGTTTCAATCCCAAAACGGGACTGGTGGAAGTGATAGAGATTCCGTCCCATCCTTGGTTTATTGGCGTGCAGTATCATCCAGAGTATCGAAGTACCGTGGCCAGTCCTCACCCCTTATTTGTGGGGTTTGTTAAAGCGGTATTGGCACAGAAACAACAACAAAAGAGTGCCAGTTTGACATAAAGTGCGGTTTTGGACATATATTTGCCACCTGAAATACCGATAATAGATTTCTACTAAATAATTTTCATGGAAGAGAAGAAGCTGGATATCAATTCCATTATTGGATTTGTACTGATTTTTGGGATACTCATCTTTATGTTTTACCAAAATCAGCCTACCCCAGAAGAGTTGGAGGCACAGAAAGCAGAGCAAGAGCAGGTTGAAGCGGCTGCAAAGGAAGCTGAGAAGAAAGCCGACACCACTCCGATAAACCAACCAGAGCCCATTAACTTGCAGGATTCCACCGCAGTGGCCAATTACAAAAGTGAGGTAGGTGCGTTTGGCTTTACCCAAGCTTCTGACGGAACCACCAAATTGGAAAACGAAGTACTGTATTTGGAAGTATCCAATAAAGGGGGACAGATTGTGGAGGCCAAAATGAAAAATTTTGTCACCTACGATTCAGTTCCGGTGTATTTGGTAAAAGACGGCAATGCCAACTTTGCGCTAAATTTTTCTACCAATGATAATAGGGTGCTCAGTACAGCCGATTTGTATTTTGAGCCATCACTGACCAAAAGTGGTGACAATCAGGTACTTTCCATGAAGGCCAAAGTGGGCAATAACCAGTTTTTAGAGTATCGCTATGAAATGAAACCGAATGAGTATTTGGTTGATTTTACGGTACGTTCCCAAGGATTAAACGGAATCATCAACAGCACCAGACCCATCGAATTGAATTGGGACTTAAAAGGTATCCGCCATAACAAAAGTGTGCAGTATGGAAACCGCTATACCCGTTTAACCTATAATCATGATGACGGAAAAATCAGCAAACTTTCCGAAAGCAGTGACTTGGACGAAGAAACCGAAGAGGACGTAAAATGGCTGTCGTACCGTCAGCACTTTTTCAGTTCCATTTTGGCAACGGACAATCATTTTAAAACAGCTGAACTCAGTTCCAAAAATTTGGTAGAGGAGGAGAGCAAGGATGTTTTGTTTACCAAGGAATATAGCACTAAGGCCCCTTTGGAGCTTCAAGGTGGGGAATTGTCCCAGAACATGCACTGGTACTACGGTCCAACCGATGTGAAAATATTGGACGATTACAAAGAATTGGGCTTGGCGGATTCAATCCCATTTGGTTGGGGAATTTTTGGTTGGATCAACCGTTACATCTTCACCCCGTTTTTTAGCTTTTTGAGCTCATTCTTACCTTTTGGTATTGCCATTGTTGTGATGACCATTATTGTGCGTTTGGTGCTATCACCCGTAACCTATAAGTCCTATCTCTCACAGGCCAAAATGAAGGTGTTGAAGCCGGAGATTACCGAAATCAACGAGAAGTACAAGGACAACGCCATGAAAAAGCAGCAAGAAACTATGAAGCTATACAACAAAGCGGGGGTGAGCCCCATGAGCGGATGTATTCCGGCCCTGTTGCAATTGCCCATTTTCTATGCCCTTTTCATGTTCTTCCCGACTTCGTTTTCATTACGACAAAAATCCTTTTTGTGGGCGGAAGATTTGTCTTCTTATGATACTATTTTTGAACTTCCATTCACCATTCCATTTTATGGAGATCACGTGAGTCTATTTCCAATTTTGGCATCGGTAGCCATCTTCTTTTATATGATGATGACTACGGGTCAGAGCATGCAGATGCAACAGCAACCTGGCATGCCCAACATGAAGTTCATCATGTACCTGTCGCCCATTATGATGTTGTTTTTCTTCAACAACTATGCGAGTGGGTTGAGTTTGTACTACTTTGTTTCCAACCTGATTACCATTTTCATCATGTTGGCCATAAAGAACTACATTTTGGATGAGGATAAAATCCATGCCCAAATTCAGGAAAACAAGAAAAAGCCGAAGAAGGAAAACAAGTTCCAGCGTAAAATGCGCGAAATGATGGAGCAGGCCGAAGAGCAGAAAAAAGCCGGTAGAAGATAGTTTTGGATTAAAATTTGGGGTCAACCTTTAAACCTTTCAATTTTTTGAAGGTCTTAACCGTATATGATCCTAAATTTTAATAGTATGAAACATCTACATTTAGTATTCCTCCTTGTTGCTTTTTTGTCCGTGGGCTCCATAGAGTACGTTGAAGCCCAGGTCACCCGGCATGAAAAACGTGTCATTAAGCGCAAGGTGCGTCGTCATAACCGTCGAGTGGTTCGAAGAACGTTACGACGTTTACCAGCCAACACCCGTCCCATTGTTTATCGAAGAATCTCGTACTATCCGGTTGGTGGAATGTACTACGTTCAACGAAAAGGTGTTTACGTAAGAACTTTTCCGCCAAGAGGTTTCCGTTTAAGGGCATTACCTGTTACCGCCGTTGTTTTAACGGTTCGAGGTGTTCCATATCGCTATGCGGATGGCGTTTTCTACAGGGAAATCGATGGTGAATATGAAGTTTCCGAAACACCTATTGGCGCTGTGGTAAAAGAACTACCGCAAGATGCCGAGGAAATCAACTTTGATGGTATCTCCGCTTACGAACTTAATGATGCTGTCTATAGGGCCGTGGAAGATGGTTATGAAATCATCGATATCTTGGAAGAGGAAGAAAATTAGGAATGATCACTAAACAAAAAAACTCCCTCAAGTTGTTGGGGGAGTTTTCCATTTGTAGGTATAGTTTGGAAAGATTTGGGACTTCAAAGATGCGGCATTGTGGTTGGTAAAAAAATTAATAGTTGTCAAAACGGGGTTTTTTGTATGGTAAAAGGAACCCTTTTGATGTGTCATCGACGAACGGTAATCTCCATCGATGAAAGGCTCCCAAAAATTGGTTTTTCAATGCGCACCTCTGTGGAACTTCAACCTGCTTTGTAAGGTATGCGCCAAACTACGGACTACATACGGTCACTAAACATATTTTGTATTTTTGTACCCATAATCAAGAACGATGAAAAAGGTTGTTGTAGGACTTTCGGGAGGAGTGGATTCCAGTGTCACTGCTTATCTTTTAAAAGAGCAGGGATACGAGGTGATTGGTCTTTTTATGAAGAATTGGGTGGATGATTCCGTCATCATTTCCGAAGAATGCCCTTGGGTGGAGGATAGCAACGATGCCTTGATTGTGGCCGAGAAACTTGGGATTCCTTTTCAAACCGTTGATTTAAGTGCCGAATACAAAGAGCGTATTGTAGACTACATGTTCAGTGAATATGAAAAGGGGAGGACACCCAATCCTGATGTACTTTGCAATCGCGAAATAAAGTTTGATGTGTTCCTAAAAATTGCCCTGCAATTGGGAGCGGATTATGTGGCCACAGGTCATTATTGTAGAAAAGGGATCATCAAAAATGAAGATGGTACCGAAACCTACCAACTTTTGGCCGGAGTGGACAAAAACAAAGACCAATCCTATTTTCTGTGCCAATTGTCTCAAGAGCAACTTTCAAAAGCTTTGTTTCCCATTGGAGGTTTGACCAAACCTGAGGCACGAAAGATAGCCGCTGAAAATGATTTGATCACGGCGGACAAAAAAGATTCCCAAGGACTTTGTTTTGTTGGGAAGGTACATTTGCCTGAATTCTTACAACAAAAACTGAGCCCTAAAAAAGGAGTTATTGTTGAAGTACCCACAGATGCTTCGCAATTTTCGGTAGTGGCTCCTGCTTTTCACAATAAACGCGAAGAGTTGGCCTTCAATGCGGAAAAGCCTCTCTATTCCCAAACGGATGGAAAAGTAGTGGGAGAACATCAAGGGGCACATTATTTTACGATTGGACAGCGAAAAGGGCTCAATGTAGGGGGAACCAAGGAGCCTTTGTTCGTCATTGATACCGATGTGGAGAAAAACATCATCTATACCGGTCAGGGAAAGCAACATCCCGGCTTGTACCGCCATACCCTATTTGTCAACGAAGATGAACTGCATTGGGTGCGCCCCGATTTGGCCTTAAAAGTGGATGAAACCTTGGAGGTCATGGCACGAATCCGGTACAGACAACCGCTGCAACCCGCTACGCTCTATAAAATTGAAAATGGGTTGTATGTGGACTTCAAGGAAAAACAATCCGCCATTACGGAGGGTCAGTTTGTGGCATGGTATATCGATGATGAATTGGTGGGATCTGGGGTGATTTCATAGCTTCTTAGTATCTTTCGTTATTCTGAATTTGGGCGGCAGGCAAGCTATTTCAGAATCTTTTAGCCTATTATTTTTATTTTGATGTGAAGCTGGAACAAGTTCAGTTTGACAATTATTTACTATTTCATGCAAAACAGAATCACACAACTATTCGGAATACAATACCCCATCATTCAGGCAGGAATGGTCTGGGCCAGTGGTTGGCGTTTGGCCTCTGCGGTTTCCAATTCAGGCGGACTGGGACTCTTGGGCGCGGGTAGTATGTACCCCGAAGTCCTTCAAGAACACATAGAAAAGTGCAAAAAAGCAACGGACAAACCTTTTGGGGTGAATGTACCCATGCTCTACCCAGATATTGACCGACTGATGCAGATTATTGTGGATTCTGGAGTGAAAATTGTGTTCACTTCCGCAGGAAACCCCAAAACCTGGACCTCTTTTTTGAAAGAAAAAGGCATCACCGTAGTGCATGTGGTGAGCAGTGTGAAATTTGCCCTAAAAGCTCAGGAAGCAGGTGTGGATGCCATTGTAGCTGAAGGCTTTGAAGCAGGCGGGCACAATGGACGGGATGAGACCACTACCATGGTTTTGATTCCTTCGGTAAAGGAGAAAATCAGTGTTCCGTTGATTGCGGCTGGTGGCATTGCCACGGGTAGGGCCATGCTGGCTGCGATGGTGTTGGGCGCCGATGGCGTTCAGGTGGGAAGTCGGTTTGTGGCCAGCCCAGAAGCATCATCACATCAACTTTTTAAACAACGAGTAGTCGATGCAAAGGAAGGGGACACTCATCTTACGTTAAAGGAATTGGCCCCGGTTCGACTCCTCAAAAATAAATTTTATCAAGATGTTCAAGCAGCCTATGCAAAGGGGGCTTCGGTTGAGGAATTAAAAACGTTGTTAGGAAGGGCACGAGCCAAAAAAGGGATGTTTGAGGGCGACATGGAGGAAGGGGAACTGGAAATTGGTCAGGTTTCTGGGTTGATTCATGAAATTACCCCAGCCGCCGAAATTGTCCAAAACCTGATGTCGGAGTTCAATTTGGCCAAAAAAGAAGCGGAAGACCTGTAGACTTTGGGATGTAACTCAGTAACTTTTCATACATTTAGCCCGCGCAATGAGAATGCTAATCCCCACACTACTCTTTTTTGTGCTCGCTTTGCATGGCCATGGTCAGGTTGAGCGGGACAAAGCTCTTCACTTTTTGGGCGGAAACCTCTTTGGCCTAGCCGGAGCGGGAATTGCAAAACAGGCTTCGGACGGGAATCGTATCTGGACCTTTGTAGGCTCGGTAGCAGGCAGTGCTTTGATTGGGGTTGCCAAAGAAGCAGTGGACGCAGGACAGCGTGAAAACGGTTGGGATAACGATGATTTGGCCGCTACGGTACTGGGCGGTGTTACGGTTGGTGTTACCATTGACCTCTTCTCAAAGAAAAAGGACAAAAAAAGGCTTCGGGGCAACTATACCCAAAACAACAAACGTAATTATGATTTCCAATTGAAAAAGAACACTGGGACACTGGTGTTGGAAGCCGCTCCTGTATCGCTAAGTTCCCTTGGGTTTTCGTATCAAATGCTCGAAGATTAGATAAGCCCTCTTGCTTTTATCTCCAAATATTTATTGATGGTGTTGATGGTCAAATTCTCAGGCTTGGTCAAGATGGTTTGTATGCCGTGCTTTCGTAATTCGTTCACAATGAGCTTTTTTTCATAAATGAATTTCTCCGCAATGGTCTGCTCAAAGATTTGATGGACTGTATTCGCTTTTTTATCCGCGAATTCATTGAGTTCCGTATTTTCAAAAAAGATTACCACCAATAAATGCTGTTTGGCCATGGCCACCAAATAGGGGAGTTGGCGATGGAGTGCGTCCAAAGTCTCAAAATTGGTGTATAGCAGCAATAAGCTCCGTTGGTTGAGATTGCGTTTCACATCAATATACAATCTACTGAAATCGCTCTCAATAAAATTGGTGTTCAGATTGTAGAGCGTTTCCAAAATCAGGTTCATTTGAGAGCTCCTGCGTTCGGCCACCACCCGATTTTCAATCTTGTTGCTAAAAGAGAACATTCCCGCCTTGTCGTGCTTTTTAAGAGCTATGTTGCTGATGACCAAGGTGGCATTGATGGCATAATCCAATAGACTCAACCCATTGAACGGCATCTTCATGACCCTTCCCTTATCAATTACGGAGTAAATGGGTTGTGATTTCTCATCTTGGTATTGGTTGACCATGAGTTGCCCCCGTTTGGCCGTGGCCTTCCAGTTGATGTTTCTTATGTCATCTCCCAAAACATAATCTTTGATTTGTTCAAATTCCATGGTATGGCCAATCCGACGGATTTTCTTGAGCCCGTATTCATGTAACCGATTGGTAAAGGCAATCAAATCATACTTCTGCAATTGCAGAAAGGAAGGATAAACAGGTACTTCCTGGGCTTGGTCAAACATATATTTTTTGGCCAGAAAACCAATCGGGGAAACTGCAAAAACATTCAAACTTCCAAAGGAATACACGCCTCGTTCTGTTGGTCTTAACTGATAGTCGTACACTTTGTTTCCACCACTGGCAATCTTGCTGACCAATCCAAAATCCCGTTTTTGAAATTGAAACGGAATTTCATCAATAAGTTTCACTGTTACTGCAAAAAGGTAGGTGTTTGCTACATTCAACTGGATTGGATTGTCATCACCATTGGAAAGTTTGTCGGGTAATATGCGTTTACCTTCAATTTTTCCTTTCGAGGCAAACAGTAGGAGCAAATCAACAATAAAAAACAGTACAAAGACAAAGAACAGCACTTTTAGGGCACCAAACAAATTGGGAACCATATAGGAGACCACAAAACCCACAATGAGGGCAACCAGCACTATAAAGAACCGTTTTTGAAGATATATGGGCCTAAAGAACCGTTTCACTTGCTTACCTAGGAATTTCGATACTGTCCACTATTTGATTCACCACCTGTGCCGAGGTCAATCCTTCCATTTCACGTTCAGGGGTTAATATGATTCTGTGCCCCAAAACCGGACCTGCCACTTTTTTAATGTCATCTGGAGTGATAAAGTCCCTACCGTTCATGGCGGCTAATGCCTTAGATGCGTCCATAATGGCGATGGATGCCCTTGGCGATGCCCCCAAATACAGATTGGCATTGGTTCGGGTATTGTCCACAATGGATGCAATATATTTAAGTAGATTTTTTTCAACGATGATTTCCTTGATGGTCTTTTGGTAATCTGCTATCTGCTGAGCAGAAAGTAGACTGTTCACCAAATCCTCCTCAATTTTGGTTTTCTGTTCGTGCTTGCTCTCCAAAATCTGAATTTCCTCTTCCAAGGAGGGATAGTTCACATTGATTTTGAACAAGAAACGGTCCAATTGGGCTTCGGGCAGTCTGTAGGTGCCCTCTTGCTCAATGGGGTTTTGTGTAGCAAACACCAAAAAGGGTGGCTCCATGGCGTATTCGGTACCATCCATAGTAATTTGGCGTTCTGCCATGGCCTCAAAAAGGGCAGCCTGGGTCTTGGCCGGGGCGCGATTAATCTCATCAATCAAAATGATGTTGGAAAACAATGGGCCCTTTTTAAACTCAAATTCAGAAGTTTTTACGTTAAAAATGGAGGTGCCCAAAATATCGCTGGGCATTAAATCTGGGGTGAACTGGATTCGGCTGAAATCCACACTCATGGTCTTGGCCAATAATTTGGCGGTCACCGTTTTGGCCACTCCGGGCACACCTTCAATGAGGGAATGCCCATTGGCCAAAATTGAAATGATAAGCAACTCTATCATGTCTTGCTGGCCAATGATTACTTTTGCCAATTCAGATTTAATACCAGAAACGGCCTCTTGCAATTGGGTCAGGTCAATCCGGCTATTGAATTGTAACGCGTCGTCCTGTTGTTCGTTTTCTTCCATATTTACTGCTTAAATGCGGTTATTCTTTTATTGAGTTCTATGCTGTCTTGTTCGGTATGGGTGTTTTTTTGCTTTAACGTCACGATATATTCCACTAACTTTTTGGTTTCCCTCACTTCTTTTCCAGCTCTGGAGGCCAACACTTGAATCGTCTTTTCATCGAGTTGGGAGGTGTCAATTTGATATCGGTTTCTTAAATAGGCCAAAAAATAGTTCAATTTTTTATGAATGAGGTCCGTATAGTCCTTATTTTGATGGTATAGGGACCCCACGGCCTGGGCAAACTCCACCGAGGAATTCTTTAGAGGTTCTATCACTGGAATGATGCGTTGTTCCCGTTTTCCCCGGAAAAGTACGAACAACAAAATACCCAAAATGGTAAGATAATAGGTCCATTTTAGTGCGGGTTGCGTGAGTACAAAGCGCATGGGTGAATTAATGATGATACGACCCGATTTTTTGTAATTGTCCCAGTAGAGAAGGCCTTTATTTTGCAGATACGAAAAAGTATGGGCCACATAATCTTGGTTTCCTTTGAGCATGTAGTAGTTGGAATAGGCTTGTGGGGTACTACTCAGAATAAAATGCCCTTTTCCGAATTTTGTCTTGATGAAATTGGGCTTGGTGACGGTAATCTCTGGCTGATTTTCCAAAAAGTTTTCCTTGGTATAGGTGATATGCCCCAGAATGGTAGTGTTGGTGGAGTCCACACTGGTAAAATGTGAATTGAAAACACCTCTGGACAGTTCAAATTGTTCGTTGTTGAATTGGTTATGGGTCAAATTTAGGACAGCGGTACCCTCCTTGAGGTTGTAATCCGATTCTATGGAGATATTCAGGGTGTCGAGCAGTGGCCATCCGAATCCGGTAGCTGAAATAAAAACGGAGTTTCCTTGCTCAACATATTTCAAAAGCTGATGGGTTTCCTGTTCATCCAAATCGATGTACTCGTTGATGAAGATGTAATTGGAACTTAAAGTGGAATCCCTACTGACCATAAGGTCATACACACTTTTATCCACCGTTTCAATAGTATCATCAGGAAAAATGGAAGGGAGTTCGTTATAAAGGACGTAGCACCCAAACGGGATTTTATCGGTTGAGGTATAGGAAGGCCTCCAATTAATGGGTTTTGGCCTGGCAATTTCGGTGATGATGATGACCACCACGACCAAGGCAAAAAGCGCAATGACTAGTTTCGATTTCCGGTCCATGTCATCGCTGAATTAAATTGTTCAAAGTGGTAAATCGGGAACTTGTTTTGGCATACCCAACCTCGTCAATGGGTTGTTCCCCGTACCAAATATTCTCGTAGAGATAGGAGGCGTTTTTAAACGCCTCCTGAAGATTGCCGTGTTTTATTTCCCGTTCGTAATCCACATTGGTCTTTTCAAAATGCCATTCAATGAGGTTCTTTTGGGAAAGTAGTTTCAGGATTTTTAAAAATTGATATCGTACTGCAAGCCGGTAATCTTTGTTTGTTAAAGCTTCATTCATCAGGGAATCCAAATCCAAGGATTCAATATGTTGCTCGGATAAATCGATGTCAACAATGGACTTGGCTTTTTTGGTAAATAGGGCATTGAATTTTTCATTGACAAACACCCGAATCAGCAGGAAAATAACCAAGGCTCCCATAAGCCCATAAATAATATATTCAAGGATGAGCAGGGTCTGGGGAGAGATATCCAAACCAAAGGTTTCGCCCAAACTGTTCAATAGCCATCGGATAAAGCGGGCCAACAAGTTGGCCGATTCCCCGGTCTTTACCTCATAATTGAAATCATCGCCCGTGTATTTATCGCTGAGGTCTTCTTGAATTTCACGCTCAGTCAGGGCGGAGCCTTCATCTATGGGAATGGCAATGGAATCATTCTGGGCAAACGAAACCGAAACCCAAAGCAAAAAAAATATGATGAAATTTAATCTGATCACTGTTCGGATTGTCCTATTTGTTCAATTTTACTCCGTGTGTTGACATTATAGGTCTTCTCATGCAGGGTGTAGAAAAGAATTCCATTGATAAACTGTGACAAACATTGAGCATAAACCATTAAAATGAGCAATGCGCACAAACCAAGGGTATAGACAACTGTGGATACAATACCGCCTACATCCACATTATTTTCCACTACGTGGAAGGTGTAAATACCAATCAATATCCCCGGAATTATGAGCACAATAAACATGAGCAACCCATTAAGTAGGCCCAGAATGAAGTTGACCCCAACAGATTTCCAGAAGTTTTTGCTGACCAGATTCCACCCTTCGCCAAAAGCATCGGTTACACCTTTGTTTTCACTCAACATGCTGAAAAAGGAAACCCCAATCCATGCCGTCATAAAAAATTGGATGATATATTGTGCAAACATGCCCAGCAAAGGAATAAAGGCAAAAATTATGGAAGCAATAAAAAATAGAAGGTAGATCGGTATCAAGAGCAAGATAAAGACCACAGTGTTGCCAAGTTTTTCCTTGGTAAGGTTCCAAACTTCGGTTTTAGTGAAACCTGTGCCTTTATGCTCATCGTATTTGATCATATAAGAAGAACTGAGACTAAAGTTCAGTCCGGCAACCATTAGGAAAATCAGGAAAAAGAGAATTCCTCCGGCAATGATGTAGATCCAATAGGTCTCATCATCGGTTTGCCCAGCATCAATACCATATAAAGCTGAATTTGTTGATATCATACCAACAAAGCCACTCACCAATAAATAACTGGTAATCAGTAGGCCAATAAGGAAAATACCGTTGTAGCTGAGAAAAACATTGGTGAACTTTTTGATGTTCTGCTTTAAGAAATCAAAATACGCGGTGAGGATGTCACCGAAATCGCGATTGATTCGAAGTTCAATGTATTTATCTTTCATAAGATCGGTTTAGTAAGATTGGATATAGAATGTAATAATAGGCGATAAGAAATAACGACCCTCCAATAATCAAAAAGGCGAGCCAATCGGGCATTGAAGCATAACGTGTTATGAATCCCTCAATAAATCCGGCAATGATGAAAAAGGGAATGGTGCTCACCACCACTTTTAAACCATCTTTGGCCCCTTTCATAAAGGAAACCCGCCTGGAAAAAGTTTTGGGGAATAAAATACTGTTGCCCATAATGAGTCCAGCGCATCCAGCAATAATAATCACCGAAATTTCAATGGTGCCATGCAGCCAGATTTGTCGGTTGGCTTCAAAAAATACCCCTTTGGTGTAAAAAAATGTGATAAAAGCGCCTAGCATTACCCCATTGCTAAATAGAATGTAAGCTGTTCCAATACTTGTGATCACACCAAAAGCAAAAGCCAAAAAGGCTACGCGAATATTGTTGATGGTGATTCCCAAAAACGTACCCACTTCGCTTCCACTTTTGTAAATGGCTGTGGGTTCGCCATTGGCAATATTATTCAAGGTCTCATTTACATAGGCATCCCCCAGAATAAGACGCACAAACGAAGAGTCGTTCAAGGCTGAGATACAACCAATGGCCGAGGCCACGATAAAAATCAAAAAAGCTACAAGCAGTGTCTTGTGATAATGCCTGAAAAAAAGTGGAAATTCCCGTGCCCAAAACGAAACGATTCGGTTCCCCGATTCCTTTTTGTTCTTATAAATTTTTTGATGCGCTTGGGAAGCCAATGAGTTCAAGTACAATAAAGTCTTGCTTTCTGCGTAATACGTCTGTGCGTAGGCCAAATCGTTTGTGAGTTGGATGTAGCCATCCACAAGAGCATCTGGGTCGGTATGGTTACCAAATGATATTGCTTTTTCAAAAGCAATCCATTTTTCCTTATTTTGTTTCACAAAGGCAGCTTCGCGCATAAGTGGAAATTCCTAAAGCTAAAATTACGGTTATATGGGTAACCTCCAAATCAATACAACGCAAAATGTCAACTTAGATTATAAGATTGTCAGTATTGGTGAACGTATTGTGGCATTTTTAATAGATGGCTTCATTCTGTACATGTATGCCTTCTTGGTCAATCTTATTGGCGATGCCATCGGTTATGTGTACGAAGATGTCTGGACCCAACGCGGGTTGGTGGCTCTAATTTTTCTGCCCGCCATGTTCTATTCCCTTTTGATGCACAGCCTTTTTAATGGTCAGACGGTGGGCAAGATGTTGCTAAAAATGCGGGTAGTCCGTTTGGATGGTACCCCTGTGCATTGGAGCAATTTGTTGGTGAGATGGATGCTTCGCTTGGTGGATATCTGGATTTTTTTGGGTTCTATTGGAATCTTGAGTATTCTATTTTCAGAGAGAAGACAACGGGTGGGTGATGCCGCCGCAGGTACGGTGGTCATCAGTACTAAAAAGAAGACCAAAGTTTCGTACACCATTTTGGAAGAAATCAACGAAGAATATATACCGCAGTTTACCAATGTGACCTTACTGACAGATAAAGATGTCCGTTTGATTAAGGAAACCTTTTATATCGCCAAAAAAAGTGGGGATTTTAAAACCCTGACCGCGCTTCGAGTGAAGGTTGAGAGTATTCTCCAGACCAATTCAAAACTCTACGATGTTCCTTATTTGGATACCGTTTTGAAGGATTACAATTATTTCACCCAAAAAATGTAGACAATGCTTTACCAAATTATAGATATTTTGGGTACGGTGGCTTTTGCCATTTCAGGGGTTTTGGTGGCCATGGAAAAGAAATTGGATTTGTTCGGGGTGCTTATCATTGCTTTTGTAACGGCTATTGGTGGAGGAACCCTTCGCGATCTTCTCATTGGTAATACGCCAGTGACATGGATGATGGACATCACCTATATGATCACCATATTTATTGCAGTGGTTTTTGCGGTCATTTTTGTGAACCAGTTGAAATATGTAAGACGGTCATTATTTCTTTTTGATACAATTGGGATTGGTCTTTATACCATGGTAGGGGTAGAAAAAGGACTTCAGGCCGAATTATTGCCCGTTGTGTGCATTGCTTTGGGAACCATGACCGCATGTTTTGGGGGTGTAATCAGGGATATGCTGTGCAATGAAATTCCAATTATCTTTCGACGAACAGAAATTTATGCTACTACCTGTATTTTGGGAGGTGCAAGCTATTTTCTGCTTACGTGGCTTTCAGTACCTGAGAAATATGCTTATCTCTCCGCCATTGTTGTGGTTATCGTAATGAGGACTTTGGCCGTTCGGTTTGGGATACGATTGCCCAACATTTATAAACGAGAAGCACAGGGGTAAATAAATTCACTTTAGGTTAATCCATTTTTAACCTCATTAATCCTTTGTTAATCTTTTTTACCTCGCTGTTAGTCCACAGGTGTGATTTATAGCTATACTTTGGCCTCCAAGTTTAGCAATCTTCATGAAGTATGTAATATAAAGGCCGCTCTCATGGGGTCGGCCTTCTTTTAGAACAACCAATCACATCAAAATGAAATCTCAAAGAACACTTTATCTATTAATTTTTATTGCAGTCATCTTTTTAGGAATCAGTACCTCCAATGCACAAGGTTGTGTGGCCATTCGTCATTTTTCATCTTGCGTAGGGAACACTTTGGAAAGCAATCTTTTGGGTCCGGGTGACATTCAAATTGGCTCCAATTATCGTTATTTTAAATCATTCCGACACTTTAGGGGCACCCATGAAGAACCGGATAGGGTTGCCAATGGGTCTGAGGTTATTAACCATAATCATTCGTGGGATTTCTTCCTGACCTATGGAATAACCGATCGGTTATATACCAGTATCACCATTCCTACGGTGATTAATACGCGGTCTTCGCTTTATGAGCATGGTCGCGAAGAACGAAATGTTACCTATTCACGTGGTTTGGCTGATATCCGAGTTGGAGTGGGCTATTGGCTTTTTGATTTGGAAAAACATCAAAATGGAAACTTGGCCGTTGGCTTAGGTCTAAAACTTCCCACAGGAAATTGGAATGCTTCCGACATTTTTTACAATGTAGGTCCAGAAGGAGGCCCACAAGTAAGGCCGGTTGACCAAAGTATCCAGCCAGGAGATGGAGGCTTTGGAATAACCGTTGATTTTCAATTTTACCAAAAAATAGCCGAGAAATTGTTCGCTTACGGGGGTGGATTTTATTTGATCAACCCAAGGGAAACCAACGGAACAAGAACCTTTAGGGAAACCTTGAGTCCAATTCTTCAGAACGAGGCCATCATGGCCGTTCCGGACCAGTTTTCTGTTCGCGCGGGTGTTAGTCAAAGTTTCTCAAATACAATTTCTGGTTCATTGGGCGCGAGATATGAAGGTGTTCCCGTTAAGGACCTTATTGGAGGCAATGAAGGATTTAGAAGACCTGGGAATGTTTTGTCCATAGACCCTGGGATTGCCTTTATAAAGGATAATTTTTCAATCAACTTGAACGTACCTTTCGCTGTTCGAAGAGATCGCCCACAAAGTGTTACGGATAAACAAACGGAAGAAGCTACTGGTAACCCAAGAAACGGGGACGCAGCTTTTGCAGATTATCTCATTAATCTTGGGGTTTCTTTTCGCTTTCCCAATAAAAAAGTAAAAGTGGACCCAGAGCTAATGAACCAATTTAGCAACTAATTCATTGCAGGTATGAAACAGCCCGCCAGAAACAGCCTTCTAGCAATTTCCATTGGACTGGTTTATCTATGGTTTGGGGCCTTAAAATTTTTTCCAGATCTAAGTCCGGCCGAAGAATTGGCCAAGAGTACGGTACATGTTTTAACGTTCGGATTGATCCCAGATGGTGTCGCCCTTATTCTTCTGGCGCTTTGGGAAACATGGATTGGGATTTTTTTGGTGTTCAATGTTGCGCGAAAAACAGTCGTATTCATGGCTTTGGTGCATATCATTTTCACATTTACCCCGCTTGTATTTTTTCCAGATCAAGTGTTCAGCGGTGGAATGCCTTTCTTGACATTGTTAGGGCAGTATATTATCAAGAACTTGATTATCATAGCTGCCCTATTTTCAATGCTCAATGTGGATTTAGAATCCATTAAGTTCAAATTAAAAAGACTTCAACATCCCTTATCTAGTGTAATTCTGAAGCTTGGTTCTAGCCATAAAGAATCCTAAAAAAAAAGTATTGTACTGATTTATAAATTCTATTTTCGATTCTGTTACAACAGAACAGATTTTGGCTTATTCTTAAAATTAGTGAAACTTTCGGGAGTGATAAAGAAAGTTTATCACTGAGTTGATATTACGTAATTAAACTGTTCGAAATCGATTTCGTAAATAATTTTAATATCACAAGAAAGTAGGAATATTATTATCAAATTGTTGTTTATAAAATAAAATATTTAGATTTATGGTAATATCAACCAAAAACCAATGCCAGAAAACGACCAAGAGTTGCTCTCTCGTCTTAAAAAAGGCGATGTGCTTGCATATGAGGAAATCTACTCTAAATATGCAGAAAGACTCTTTTTTTATGCGATGAATATTTTTAAACAGCAAGAGCTTTGTGAAGATATTCTTCAAAACGTTTTTGTTCATCTGTGGGAAAAAAGAAAAGAGCATAACATTACGCACCTTAAAGCCTACTTACATCAAGCGGTAAAATTTCAAATTTTTAAAATGCTTCGAAATCAACGCTTCACCCATGAGGATTTAACACGCTTGAATATAGTTGATGCCTCTTTGAATGCTTCCCGAAAAATGGAATTTGATGAATTGGAATCATTGGTAAAAAACTTGGTAAACAACCTTAGTCCTAGGTGTAGGGAGATTTTTATTATGAGCAGATTTGAAGAAAAGTCAAATAAGCAGATTGCAGAAGAACTGGGTCTATCCATACAATCAGTTAAGAATCAAATAAGCAAGGCGCTCAAATTATTAAAAGAACAAATCTCTCCCGAGCAGTTGGCCATATACCAGTTTATACTTTTTATTTTCTTCATTTAACCGCATACTCTCTTTTCCGTTTTGTAACATCGTTGGTTGTCAATATGACTTTCTATGAGCATTAATATTACTATTACTTTAATTATTTATATAAAAAAATGATGAATAATTAAAAAAGGATAGGTACTTTTTCGAATGTTTTGGTACTAAGGTACTATATGGGCAATCCCAGATAAGTACAACTACATGAAATACCTTAATAAAAAGCAAGCTAAGAGCTTATTTAAAAAGTACCTTAAAGGACAATGTACTCCCGAAGAGGAAGAGCTTTTGGAAAGCTTTTTACAGTCGTATCAAGATGATTCTAATATCTGGTCCGATCTGGATTTTAATGAAGCCATAAAGGAAAGGGTTTGGGAAAAGTTGAAAAACCAAGCTGTTCCAGAGCGTAAATCTACGGTGAGAAAGATCTACTCCGGTTCTTGGATCAAATATGCTGCCGTTGTTATTGGGTTGACTGTTGCTCTGATTTCCTACTTTAATTACAATGACATAGATGGGGAACTACTAAAAATTGACGAAGAAATGATTGTTCTGCAAACCGGTGATGGGAAGAATAATCTAAACGAAAATGCAGCTGGAGAAATAACTAATGAATCAGGAAAGGTCATTGCCTCCCAACGTAAGGGGGTTCTTAGCTACAAAAAGGACAGTACACTCAAAGAACTTGTGTATAACGAAATAAAGGTGCCTAGGGGAAAGACCTTTAAGCTGATTCTTTCAGATGGAACTTGGGTTCATCTAAATGCAGGTACAAGTTTGCGATTTCCAGTCAATTTTTTACCTGATGCAAACAGGGAGGTGTTTTTGCTTGGAGAAGCCTATTTTGAAGTGGCCAGAGATGAACAGTCCCCTTTTATTGTCCAAGCCAATGACATGGAGGTTGAGGTACTGGGCACACATTTTAATGTGAGCTCTTATGAGGGCTCTAATCATCACACTGTTTTGGTAGAAGGAAGTGTTCAAGTGAACAATAAAATTGCCAAGACCCTCAATTTTGAACCTCTGGTAATAAAGCCAGGGCAAAAGGCCTCTTTGGTTCCTGAAGGATTGAATATAAACGAGGTAGATGTTAAGGATTATATTGGTTGGACACAGGACCTGCTCATTTTCAATGATGATTCATTTACGGAGATCATACAAAAAATTGAACGGAGATATAATGTTGAGGTAGAAAACAACTATTCAGAGTTGAACGATTCTCGCTTTCATGGCAAGTTTAGTGAAGAGTCTATCATAGACTTAATGAACACGTTTAAGGAAAGTGCAAATTTTGATTACCTGATCAACGATGGAAAAATAATAATAAACAAAAAAGAGAATGCCTATGGTGATATGAACAAAAACTAAAAATCGGGAAGTGGTGCAACACTTCCCGACAAGGATTGATTTTAATAGAAATGTTACTAACTAATCAAAACCATTCAAAATTATGCAAAAAATAGATTGGTTTCCAGACTTTCTGGGAAATATTCTTAATAAGAACCGAACTATGAAGCTCTCATTTCTTCTTTTGGTATGTGCTTTGCTAAATGTACAAGCAAACTCATTCTCCCAAAATACCAAAATAGATTTAGAAGTAGAAAATGAGACCATTCAAAACGTACTTGAGGAAATAGAATCCAAAAGTAATTTTACATTTTTTTACAGAAGCGGAGAAATTAATGAAGGTAGGACTGTTTCCCTCAAGGTGAGGAACAAACCTATTTCTGAAATACTAGACCTTATTTTTAAAGGGCAATACGTGAGTTACTCCATGGTCAAGAACCAAATTGTGCTAAAAAGGGGAGGCCCACCCATTAAAAAAATTCCAGTTCAAGAAAAGATCTCCAATGATTTGCTGTTGGATGCAAAAATTGTTCAGCAAACTGTTACTGGTACTATTGTGGACAATCAAGGAATTCCTATACCCGGGGCCAACGTTGTTGAAAAGAACACAACGAATGGAACGGCCGCAGATTTCGATGGCAATTACTCCTTGCAAATCTCAGGACCCGAATCAATATTAGTGTTCACTTCCATAGGATACGCCAGTCAAGAGATTCCCGTTGGAGTATCAACCACTATTGATGTTGTAATGCAGGAAGATTCCCAAGCCTTGGATGAAGTTGTGGTTGTGGGGTATGGAACACAAAAACGTAGAGACGTTACTGGTTCGGTTGCTTCTGTAAGCACCGAAGATATAGCCGATATTCCCATGACATCCATTGAAGGAGGGATAGTTGGACGTATACCCGGATTGGATGTGGTGCCCTCTGGGGCAGGACCTGGAGCTTCTACCCAAATACAGCTGAGAGGCCAGCGCTCTTTTACAGCAACCAACGATCCATTGATTATATTGGATGGGTCACCTTATTATGGAACTTTGAATGACATCAACCCTTATGATATTGAGAGCGTGGATGTATTGAAAGATGCTTCATCCACAGCAATTTATGGGGCAAGGGGGGCCAATGGTGTAATTATCATTACAACCAAACGAGGTGCCACTGGAGCGCCAAGGTTTATTTTTGAAAGTTATGGAGGTCCCATTATGGCCTATGGAACCATTCCCTATGCCAATGGTCCACAATATGCCGAGATTGCAAGAGAAGCATACAGGGCAATTGGGGATTATCCTGAAGGTGGAACCAGCGCAGAGTTTGATGAAATTATATTCGATGAAATAGAAATAGAGAGTCTTAGGCAAGGAGGCAATGGTCTAAACTATCAAGATTTACTATACGAACATGGGTTTCAGCAGAAACACCAGTTAACCGTGAGCGGTGGGTCTGAAAAGGTAAAATATAATTTTTCAGGAAGCTATTTCCAGCAAGATGGAATAATTCCTGGCGAAAACTTTGACCGATACAGCATGCGGACAAATTTGGATTTTACTTTTTCACCTATCTTCAGTGGGGGAGCATCAATTTTACTTAATCACTCCTACAATAAAAGGAAGTCCAGCGCAGCATTGTTCCAAGCATTTCAGTCAAGTCCGCTGGGTAAGTTGTACGAGGATGATGGAACTCCAAGATTTACAGCTACTGCAGATGGTTTATTGTTGAATCCATTGGCAGATTATATATATGACTCCTACCGATGGGACAATAAAAGTTGGGGAGCTATTTTAAACGTATTTGGGGAAGCGAAGATAACTCCAGATTTAACGTATAGGTTAAATCTTGGGACAAACTTCAAATTAAGGACCATAAAAGAATCGGCAGGGTTTTATTCACTTGCTAGAAACCTTGGTACGGCAACGGCTCAGGTAGATAATACTGTAGATAACCTGTTGTTATACGAAAGTATACTTACCTATAATAAGCAGTTCAATGAAAAACACCAATTAACCGTAACTGCAATACAAGGAGTCCAAACCACCAGATTAGAGACTAGTGACGCCGGGGTGAGTGATCTTCCGTATGAGGAATCTAGATACCATAATTTGGGCAGTGCTACTTTGGTGAATTCGGTTGGATCAAATTTGATAGAAACCAATCTATTGTCCTATGCAGGTAGAATATTTTATGGATATGACAGCAAGTATCTATTGACCTTGTCCCTCCGGGCAGACGGAGCATCCCAATTTTCACCGAACCATAAATGGGGATACTTTCCTTCGGCAGCATTTGCCTACAGGATATCAGATGAGGGGTTTATGAAAAGCACTGAAAATTGGTTGGATGATTTGAAGTTGAGGTTGAGTTATGGTGTTACTGGTAACCAAGGGATTAGCCCTTACCAAACCCAAGGTGGTGCTGATAGGAGTGCTTATTCGTGGAATGAGTCACCAGGCTTTGGGTATTATCCCACAGAATTGGAAAATAGAAACCTAAAATGGGAAACCACGGCTGTTTATAACTTTGGGGTTGATTTCAGGCTCTTCGGGGGCAGGCTCTCAGGAAGTGTTGATATGTACAATACAAACACCTACGACCTCCTTATGTTCCGAAAACTCCCAATTACCTCGGGGTATGACCAAGTACTTCAAAATGTTGGGAAAACAAAGAACAAAGGTTTTGAACTTTCCTTGAATTCCGTGAATATATCAACTGAGGAATTTAGTTGGAGAACGGACTTGACATTCTTCCGAAACAATACCGAAATAGATGAACTTTATAACGGTAAAGTTGATGATATAGGCAATAGATGGTTCATAGGTGAGCCTATAGAAGTTTTTTATGACTTTAAAAAGATTGGTATATGGCAACAAAATGAAAGTGCAGAGGCCGCAAGCTATGGTCAGGAGCCTGGCCAAATAAAAGTTTTGGATGTTGATAATGACGGCGCCATTACCGATGCGGACAGAATGGTGTTGGGAAGTCCTCAGCCAGATTTTGTGAGCAACATTACAAATACCTTCAATTACAAGAACTTTGACCTTTCTTTTCAGACCTATATACGTTGGGGGGGTATGTCCTCAATAGGCCCTTTTGCACCTTTTTCCAAGAAGCGTTACAATAAGTTGGTTTTTGATTATTGGACACCTACAAATCCAACCAATAATTACCCGAGACCCAATCAATTGTATGAAGGAAGTGGTTTGTACGGAAGTACGCTAACCTACAGGGACGCGAGCTTGATAAGTCTTAGACAGATTTCTCTAGGATACCGTTTCCCGGCCTCGTTGATTGAGAAAACACCCCTTTCTGGGTTGAGACTCTATTTGTCCGGTGAGAATTTGGCGTACTGGACAAAATCCGAAATGCGGGATTTTAACATGAAACCCGATTTGACCGGAGATGTTGTTGATGGAACAAGGACAATATCCTCTTATCCTGCTACAAGAACAGTTATTCTCGGTCTAAACATTCAATTCTAAAAATATAGTTATGAAAAGACATATAAATATAGTTCTGTTCGTTGTGATTACTGCAATTATAGGTAGTTGTTCTAGTGATTTTCTCGATGAAGAGAAAATTGTATCACCACCCATCAATTCATACTTCACAACCGAGAAGGGATTTAATGACCTTGTCAATTCCAATTATACATTCACACGGACTCTGTTCGCTGGTGGAAACAATTTTGCACCATTAGTGTTTTTCGGAACTGACCTCTGGACCAATGGATCAGATGGAACATTCATTGAGTTTAATGCTTATAACTCTGGAATACAGCCGGCCAATCCAGTGCTTTGGAATTTATGGTCTCCATTTTATCAAGGGATCGCGGCCTGCAATGCCGCTATTTCAAGAGCGGGAGCTGTGGAGGAAATGCCTGAAAGTGCGGTCAATCAAAAAGTTGCTGAGTCCTATTTTTTAAGGGCCTGGTACTACCATATTTTGGTGATGCACTTTGGTGGATTGCCTTTGGTGACAGAAGAAGTTACTGATGTGGTAACAACGGCTACAAGGGCTTCGGAAGCTGAGGTGTACAATCAGATTGTACAGGATTTATTGTTTGCAGAGCAACATTTACCTGATACACAAGATGATTTTGGTCGAGTCACTAGGCCCGCCGCCCAGGCTTTGCTGGCTAGAGTGTACCTTACTTTGAACCAGAATGATATGGCTGCAGAATATGCGGAAAAAGTAATCAATGATTATGGTTTTTCACTGCTCGATGATTATTCACGTCTGTGGGACGTAGATAATAGAGTGAACTCTGAAGTGATTTGGTCTATTCAATTCTCTCAGGATGAAAGACTTAATGGAAGTGGAAATGCCTATTTCCTATACTTTACACCCAGGTACGATCTTCAGCCCGGAATGACTAGGGCCCTAGAGAATGACCGACCTTGGCCTCGTTTTGTAGCAACCCGATACTATTTTGACCTTTTGGCTTCCAACCGTGAAAACGACTCAAGATTTGCTAAGTCTTGGAAGACAGCTTGGATAGCAAATAATGAGTCCACTCTTGTTGGCAATATACAAATTGGAGATACTGCTTTTATTTACGTTCCTTGGGATATTCCAGATATTGAAGAAGCTGAACTGGAGCAGAAATACGGTGTTTTTGATATCAATGATTTATATGATGGTGAAAATCCAACTGGTTCTAGAGAGCTTTTTCCGCATATGCGAAAATACAAAGACCCATTAAGACCATCCATAAATAGTGGAGTTGGAACCAAGAACGTAATAGAAATACGTTTGGCGGAAATGTACTTGATTGCTGCAGAGGCACAGATGAAGGAAGGAAACCTGCCCGAAGCGGTCGACCATATCAATACGATTAGGCATCGAGCTGCATGGCCAGGGAAAGAGGTTGATATGGAGATAACAGAGGCTGATTTGGATATTGACTTTATCCTAGATGAAAGGGCATTGGAATTGGGAGCAGAAAGGTTAAGATGGGCCGATTTGAAGCGGACTGGAAAACTCATTGAAAGAGTTCAATTATACAACACTCTCGGGAGAGACAATGTTGAGCAAAAACACCTGCTCCGACCTATTCCGAGTAACATGATAGATCGACTTACCAATCGGGAAGAATTTGAACAAAATCCTGGGTACTAACCTTTACAGTAGATCTATTATGATGAATTTAATGGAACCCTTTGCAAAAAGGGTTCCAATACTCATCCTGTTTTTTTTGTGTTCCATAGGAACAAATTCACAGAGTATTGGGACCCCATGCAATAAGGAAAATGTATCTGATTGGTACAAGAGCAAGGTATGGTTGGGCGGCTTACAGTTAAAGCCCCATAAATCAATTGATCAAGAAGAACTGGCCCGCCAGTATTGTGAAAACTCCACTTGGTGGGACCAAGCATTTGAGTTCTTGAATTCGCACAATCTTGAGGACCTGGAAACAGGGAGGTATATCATTGATGAAGGAAATGTTATGGTTTATGTTTCAGAAGGGCCTACAAAAGATATTGATGAAATAGAATGGGAGACCCACCAGAATTTTAATGATCTACAGTATGTGGTAAAGGGCAAGGCAGGTATGGGTGTTGCTTCCTTGAACAATGCAGAATACAGCTCAACTGTGGCATACAATCCAAAAAGGGATGTAGAAAACTACAATGTGGAGAATGGGAAATTTTATGTGGCAAAACCAGGTAGGTTCTTCATTTTTTCACCAAGAGATATTCATCGCCCTGCCTTTAGGAAAAAGGGTCATGACACAATAAAGAAGATTTTGATCAAAGTAAGGGTTCCATAAAACCAAGAAATAAACATATTAAGATATTAATTAAAACAAATATTATGAAAAGAGTATTTATATCATGTATTGCTATTGTATGCACTGTATTTGGATTGCAATCACAAAATGTAGTTTGGCAACCAGAAACGATAAAAGCGTTGACTTCTGAATGGGAAGGTGAACGAACATCAGATGGTAGGCCCAAAGTATCAGATGAGTTACTGGAGAGACTCAAGGCGCTGTCCATGGAAGAAGTTTGGGGTACTCTAAGAAGAAATGGGTACAATAATCAATTTGAAAATTTTGCCAGCCCTTATGAGAATGGCTGGGAAATTTTACATCCAGATCAGGTCATGACAGGTCGTGTAGTAACTGCTCAGTTCATGCCTCTCCGAAATGATTTTAATAATTATATCCAAGAACAGGCAGAGAAGGAGGGGACCAAAACCCCGGTAACCAATTATGCGCCTATTCTAAAGTTAATGGATGGTGACGTGTATGTGGCAGATAGTTATGGTAAAATGGTTGATGGAACTTTGATAGGTGACAATTTGGGTAATGCAATCTATAAGGCTGGTAAGCGAGGGGTTATATTCAATGGATCGGTTCGAGATGTTGAAGGTCTTTCCCAAATTAAAGGATTCAATGCATGGATTCGCGGTTCTGATCCATCTGCTATCAAAGAAATGATGATAGAATCAGTGAATGGTCCAATTCGTATCGGTAGAGTAACCGTCTTACCTGGTGATGTGGTATTGGCTAAGTCCACAGGGGTAAGTTTTATTCCACCACATTTAGTCCAAAAGGTCGTTATTTCTGGTGAATTTACCGCACTTCAAGATGAGTTCAATAGATTTTGCATGCGTACCAATAAATATGAGTATGTCAATGAAAGATTTGTTGTGGACGATGAAGTTTTCGAAAAGGATTTTAAGGAGTGGTTAGACAAATATCCAAATCTACCCATGTCTAAATCCGAACTGGATACTTTTTTGAAAGAGAGGGAAGAAAGAAGAAATGATGGATAATTGCTCTATGGAAACTGTCAATGGGATAAAATATCAAATAATCATTTGTCTGGTATTTGTTGCTGTATCCTGTAACACAAAACTGGAAAAGCAAGAAACCGTTAATGCGAGCAGTACCAATGTGGTCCAAAAATTTTCAGTTTCTGAAGAGGATGTTAAAAAAGTAGTAATTAAGTTCAACAACGCCATGGTAAATGCAGATAGTATCCAATTGGTTGATTTAACCTCAGATGATCTGACCTACGGACACTCAAGTGGACTTGTACAGAACAAGAGGGAGTTTATTGACGATGTGGTCCACGGGCCGTTCAATTTTTCCATGATCAACAATCCATTGCAAAGTGTTCATTTGTTTGATGACACGGCAATCGTAAGACATGTTTTTGAAGCAAAGGCAACCAATAATGGAGAGCTTGTTGACATTCGCATTGGTAACATTCAAGTGTACAAGCAAAATGAAGAAGGAAAATGGCAATTACTGGCACGTCAAGCATACAAATTGCAATAATAACTTCTGTGGTGAACTAATTTATAACTATATATTTTGAGTAAAATTAACATACATAGTATTTCATTGGCGCTTGCCGGGCTGATATTGTCTGCATTTGTACTTATGGCGTGGACTGGTAACCTAGATAGGGCCGGACTCCTGCTGACCGGGTTTTTTGTGTTGCTCGCTATTGGTTTCAGCGGATATAGGGAATTTAAGGGGTACATATTTGCCGCAATGATTTTTGCCGGGGTTGTGCTCGCCCTATACTGGCCACAGTATTTTGTGAAGATTGGTAATTTTAAGCTTACCGTACTGATCATACCCTTGATTCAGATCATTATGTTTGGTATGGGCACCTCAATGAGCATCAAGGATTTTGCGGAGATTATAAAATCTCCAAAAGGTGTCCTTGTGGGAGTTTCGGCCCAGCTGGCCATAATGCCCTTGGTGGGGTTTGCCCTTGCTGATGTAAGTGGACTCCCCCCAGAGATTGCAGCAGGAATCGTGTTAATAGGCTGTTCCCCCAGTGGCGTAGCTTCAAACGTAATGGCATATTTGGCAAAGGCGAACCTGGCCCTTTCCATTACCATAACATCCATAGCTACACTATTGGCACCCTTTGTTACTCCGTTATTGATGAAACTATTGGCTGGGCAGTTCGTGGAGATTGAGGTGCTCGCTATGATGTGGAGCATCATCAAGATGATCATACTGCCCATTGGGGCCGGTCTCTTGTTCAACCACCTGCTGCATGGCCGTACAAAGTGGCTGGACAAGGTCATGCCCTTGATATCAATGTTGGCCATAGGTTTGATAATAATCGTAATTACGGCCGCTGGCCGTGACAGTCTGTTAGATATTGGGGGATTGTTATTGCTGCTTGTCCTCGCTCATAACCTTTTTGGATACTTTCTAGGATATTGTTTTGCACGTTTGGTGGGGATGGATGAGCGTGATGCCCGCACTATATCCATAGAAGTGGGCATGCAGAACGGCGGACTTGCCTCGGGAATTGCCAATACGTTGGGAAAAATAGCTACCATGGGACTTGCACCTGCAGTTTTTGGACCGCTGATGAACATTACGGGCTCCATACTGGCATCTTATTGGCATAAAAAAGTTCCAAATGATGATTTAATCAATAAAGAATAAAGAAAATAGTTGTTGTGTTAGTTTAGTTATCCAGTGAAGAACGTACTGCATTTTAGGTGCGTTCTTCTTTTTTATCCATGAAATTTTTAATTGGATTCTTAAATCGATTTTAACTATAAAAAATAGAATAGAAATGAATAAAGTAGTGACCTTCGGAGAGATCATGCTACGCTTGGCCCCTCCAGGATTTTTAAGGTTCTCGCAGGCGAACAGTTTTGATGTGGTGTACGGTGGTGGGGAGTCCAATGTGGCGGTCTCCCTGGCCAATTATGGGGTCCCGGTGGACTTTGTGACCCGTCTGCCGAAGAACGATATCGGGGAATGTGCCCTGATGGAGATGCGCAAGCGGGGCGTGGGCACGGACCGGATAGTGTTCGGGGGCGACCGTCTGGGCATCTATTTTCTGGAGACCGGTGCGGTGAGCCGTGGGAGCAAGGTTGTCTACGACAGGGCCCATTCGGCCATGGCGGAGATCGCCCCGGGAATGATCGATTGGAAGAAGGTCTTTGGGGGGGCGCAGTGGTTCCATTGGACGGGGATTACACCTGCCATCTCACAGGGAGCTGCCGATGCTTGCATAGAGGCCGTTAAGGTGGCCCGAAAGATGGGCGTTACCATATCAACGGACCTGAACTACAGGGCCAAGCTCTGGAAGTACTGCGATGATGCCAAACGGGAGGAGATCATGTCCGAGCTGACCTCACATTGCGACATTGTCCTGGGCAACGAGGAGGACGCGGAGAAGCATTTCGGCATCAAGCCCGAGGGGCTCGATATCACCACCCAGGGCGAGCACGTGAAGGCCGAGGCCTTTCTATCGGTGTGCAAACAGATGATGGAGAGGTTCCCCAATGCCAAGAAGGTGATCACCACCCTCAGGGGATCGCTGTCGGCCTCACACAACACCTGGGCGGGCGTACTCTATGATGGAAAGGAGCTATACAAGTCAAGGGAGTACCAGATAACCCATATCGTTGACCGTGTGGGCGGAGGTGATTCCTTTATGGGCGGGCTGATCTATGGGTTGATAAAGTACCCGGGGGACGACCAGAACGCACTGGACTTTGCGGTGGCGGCCTCTTGCTTGAAACACACCATAAAGGGCGACGCCAATCTGGTGAGCGTGGATGAAGTGGAAAAATTGATGGGGGGCGACGCCTCTGGAAGGGTATCACGATAAAAACGGAAGAAAATGGCAAGATATACACGGATTGAAGTAATTAATGCAATGATGGGAACGGGAATGGTGCCCTTGTTCTACCACCCCGATGTCGGGGTGGGAAAGAAGGTGCTGAGGGCCTGTTACGATGGCGGTGCCCGGCTGATGGAGTTCACCTCCCGGGGCGACTTCGCCCATGAGGTGTTCACGGAGCTCAACAGATATGCGCTAAAGGAACTCCCGGGGATGATGATGGGGGTGGGCTCGGTGACCGATGCGGCTTCGGCCTCGCTCTACATGCAGTTGGGGGCGAACTTTGTGGTGACGGCCTCGTTGAGGGAGGACGTGGCGGTTGTCTGCAACCGCAGGAAGGTTCCCTATAGCCCGGGCTGTGGCTCGTTGACGGAAATAGCAAGGGCGGAGGAACTGGGCTGCGAGATCGTGAAGCTTTTCCCCGGCTCAACCTACGGTCCCGGATTCGTGAAGGCCATAAAGGGCCCACAGCCATGGACGAGCATCATGCCCACTGGGGGTGTGAGCACCGATGGGGACAACCTGAAGGGCTGGTTCGATGCAGGGGTGGCCTGTGTTGGACTGGGCTCGCAACTTATCAGCAAGGAAACCATCCAAAATGGGGATTTCAAAGGGTTGGAGAACAATGTGCGCAAGACATTGGCCTTGATAGCCAAGATTAAAACAAGTGATACCAAATAGAGCAATCTTTTTACGAGCCCATAACCTCCAAAATCCTTTTAAAGCTTATTCAAAAACTTCATTAAGAAAATGGGTCATCCGTTGCCAAGACCTATCATTGGCCAATGGGTTGAACTGCATACCACCATCGGGGTCATTGGCATTGGGATTTGTGAATGCGTGGCCTGTATGTCCAAAGACATCGATTTCCCAAGTAGCATTGCGTTCTGTGAGTTCATACCCCAATGAAACGATGTCTTTTGGAAACGCCATAGGGTCTTCCCACCCGTGAAGCACTAGAATTTTAGCTAGGATGTCGCCTTCATGTTCAATGCCTGGTGGGTCAAAAATTCCGTGGAAGCAAACCACTCCTTTCATATTAATTCCGGAGCGAGCCAAATCCAAGACACATTTTCCACCAAAACAGAATCCAATGGCGCCTACATTTTTGGCATCGGCCATTTCGTTTTTCTTGATGGTCTCCATGGCCAAAAGTATTCGGTTCAGAAGTTCTTGCCGGTCTTCCAACATTTCGTTCATCAAGGCTTCGGCTTCTTCAGCATTTTTAGCCCTTCTGTCCTGACCAAAAACGTCAATGGCGAAGGCTAGATAACCAAGTTTGGCCAATTCCTTGGCTTTGTCTTCTTCAAATTGCGATTGTCCCATCCAGGTATGGGAAACCAACACTACGGGACGTTTCCCTTTTTGGGAATCGTCATAGGCAATTACGCCCTCATAGGATTGTTTTTTGTCTGAGTAAATGAGTTGAGTTGTTTGTATCATTAGTTTGAGTTATTCCATAGGCTGCCTAAATTATAGTATTTTTTCGTTGGTTTACAATACTTCCACTTTAAGAATGTAAACATTTTTCTGCGGCCAGTCCCCGTCTCCAACGGGAACTTGATTAATGGCATCCACTATGTCCATACCCTCAACCACACGACCAAAAGGGGTGTAGGAACCATCTAAGTGGTACGAACCGGGATTGGTGACCACAATGAAAAATTCATACGGGGAAGCCAATTTATGGGGATTGTCGCGCTCACTGCTGGGCATGGATATGGTACCTCTATGGTGCTTGTATCCTTTTTTGGCATCGGGTGGCAGTAGGTATCTGCCAATATCTCCACGCTTTCTTGCCGTTTTGCGGTCATCCGAGTTCCCCCCTTGAATGATAAAATCTTTTACTACGCGGTGGAACTGGGTGCTGTCAAAATACTTTTTTCGTGCCAGATAGATAAAATTGGCCTTGTGGTAGGGCACATCATCATACAATTGAACGATGAAACTGCCCATGGTAGTCGTAATCTTTACCTTATTTTTTTTGAGTTTCTTGGCATAATCAAAAAAGAAATCGATGGCATTTTCCTCATCAAGGACAAATGCATTGTCCTGTTCTTCTTCAGAATCATCTTCAACCTCTTCTTGTTGAACAGAATCAGCAGGAACGGCAGTTTCTACTTTTTGTGGGGTTTTCTTTTTTGGGGATTCACCACAAGAGACGAAAAAAAATAATAGTATACTTGTAATTAAAGCGAATGGTTTTAGCAACATGAATTTTGATGCATTTTGTGAAATAGCTCTAAAATTAAAAAATCTACCTCTTCCCGGAGAGGAATCCCACTATAAAATGTCCCCGACAGAGCGGATTCAGTGGTTAAAGCAAAATAATAATAAGAAAATCAATCCCAAAAGAGCGGGAGTCATGGCGCTTTTTTATCCTGATGCCTTGAGTGAAACCCGTTTGCTGCTTATTCTTCGAAAGACCTATGAGGGTGTGCATTCCAACCAAATTGGTTTTCCGGGTGGTAAGGTTGAAAAGCAGGATACGGATTTGATGGATACCGCCCTTCGGGAGACGTATGAAGAAGTGGGGGTACACCCTGATTCCGTACAAGTGATACGGGCATTGAGTGAAGTTTATATCCCTCCCAGTAATTTTATGGTGCAACCCTATATGGGGATTTATCCAAAGCCACAACCCTTTGTGCCACAGGAAGATGAAGTGGAGCAAGTGGTGGAAGCTTACGTAAAGGATTTTTTGGATGATGCCAACCTCATTGAAGAATTGTTGAGTACATCGTATGCAAAAAATATAAACGTACCCGCTTATAAATTAAATGGTTATACCGTTTGGGGCGCCACAGCCATGATGTTGAGTGAAATCAGGGAGCTTTTACGGCAAGTCCTTTAGCGGCTATTTTGTAAATTTGCCAACAAGAGTTACCCATGGGTCTATTCAAAACAAATCCTTTCGGTCATATTCTGTTCTTAAAACGTTGGTTGATTCGTATTGCGGGTATGATGACGCACCAACGTTATAAAGGATTTAACACCCTTGAAATAGAAGGTTCACAAATTATCCGTGACCTGCCGGAAACCAATGTACTTTTTGTTAGCAACCACCAAACCTATTTTGCGGATGTTGTGGCCATGTTCCATGTGTTCAACGCCAGTTTAAAGGGTAGGGATGACAATATTAAGAACTTGGGGTATCTATGGAACCCTAAACTGAATATCTACTATGTGGCCGCCAAGGAGACCATGGGAAAAAGTTTGCTTACCAAGATTTTGGCCTACGCAGGTTCCATTAGTATAGAACGGACATGGCGAGCTGACGGTCAAGATGTAAACCGACAAGTAAAATTCAGCGATATCAGCAACATTGCCAAAGCACTTGATGATGGTTGGGTAATCACTTTTCCACAAGGTACCACGACACCATGGAAGCCACTTCGTAAGGGTACGGCGCACATCATAAAAAGATACAAACCTGTGGTGGTTCCCGTGGTCATTGATGGATTTAGGCGTTCTTTTGATAAAAAGGGACTTCGGGTAAAAAAGAAAGGTATTTTGCAATCCATGCAAATTAAGACTCCTTTGGAAATTGACTATGACAACGAGTCGATTGATGCTATTTTGGAAAAGTTGGAATATGCCATTGAACAACATCCATCTTTCCTAAAGGTAATCTCCAAGGAAGAATTGGCGGCTTATGAGGAGGAAAACCAAAAAAGGAGGTATAGTTACAAAGGGAATTAAACCTCTAACTTTTTCAATTCTTTATAATTCTGGCGCAACCGCTTCAGCAGTATTCCATACAGCAGTTTGTAGAAAAGCCAAATAAGGAGCAAAAATACCGCGATGAAAACTATGGAGAAAGCAATGGTCATTGCCCAAAACATGGTGGTATTGCCATCTTGCAGGGCTGCTTCCATAATTTTCTTCCCTTCTGGACCGTAGACCAATGTACCATAGGAATAAATCACCGTGTATATTGTAAAAATGCTTAGGTTGAACCAAACGTATTGGGTAACTATTCTTTTAACGGAAAGTATGGTCTTCATCAACTTTTTGGAAGAATCAGTGAAGGAGATTTTACGGTAATTGGTATAGAATCTGTAGATAAAGTATATAATAATGCCGTAATTGATGAAATTAAGCACCATCAAAACACGATAAATGTGCAACGCTTTGAGTTCTTGCATGGACTCAGCATCGCTAAAGATAATGTTGAGCGCAGCCCAAAAGACAAATTCTATGATACTAATGTAAAAAATCCATTTTACTATAGAAGACGACTTTTTCCAGATCATCTTATAGATTTGGTCATAAGACAATTTGGGAAGGTCGGCCTCCTTCTTTTGCCAGTCTTTTTTTAATAGTTCCAATTCATCCACCATAAGCTACGGATTTAGTATGGTTCTTAATTTGTTTTTTACCCGGTTCATTTTCACTCTGGCATTCACTTCGGTGATACCGAGCGTCTCGGCTATTTCTGTATAATTTTTGTCTTCCAGATAAAGAAACACCAGTGCTTTGTCGATGTCGCCCAATTGCCGTACTGCATCATACATCAATTTCAGTTGTCGCTCTTCGGTATCGTCATAAGGATCAGCCTTTATTTTATGTACGACTGAATCATAATCTTGCGTCTTTACCCTTCTTTTCGACTTTCTGTACAGCGTAATGGCCGTATTCAACGCCACTCTATACATCCATGTGCTGAACTTGGAGTCGCCCCTAAATTTGGGGTAAGCTTTCCACAATTGTATCGTGATTTCTTGAAAGAGGTCATTGTGGGAATCCTTGTCATTGGTATAGAGGCTGCACACCTTGTGAACAATATTTTGATTGTTCTCAAGTTCGGTAACAAAACGATGTTCCAGTTCTTTGTTCAAAAGGTTGGTAAGTAGTTTGACTTATTATATGTAGCTACAAAACGCTTTTTGTTACAACAGTATCCAAAAACCTTTATTTGCGATAATCCAAGGCCGGTGGTCTGTTGCCCAACAAAGGAATGTACTTGAAGTCAGCACCCCGGCGTTCCTCAAGTTCTGCCTTTGCAGCTTTTACGGTTTCAGGATTATTAAAAATATCCATAGCAGTAAGCGTTAGTGTCTTGGCAGCTACCATCATACCCTTGGTTCCGATGGATGTTCCGCCAGCAGCTACGGCTTGCCAACTGTGGGCTGGCGTACCGGGAACCCATGTGGCGGTTCCCAACCCTGCGGTAGGAACAGTAAAACTTACATCACCTACATCGGTGGAGCCGTAGGCCCGTGCTTCTTCTTTATACGGTTGAATGTTCTCTGCGGTTTCCATATCCAAGGATTTGGCACCTAAGGTTGTGGATATTTTCTCTGCGAAAGCCTTTTCTTCAGAAGTATAGGTTACCCCTCCAACTTTGGTAAGGTTGTCATACATGATTTTTTGAAGGGTGAGGTTGGGCAAAAGCTCGTGTGTTCCCCCAATCATTTCATATTCCATGGTGGTTCCAGTGCCCAATGCAGCGCCTTCGGCTGCTTTTACAATACGGTCAAAAATATCGATGACCACATCTCTTTTACCATGCCTTGAATAATAATATACTTCAGCAAAATCGGGCACTACATTTGGTGCTTTCCCGCCGTCCGTAATCACATAATGTATTCTGGCGTCCTGCGGAATGTGTTCCCGCATCATATTTACCATGGCGTTCATGGCTTCAACACCATCGAGGGCAGAACGACCTCGTTCTGGCGCTCCAGCGGCATGTGCGGAAACCCCATGAAATCTAAACTTAGCTGATTTGTTGGCCAAGGCAGCCCCTGCGCTGGCTTCATTCTCTGCACCGGGATGCCAGTGTAGGGCAACATCCACATCATTAAAAACCCCTTCACGAACCATATATACTTTTCCTGAACCACCTTCTTCGGCTGGACAGCCATAAAAGCGAATGGTTCCCTGTATTTTTTTGGAAGTAAGCCAATCTTTTACTGCAATGGCTGCGGCTGTAGAAGCTGTGCCAAAAAGATGATGTCCACAGGCATGTCCTGCTGCTTTATCGGCCGATTTCTTCTCGGGAACCGCCTGTTGCGATAAACCGGGTAGGGCATCGTATTCCCCTAAAATGGCAATTACGGGATATCCAGAACCATATTCTGCCTTAAATGCTGTGGGGATACCAGCAATTCCTTTTTCAATGGAGAAACCCGCATCTGAAAGTGTTTTTTGCAATAAGGCCGAACTCTTCTCCTCCAAATATCCCATTTCTGCCAACTCCCAAATCTCATGGGCAATATCACCGTATTTTTGAGTTTTGGCGTTTAAGTCATTCAATACTTTTTCTTCATCTTTTTGGGAAAATACAACAGTTGTGGAAAGTAACAGTGCAATACTGATGGGGAGAATGTTTTTCATTGTATGGAGTTTTTGAGTCAGGTTCTAAATATACTAAAAAACCGACCTTTATATGAAAAAGCCAACCTCGTATTGCGTAATTTTGCAGGTATGTCTGCCATGAATATACCGCAATCAAGCTACCCAAGGGTAGTTATCATAGGAGGTGGTTTTGGAGGAATCGCCTTAGCCAAAAAGCTTAGTAAGAAAGATGTACAAGTAGTGCTTTTGGATAAGCACAATTATCACAACTTTCAGCCCCTGTTATACCAAGTTTCAACAGGTGGATTGGAGCCGGATTCCATTGCCTATCCTATCCGAAAAGTCCTTCAGGGATACCCCAATTTTTTCTTTCGATTGGCCAAAGTGACCAGTGTGGACACCATGGCAAGGGAAGTAAAGACCAATATTGGCGAGATTACCTATGATTATTTGGTAGTTGCCGCCGGTTCAGAAACCAATTTCTTCGGAAACAAAAATATTGAGACCAAGGGCATGGCCATGAAGAGCATTCCCCAGTCCTTGAACCTGAGGAGCCTTATTTTGGAAAATTTTGAGCAAGCACTTCTCACGGATGACCTTCATGAACGGGATGCCTTAATGAATTTTGTGATTGTTGGAGGCGGACCTACCGGTGTGGAATTGGCCGGGGCTTTAGCCGAAATCAAAAAGGGAATATTGCCCAAAGATTATCCCGATTTGGATACCCGTAGGGCGCAAATTAATTTGGTGCAGGGTGGAGACCGAATCCTTCCGGCAATGAGCGAAGTGGCTTCGGCCAAGGCTGAACGTTTTTTGGAGGAGTTGGGTGTGAATGTGTGGAAAAACATTAGGGTCATGGATTATGATGGTAATTACGTAACCACCGACACCAAAACCATTTTTGAGACGGCCACATTGGTGTGGGCAGCGGGTGTGCAAGCAGTTGGAATAAAGGGATTGGACGCCAAAGAATTTTTGTGCAGGGGAAATCGTTTACGAGTAAACCGTTTCCATCAAGTAGAAGGATTCACTGAGATTTTTGCCATTGGCGATGTTGCCCAAATGGAAAGCGAAGATTTTCCGTATGGCCACCCCATGATGGCGCAGCCAGCCATTCAACAAGGTAGAAGCCTTGGTGAAAATTTGGTGCGGTTGGTGGAAGGCCTACCCATGAAACCTTTTGTCTACAAGGACAAGGGAAGTATGGCCACCGTTGGTCGTAACAAGGCCGTGGTAGATATGAAGAGAGTGAAATTCCAAGGTGTTTTTGCATGGTTTGTGTGGATGTTCGTGCACTTGTATTTCTTGATAGGATTTAGAAATAGGGTGGTGGTCTTCATCAACTGGGTGTACAATTATATTCGTTTTGATCGTGAGGCACGGTTGATTATTCGACCGTATAAAAAGCAGAATCAAGAATTGAAAAACCAACTAAATAGGGGTAGTTGATTCACTTTTGGAAACTTCTATAGATTTCTAAGGTTAAAATTTAGCCAACCTTCTTTATTCTTCATGATTGATGTGGTAACTTTTGGGGAAACTACTGGTCATGTCCAAACAGGTTTTTTGTTCAGTAATTTTGGCGTTGCTGATTTTCAGTCAGTGGAATTACGGTCAAATCAACGGGGCTTCTGCAACGCATCAAGAAAGTCCATTGATCATGGAGGGCTACGATTTTCCAACTTTTGACGGGTTGTCCAATTATGCTTGGTTCAAAGTCAACCTTGCTCTTACCCAAAAAACAGAGTTCAGTATTGGTGGGGAACATTATCGGAGACTTTTTGCTGACCGATTTACCATTCCAATTCAGTTAAAGCAATATTTGGACGAAAGAACATATATATTAGGGGGATATCAGCGAGAATGGGATTTAATGAACGGTGGAAAAGGACGTCCAAACCCCATGCCCAGAGAAGATGTGTTTTTTGGAATAGGGCATGATGTGCGGCCCAATATGATGTTGGAAGCCAAAATGGTGACACCCATGGGTGACCCAAAGTTTTATAGTATAGGACTGGAAGGTGTAAAAAACAGTTTTAAGCTGGGTACGCGATTGAAATTTTAAAATATCATTTTCTTGGGTGGTACTCATTTAGGACAGTGGCCAAATGTTTTCGGTTTACATGCATATAGACTTCGGTGGTAGTAATGCTTTCATGGCCCAGCATTTGTTGAATGGCACGGAGGTCAGCACCATTCTCCAATAAATGGGTGGCAAAGGAATGCCGAAAGGTATGCGGACTGATGTTTTTCTTCAATCCAATGGTTTCTGCCAATCGTTTTATGATGGTAAAAATCATGGCTCTCGTGAGCTGTTTTCCCCTTCGATTCAAAAAAATGAAATCATTATGTTCTTTTTGAATGGGCAAATGTGCGCGAACCTCATTTCTGTATATGTTGATGTACTTCTGATTGATATTGCTGATAGGAACAAAACGTTGTTTGTTCCCTTTGCCCGTAACCTTAATGAAATCCTCATCAAAGTACAGGTCGGACAATCGCAAGTTCACCAGTTCAGATACACGAAGTCCACAGCCATATAAGGTTTCCAAGATAGCTCTGTTGCGTTCTCCCTCTGGCTTGGAGAGGTCTATCGCGGAAATGAGGTCATTTATTTCATCAACGGACAAGGTGTCTGGTAACTTTCTGCCAATTTTAGGAGTTTCAATCAAATCCATGGGATTATCAGAACGATAGTCCTCAAAGACCAAATAATTAAAAAACCCTTTTAAACCCGAGATAATTCGGGCTTGTGATCTTGGGTTTATTGCTTTGGCCACATCATAAATGAACTGCTGTACTGTT
The DNA here is from genome assembly GCF_042651185.1 of Flagellimonas marina. Lineage (NCBI taxonomy): Bacteria > Pseudomonadati > Bacteroidota > Flavobacteriia > Flavobacteriales > Flavobacteriaceae > Flagellimonas > Flagellimonas marina. The sequence goes on along the minus strand of NZ_JBHSCL010000003.1, from coordinate 169,297 downwards.
TCTTGGCCTATTTGTACTGGTGATTCGGAAATATTGTGCTCATCAAGGTAATCCTTTAGCTTTTGCAGGTCCAAACTGTAATTGGAAATGGAATTGGCACTGAGTCCCCGCTCAATTTTTAGGTAGTTTTTATAATCCTGTGATGCTTGTTGCCAGTTCATGGTTTAAAGATAACCACAATAATTTTTGACCACTAGGCTCTTTTTTGGCGATTGGTCAATTGATATGGCTTTTTGGTCAATTTGTGATGGACACGGAAGTCGGGTTTGAATACATTCATCACTTGTTTGACATTAGGTTTTTAACATTTGGAAATACTATATCCATTGAAGACCCGTTTAAATGTTTAGCAAATTTTAACAACTATGAACAAGACATTTTTATTGGTGGTCATAGCAATGATTGCCATTAGTTTTTCGTCAATGGCCCAATATGTGGACCGCACTAATTTTAAAGCCGGATTAAATGCAGGTCTTCCTGTGGGAGATGCCGGGGATGTTTCCAGTTTCAGCCTTGGTTTGGATATCGCCTACCATATTGGGGCCTCCGAATTGTTGGATTTAGGTTTTGCAACAGGGTTTATCAATGCCTTTGGGGATACCACAACCATTTCAGGAGGAGGTGTAAGTGTGGAAACTGAGTTCGAGGACTTTCAGTTTTTGCCAGTAGCCGCATCACTTCGATTATATCCGACCTATGATTTTAAATTGGGAGCCGATGTAGGCTATGCCGTAGGCATAAACGAAGGCAACGAGGGAGGATTTTATTTGAGACCCCTAATTGGATACAACATTACCGGAAACACTGAATTGAACATCTCTTATGTGAATATTAACAATGACGGGAATTTTTCAATTGCAACCTTGGGAATCTTGTTTTTGTTCTGATTATTGTCCAAAGTAGTGGTACATCAGAAATAAATTGAAGCTAGTAAGTACATCAAGATTGAATTATGAATATATAATCATAAACTGTTTATAACCCCAAATCCAAAAACAGTTTGAATCATGAATATTAACCAATAAATACTTAGAAATGAAAAAATTACTGTTTGTTTTTACGATTGTTCTCTTGTTTTCAGTGTCGCTAAAGGCCCAAACCAGTTATAAAGCGGCATTGGGACTGGGGGTGGATGCCATAGATAATGCCACATTTGTTGGTGCCACGGGCAAGTATTTTTTTACCTCCAACCATGTTGGTCAAGCCGATCTGGGTTTTGAGGACAATGCAACCATTATCACGGCATTGTATTCGTATCACAAAGGGTTTGCCCGTGCAGCTGGATTGCGTTGGTATGTGGGGGCAGGACCGAGTATCATCCTTTTGGATGGCGGTGAAAATGGTTTTGCGTTGCGACCTCATGCCGGGCTTGACTTTAAAATGAACGGAGTACCATTTGTCATTAATTTTGACTGGAGACCTTTTATTGGTCTTAGTGATGATTGGGGAAATGAGGTAGGATCCTTTGGCTTTGGTCTGCAATTTGCCTTTAATTGATTGTGAACATAATTAAATGATATGAAGGGCAGGGTATCCTGCCCTTTTCTTTTTATTGTATTTTTAGCCCCATGAAACTAATGATCATCAATGGACCGAATTTAAACCTGTTGGGCAAACGGGAACCAGAGGTCTACGGAAACACAACTTTTGAGGACTACTTCGGAAAATTGAAGCAAAAGTTTCCAAAGGTAGAACTGGAATATTATCAATCTAACATAGAAGGGGAACTTATTCAAAAGATTCAAGAAGTTGGGTTTGATTATGACGGTATCATCTTAAATGCCGCTGCCTATACCCATACTTCTGTTGGAATTGGAGATGCCATTAAAGCAGTGACCACCCCGGTTGTTGAAGTGCACATTTCAAACACACATCAGCGGGAAGAATACCGCCATGTTTCCTACATATCCCCAGTTGCCAAAGGCGTTATTTTGGGGTTTGGACTACAAAGCTATGACTTGGCGATACAAAGTTTTCTAGCCTAAGGGGTCCAAATATTTTTTATCCGCATAAAAGGTTCCGAAGGGTAAAAGGGAGGCTATGAAAAGGACAATGAATCTTTTAATACTCCATTTGTGTTCCCAACAGAACACAACCGCCACTACCACATACAAAATGAAGAGAACGCCATGAGCCATTCCAACCACTTTGTTCGGTTCTGGGATATCGGCCCAATGCTTCAAAGGCATGGTCATGCCAAAAAGCAATAAATAGGAAATTCCTTCAAGAATGGCAGTGGCCCTAAAAAGCTTCAGCATAGTGTTGAGACTTAAAGATGGATTACTTCATCATAAGCATCGGCTACAGCTTCCATAACTGCCTCGCTCATCGTTGGGTGAGGGTGAACAGCCTTTAGCACCTCATGCCCTGTGGTTTCCAATTTACGGGCCACAACAGCTTCCGCGATCATATCGGTAACACCAACGCCAATCATATGGCAACCCAGCCATTCGCCATATTTGGCATCAAAAATCACTTTTACAAAACCATCAGGGGTTCCAGCAGCTTTTGCCTTTCCGCTTACGGAAAATGGAAACTTGCCTATTTTCAGTTCATATCCTTTTTCTTTGGCCTGTTTTTCGGTCAATCCAACTGAGGCTACTTCAGGAATACAGTAGGTACATCCAGGAATGTTACCGTAGTCAAGTGGTTCTACGTGCATACCAGCAATTTTTTCAACACAAAGAATCCCTTCAGCAGATGCTACGTGAGCCAAAGCTTGACCCGGGGTGACATCGCCAATGGCATAATAGCCAGGAATGTTGGTCTGGTAGTAATCGTTTACCAGGATTTTATCGCGATCTACGGCAATACCTACATCTTCCAATCCAATATTTTCAATGTTGGTCTTTATCCCCACTGCGGAAAGTACGATGTCAGCTTCCAATACTTCCTCACCTTTTGAAGTTTTAACGGTAGCTTTTACGCCATCCCCAGAAGTGTCCACTTTGGTAACCTCTGCAGAAGTCATGATTTTCACCCCAGCCTTTTTAAAGCTGCGCTCCAATTGCTTGGATACGTCTTCATCTTCAACAGGAACAATATGGGGCATATATTCAACCACGGTCACCTCGGTTCCCATGGAGTTGTAGAAATAGGCAAATTCAATACCAATGGCACCACTTCCCACAACAATCATTTTCTTGGGTTGTTTTTCCAAAGACATGGCTTCACGATACCCAATCACTTTTTTGCCGTCTTGTGGTAAACTGGGCAATTCGCGGCTTCGGGCACCAGTTGCAATAATGATGTGGTCTGCCGTGTACTCGGCAGTATCACCATGCTCACCTTTTACCAAAACTTTTTTCCCAGGCAGGACCTTACCAAATCCGTTGAGCACCTCAATTTTATTCTTCTTCATCAGGAACTGAACCCCTTTGCTCATTCCTTCCGCAACACCACGACTTCTTTTAACCACGGCACCAAAATCGTGTTCTACGTTTTTAGCGCTTAGGCCATAGTCTTCTGCATGCTTTAAATATTCAAAAACCTGAGCTGATTTCAATAGCGCTTTGGTTGGGATACATCCCCAGTTAAGACAAACACCACCTAAACTTTCCTTTTCCACAAGGGCTGTTTTGAATCCAAGTTGTGAGGCTCTGATTGCAGTAACATATCCTCCGGGACCACTTCCCACAACAATTATATCGAACTTGCTCATTAGATTTTGATTTTAGTTGTTAGCATTGAAGCCTGCTTTATGGCGGGCAGGTGCAAAAGTACGGAATTCAATCCCCAAATCCCAAGTACAACAAAGTCAAAAATCACTTAGTTTGTGAAATCAGATTTTATCCTCGCCAAACATCTTTTTATTGAAGGTCTCAGAGGCTCCTTTTGGAATGGAAAGCGATTTCCACTGTGTGCCTTTTATCATTTTTCCGATAAAAACCAATTGCCCCACATGACTAGCATAATGGGCCAATTGCCGGTTGACGGCCTCTACAAGGGTATGCTCTTCCTTTCTTATTTTGATTTTGGCATCAAAATTCAAGGTTTTCATTTTTTTGAGTGCATCGAACAAGCATTTCCAACCCTTTTCCCAAGCATCGAGCATTTCATTTTTGGTAGTGTAGGGTGCTTCAAATTCCATCTCCCGATTGCGCCAAGGTTTCTCACCATCCTCGGTTAAAAAATTGGTCCACCGACTCAGCATATTTCCTACCATATGCTTCACAATGATGGCAATGGAATTATCCGTGTCTGAATAGGTCCAAAGGATATCATCATCGGTTAGTTGTGCAAAAGTTTTATCGCCCATGGTCTTATACCGATGGAATTCAAAAATGACGTTGGATAGGTAGTTTTCTTGGAAGTTCATTGGTTTTCTGAGGGGTCAAAGCCAATACTGATAGAGTTGATACAATACCGTTGCCCGGTAGTTTCCCGTGGACCATCATTAAAAACATGACCCAAGTGACTGCCACAATTGGCACACACCGTCTCAGTTCGAATCATACCATGTGAAGTATCCCGAATGTATTCAATGGCCCCTTCAACTGCTTGGTCAAAAGAGGGCCAACCGCAGCCACTTTCAAATTTATGTTCGCTTTCAAAAAGTTTGGCGTTACAGGCTTTACAATGGTAATCACCATTTTCAAAATGGAGGTTGTACTGTCCTGTAAATGGGCGTTCGGTTCCCTTTTGGCGCAATACGTAGTATTCTTCTGGGGAGAGTTTTTTTTGCCACTCCTCCTCCGTTTTTCGGATGTCGTATTTCTTGGTCATGTAAGCATTAAAATTAGTTCCCGTCCGGAATGAAGTCCAGAGCCACCCCATTGATGCAATGTCTTTTTCCGGTAGTATTTCTTGGACCATCGTTAAAAACATGCCCCAAATGTCCACCACAGGTAGCGCAGTGTTCCTCGGTGCGTGCAACTCCTATTTTATAATCCACATCATAGGCCACGTTGCCCTCAATTTCACGGTCAAAACTTGGCCATCCAGTTCCAGAATTGAACTTGTGCTCACTTCTAAAAACAGGGGTCCCGCATCCGGCGCAAACATAGGTTCCTTTCTGTTTGTTGTCCAAAAGGTCACTGGTAAAAGCGTTTTCGGTAGCTTCTTTTCTAAGAACATAATATTCCATATCCGTAAGTTCGGCTTTCCATTCCGCATCGGTTTTAGTGACTTTAAAAGTGGTTTCTTGTTTAGATTCCTTTTTTTCTTCTTGCGATGTGCCCTTGCAGCCCACAAAGCCCAAAAGCATGATCAATAGCAATTTTCTTCCCATTTCTTCTTCGTTTGTTGAAATAGACGTGGTTTTTTGCCTATCCTTTCAAAAATACCAAAAAGAAAAGTCCCACGGGCAACCCATCGGACTTTGAAAATTTAGTTTTGGATTGACATTAATTCAATTCCATTTTTTGAACTTGATTTTCCTCGATACCCAAAGCGGACATTACATTTTTAATATTGGAAGTATCCATTTTAGAGGAATTGGCAAAAACGCTGGGTACAAATACAATTCTAAAGATTTGATCGTCCGTAAAATCGGTACTCAAGGTAGATAGGTCAAAGTTACCCTCAATAAAGAGTTCGGCATCAACAAAAGTGTGCTCAAATACATATTGGATGGTCCCTTCGGGAAGGAAAAAGTTTTGAGGGATTTGACTCCAAAGGTCGGCATCACTGCCATCTTGCAAACCAACAGTACCGGCCCAGCGATACACCAAAACAGCATCAGCTTCAAAAACTTCAAAGTCGGTTACATCGCTAAAATTGATAAGGGTGCTGAAAAGGTTTGCATCCCCATCATACCCAAAGTTTACGCCTTCTACTTCCACTACTTGTCCTTGGATGCCATCTGCCCCGTCCAAACCGTCAAGGCCATCAAACCCCGGAGGTCCTGGAGGTCCTGCTGGACCCTCACAGGCTGCGGTAAATAATACGAGCAAGGCTCCGATAATTGTGTTGAATTTATTCATGATTTTGGATTTTTGATTTGTTTTCATTTTTTTCTGTTTTTCAATAAAAATCAAAAAGCATTCCATTTTTTCAAAAGAACTGGATTTATTTGATAGGATTCAGCTAAAATCGTAATCTTGAGCAAAGATGTGTTATATTGTAAATGTTAAATGTAGTTTATGTCCAACGTAATTGTCCATAGTTTATTTTCAGAATTTGATATCAATCTTTTTAAAACCGGAAAGCATTTTCGACTTTATAATAAATTGGGGTCACACCTTATTGAGGTTGATGGGGTCAAGGGGACTTATTTTGCCGTTTGGGCCCCTTCGGCAAAGTCAGTATCGGTGATTGGTGATTTCAATTACTGGAATGCAGGGGAGCATGAACTCAATGTTCGCTGGGATGCAAGTGGAATTTGGGAAGGCTTTATTCCCGGTGTGGACAAAGGCACCAAATACAAGTATAAAATTCATTCGCACAACAATGATATTTGGACCGAAAAAGCTGACCCATTTGCACGATTCTGTGAGCATCCCCCCAATACGGCTTCACTTGTCTGGGATGCGCCTTATGACTGGAAGGATAAGAAATGGATGGACACCCGCGAGGAAAAAAATGGTCTGGACAAACCGTATTCGGTCTATGAAGTTCATTTGGGCTCATGGAAAAAGAAAAATGGCTGGGAATCGCTCACATACATTGAAATGGCGGACCAGTTGGTGGACTATGTGGACAAAATGGGATTCACCCATGTGGAGTTCATGCCTGTGATGGAATATCCGTACGATCCTTCATGGGGGTATCAAATCACCGGATATTTTGCACCTACCTCCCGTTTTGGAAAACCAGAGGATTTTAAGGTTTTGGTGGACAAGTTCCACCAAAAAGGAATAGGAGTAATACTTGACTGGGTACCGTCCCATTTTCCAGAAGATGCCCACGGTCTTGGTTTTTTTGATGGCTCTCATTTGTATGAACACCCAGACCGAAGAAGGGGATACCACCCCGATTGGAAAAGTTTGATCTTCAATTACGGAAGAAATGAGGTGAGGGCCTTTTTAATCAGCAATGCCATTTTTTGGTTGGACCACTACCATGTTGACGGACTTCGGGTCGACGCCGTGGCTTCCATGTTATATCTGGATTATTCACGTGAAGATGGCGAGTGGGAACCCAACATGTATGGAAATAATGAGAATTTAGAGGCACTTTCCTTTCTTCGGGAGATGAACCAAGAGGTCTATGCCAGTTTTAAAGGGGTACAGACCATTGCAGAGGAATCAACGGCATTTTCTGGAGTTACCAAACCTGTACATTTTGGCGGATTGGGCTTTGGCATGAAATGGATGATGGGTTGGATGCACGATACCTTGGAGTTCTTTAAAAAAGAACCCATTCATCGTTCGTATGATTTAAATGACATCACCTTCAGTATGACTTACGCATTTACTGAAAACTTTGTGTTGCCGTTTTCGCATGATGAGGTGGTGTACGGGAAACAATCACTTTTATACCGAATGCCAGGGGATGAGTGGCAACGTTTTGCGAATCTGAGGCTCTTATTTGGATACATGTTCACGCACCCAGGAGGTAATCTGTTGTTTATGGGCGGTGAATTTGGTCAATCTTCAGAATGGAATTTTCAAGAAAGCTTGGCTTGGCATCTTACCCAATACGATTTTCATTCTGGAATTCAAGAAGTTATCAAGGATCTTAACAAGTTATATAAAAGCAATCCTGCACTGTATCAAAAACAATTCAGTTCGGAGGGGTTCCAATGGATTGAGTATAACGATAAGGAGAATACCGTGATAACGTACCTTAGAAAAGGTGAGGATCCCAAAGATGACCTGATTATTGCGTGTAATTTTACGCCTGTACCCCGCGAAAATTATAGGGTTGGAGTGCCCAAGAGTACTCAACTGAAACTGGTTTTTAATAGTGATGAAACCAAATATTCCGGAAGTGGAATAGGTAAGAAAACCCTGAAACCCTCAAAAACTTCATGGAATGGGCATCCTCAATCGGTTGTAATGACACTTCCCCCTTTAGCCGTAGTAGTTTACAAGTAGTGAACAAACTATAACGTTGTAGTTGGGTTCTTGTTCAAAATATCTTTTTATTTTGTCAAGGTAAAGTATTTCTTTTGTCAGTCTGATAAGCCAGCTATGATTACCAACACGGAAATTGAAAAGAGAGGGAATCAGGTTCCCAACCATATAGTCGATTTCAAGCAGGAAAACGACAAACTATATTTTACCACACAGAACGGGGTAATTTTGCAAGTGACCATATTGCGAGACAGTGCCATTCGTTTTAGATATGCCACAGAATACGTTTTTGAACCCGACTTTTCCTATGCCATCAGTGAAGATGTAAGTTTAGGTTATAATGAACTTGATGTCAAGGAAGAAATCCCAGAGTATGTCATCACAACCTCCAAAATTAAAATCTATATCAACAAGGCAGACCTAAAGGTTCAAATTGTAGATTTGGAAGACATGGTGATTCTGGAAGATGAACTCGGTTTTCATTGGGAAGAGAATTACGATTACGGGGGCAACATTGTAAAAATGAGCAAGACCTGTCATTCCGGTGAAAGCTATTACGGAATGGGAGACAAGGCGTCCCATACCAACCTGAAAGGAAAACGGGTGAACAATTGGGTTACGGATTCTTATGCTTATGGCAAGGACCAAGAACCGCTTTACAAAGCCATTCCCTTTTATGTGGGCCTTAAGGAAGGCGCTGCATATGGAGTTTTCTTTGATAACTCCTTCAGTACCTATTTTGATTTTGCCAACGAGAAACGCAATGTGACCAGTTTTTGGGCCGATGGGGGCGAGATGAACTATTATTTCTTCTATGGGCCAAAAATGAGCCAGGTGGTTGAAGCTTATACGGATTTGACCGGAGTACCTGAGCTTCCGCCGTTATGGGCATTGGGCTTTCATCAATCCAAATGGAGTTACTACCCAGAAAAAAAAGTAAAAAAGATAGCCTCAACTTTTAGAAAACTCAATATCCCATGTGATGCCATTTACTTGGATATTGATTATATGGAAGGCTTCCGCTGCTTTACGTGGAACAACCGATACTTCCCGAATCCAAAAAAAATGGTCGAAGAGATGGAAGAGGATGGCTTTAAGGTCATTACCATGATCGATCCAGGGATTAAAATAGACCGAGATTATTGGGTGTACCAACAAGCCATGGACAATGGCTTTTTCTGTAGACGTGCCGATGGTCCTCACTTTAAAGGAAAAGTCTGGCCAGGGGAATGCAAATTCCCGGATTTTACAGACCCTGAAGTCCGCGAATGGTGGGCAGGCCTGTACAAAGAAATGATAGCCGGAATGGGTGTTAGGGGTGTATGGAACGATATGAACGAGCCTGCCGTTATGGAAGTCCCTACAAAAACGGCCAATTTAGATGTCCGCCATGATTATGATGGCCATCCTTGCAGTCATAGAAAAGCCCACAATGTCTATGGAATGCAGATGGTTAGGGCCACCTATGAGGGGGTAAAGAAGTTCACCTTTCCTAGAAGACCTTTTGTACTTACCCGTGCGGCATACGCAGGAACCCAACGGTACTGCGCCACATGGACGGGTGACAATGTGGCAACCTGGGAACATTTATGGATTGCCAATGTGCAGATGCAACGAATGTGTATGAGTGGATACTCTTTCGTTGGGTCTGATATCGGAGGTTTTGCAGAGCAACCCAACGGCGAACTATTCGCTAGATGGGTACAGTTGGCCATATTCCATCCATTTTGTAGAGTACACTCCAGTGGTGACCACGGTGATCAAGAACCTTGGTCTTTTGGGGAGGAGATTACCAATATAGTTCGAAAATACATCGAACTAAGGTACCAGCTATTGCCCTATTTGTATACCATGTTCTACAAGTATATCAAAGAGGGAATGCCCATGCTTCAATCCCTAGTGTTCTATGATCAAGAGGATACCCAGACCCATTTTAGGACGGATGAGTTCCTATTTGGCGAAAAAATATTGGTATGTCCAGTCCAGGAACCCAATGCCCAGGGCAGAAGAATGTATTTCCCAAGAGGTAAGTGGTACAGCTATTGGACAGATGAGGTAATTACTGGAGGTATGGAAAAGTGGGTGCCTGCTGAGATTTACAAGATTCCACTGTTTGTAAAAGAAGGCGCTATGATTCCAAAGTATCCGGTTCAGCAGTATGTTGGCGAAAAAGAGATCAAGGAACTACGGATTGATGTCTATTACAAGGAAGGACTTGAAACATCAACCGTGTACGAAGACCAACAAGACGGGTATGATTATAAAAAGGGACGTTTCAGCCTAAGAAACTTTAGGTTGCGAGGAAAGCCAAATGAAGTGATTATTCAACAGTTCAAAGATGGTAACTTTATTACTCCATATGAAAAATTCCAGTTGTATTTCCATGGTTTGCCCTTTGAAATTGGAATGGTGGAACTGGACAATGAGGAGGTAGACCCAAAAGACATTAAATTGAACGGAAGCAACTCCATTGAGGTGAGCAAGGATTTTACGGCACTCCATATTTTTGGAAAATAATTTTGTAATTTCCCTACTACTAAACACTATTAAAAATTACGTATGAAAAGGTTGATTTTGACAGTGGCTGTATTCTTTGCGGTTGCTGCATGCAAGACAAATCCGTTTACGGGAAAAAGCACTTTGAATTTTTATCCCAATAGTCAAATCTTTCCCATGGCGTTTGCTCAATATGATCAGTTTTTGGATGAAAATAAAGTAATCACGGGCACATCAGACGCGCAAATGATAACAAGGGTAGGTCAGCGTATATCTTCTGCTGCTGAACGATGGTTGGATGCCAACGGATACCCGGGATACCTGAAGGATTATAAATGGGAGTACAATCTGGTGGATGATGAAACGGTGAACGCATGGTGTATGCCCGGAGGAAAAATCGTCTTTTATACAGGAATACTTCCCATTACACAGAATGAAACAGGCGTAGCAGTTGTTATGGGGCATGAGGTGGCCCACGCCTTGGCCGATCACGGTGCGCAACGTATGAGTGCCGGAATGCTACAACAGATAGGAGCTGTTGCAGGAAATGTGGCCATACAAGACCCCGAGAAAAGAAATATGTTTAACCAAGCCTATGGATTGGGCTCAACAGTAGGGGTGATGCTACCCTTTAGCAGAAGTCATGAGACTGAAGCGGACCGAATAGGATTGCAGATTATGGCCATTGCCGGCTACAATCCAGATGAAGCAGCCCAACTTTGGCAGCGTATGAAAGCGAAGGCGGGAGGACAGGCACCACCGGAATTTTTGAGCACACACCCATCCAATGATACCCGAATCAGCAATTTAACGGCATGGGCTCCGGCCGCAAAACAAGAAGCCCGTAAATTTGGGGTGACATCATTCAAATAAATTGGGATTCAACAAAAACCAAAAATGTCATTTAGAGCTACCGGAAAATCCAGATCACCAAAAGAAAGGGTTTCCGCACAGTTTCAAATGACATTTTCTTTTTAACCAACCACAACCACTATGGCGCAAGTACTGGCATTAAAAGGAAGCAAGAAACTATTGAATGCGTGGGCATTTTACGATTGGGCCAACTCGGTCTATAGCTTGGTCATTTCTTCTGCGGTCTTCCCCATTTTTTACGGAGCCTTATTCCGCGTGGCAGGGATTGAAAAAGTGACTGTTTTTGGTGGTGAAATAGCCCGTGCACCCTTGATCAGTTATGTGACCTCCTTGGCTTTTGTGTTCATAGCTATTGTAACCCCATTGGTGTCCGGTATTGCAGATTATATGGGGAACAAGAAGATTTTCCTGAAGTTTTTCTGCTACTTGGGTGCCCTTTCCTGTATTGGTTTGTACTGGTTCTCCTTGGAAAACATTTATTTTGGGTTAACCTGCTATTTCTTTGGATTAGTAGGCTTTTGGGTCAGTTTTGCTATCAATAATTCATATCTACCAGATATAGCCTATCCCGAACAGCAAGACGGCATTAGCGCTAAGGGGTTTTCCTTGGGCTATGTGGGCAGTGTTATTTTGTTGGTGTTCAATTTGGCTATGGTCATGCAGCCTAATGTTTTTGGAATTACCGATAGTGGGGGAGAAGTTGCTGAAATCAAGGCCATGAAATACTCTTTTATTTCTGTGGGTATTTGGTGGATTCTTTTTAGCCAATACACCTTTACACATCTTCCTAAAGGCTATAAGCGGGAAGGAGAACGAAAAAATATTATCATGAACGGGTTTCAAGAACTCCAAAGTGTTTGGAGACAATTAGGAAATCAAACCCGGTTGAAACGCTATTTGGGAGCCTTTTTTGTATACAGTATGGCCGTACAGACTGTAATGTTAATAGCCACTTATTTTGGTGAGGAAGAAATAGCTTGGGGGTCCGATAGTGAACGAACCACAGGACTCATTGTGAGTATTTTGGTCATTCAGATTGTGGCCATTTTAGGAGCTACACTTACCGCAAAAGCTTCTGGTAAGTACGGAAACATTAAAACATTGATGGTCATAAACTGTATTTGGGTAATGCTTTGCGTGTACGCCTATTTCTTGCAAACCCCAATGGATTTTTATATTGCTGCTGGTTTGGTGGGTATGGTTATGGGTGGTATTCAAGCCCTTTCAAGATCAACGTACTCCAAATTTTTGCCAGAAACAACGGACACAACTTCTTTTTTCAGTTTTTATGATGTGGCTGAGAAGATAGGGATCATCATAGGAACCTTTATGTACGGATTTGTCTCTCAGGTAACCGGAAGCATGAGGAATAGCATTATATTTTTAGGACTTTTCTTTTTAATGGGAATATTTCTGTTGGCACGGGTCAACCACAAAGAATAGGGTTCCAAAAAAAAGCCCCGATGATAATCGGGGCCCTTACGTTTTTTGATTGGTAGTGATAAACTCCTTTTAACCTTTGGAAATGTCTCCAGACCCAGAGGACTTACTATTGATTTTCTTTGGATTTCCACGATAATGGATGTCCCCAGACCCAGACACCCGGGCATCTATGGATTGATTGGCGGTAACTTTTATATCTGCAGAACCTGAGACCGCAGCCGTAACAAACTCCGCCTCCAGATCATACGCCTTAATATCACCAGACCCAGAAACCTGAACTTTGAAATCTGTGGTTCTTCCAGAAAGGTTAATATCCCCGGAACCAGAAAGGGATGCTTCAACACTTTGGGCTTCAACGGTAAGGCTAACATCCCCAGAACCTGCAATCCGAGTGCTAAAATTGTTGGCTTTGATTGTGGTTTGCCCAACAATATCTCCAGAACCGGATAGTGAAACTTCACTAATGGACTCAACAGGAACGGTTATGTGAATTCCCTTACCCCATGTGGAGGGCCTAAGATTGAGTCCTTTTTCCACCTTAATCACCAAGGTTCCATTCTTAACTTCTGTTTTAATGTGCTCCAATAGGTTGGATTCTCCCTCAAGGGTAATCTCACCTTCATTACCGTTCACCAAGTCAACATCGAACCAGCCGGCCAAGGCAACACCATCATAATTCCCAACTGAGCGTTCAATGGTTACATAATTTCCATCCCCTTTAATTCTTCTGCCCCACTGGGCGCTTGTAATGGCAACTGTACAAAGTGCCAATAGTAATGTGATACCTTTTTTCATGACTTTGGTTTGTTTATTGTTTTTGATATGATTTAATTTTTAAAAAATGTGATGCCTCCGTAATCGGTGGTGATGTTGATCTTGTTCCCGGAGTTTTCTTTTCCGTAATAGCCTTTGTAATATTTTTCGTTGGATTTTTCCCTGCTGATATTGATTTCAAAATCGTCTTTTCCACTCACGCCAGCGTATTCCGCCACAATCTCGAAATCAAAGTAATATTCAGGATGGTATCCAATTTTTATTCCTGTATAATCGGTTCTAATTTCCACGTTTCCGGCATCCGGGGCCAGCTCATCAATCCGCAGGGAACCATAATCACTGGTGATGCTCACATTTCCGTGGACCTTTCCCAGTTTTACTCCGATGTAATCGCCATTTCCATTCACATTTTTCACTTTGTGGGCCTCTAGCGACCCATAATCGCTTGAATAGTCCAAATTGCCCATCTCCTCGATTACGGCATTGGTATAATCCGCTTTTACAGTAAGGTCTCCAGCTTTTTCAACAGTAAAACCAGAATAATCTGCAACAATTTCGGCGCTGTTTATGTAGCCAAAATGGGATCTAGAAGTATAATCGAATTTAAGTTCATTGTTTCTTCCGCGAAGTTCCCCGGCATCTATTTTACCATAATCGCACTTGATTTTGGCATGGCCATCAATACGATCTAAAAAGATATTGCCATAATCATTGCTGAGATTAACGCTGTTCTTCACGGGCAATTTAATGGTGTAGTTTACCTGTACATTGACGTTTCTGCGTTTGCCCCAGTTCCATCCCCAGCTATTACCACGATCACCAAAAAGAGTTCTGGCAGACACCATACTGGAACTGTTCTCAAAATCAACATCAATTTCATTCAACCGATCTTGTACACGATCCTCATCGTTACCGTTGGCTTTTATATGAACCTCTATCAGTACCCTGTTTTCGTTCCACGAGGTAATGTTGAGGTTACCGTAGCTGTTGTTCACCTTGAAAAGGGCATCTGAGTTTACATTGAACTCCCGTTTTATGGTCTTTTCTTTGGTATATTTCCCATTCATGCCATCGGTAAGTGCGCTCATCGTTAGGGGAAAGAGCGTCATGGCCAAAAGGAACCTCTTAAATAGTAATGTTTTCATCATTGTACGATTTTAAATTTTTAATATTCTCTATTTGGCTCAAAACATCTTTTAAAAGATCAATTCTCGTTTGGAAGTTAAATATCATGGCGTTCAAAATAATCTTACTATCTCCGCCATTAACAAGGTCTTGTTCCAAACTTTTATAATCTTTTTCCAATTTTTTCAGTTGCAATAATGTGTCATCCACCAATCTTGCAGTTTCGGGGGATTTTTCATTTTTCAATTGGGCCACCTGCTCTTCAATGAGGTTGGCAAAATAGAACTCGGTTTGCGACACTTCCGGGGAAATCTCTACAACCTGTTGCTCTATGCTGGGATTTGTGTTGAAAAC
The DNA here is from genome assembly GCF_042651185.1 of Flagellimonas marina. Taxonomy (NCBI): domain Bacteria; kingdom Pseudomonadati; phylum Bacteroidota; class Flavobacteriia; order Flavobacteriales; family Flavobacteriaceae; genus Flagellimonas; species Flagellimonas marina. Next base: position 154,274 of record NZ_JBHSCL010000003.1, on the reverse strand, counting down.
CTGAAAGGCCAATACCCCAATGATTGCAATGGATGCCGCAATGGATAGGGGTTTCCACCAACTTGTCTTTTTACTTTGAATGGAAACCGTACCATGGGCTTGGTTCAGTTTTTCCAAAAAACGATCTTGGTGTCCATTTTGTGGTTCTTCAAGGTCTAACTGTCCTTGAAGCCTATTAAACAATTGATCTAATTTATCTTCCTTCATGGTCAAGCATTTAATGTCAATTTTTTTCTAAGGCTATCCTTGGCCCTGGAAATTGTAGTTCTGCAATTGGCATAACTAATGTTCATTATTTCACTTATTTCTTCGTAATCGTACCCTTCAATTAAATGTAAGGTCAAAGAAACTCTGTAGTTGTCTTTCAAACTTTTCATGGTTTCCATCACTTTTTGAGCCTTTAGTTCAGCAAAACCATTTTGATTCGAATCAACTTCATCATTATCTTCGACCTTGTACATTATGTCATCCAAGTCCACAGCCCTTCTTTTTTGCTGTTTTTTGTAATGATGGATGCTGTTGTTGATCACAATTCGCTTTAACCATGCACCAAAGGCAACCTCCCCTTTAAATGTGTGCAGTTTCGTAAACGCGCTCAAGAACGATTCCTGCATTACATCCTCTGCTTCGGCGGAGTCCTTTACAATTCTAAAAGCAGTATTGTACATAGCTTTGTAATAGCGATTGTAAATCTCCAATTGTGCACTTTGTTTCCCCTGCATGCACGATTTCAGCAGTTCATCAATATGTTCATTTTGGTGGCTCAAAAAATGATTGATTTGTCTTATAGAGGTATGAATTTATCAATTGTTACACTTTTTTCGCAAAATTTCAATTTTAATGGCATAGGAATTGCCTAATTAGGAGTGTAGTTAAGCCTAAATCTCCCTACATCGTTTGAAAATGAGGGAGTTGTACCGGCTTTTGGATTTAATAAACAAGGTCGAATTTTGTGGTTTCTGACAAAATGACCGATATGACGATATGAAAGAGATGAAAATTTCAAGTTTTGACAATATAGATTTTCAAGGACTGGATGAGGAAGCGGAACTGATACCGTTGCTTACGCCGGAAGACGAAGAACAAATGAACAAGGAGAGCCTGCCACAGGTTCTGCCAATTTTACCTCTTCGGAATACCGTACTTTTTCCGGGTGTGGTAATTCCCATTACGGCCGGAAGGGATAAATCCATCAATCTCATCAAGGACGCCAATAATGGGTCAAAAACCATTGGCGTGGTTTCCCAAAAGGATGAGGAAACCGAAAATCCGGGGGTGGATGATATCAATACATTGGGTACCGTAGCTAGAATTTTACGTGTACTTCAAATGCCAGATGGAAATACTACGGTTATTATTCAGGGGAAAAAACGTTTTCAGATTGACAGCATTGTTTCTGAAAAACCTTACTTGACAGCTACTGTAAAGGAAGCGCAAGAAGCACGACCCGATGAGACAAGCGAGGAATTTGGAGCCATTATCGATTCTATTAAAGATTTGGCCTTTAAGATCATCAAGGATAACCCCAATATTCCAAGTGAGGCCACTTTTGCCATTAAGAACATCCAAAGTAATTCGTTTCTGATCAATTTTGTGTCCTCCAACCTTAACCTTAGTGTTGCTGAGAAACAACAATTGTTAGAGATTCCCAACTTACAGGAACGTGCATTGACCACCTTGCGGTATATGAACATGGAGCTGCAGCGTTTGGAACTAAAAAACGATATTCAGTCCAAGGTGCGTAGCGATATGGACCAACAACAGCGTGAATATTTCCTTCACCAGCAGATGAAGACCATCCAAGAAGAATTGGGCGGGCTGTCCTATGAGCAGGAAGTGGATGAAATGCGTGAACGGGCCAAAAAGAAAAAGTGGAGCAAGAAAGTTGAGGAGCATTTTGAGCGTGAGCTTGGAAAAATGCAACGCATGAACCCGCAAGTGGCTGAGTATTCCATTCAACGTAATTATTTGGACCTGATTCTGGATTTGCCTTGGAACGAGTATTCAAAAGATAAGTTCGATTTAAAACGAGCCGAACAAATTTTGGACCGTGACCATTATGGACTTGAAGATGTAAAGCGTAGGATTATTGAGTATTTGGCAGTGTTGAAGCTACGAAACGATATGAAATCTCCTATACTTTGTCTGTATGGACCTCCTGGCGTGGGTAAAACCTCCTTGGGAAAATCTGTGGCAGAGGCTTTGGGCCGAGAATATGTGCGTATGTCCTTAGGCGGATTGCGTGATGAAGCTGAAATCCGAGGTCATAGAAAAACCTATATCGGCGCCATGCCCGGACGAATCATACAAAGTTTGAAAAAGGCAGGAACGTCCAATCCTGTTTTTATCTTGGATGAGATTGATAAATTGTCCAACAGCCATCAAGGAGACCCCTCTTCGGCCATGCTGGAGGTTTTGGACCCAGAACAGAACAGCGAATTCCATGATAATTTCTTGGAAATGGGCTATGATCTATCTAAAGTAATGTTCATTGCCACAGCCAATAACTTGTCCACCATTCAACCTGCACTTCGGGATAGAATGGAGATTATTAACGTAACCGGTTATACCATCGAGGAGAAAGTGGAAATCGCCAAACGCCATTTACTTCCCAAACAATTAAAGGAACATGGCCTTTCCAATAAAGATTTGAAGATTGGTAAACGTCAATTAGAGAAGATTGTGGAAGGATACACCCGAGAATCAGGGGTGCGTGGCTTGGAGAAGCAAATTGCCAAAGTGGTTCGTTTCGCAGCCAAATCCATTGCTATGGAGGAGGAGTACAACATCAAAATCACTAATGAGGATATTGAAAAAATACTCGGCCCAGCACGATTGGAGCGCGACAAATATGAACACAACCAAGTGGCCGGTGTGGTCACTGGATTGGCTTGGACCAGCGTGGGAGGTGATATTCTGTTTATTGAATCCATACTTTCCAAAGGAAAGGGAACCCTGAATATTACTGGAAACCTTGGTAAAGTGATGAAGGAATCCGCCACCATTGCCATGGAATACATTAAATCCAATGCCGATACCTTTGGTATTGCACCTGAGGTGTTCGATAAATATAATGTACACATCCACGTGCCTGAAGGTGCCACGCCCAAAGATGGCCCCAGTGCAGGAATCACCATGCTGACGTCTTTGGTATCCCTCTTTACACAGCGCAAAGTCAAGAAAAGTTTGGCCATGACTGGTGAAATTACGCTTCGGGGCAAAGTATTGCCGGTTGGTGGAATCAAAGAGAAGATTTTGGCGGCCAAGCGCGCTCGAATCAAAGAAATTATTCTGTGTGCGGACAATCGTAAGGACATCGAAGAAATCAAAGAAGAATATCTTAAAGGTCTTACGTTTCACTACGTGACGGATATGAGCGAGGTAATCGATATTGCCATTACGGACCAAAAGGTGAAAAATGCCAAGGCCCTATAAAATTTTTGATAATATCCGTTAAGAATTGCCCATTGGAGAAATGATGTCATCCTGAGCGCAGTCGAAGGATAATTTTTGGAGACAAAAGTTCTGTCAATTCCATTATTTTTGCTCCAATGGGAAAAATTACAATCGCCGTTGATGGCTATTCCTCAACTGGAAAAAGCACTATCGCCAAACGTTTGGCCACCGCTTTGGGCTATATATATGTGGATACCGGTGCAATGTACCGTGCCGTTACGCTTTATGCTTTGGATAATGGGTACATCGGAACCAAAGATGATATTGCTGGGTTGGTTAAGGAGTTGCCAAAAATCAAGTTGAAGTTTGTACCAAATAAAGAAACGGGCCGTTCTGAAATGTACCTGAACGGTGAAAACGTGGAGCAGGAAATCCGCACCATGAAAGTCTCCCGACAAGTGAGTAAAGTAGCGGCTATTGGTGAGGTACGCACCAAGTTGGTGGAGATGCAGCAACAAATGGGCAAGGACAAGGGCATTGTTATGGATGGTAGGGACATTGGTACAGTGGTTTTCCCAGATGCCGAACTAAAATTGTTTATGACCGCTTCCGCTGAAATTCGTGCTACGCGTCGCTATAAGGAACTGTTGGAGAAAGGGGAGAACGTCACGTTTGCTGAAGTCTTAAAAAATGTTCAGGAACGGGACCGCATTGACTCCACCCGAAGTATTTCACCTCTTAAAAAAGCCAAGGATGCCATAGAATTTGATAACAGCGATATGGGTCTGGAAGAGCAATTTGAGCGTATCCATGAGTTTGCCAAACGGGTTATTGCCAATAAAAGATAAAAAGGCAATTTTGACTTCGGGTACAAAGGGATAGTGTCTAGGGTTCCAGCTTATGCATTAATTTATAACAATGGGCAATAATTCTATTTTCCAAGCAAAATCTTGACTCGATTGTTAGGTCTTGTTCCAGCTTATTGTTATCAAGCCATAGGAAAAGTTTTTCATTCTCAAAATAGTACCTATCCTCTTTAATTATTGTTTTTTTATAGTCAAATACTTCATTTTTTTCATTTTCCTTATCTATATTTTCGTTCTTGTAAACAGGTCGGTTGTATGTGAAATTTTGTTCAAATGCGAAGATTAATTCACCATCATTAAAATAGTATTCAATATGTTTTTTGCCTGACTCTCCCAGCAACACAACTTCTATTAATTTAATCTCGGTAACACTATAGTAGGCTGTTGCCTGTCCACCTTCAGCTGATTGGCCCCGTATTTCAATCTTGGTGGTTTCATAAGAGTCAAGTTGGGCTCTTATTTCAGAATAATTTCTTCTAATCTCATTAAGTAAAGAATCTTTTTCTTGAGCGGATATCAAGTTATTTGTTAAGACAACAAATAGGATCAAAAACTTTATCATTTTTAGATTGATGGTTACCAATAAACCGAACATAGTTTTACCGAGTTTTATGTGTTTAGTGAAAGTCAAGTTTTTCACCATAAAAACCATAGCCTAATTGATGGATATGCTTTTTGGATTCATACATGCTTGATTGATAATAGCAATATGGGTCTGGAAGAACAATTTGAGCGTATCCACGAATTTGCCAAACGGGTGATTGCGAAGGAGGGTTGAGGGAAAAGTGATTTTTTGAATCAAGTACCGGTCTCGGCTAAGAGTAGTAGCGGGGCTAGCACTTAACTTTTCAAGCCTGCCTGCCTTCAGGTTTACATCGAGCTGAAAATCATCGAGTTACAGCAATTGCTTTTTATCAGTTTACAGCTAAAAAATTAATTAGGTCAATTAGTATTGGATTTTTAAACATATTATTCCAATTAATGATTATACGTTCACTATCTATGTAGCGAATTGCAAAACTGCTACCCATTCCAGCACCACCATGCGCAACTGCTTTTGCACTATTAGTATTATCATAAGGTAGTTCCATGATTGAAAATCCATATCCATATGGGTCTTGGTGTGGTGGTGGCCAAGCATCTTCAGGGACTTCTTTTGGAAATGAATGAGGTGTAAATGCCAAAGTCCACATTTGAGGTGACAATAGCTCCACAGAACCCAAAGCCGACATGAATTTATGCATATCCTCCAAGGTCGATATTTCACCACCATCACCTCCGAAATCATCACCTATTAATTTGTCGATACTTCCATCACTTTTAAAATAATCAGATACTTGATTTGAGTCAAGTTCAGACTTTGGAAAAGTATTTTTCATTTCCAGAACATTGAAAATTCTTTCCTCCATTACCTCATAGAAGTTTTTCTCTCTATACTTTTCAACTATTAGACTGAGTAATATGTAACCCGTATTACTGTAATTAAACTTTGTTCCCGGTTTAAACTTTAGGTCCATATTAGCCACTTCTATTAGCATTTCTTCTTTACTAATGTCAAAAGGCATTTCACCATTCAGCTGTAAAAGAAAATAATCCCTAATTCCAGAACGATGAGCCAATAAATCATGTAGTGTTATTTCAGAAGCTTCTGGGTGTTTGAAATCTTTGAGCAAATCATTGAGGTTGTCATCTAAAGAAATAATCCCTTCATCTACCAATTGTAAAATTAGAATAGAAGTAAACATTTTTCCCATACTATTTATCGAAAACAGTTCATTGCCATTTAGTGAAGTATGGTCTTCTTTTTTCGCAATTCCCCATGCGTCTTTGTAAATTATGTCTTCGCTATTTGCAATTAAAACACCTCCGTGTATTTTTCCTTCTACATAAAGTCTTCCAATAAAATCAGACAATTCACTAGTATTCGATTTTTGCCCAAAAGTGATTTGAGTTGTAAATACTAATAGGATGTACCATACATATAATTTCATAGCGTTTTCTTTTTGGTCATTATGTGCTACAACTTCAAGGATATGAATCCGTTTTAACACTTGGACTGCACTCAACACAGGTGATTTATATCCAACGATACCGAAACGTGTTCAGCGCTGGTACATGACTGTCGGCAGACAAGCGTGAAGTTAGAATTTTTCAACCAAAAAATCCAGCTATAATTAAGGGAGGGGGTATTTGAATTCGTAAAACACGAAACAAACAAAAAGGTGCCTAGACGTAAAATAGCGTCAGTCACAGGAAGAACAATTTGAGCGTATCCACGAATTTGCCAAACGGGTGATTGAAAGCAAGAATAAGTAACTCGGGTAGAACAGGGTTCTAAAACTTAGTCAACGATTAACTTTCCCTTGTTCCTTTCTGGGAAAACACCCATTACGCCATCATGGTGTTCGCTGCAATAAAAGCCGTATTCGCTGCCATCATGTGTTCCCAAATGTTTATGGATTTCAACACATTCATCCAAATCTAATCTCTCGGAGAGTGAAACAGCATCGATAAAACAGTCGTAGTACACCCACTCTCGACAGTTTTTAGACCAAACTTGTCCTCGATACGTTTCCTTGATTCCTTTTTCAAGGATGAGTTGTTCAATGGGTTGTAGGTGTTTGCAGATCATATTTTGGTTTCAAGAAGATATTGATACATGAATTCTAATCCTGAATGAAGATAGTAAGTTCTGCTTCTATCGTAGTGTGGAAATTGATGGATGTCTATTTTGGATATATAGGATGATTGAGAGGACGTTTGTTTTTAGGATTTCACGTATCGTTGTAAGATATGATTCGTTCTTGAATGAATCATATCGACCGATACCTGCCTGTCCGCAGACAGGCGTGAAGTTAGCCTTTTTCACACAAAATAGCCCATAAATAGAGTTTCCCAAATCATAAATCTTTATGAAAATTGTGCTTGCTATGAAATGTGCCCCAGGGCTTTCCGACTGACCTAGTAGAAAACCAATCCTTATGGGAAAGAGTATCATAGTTTTTGATGGAGAGTGCAATCTATGCAACGGTGTTATTGGTTGGTTGATACGTTTAGCTCCCCATAATGTATTTGAGTTGGTTCCTTTTCAATCTCCAAAGGGGCATGATATACTGTTGGCCCAAGGCTTCCCAACCGAAGAGCTAACTACGGTAATCCTCGTAGATGAGTTGGGGTACCATACCCATTCCGATGGTTTTTTAAGAATTGTAGAAAAAATTCCGAAATGGCGTTTGGTCGCACATGTATTGGCCTATGTACCGCTCATTATTCGGGACACCCTCTACAACTTGGCTTCAAAGAATAGGGTTAAATGGTTTGGTAAGTCAAAGGCCTGTTTTATCAGCTTCTAGGAAAAGTGGAATCGAGCCTAAAATCATGAAGTTCAGCACAGGTGTTTCTGCACCAAACAACAACAGGTTGTTTTAACACTTGTACTGAGTATGCCATACACACCGGGAGTTAGTCTTTTTCTAATTGTGCAATCATTTTTTTCGCTCGACCCGAAACAGATTTTCGTCCATCTGTTGTCAATCTTTCCAAGTGAGGCACAATAAAATCTTTTAGCTTCGTGTCCTTTTTAGACCATTTGGTTAGCGTGGCCATTGTTTCGTTCAGTACAATCCAGTCGTTGTGATTTGCGAGATTTCGCTTCATGATTTTTTTCGCCTCTTCAATTTGATTTTCAGTCATATCTTTTTCAAGCATTTCAAACAGTTGGGACAAAGTCCATTGGGTTGAAGCTTGGTCAATTTGGGCAATCTCTGTTAAAAACTGGTCTATGTATGGAATTAAAATCGATTTCTTCGCTTTGCAAATCCGTTTTATTGCGTTTGAAGTCCGGAGCCGTACAACTTCATCATCACTGAAATAGCAATTAAAAAGTTCATTGAAGTGTTTGTTTTCAGCCAAAACTTCTTCAACAATTTCAATGGTATTTCCCAAAGAATTTGGATGCCCGCCTTTTAATCGTTCCTCAAAATTTTTCATTCCATCGCCATATTGGTTTATAGATGTACCCCAGTTCTAAGATATGAATCGTTTCAACAATTCATTTCCAAGGGCAAGTTAAGGTAGCATTTTTCCTTTAGAGCTTCCCAAAAACAAAAAACGCCACAAGGGCGCTTTTTGATTGTTGCATACTGTCAGTTCGAGCGCAGTCGAGAACTCAAGTATATCTCGACTGCGCCTGTCTGCCGTCAAAGGCAGACTCGAACTGACACTATTCTACAAATTCGGGATTACCAACACCTGATCTGGATGAATCAAGTCTGGATTCTTCAACTGATCTGTATTTGCTTCAAAAATTTGCTTGTATTTCATGGGGTCACCATAATAATGCTTGGCAATCTTGCTTAAAGATTCACCGCTTTTTACGGTATGTCGGGCGTAGACAGATTCATCCGCAACGGTAATGTTGGCTTTAATATCGGATGGGCTTTGTCCGCCGATTTCCTTGATTTTGTCCCATAGCAGGTTTTTCTCATATTGGGTGGAAGCTTGCCCCTTTATTTTTAGGACGCCGTTTTCCTCAGAAACATCCCCATCCTTTATGTTCAATTTTTGACCTAGATCCAATACGGGTTGATACTTTGCTTTTACACTCATAATGCAATATTTACAGTTAATAGTTAAGACTTTCAAGATAACCATTATGGTAACATTCCACTATTAAATTTTTGTAATACTTTTTTCATTGCAAACCTTTGGAGCAGATACTTTGTGAATCAAGAATTTAATTGTATTTTTGCACTCCTTTTTTAGCAAAGCAGTAAGAGGAAAAAGGAACTGAAAATCAAATGTAAAAACCACTTCCGCGGTAATTGCCAGCTCTTATAAAACGTGGAATACAAATTTTAGGTCAGCACATGGCTGAAGAAAAAGCAAACGTTGCAGAGGTTGAAGAGACCACTGCGGCACCAGAAACAAAAAAAGAAACCCAACCCCAACAAGACCCACAGGAGTATCTTGAGAATTTTGATTGGGAAAAGTACGAAGAAGGAATTGAGCGCGTAGATGACAAAAAGCTCAAGGAATTTGAAACACTTGTAGAGGAAAATTTTGTGGACACTGCCGATGAGGAAGTAGTGGAAGGAAAAGTGGTTCACATGACCGACCGTGAAGCTATCATCGACATCAACGCGAAGTCTGAAGGTGTTATTTCGCTGAACGAGTTCCGCTACAATCCCGATCTTAAAGTGGGTGACAAAGTTGAGGTACTTATAGATATCCGTGAAGACAAGACCGGTCAATTGGTATTGTCCCACAGAAAAGCAAGGACCATCAAAGCTTGGGAGCGTGTTAACAACGCCCATGACAAAGAAGAAATCGTTACTGGTTTCGTTAAATGCCGTACCAAAGGTGGTATGATCGTTGACGTTTTTGGAATTGAGGCGTTCTTGCCCGGTTCCCAAATCGATGTGAAACCTATTCGTGACTACGATCAGTACGTAGGGAAGACCATGGAGTTCAAGGTGGTGAAAATCAACCACGAGTTCAAGAACGTAGTGGTATCGCACAAAGCGTTGATCGAGGCCGATATCGAAGAGCAGAAAAAAGAAATCATTGGTCAATTGGAGAAAGGCCAAGTATTGGAAGGTATCGTCAAGAACATTACATCGTACGGTGTATTTATCGATCTTGGCGGTGTGGACGGATTGGTTCACATTACCGACCTTTCTTGGAGCCGTATCAACCACCCCAACGAAGTTGTTGAGTTGGATCAGAAATTGAATGTGGTTATCCTTGACTTTGATGATAACAAATCAAGAATCCAATTGGGTCTTAAGCAGTTGGAGAAACACCCATGGGATGCCCTTGGAGATGAGATCAAAGTTGGTGACAAAGTAAAAGGTAAGGTCGTTGTAATCGCAGATTACGGTGCCTTTATTGAAGTTGCCGAAGGTGTTGAAGGTCTTATCCACGTTTCTGAAATGTCTTGGTCCACGCACTTGCGTTCTGCCCAGGATTTCGTAAACGTTGGTGACGAGGTTGAAGCGGTTGTTTTGACCCTGGATAGAGAAGATCGTAAAATGTCTTTGGGCATCAAGCAATTGTCTCCAGACCCATGGACAGACATCACTTCCAAGTATCCTGTTGGATCTAAACACAAAGGAATCGTTAGAAACTTTACCAACTTTGGTGTTTTTGTGGAGTTGGAAGAAGGAATCGACGGTTTGATCTATATCTCTGACCTTTCTTGGACCAAGAAAATCAAACACCCATCTGAGTTTGTGACCGTAGGTGACACCTTGGAGGTTGAAGTATTGGAATTGGATGTTGAAGGTCGTAAGTTGAGTTTGGGTCATAAGCAAACCACAGAGAACCCTTGGGACAAGTATTCTGAAGAATTTGCTGAAGGAACCATCCATAAAGCAGCTATCGCTGAAGTGGTTGACAAGGGAGCTACCATCAACTTCAATGAGGACATTGTAGGATTCGTTCCGCAACGTCACATGGAAAAAGAAGATGGTAAGAAACTTCAAAAAGGAGAAGAGGCAGAATTCAAGATCATCGAGTTCAACAAAGATTTTAAACGCGTTGTGGCCAGCCACACTGCCATCTTTAGAGAGCAAGAAGAGAAGAATGTAAAAGCCGCCAAGAAAAGGTCTTCATCTTCAGATGAAGCAGCACCGACCCTTGGTGATGCCAATTCACAATTGCAAGCATTGAAGGATAAAATGGAAGCTGATTCCAAGAAAAAGTAATCAGGTTTTCCCAATAGCACAAAAAGCCCCCGCTGGAAACAGTCGGGGCTTTTTTATGCCTTTTGCATTCTAAAGAATTGTTTACTTTTGCATTCAACAGAGTCGGTTGCATAGCATATGAGTCAAAGAGTACTGCTTACTTCAAAAGAAATCAACATCATACTGCACCGGTTGGCTTGTCAACTGTTGGAAAACCATTTAGACTTTTCGAATACCGCCCTTATCGGCATTCAGCCAAGAGGTATTTTTTTGGCGGAAAGGCTTGCTAAAATTCTCAAAGAGGAGTATAAGGTGAAGGATATACCCCTTGGATTTTTGGACATCACCTTTTTTAGGGATGATTTTGGAAGAGGAGAAATTTTAAAGGCCAACTCCACAAAAATGAACTTTTTAGTAGAAGATAAAAAAGTGGTCTTTATTGATGATGTACTCTACACAGGAAGGAGCATTAGATCAGCTTTAACGGCCATTCAGTCTTTTGGCAGACCCAAAAGTATAGAATTATTAACGCTGATTGACCGACGTTTTAGCAGACATTTGCCCATTCAACCTAATTATCGAGGTAGGCAAGTAGATGCAATAAATGAAGAAAAAGTAAAGGTGATGTGGGAGGAAAATGATGGTGAAGACATGGTATATTTGGTAAGTAAATAAGTTGAAATGAGTGAATTGAGTGTAAATCACCTGTTGGGAATAAAATATCTGAACAAAAAGGATATCGCACTCATTTTTGAAACCGCAGACCATTTTAAGGAGGTCATTAACCGATCTATTAAAAAGGTGCCTACGCTTCGCGATATCACCATCGCCAATATCTTTTTTGAAAATAGTACAAGAACACGACTCTCCTTTGAACTCGCTGAAAAGCGTTTGTCCGCCGATGTAGTTAATTTTTCTGCGGCATCATCTTCCGTGAAAAAAGGGGAAACCCTTATCGATACGGTCAACAATATCCTGTCTATGAAAGTGGATATGGTGGTGATGCGACATCCCAATCCGGGAGCAGGGATTTTCCTGTCAAAACATGTTAAGGCATCCATTGTCAATGCTGGGGATGGAGCCCATGAACACCCAACCCAAGCCTTGTTGGATTCGTATTCGATTCGCGAGAAATTTGGGGATGTAGGTGGAAAAAATGTGGTCATTGTGGGGGATATTCTCCATTCTAGAGTGGCACTCTCCAACATTTTTGCCTTAAAGTTGCAAGGAGCCAACGTAAAAGTCTGCGGCCCCAAGACATTGATTCCAAAGTATATTGAATCGCTCGGGGTTACCGTGGAAACCAACCTGAGAAAAGCTTTGGAATGGTGTGATGTGGCCAACATGCTCCGTATTCAGAATGAGCGGATGGATATCAGTTATTTTCCTTCCACTCGGGAATACACCCAACAATTTGGGGTGAACAAACAGCTACTGGACAGCTTGGATAAACAAATTGTGATTATGCACCCTGGACCAATCAATAGGGGTGTAGAGATTACAAGTGATGTTGCGGATTCTGATCAATCCATAATTCTGCACCAAGTGGAGAATGGGGTGGCCATCCGTATGGCAGTATTATATTTATTGGCATCAAAAATCAACTAATATGATTTTCGACAAAGAGGGCACAACCACAATCGTTTTTCAAGAGAAAACTTCACTTTCCACCTTCATGGAAAATTTGAACAACGCCTATCCAAAAATCAAGCACGACAATATTATTATTAATCTTTTTTCTTTTAAAAAACTGACAGAGGCAGATATTTTAGAGTTTTTGGATATTTCCAACACCCATAAAGCTTCTGGGCAATCCTTTGTTTTGGTAACTGATAAGGTTTCTTATGATGAAGTTCCGGATGAAATCAGCGTGGTGCCTACCATTCAAGAAGCCAAAGACCTCATTGAAATGGAAGAAATAGAACGTGATCTCGGAATTTAGAAATCGGACATCAGATTTCTGACTTCCGACTTCCAACTTCTGACCCTGAGTCCAGCTATCCAAGAATCTAAGCACCCAATTATCTATTTTCCAATTTCAATTAGTAACTTTCCGTTTTAATTTTCAATTATTCGTGAAGCTTACCATTCTGGGCTGTTATTCAGCAACCCCAAGAACCTTTACCAATCCCACCTCCCAGGTGCTCGAAGCAAAAAATCATCTTTTTTTGATTGATTGTGGTGAAGGTACCCAAGTACAGTTACGTAGATACAAGGTCAAATTTTCCAGAATCAAGCATATTTTTATTTCACATTTGCATGGTGACCATTTTTTTGGATTGCCAGGACTGGTTTCTACGTTTAGACTGCTGGGTCGGGAGAACGAACTGCACATTTATGGCCCAAAAGGCATTAAAGAGGCTGTTACACTTCTCCTAAAATTGGGTGATAGTTGGACCAATTACCCTCTGGTTTTTCATGAATTGGATTCCAAGGAATCTGAATTGCTGTTTGAGGATGAAAAAATAAGTGTGCGCACCATTCCTTTGGAACATAGGGTCTATACCAATGGTTTTTTGTTTCAGGAAAAGCCTGCTCCACGGACGCTGGATATTGAAATGGCCAGAAAATTTGAAATAGACAAGAGCCAGTTCAACAAAATAAAGAACGGCGCAGATGGGTTGTCCAAAAACGGGGAGGTCATTTCTAACAAGCAAATAACCTTACCACCTCCAAAGCCCAAAAGCTATGCTTTTTGCAGTGATACGGTGTACAAAGAATCCATAGTACCTATTATAAAAAACGTGGATGCTTTATATCATGAATCCACTTTTTTGGAAACGGAGGAACATTTGTGTGCCAAAACAAAACATTCCACCGCTAAACAAGCAGCCCAGATTGCCAAAAAAGCTAATGTGGATACATTGATATTGGGGCACTATTCCACGCGATACAAGTCTTTGGAACTTTTTAGGGAGGAAGCACAGCAGGTTTTTCCGAATGTGGAGCTATCAGATGATGGTAAAATCTTCAGTTTGTGAGTTTTTCGGTCATTTCGAAATAAAAAGTGAAGCTTTGATTGAGAAATCCCAAATAATAGATTTCCCACATATGTTCTACGTGACAAATAACTCATTGAAACCAATTTAGGTGAAAACTCAAAAAGCATAACTTTTCCATTCACCGTGCTTTGTTGCCATTTGAATTTTACCGAAATTCACATCATGCAAAAAAACTTGGGCAACTATAGGAAATCATACGAAAAAAACAGCTTGACAGAGGGGGCTATTAAAGAAAACCCCCTAGAGCAGTTTCAAAAATGGTTTTATGAAGTTGAAGCAACCGAAGGTGTGGATGAACCCAATGCCATGACCATTTCCACCATAGGCTTAGACGGTTTTCCAAAGAGTAGGGTGGTGCTGCTTAAAAAGTATACCCACGAAGGATTCATTTTTTACACCAATTATAATAGCGAGAAGGGAAAGGCCATTGCCCAGAACCCTTCAGTTTGCCTCTCGTTTTTTTGGCCCAACTTGGAACGTCAGGTGATTATAAAAGGCACAGCGGAAAAAATAGCCGAAAATCTTTCAGATGGTTACTTTGAGTCGAGACCCGTTGGGAGTCAATTGGGCGCTGTGGTTTCCAACCAAAGTGAAGTGATAGGCTCCCGCGAAGTTTTGGAAAGGGAACTGGAAGCTTTGGAAAAAAAATACGAAGGTAAGTCTATTGAGAGGCCAAAACACTGGGGAGGATATTTGATAAGGCCCATTTCCATGGAGTTTTGGCAAGGACGTCCCAATAGGTTACATGACCGAATCAGATACACTCTTCAAGAGGATTACGACTGGAAAATAGAACGTTTGGCACCCTAATTCAACGCGAATGAAACAATTGATATTAATGAGGCACGGCAAATCCTCTTGGGAGTATGAGGTCTCGGACAAGGATAGACCACTCCAACAAAGAGGTATAAAAGATGCCCACTTGGTTGCAAAGGCATTCAAGGAGAGTGGACCGGTTATCGACTTTGCCTTTTCCAGCCCTGCAAATAGAGCATTGCACACAAGTATGATTTTTCTAAGGGATATTGATTTTGACCTTACCCGTTTTAAGGTGGACAAACATCTTTATGACTTTTCTGGGGATAGTGTGGATGGCTTTATAAAACGATTGAACAACGAATGGGATACAGTGGCGATTTTTGGACACAATTATGCCTTTACATCCCTTGCAAATACTTGGGGAGATCAGTATATTGAGAACGTTCCCACCGCTGGGCTGGTCCACGTCACATTCGATGTGGACGATTGGTCTAAAATTTCAAAGGGAACCACTAAAAAAACAATCTTTCCTAAAGACTTAAAACAATAAATGGTCAAAACAAAGAATGAATATATAAATAGAGAAATCAGTTGGTTACATTTTAACGCACGGGTACTTCAGGAATGTGATGACCCCAACGTACCACTGATTGACCGTCTTCGGTTTCTGGGAATCTTCAGTAATAATTTGGATGAATTTTTCAAGGTGAGATATGCTACGGTAAAGCGTATTGTGGATGCTGGGAAAAGCGGCAAAAGTGTATTGGGGGGTGAAAAAGCCAATGACCTTTTAGAGGAGATCACCAAAATAGTGATTGCACAACAGGCCAGGAGCCTGGAAATTTTTACGGGAATAGAGGATGAACTTGCCGCTGAGAATATCTTCATCATCAATGAGAATGAAGTAAGTGAAAGTCAGGCAGAGTTTATACGGGATTATTTCTTTAGCAAGGTCAACCAAGAGTTGATGACCATTATTTTGAACGATCTTACCGAGTTTCCTTTGTTGAAGGACACTGCTGCCTATTTGGCCGTTAAAATCGTAATGAAAAACGGCTCTGAAAAGGGCAGGCACAACCGGTACGCACTTATAGAAATTCCAAAAGGAATTGATCGCTTTGTGGTATTGCCCAAAGAAGGGGACAAGAATTACATCATTATTCTGGATGACCTGATCCGTTTTTGTTTGGATAATGTCTTCACCATGTTCGAGTTTGAATCCATCACAGCGCATATGATCAAGATTACCCGTGATGCAGAACTCGATATTGATAATGACTTGAGCAAGAGTTTTATCGAGAAAATATCATCCAGTGTAGAGCACCGGAAAATCAGTGATCCCGTACGTTTTGTGTACGACAAGAAAATTGATAAGGACACGCTACAGTTTCTTAAGGAGAAAATGGACATTATGGGCACGGATAGCGTAATTCCTGGTGGGCGGTATCACAACCGAAGGGATTATATGGGCTTTCCCAGTTTGGGACGGCATGACCTTATGTATGAGAAAATAGATCCCCTACCTGTAAAGGGACTCAGTATGAAGGGAAGTCTATTGGAAATGATTGCCCACAAAGACTATATGATCTATGCTCCCTATCACACTTTTAGCTATGTTACCAAGTTTTTGCGTGAAGCCGCCCTGGACCCCAAGGTTAGGACGATACAGATTACGGTATATCGACTAGCAAGTGATAGTCAGATTGCATCTGCATTGATCAATGCTGTGAAAAATGGAAAACAGGTCACCGTGCAGATTGAATTACAGGCCCGTTTTGATGAGCAGGCCAATATTGAGTATGCGAACCAGTTGCAAGCTGAGGGAATCCGATTGATTTTTGGTGTTTCTGGTTTAAAAGTGCACAGTAAAATCTGTATGATTGAACGGGAAGAGGCCGAAGGTATAAAACGCTACGGGTTTATTAGTACAGGTAACTTTAATGAATCCACGGCTAAAATTTATACCGATTATACATTGTTCACAGCCCATGAAGGCATTTTAAAAGATATGAGTAAAGTATTTGCCTTCTTTGAAACCAATTATAAAATCAACAAGTACAAACATCTCATTGTATCGCCCCATTACACCAAGTCTACTTTCCTAAAGTTGATTGATAAGGAAATTACCAATGCAAAAGCTGGGAGAGAAGCGTATATCAAGATAAAGATGAACAGTCTTACGTCATATAAAATGGTGGACAAGCTCTATGAAGCCAGTAGGGCAGGGGTAAAGATTCAAATGATCATTAGGGGTATATGTTGCCTTATTCCTGGAGTTGAAGGTATGAGTGAGAATATTGAGGCCATAAGTGTTGTGGATAAGTTTTTGGAGCATCCCCGACTCTTTATTTTTGCGAATGGAGGAAATCCCAAAATTTATATTTCCTCTGCAGATTGGATGACCCGTAACCTCGATTTTAGGGTAGAAGTGGGCTGCCCTATTTATGACCCCGATATAAGACAGGAACTATTGGATACCTTTGATATTTCATGGAGGGATAACCTGAAAGCTCGCATTTTTTCGGATAAGCAGGACAACGCCTATAGAAAAAGAGATGAGAACGAGCCCGAGTTACGATCTCAATTTGAAATGTACTACTATTATCAAAATAAGCTGGAATCCTAATACCTCCTAACTTGGTCATACGAAAATTTGCTGCTATTGATATTGGGTCAAACGCCATACGGTTATTGATTCATAATGTTATTGAACACAAAGAAAAACCAACCGTATTCAAAAAAAGTGAACTGGTGCGGGTACCTGTGCGCTTGGGTGAGGATTCGTTTTTAAGAGGGGAGATATCAGAACACAATCTAAAGCGCCTTGTAAAAACCATGCGTTCCTTTGACCTTTTGATGCAGGTTTACGGTGTTGAAAAGTACATGGCATGTGCTACCTCCGCACTTCGTGAAGCCAAAAACGGCCAAGAAGTTATTGAAAAAGTACAAAAGGAGTCTGGGGTGCAAATCCAGATAATTGATGGTAAAAAGGAGGCTTCCATCATTGCTTCCACGGATTTAAAAGACCTTATCCAGAATGACCGATTCTATCTGTATGTGGATGTTGGGGGAGGAAGCACGGAGTTTACTATTTTTGACAAAGGAAAACCTATTATGTCCAGGTCATTTGAGATAGGAACCGTTCGTATTCTAAATGATTTGGTGAAGGATTCGGTTTGGGATGAAATCAAACAATGGATTACCTCAAATATGAACGTGGAAAACAAGGTTGAAATCATCGGTTCAGGTGGAAACATCAACAAGCTTCATAAAATGTCGGGAAGAAAAGTGGGGCAGCCGTTGTCCTACATCTGGTTGAATGCCCAATACCACTTTTTGAATAGTATGGATTATGAGGATCGCGTTTCAGAATTGGGACTAAACCAAGATAGAGCAGATGTTATCATTCCCGCCACCAAAATCTTTTTGAATGCCGCCAAATGGAGCAAGGCGAAGAAAATTCACGTCCCTAAAATTGGTTTGGCCGATGGAATGATCAAAACGTTGTACTATCAATAACTAGCCGTGCATGGTTTCTCTTTTGCCCAAGTCTTTCATTAAGCTGGCTTCATACTCCAAAAGGTCTTGCCATTTTTTATCCACCTCTTCCTTATTACCATATTTACGGGCAAATTTTAAGAACATGGTATAATGATTGGCTTCACTGGCCATAAGATTGCGATAGAATTCGGAGAGCTCTTCATCTTGTATTTCTTCAGAAAGTAACCGGAACCGCTCACAACTTCGAGCTTCAATCAAGGCCGCGTACAGCAACTTGTGCACCAAATGGGTATCACGACTTCCGCCTTTAGGAAAGAATTTCATCAGCTCCAAAACATATTCGTCCTTACGCTCGCGCCCCAAGACCCAACCACGTTTCAAAATTTTATCATGGACCATATTAAAATGCCCCATTTCTTCACGAGCCAAAGCGGTCATTTCCTTTACCAATTCTGATTTTTCAGGGAAACCAATGATGAGGGATATGGCCGTACTCGCTGCTTTTTGCTCGCAATAGGCATGGTCGGTCAGGATTTCTTCTATATTCTTTTCAACAATGTTTACCCAACGTGGGTCCGTAGGTAGTTTAAGCCCTAACATGTTTGTATGTTTAAATTCTGTGGTGCAAAGATAGGAGTATTGGGGAAAGCAGCTTAGAAATCAAGGTCAAACTCCTTCCGTAAAAGGTCTATGGCCGGATTTTTCTCTTTAAGTTTTTCGTACTTCTCCTGTGGTGTAAAGGCAAATTTCTTTGCAACCTCTTCATTTACCGTAATGTGAAGTGTAATAGAATAGTTGTTCAGTTTTTGTTTGAGGTGGTCCAGCATTAGACTTTGTTCCCGTTCTACTTCCTTTTTCATGGTGCTGTTGGGCAGCTCAATCCAAATGGTGTTTTCATTTTTAAGTTTGGGTACATCGGTCTGAAGATTACTGGCCAAGATTTTTCGGCCTTTGCCTTCTAGGATATGGACAAAATCGTCCCAATGCTGTTGCATATCGGCCTCAGTGAAGGACTCACTTGGTAGCTCTTCATGGGGAACATCTGGAGACTTGGTTTGTTCGTGGGCCTTTTTTGCTTTGATACTGGACAAGGAGAGACCAGAAACCCGTTTCTCAGGGTTCTTTATTTGAATCTTTTTGGCTGGCTGGTAATTTTCCTTTGGTTCTTGAACAGTAACTTCTTGTGGTTCTGCAACTTCAACAATTTCTTCTTTGCTCTGCTCTTCAACCGGTTTTGGAGAGGTACCATTTGTTTTGGGTACTACTGTTCCATTTTTGGTGGAATTAGAAGTAAAATGGGAAGCGGGGATTATGAAATTAGCGTTTTTTTTTTCTCCATCGAAAGTGATGGATGCTAATTTCATTAAGGTAAGTTCTACCAACAACCGCTGATTTTTACTGGTTTTGTATTGAAGGTCGCAATCATTGGCCATATCTATGGCTTTGAGCAAGAATTCTTTTGATGTTTTCTTCGCCTGCTCTTGATAGTGTTTTTGTACATCTTCACCCACTTCCAATAGGGGTAGGGTGTCGGGATGTTGACATACCATCAAATCCCTAAAATGTGAAGCCAATCCTGTGATAAAATGGTGTCCATCAAAACCAAGAGACAAGGTTTTGTTGAAAAGTACCAAAAGCTCCGGAATCTTGTTTTCCAAAATCAAATCTGTTGCCGAGAAGTATGTGTCGTAATCAAGCACATTGAGATTATCCGTCACAGCTTTTCGAGTCAACTGCTTTCCAGAAAAACTCACCACGCGGTCAAAAATGGAAAGTGCATCCCGCATGGCGCCATCCGCTTTTTGAGCAATGATGTGCAATGCACTTTCTTCCGCTTCAACCCCTTGCTGCTCAGCGATATATTTTAGATAATCCGCGGCATCCTTTACAGTAATACGTTTAAAATCAAATATTTGGCATCGGGACAGGATGGTGGGAATGATTTTATGCTTTTCTGTAGTGGCCAAAATAAAGATGGCGTGCTTTGGCGGTTCTTCCAAGGTCTTCAAAAAAGCATTGAATGCCGATTGGGACAACATGTGGACCTCGTCTATGATGTAGACCTTATATTTTCCAACCTGCGGGGGTATACGAACTTGGTCAATAAGACTTCGGATGTCATCCACTGAATTGTTAGAAGCTGCATCCAACTCAAAGATGTTGAAAGCAAAGTCCTCATCTTCCCGTTCAGTACCATCTTGATTGATTTTTTTGGCGAGAATTCGGGCACAAGTGGTTTTACCCACACCTCTGGGGCCACAGAACAAAAGGGCTTGCGCCAAGTGGTTATTCTCAATGGCATTCAGCAGGGTATTGGTAATGGATTCCTGGCCCACAACATCCTTAAATGTCTGGGGACGGTATTTTCGCGCTGATACTACAAAAGGTTCCAAAATCTGGGAAAAGATTGTATTACTACAAATATAAAAATAGCTACTCGCAAAGCTATCAATACACCCTATTCTAGCCCTTTTTTTATTAACAATTAGGTTACCTTTGCGGTCAGCAGGCCACCTTATCGCTCCGATAACCTTTGGGGAGGAAAGTCCGGACACCGTAGTGCAGCATAGCGGGTAACGCCCGTCCGTCGAAAGGCGAGGACCAGTGCAACAGAAAGGATGTACAGTTCGGCTGTAGTGAAATCAGGTAAACTCTATGCGGTGAAACGTCACGTAAACCAGCGTTTTAAGGGCTGCACGCCCAAGCTGGAGGGTAGGCGGTTAGAGCTTTTGGGCAACCAAAAGTCTAGATAAATGGTAAGGCTCGACAGAATCCGGCTTATGGCCTGCTTTTATTCAAAAAAACTAAAAATACTCCCACCGTATTTTCTACTTTCCGTAAAATGTTCATGCTTGGATAAGTCCGTCTGGTCTGAATGTTCAATGATTAAAAGGCCATCTTCCAACAAGAATTCATTTTGAAAGACAAGATCGGCAATGTTCAAAAATTGCGTTGTTTCAAAATCGTAGGGAGGGTCGGCAAAAACAAGGTTGAACTTTTCCGGGGTTCGCTGCAGATATTTAAACACATCCGATTTAATGGGTGTGATGGAAAAACCCAATTCTTGCGCTGTTTTGGAAATAAACTGTACACAGCCTGCAAACCCATCTACGGCAATAATATCTTCCGTACCCCTTGAAGCGAATTCAAAACTGATATTGCCCGTACCCGAGAACAGGTCCAAAACCCTGAGTTCATCCAAATAATAGCGATTGTTCAAAATGTTGAAGAGGCCTTCCTTGGCCATATCGGTTGTAGGGCGAACGGGAAGTTTCTTAGGGGCAATAAGTCTTCTGCCTTTATATTTTCCCGATATAATTCGCATTACAGGGCACTAAGTATGGAAAAATCAATGGCGTCGTTCTCCAATTCATCCAAAGGTAAGGAAGGGTTGTTTGGGATGAAAACCGAAATGTGTTTTATGTATTGGTAGCACAGATCATAAATAGGGTCACCTTCCTCAATTTTGCCAAACAATTTCAATTGAATCTTTTCAGGGTTCATCTGCAATTGCTCTAAACTGAACAACAAATAGTAAAGAAAATCTTCTTTTGTCTTGAATTCAAACTGGTTGTAGAAGGTTAGTTTTTTTTCTGAAACCACCATCATTTCCATTTCTTTTTCAGCGACTTGAACATAGCATATGGGTTCTGGGGAAACCCGGGTTTGGTTTAGCAGTTTGTTGATCAGAACTGTACCGCTATGCTTGAACTCAAACTCACCGAAAAGGTCAAAGATATAGTTATTGATGTTGGTGTAGGGCACATAAACGTTAACCATCTCCTGATTGGGAATTTCATCAAAAGCAATAAGGTCATTTGCCATTATCTTAGCATTGAACTTTAGATAATTGGGAAGTTCATCAACGTTAAAAAGTGGTTTTGGAACCAAACTGAACATATTGTTTTTGTGGATGACCACCACTTCGGAAAAGTTACTCCCAATATCACTCTTTTGATTTAAAATTGCTTTCAATTCCTTGAGCATCAAATACGGAGTGGAAGGGGTTTTAAAGGACACTTTCTCAAATGCAAGGATTTTGTTTGATATTGTGTCCAGCACACAAAAAGAAAGTCCATTCAAGCCGACTTGAATGGACAATTTTCTAAAGGTGTTATTTTCTTCGGATTGTACTATCCTAGTTGTTTTTTCTGTCATAGATGGGAGGCCAGTTACCATTTGTACTTACATCGGTAAGTGAACCAACTTTTATTTCGGTTCCGTTGACTTCCTCTACACTTTGGTGGGCATTCTCCCTTGCCAATAAATCTTCAGGCTGGTCGTAAAGTACAACGTTCTTTTTGACCTTCACCTCAAAAACAGGAGCTTTGTAACCACTTTTGTCGATGATGTCAGCCTTCATTTCAAACTTTTCATCATTTTGGGCAAAAGGAACATTCATCATACTCTTATAACGATCATCGGCCCCAAAAAGAGAATCCTTCACCTTAACCTGTCCAAGGGTGTCAATGATGGTGGTGTCTTGTTGAAGCTCAATTTGATATACCTTATCATAACGCATGAAAGAAGAATCTCTTTGCGTAGTAATGGTGTAGTTTCCAGTATCGATGAACTGAATCAGGCTGTTGAAGTTGTCCGCATATTTACCGTTAACGGTCTTGTAAGCTTCTTGGGCATCCCTAATATCTTTCAATTTGGAAATAACCTGGGAAAATCTTTCTTGACGAACTTTGTTAAATTCAATGGGTGCATTAACGGATTGGTAGATTTTATAGCCCAGAAAAATGCTCAAAAGTCCAAAAAGGATTACAAGTACGGGCTTAACTTTTTGGGGTAAAAACCTGTCAATCAGGAAAACAAGGCCTATGGTCAGAAGGCATATTAATACTACAATAAGAATTAAGTTTAACATATCTGCTATTGTCTTTCTAAGTTAATTTAGTGGTTACAGACAAATCTACAATTTTTTTTTAATCACGAAACTTTTTGCTTTAAAAAACCATGCTATCTTTAGGAGCCCATGGACAAGCCCACAGCATCTAATTTTTTATCGATTTTAACCCAAAAATTTCCCCATTCCCCAACCCTAAAACAGGAAATGGCCTTGGAAAAGCTGTCCCAATTTGTGGTAGATGGTGCAAATGATGAGATTTTTCTATTAAAAGGTTTTGCCGGTACAGGTAAGACTACGATTGTAGCCACCATTGTAAGCAGTCTTTGGAAGATTAGAATGAGCTCCATTCTTATGGCCCCAACTGGAAGGGCGGCCAAAGTCATGTCCGTTTATTCCGGGAATAAGGCCTTTACCATTCACAAGAAGATTTATTATCCTAAAAAGCAAGCTGGTGGTGGTGTGCAGTTTGTCTTGGCGCCCAATAAGCATAGGAATACCATTTTTATTGTGGATGAGGCTTCTATGATTCCGGACACCCCTGCAGATTCCAAGCTTTTTGAAAATGGATCATTACTGGATGACCTTATGTTTTATGTGCATTCAGGTCATAATTGCAAATTGGTTTTGATAGGAGACACCGCACAGTTACCTCCCGTAAAGCTTGAACTCAGTCCAGCTTTGGAGGAAGACCGACTTTCCCTAAACTATAATAAGGAGGTAAAGTATTTGGAGTTGGATGAAGTGATGCGCCAGAGCGATGATTCCGGTATTCTTCACAATGCAACTAACTTAAGAGAACAACTGCAAGGTGAGTTTTTTGATGGTTTTAAGTTTGAAGTAGGACCCTTTACGGATATTAAAAGGCTCATTGAAGGAATGGAAATTCAAGAAGCCATTGATTCATCGTACAGTGAAAATGGCAAGGAAGAGACAGTGATTATTGTACGGTCCAATAAAAGAGCTAACCTGTACAATCAGAACATTAGGGAGCGTATCCTCTTTTTGGACAATGATATTGCTGTTGGGGATTATATGATGGTGGTGAAGAACAACTATTTTTGGTTGAAGCCCACTTCGGAGGCCGGTTTCATTGCCAATGGGGATATCATTGAAATCCTGGAACTTTTCGCGATCAAAGAATTGTATGGATTTCGATTTGCCGAGGTAAAGGTGAAAATGGTGGATTATCCCAATCAAAAACCGTTTGAGACAGTGCTAATGTTGGACACCATTAACGCGCAGACCCCCTCACTTTCCTATGAAGATGGCAATAGGCTCTACCAAGAGGTTATGAAGGATTATGCCCATGAAAAATCTAAATACAAACAGTTTTTGGGGGTAAAGAACAACAAGTATTTTAATGCCTTGCAAGTAAAATTTTCCTATGCCATCACCTGTCATAAGTCGCAAGGCGGGCAATGGAACACCGTATTTGTGGAACAGCCCTATCTGCCCAATGGTGTGGACAAAGATTATCTTCGTTGGCTCTACACAGCGGTGACCCGGGCCAAGCAGCAACTCTTTTTAATTGGTTTTAAGGATGATTTTTTTCTTGACTAGGAATACCCTATTTTAGACCATGCCATGAATATGACTCCAGACACCATAATAAGTATATTTTTGGGCATTGGCCTCGCCGCCTCAGTGGGGTTTAGGGTTTTTTTGCCCTTGTTCGCCCTTAGTTTTGCAGCATATTTGGGCGTATGGGAACTGAACGCCAATTGGCAATGGATAGGAAGTCTAGCTGCATTGATTACCTTGGGTGTGGCTACTTTGGTTGAGATTTTTGCCTATTTTATCCCTTGGGTGGACAATGCTTTGGACAGTTTGGCCATCCCCTTGGCGGGAATTGCAGGAACCGCAGTTATGGTTTCCACTGTGGCCAACTTAGATCCTGTGGTAACTTGGTCGTTGGCCATTATAGCTGGAGGAGGAACAGCAACCGCCATTAAGGGAGCGAATGCCACGGGCAGATTGACCTCCACTGTAACAACAGGTGGAATAGCCAATCCTATCGTATCAACAGTTGAAACAGGCACTGCTGTGGTCGTTTCAACCGCTTCGATTTTGGTGCCACCCATTGCGGCAATTTTGGTAATCATAATTTTGATTTTCATCTTTAGGATTTATCGCAAATTGCGACCTAAAGCAAAACAATAACATCAATCAATAGTTCAAAAAAGTGAGAATAATTTCCATGATCCCGGCTCGGTACCAAGCCTCAAGATTCCCTGCAAAATTAATGCAGGACCTTTGCGGAAAACCGGTCATTGTCCGTACATACGAAGCAGCCATTAACACGGGGCTATTTGATGCCGTATATGTGGTTTCTGATAGTTCTATAATTTCAGATGTTATTTCAGAAATTGGAGGTAACGTCATTATGAGCAAAAAGGAACATCAAAGCGGAAGTGATAGAATCGCCGAGGCGGTGGAGGATATGGATGTGGATATTGTAATCAACGTACAAGGGGATGAACCTTTCATTGACGGTGAAAGTCTTGGGAAAATTATTGAGGTTTTCAAAAAAGATGAAATGGAAGAAATAGATTTGGCCTCATTAATGACCCCCATCACCGATTGGGAGGAAATTTCAAACCCCAACACAGTGAAGGTTATAGTGGACAATCAAAATTGTGCGCTTTACTTTTCCCGTTCCCCTATACCGTTTCCTCGCGATAAAGAAGTTGAGGCCACATATTACAAACACAAAGGAATCTATGCCTTTAGAAAAAGGGCGTTGATGGATTTTCAAAGATTGCCCATGCTGCCCTTGGAAGCCAAGGAAAAAATTGAGGCCATTCGATTTTTGGAATATGGAAAAAAAATAAAAATGGTGGAAACCCACGTTACCGGAATTGAAATTGATACCCCCGAAGATTTAGAACGAGCCGTAAAAGCATGGAAGTAGATTTTAGCAATATAAAAGTAATCGGCTTTGATGCTGATGATACTCTCTGGGTGAACGAAACCTATTTTAGGGAAACCGAAGAGCGTTTTGCCGATTTATTGGAAGGATATGAAACCAAGAACAAGGTGGACCAAGAACTGTTCAAAAAAGAAATGGACAACCTTGAAATCTATGGGTATGGTATAAAAGGCTTTATGCTCTCCATGATAGAATCGGCATTGGAACTGTCCAACAACAGGGTTCCCCAAGAAACCATTTCCGAAATATTGAAATTGGGAAAGGATATGATTTCCCACCCTGTAGAACTGCTGGATGGTGTGGAAGAGGTGCTATCGGCATTGGTGGACAAATACCGATTGATCGTACTTACCAAAGGAGATCTTCTCGATCAAGAACGCAAATTGGAAAAGTCGGGTCTCTCTAAATATTTTCACCATGTGGAGGTGCTCAGTGATAAAAAAGAAAGCAATTACAGCAACCTTTTGGAGCATTTAAATATCCAAGTAGATCAATTTTTAATGATTGGGAATTCTCTAAAGTCAGATGTATTACCTATCTTGAATATTGGTGCCAAAGCTGTACATGTACCTTTTCATACCACTTGGGCCCATGAAATGGTTTCTGAAACAGAACAAATAAACGGCCACCTCAAACTCAACAACCTAAAGGATATTTTAAAGTATTTGAATAAACATTGAAGACCGAAAGCAACTTGAAAAAAGAAGAGATTACATCGCACCAAAAAACAGTGTATCGCAATTTTCCAATGGTACCTCGCGTAGTTTTTGGACAAGGAAGTTTTTCGCAGTTGGGTGAAATATTGTTGCCGAAACGAAAAAATGCAGATGCACCATTCATCTTTTTGATAGATGATTATTTTGAAACCCGGGATTTGGTTGCACAAATTCCATTGATGTTCAATGATAAGATCATTTTCGTTTCCGCTGATGAAGAACCAAAGACGGCACAAGTGGATGCGTTGGTCAAAATGATCAAAGAAGAATATGATGAGCAACCTTCGGGAATTATTGGAATAGGAGGTGGTACGCTTCTGGATTTGGCAAAAGCCGTTGCCATTCTGTTGAGCAACAAAGGGCTTGCCGAAAAGTATCAAGGATGGGATTTGGTGCATAAACCTGCGCTTTATCATGTTGGAATTCCCACGATCAGCGGTACTGGAGCAGAAGTTTCCCGTACAACGGTTTTGTTGGGGCCCGAAAAGAAATTAGGTATCAATTCAGATTATACCACCTATGATCAGGTTTTGCTTGACCCTGATCTCACCAAAACCGTACCCAAAGAACAGTGGTTTTACACGGGTATGGATTGCTACATCCACTGTATAGAATCTTTAACGGGAACTTATTTAAATGCCTTTAGTCAGAGTTATGGTGAGAAAGCGCTAGAACTTTGTAAAGATGTGTTTTTAGAAGATATTCCAGATGAAGAATCTCGTGATAAGCTAATGATGGCCTCATGGCACGGGGGCATGAGCATTGCGTATTCACAAGTGGGGATTGCCCATGCCATGAGCTACGGGTTGTCTTACCTCCTCGGAATTAAACACGGGGTTGGAAACTGTATGGTCTTTCAACACTTGGAAGAATTTTATCCAGAAGGTGTAGCACTCTTCAAGAAAATGGTTGAAAAGCATGCCATCAACATACCTAAAGACGTTTGTGCCAACCTTACTCAGACCGATTTTGATGTTATGATAAATGTTGCCTTGGGATTGGATGCCCTTTGGGAAAATGCGCTTGGTAAGGAATGGAAATCCATAATGACACCAGAGCGTCTTCAGGCTTTGTACCAAAAAATGTAAAGGTAGCGCCTTTTAACTGTCTACTTCCATTGAAAAAATGCATGCACTGGCCAAGCTTATCTATTTTAAAATCCTCGGCTGGAAACTGAACGGCTCATTTCCTAAGTTGGATAAATGCGTGGTGATTGTTGTTCCCCATACTCATTGGATTGATTTTTTCTTGGGATTGTTGGTCAGAAAAGTGGTCAACGAGGAAATCAATTACATAGGTAAAAAAAGCCTTTTTAAACCTCCGTTTGGGTGGTTTTTTCGTTGGACAGGGGGAGCGCCTGTAGACCGTTCCAAAAATTCCAATACTGTGGAGAGTGTGGTACAAATCTTTAATCAACGAAACGTGTTTCGATTTGCTTTGGCTCCTGAGGGTACTCGTAAAAAAGTAGATCAACTAAGAACAGGCTTCTATCATATTGCCACTAAAGCCAACGTTCCCATTGTCATGGTCGCTTTTGATTTCGGAAAAAAAGAAGTGAAAATCGCTGAACCTTTTTACCCATCCAATCTTCAAAACGACTTCAAAAAAATACAAGATTTCTATAAAGGGGTTGTAGGTAAAATCCCGGAATGTAGTTTTTGAGATGCTTTCCTCAAACCATCTATGGTAATTTTTTTCAAAAGATGAAAACCCACTTTGGTAATTTTCCGTAGGTATGGGAAACAAAGAAGTTTAGGTTGGTAATTAGGTTCTTAAGGGTTCGCATTATGCGGGCCCTTTTGATTTTTTATTCTATCTATTCCTGCATGGTGTGGTACACGTTCTGAACATCATCATCCTCTTCAATCTTTTCGAGGAGCTTTTCCACATCGGCCACTTCCTCTTCGGAAAGTTCTTTGGTCACCTGGGGGATACGATCAAAACCGGAGGAGAGAATCTCAATGTCCCTTGATTCCAATTCCTTTTGAATGGCACCAAAGCTTTCAAAGGGGGCATAAATATGAATGCCTTCCTCATCCGTAAAGACCTCTTCGGCACCAAAGTCAATCATTTCCAGTTCCAGTTCTTCTGGGTCAATGCCTTCACCGTTGATGGTAAAGTTGCAGGTATGGTCAAACATAAACTCTACAGAACCTGAAGTTCCCAAACTGCCATTACATTTGTTGAAATAGCTCCGAATATTGGCTACGGTGCGGGTATTGTTGTCTGTAGCTGTCTCAATCAATATGGCAATTCCATGTGGTGCATAACCTTCAAAAAGCACCTCTTTATAATCCCCAAGGCTTTTGTCCGATGCTCTTTTAATGGCCCGCTCAATATTGTCCTTGGGCATGTTCACTGCCTTGGCATTCTGAATCACCGCACGAAGCTTTGAATTGGCATCTGGGTCAGGGCCTCCTTCTTTGACGGCCATTACAATATCCTTTCCAATTCTGGTAAATGCTTTGGACATGGCTGCCCAACGCTTCAATTTACGTCCCTTTCTAAATTCAAATGCTCTTCCCATACAAATTATTGGTTACGGCTGGGGGCAAATTTAGCAAAAAAAGCACCGTTGTCAAGAGGGTAAATGGGTGGTGGAAATATTAGTTATTGACAATATTTTCGATGGTTTTGGCCAGATGAATATCTTTTTCGGTTACGCCACCGGCATCGTGCGTATTTAATTTTATGGTGAGGTTGTTGTAGACATTTTCCCAATTGGGATGGTGGTTTTGCTGCTCACATTCAAAAGCAATTCGGGTCATTACCGAAAAAGCTTCCTTGAAATTTTTGAATTTGAAGGATTTCTCGATCATATCATTTTTTAAAGACCATCCCGAAAGGTTTTTAAGGGATTCTTCAATTTTTGCAGTGTTCAACTTTTCCATAAACTTTTTGATTTATTGAAAGGTAACCAAATGAACACGAAAAAGCGAAAAGAATAGGTTGAATATCAATCCACGTGAAGGTGGTGGTCAATAATTTCTTGACAGCTTACCCTTAAATTCTTTGGTAATGGGTTGTCTTTTGGAAGTGCGGCCAAATAGCGGTCTTCATTGGTGGTAAAAACCCGCTTGAATATGGGCTTTTGGTTAGTGCCCATGCGTTCAACAATCTCTTTGACGAACTCCTCATGATGGATAAGGTCCGTGCTGCCCAAATGAAAAATCCCAGTTTTATCCCTGTTGATGAGATAATGTATCTGCTGGGTGAGCTTGTCATCATTGGTAACGTTGATGATGAGGTTCGGGAATACTTCAATGGGTTCCTTATTTTCCAAATTTGCTTTGATTTCCCTGATTCTCGGTGAAGTATTGCCAAAGACCATAGGAACGCGGAGGATGGTTGTTTTATCCTTGGGCATGCGCATCAACATGTTTTCTATCTTGATCTTGAGTCGACCATACACACTTTCCGAAAGAGTTTTGTCAAACTCGTAGGAGGGAAACTTGCTGTAGGCATCAAAAACATTGGCAGATGAGATGAAATACAATTTGGCATGGTTTTTCATCAAGTACTCCATTAAATGATGGTGCGCTTGTATTTGGGCGGGGAAATTTCCTCTAAGCGAAGAAATAATGACATCTGGCTTTATTTTATGTAGTATCCCAAAAATATCATCCTCCTCCAAATCATATCGGAAAAACTGTTTGTTATTGGAAAAACTTCTGTTGGAATAATAGGTGCCGTAGGTGTCAAAATAAGAGCAGAGTTCCTTGTATATGGCGTTTCCCACAAATCCACTCGCTCCCAATATCAATATCTTCTTTTTATCCAAACGCTGTTATGAAGTTTTATAAAATGGCAATTTTACCAGGGTAGCCGGAACTTTGTTGATGCGTATCTGAATATAAACAGTGCTATCCGGCTGGGCATTTTCCGTGGTCACGTAGCCCAAGCCTATGCCTTTGGATAGGGAAGGGGACATGGTTCCTGAGGTTACTTTCCCGATTTCATTTCCTTGGGCATCTAAAATGGAATATCCATTTCTGGGGATGCCTCTTTCTTCCATTTGAAAAGCGACCAATTTTCGTTTTGGACCCTCTTCTTTTTCTTTGGCAAGAGCATCGCTGTTCACAAAATCCTTTGTGAATTTGGTAATCCATCCCAGTCCAGCTTCAAAAGGAGAGGTGGTGTCGTCTATGTCATTTCCGTAAAGGCAATAGCCCATTTCCAAGCGTAAGGTATCACGGGCTGCCAATCCAATAGGTTTGATTTCAAAATCAGCTCCAGCTTCCAACACCTTGTCCCAAACCTGCTGCGCTTCTTCATTCTTGCAATAGATTTCAAAACCGCCAGAACCAGTATAGCCTGTGGCGGAAATAATGACATGGTCGATTCCAGCAAAATCACCTACTACAAAATTGTAGAATTTAATGGAGGAAAGGTCAACCGAAGACAAAGACTGCATGGCTTCAACCGCTTTTGGCCCTTGAATGGCCAACAAGGAATAATTATCCGAAATATTCCGCATCTCAGCCCCAATGGACGCATTGTATTTTGAAATATGGTCCCAATCCTTTTGAATATTGGAAGCATTGACCACCAAAAGATAGGTTTCGTCCTTAACGCGGTACACGATTAAATCATCCACAATACCTCCCGTTTCATTGGGCATACAGCTGTATTGCGCTTTGCCAACGGTCAATTTGGAGGCATCATTGGAGCTCACTTTTTGAATCAGTTCCAAAGCTTTTGGCCCCTCGATTAAAAACTCGCCCATGTGGGACACATCAAAAACCCCAACACTTTTCCTAACAGTTTCATGTTCAATGTTTACGCCTTCATAGGATACAGGCATGTTGTAGCCCGCAAAGGGAACCATTTTAGCGCCCAATGCAATGTGGGTGTCGGTCAACGCAGTCGTTTTCATTCCTTTTGGTTTATGGGGTAAATTTATTGAATTCGCACAAGACAGGGCTTTATCCTTGCTAATGTTTTGAACAACCCACTGTTAAATTCAAACTAAGAAAATGCTAGTTGCCCTGTAGATAGTCTTTTAAGTCTTCGTAGGTTTTTATTTTGATGGAATGTTTTTCCTTGCCCATCACTTTTTGGATTTGGGATGGAATTTCTGGACTTAACCCAAGCGTTTCTTCAACCACATCCAAAAACTTTACGGGATGAGCCGTTTCCAAGAAAATACCGTAGGTATGGGCTTTGCTTTTTTGATACGCCTTCAATCCCAAATAGCCCACAGCGCCGTGGGGGTCCATAACATATCCGGTTTGGGCATACACCTCTTTCATAGCGGCTCTGGTTGCTTCATCCGTAAAGGCATAGGAGGAAAGATTTCCCTGAAGTGTGGACAAATCATCTTGATATAAATGCCTGATGCGAACAAAGTTGCTGGGGTCACCCACATCCATGGCATTGGAAATAGTGGCAATGGACGGCACGGGGTTGTAAATACCCTGTTGCATGAATTTGGGCACCACATCGTTTACATTGGTGGAGGCTACAAAATGGTTTACGGGCATACCCAGTTTTTGAGCCACCATTCCAGCGCAGATATTCCCGAAATTTCCAGAGGGTACAGAGAATACAATCTCTTTCCCTTTGGATTTAGCTTGCTTGTAGGCAAATAAAAAGTAAAACAACTGTGGTAACCATCGTGCCACATTAAT
This sequence comes from Flagellimonas marina, assembly GCF_042651185.1. Taxonomy (NCBI): domain Bacteria; kingdom Pseudomonadati; phylum Bacteroidota; class Flavobacteriia; order Flavobacteriales; family Flavobacteriaceae; genus Flagellimonas; species Flagellimonas marina. Next base: position 121,934 of record NZ_JBHSCL010000003.1, on the reverse strand, counting down.
ACTATTGGCCGAGGTCAATTTTCGGTTGTCTGTAATTTCTTCATCCAAAAAAGCTGTTTTCACCATACGTTGACAATCGTCAAAAGTACCATCCACTTCCATGGCCACAATATTTTGACCTAGGGTGGTCAACTGCTTTTCCTGAATGTCGCTGACCTTCCCGCTGGGATACAGTATAACCACATTGACACCATCAACCCCTAAAAACCCATTGGCCACAGCACCACCGGTATCCCCAGAGGTGGCGACCAATACGGTGACTTCTTCTTTTTCGTCTTGTGAAAAATACCCCAAGCAATTGGCCATAAATCGTGCACCGACATCTTTAAAAGCCATGGTTGGGCCGTGAAAAAGTTCCAATGTGGCCACATTTTCTTCAATCTCGACTACTGGGAAGTCAAAATCCAATGTATTTTCCAAGATTTCTTTCAGAACATGATCTGAAATGTCATCGCTTACAAATTGTCGAATGGCCTGAAATGCGATGTCTAAGTTGGATAACTTTTCTATGGAATCGAAGAAATTGGAGGGAAGCGGGGTTATGCTTTCGGGAAAATATAATCCTTTATCGGGTGCAATTCCGGCAATAACAGCTTCTTTGAACGAAGTATTTGGGATAAGTTGGTTTAAACTGTAAAATTTCATGGGATTAAGCGATTTTTTTTACGCCTTGGGTGTTCACTTTAGAGATATGGATATCAAAAGGAACACCGATATTTTTATAGGTTTCTTGCATGGAAGCGGCCACTTTTTTGGCATTGGATTCCCCTTTGCTCAACGCAAAAATGGAAGGCCCTGAACCGGATATGCCGCAGCCCAATGCCCCGGCTTCAATGGCATTGGCCTTTATTTTATCAAACGCCGGGATTAAAATGGAACGGATAGGCTCCACAATATAATCATGTAAGGAACGCCCGATGAGGTCGTAATCACTTTGGTACAATCCAGCGATAAGTCCTCCCAAATTACCCCACTGCTGAATACCCTGCGCCAAGGAAATGGTGGTCCGAAGGATTTTTCTTGAATCTGAGGTTTTGATTTCTATTTGTGGATGAATCACGGTGGCATACAATTCCGAAGGGGTGGGAATGGGAATAATGTCCAACGGCTCGTAACTCCGTACCAAAGTGAAGCCACCATAAATGGCAGGAGCCACATTATCAGCATGCGCTACATCACTGGCCAACTTTTCGCCTTGCATGGCGAATTGTACCAACTCCAATTTAGAAAATGGCTTACCCAACAATTCGTTCATGGCCCAAACGGCACCGGCTGAACTCGCAGCACTGCTTCCAATCCCACTTCCGGGTTTGATTCGTTTGTCAATTTCGATTTCAAAACCGCCCTCGTAATCACTTTTGGTCAATAAAGCCAATCCAGCCACGCCGGAAACATTTTTTTCCGTTTCCAACGGCAAATCCTGACCTAAAATTTTGGTGATACGGATGCTGTTTTCTGGAATCTTTCTAACGGTCATCTCATCGCCCACAGAATCCAAAGCCAAACCTAGGACATCAAATCCGCAGGAAACGTTGGCAATGGTTGCTGGACAAAAAACTTTGATTTCTTCCATGATCAGAAATTTCCAATTCGAATGATATCCGCAAAGATACCCGAAGCGGTGACATCTGCGCCGGCACCAGCGCCTTTTATGATCATCGGCTGGTTTGGATAGCGCTCCGTATAGAACAAAACGATATTGTCGCTTCCTTCCAGATTGTAAAAATCATGACCTTTTGGAATTTTCTGCAGTCCCACTTTGGCCTTCCCGTCTTCAAATTGGGCTACGTACTTGAGCTTGCTATCTGCATTGGCCGCCTCTTTGTACATTTTTTGAAAATCATTCTCGTACTTTTTCAAGGATTCAAAAAACGCTTCATTGGAATCTGTTTCCAGACTTTCTTTCGGCAAAAAGGCTTCGTTGGCGATGTCGTCAATATCCAATTCATATCCACTTTCCCGTGCCAAAATCAATATTTTTCGCATCACATCCACACCACTCAAATCAATGGTGGGGTCAGGCTCGGTGTATCCCTGTTCTTGGGCTTGTTTTACCACATCGTGAAAGGTCACCGAATCATTGAAGGTATTGAATACGAAATTTAGACTTCCAGAAAGCACGGCTTGAATCTTTTTGATCTTATCTCCTGATGCAATCAAATGCTTAAGGGTGTCTATAATGGGTAATCCGGCTCCCACGTTGGTCTCAAACAGGAAAGGCGAATTGTACTGCTTTGCCAATTGTTTCAGTTCTTTGTAATAGGTGTAGTCCGAAGAACAAGCAATTTTGTTGCAAGTCACTACCGAAATGCTATTGTGCAGGTAATCCGCATACGTTTTGGAAACCTCGGCGCTAGCTGTATTGTCCACGAAAACACTATTGCGGTAGTTGAGCGATTTTATACGGTCAAAAAAGGTCTGTTTGTCCGCTTTTTCCCCGTTGGCCAAAACGGTTTCCCACTCTTTTAAGGGAATTCCGTTTTCATCAAAGGCCATGGTTCTGGAGTTACTGATGCCAATGACCCTTACGTTCAGTTTCAACTCTTCTTTAAGGTACTTTTTCTGCTGGCGAATCTGGTCCAAGAATTTAGAACCAACGTTGCCCACACCCATCACAAAGAGGTTGAGTTGCTTGATGTTTTCCTCAAAAAAGGTTTCGTGCAATGAATTGAGCGCTTTTTTTACATCGTCTTTTTTGATGACGGCAGAAATATTTCGCTCCGACGCGCCTTGTGCAATAGCACGAATGTTCACGTTGTTCTTTCCAAGGGTACTGAACATTTTTCCGCTCAGACCTTGATGACTTTTCATATTGTCGCCCACTAAAGCAATAATGGTAAGGTCTTTTTCAACGATGACCGGTTTTATTTTTTTGGTTGAGATTTCATACTCGAAAGTCTCGTTTACGGCTTCGGCGGCAACATCCACGTCTTCATCGGCAATGCCCACACAAATGGAATGCTCAGATGAAGCCTGTGTGATGAGCACAATACTGATGTTTTTTAGTGAAAGAGTTTCAAAGAACCGTTTTGATATACCTGGAATACCAATCATTCCTGGACCTTCCAAAGACAACAAGCTTATGTTGCCTACATGGCTGATTCCCCGCACGGTTTTCCCATTTCCATTGGTGTTTTTAGTAATCAGCGTCCCCGGGTTTTCTGGGTCAAAGGTATTTTTAATGGCAATGGGAATTCCCTTGCCCAATACGGGCTGAATGGTAGGGGGGAACAACACCTTCGCGCCAAAATGAGAAAGTTCCATGGCTTCCTCATAGCTAATATGGGCTACGCATTTAGCCTGTTTCACCAGCCTTGGATTGGCGGTGTACATACCACTTACATCGGTCCATATTTCAAGTATATCAGCTTCCACCGCACCGGCAATAATGGCTGCGGTGTAATCAGAGCCACCTCTGCCAAGGGTAGTGGAATCTCCAGACTTGCTGGAAGACACAAATCCGGGCAAAACAACAATTTGGTGCTTGTTCTCCTTGAAAAAATCTATGCAGTTTTGATTGGTCTTTTCAAAATTTACGTTGGCTTTACCAAAATTATTGTCGGTAATAATTAGCTCACGGCTGTCCTTAAAAATGGCATCAAGGCCTTCGGACTTAAAAAATTCACTGATGATGTAAGAGGACAACAATTCCCCGTAGCTCACAATCTTATCAGATAGTTTTGGGGTCAATTCCCCTATCAAAAATGAGCCTTCCAAAAGAGTTTCGAGCACATTCATATCACTTTTTACCTTGCTCAAGGCTGAGCTTTGGTTTTGAACAGGAATTAATTCCCGAATAGCGGTGATGTGTTTGTCCTCAATGGTTTTTAAGGATTCCTTGTAGGCTGTATCTTGTCTAGCCGCCAAGGCAGATGTGTTCAGAAGAAGGTCCGTAACTCCACCAAAGGCGGATACCACAACGGCTACTTTTTCTTTGTCCAATTTTTGAACTATGGACTTGACTTTATTGATATTCTCTGGATTGGCCACTGAAGTGCCTCCAAATTTTAAGACTTTCATGATGAAATTGTATTGTAAAAACTAATTGAAAAATTGCATTAAAGAACGGACGGAAATATATAGCAGACTTACCCCAAAGGGGTGGTGGTAATCACAGTGAAGATAGATGAAAAAGATGCCATCTGAAGAAGATTACTATCCGTTTGTTTAACTTGCATTGTTCTATTATGAGGTGATAAAAGTAGTACTTTTGGGTACTTCATCAAATGCTGCGAAGTGTTTTTTGCGAAATCCGTACAAATAACCCAATTTTTGTGTTGAATGAAAATTTTTTCCGCCCAACAAATCTATAACGCTGACAAATTCACAATAGAAAAACAGCAAATAACCAGCGATGTCCTCATGGAACAGGCCGCTACTAAGTTGTTCGAGTGGATACATGCCCGATTGCGGGGTACCCAAGTCAATATAAAGTTGTTCTGCGGTATTGGCAACAATGGGGGCGATGGGATAGCCTTGGCCCGGCTGCTTCATGAGCATGGGTATTCCATTCAGGTGCACGTTGTGAATTATAGTGAAAAGCGCTCCAAGGATTTTTTGTTGAATCTGGAACGGATAAAAGAAAATAAGATTTGGCCTGATTTTATTAATGAAGACAGTGATTTACCTGAAATTTCCCCAAACGATATAGTGGTGGATGCCATTTTTGGCATTGGTCTCAATCGTACGCCAGATAAATGGGTTGGACGTTTGATACAGCACATCAATGCGTCCCAAGCGTTTGTGCTGGCGGTAGACATCCCTTCGGGATTGCCTATGGATAGGAGCCCCTGGAATACTTACTATGTGATTGAAGCCAGTTATGTTTTGAGTTTTCAAGTGCCCAAATTGGTGTTCTTTCTTCCAGAGACCGGAGTTTATGTAAATCAGTGGGAGCTTTTGGATATTGGATTGGACGCGGAAATTTTGGAGAAAACCGATGCGGCCTATGAGTTAGTGGGAAGACAGGAAATACTTCCGCTATATCGCCCTAGACTTAAATTTTCGCACAAGGGAACGTATGGTCACTCCATGATCATTGGAGGCAGTTATGGTAAAATTGGGGCGGTGCAATTGGCGAGCAATGCGTGTTTAACCACGGGTAGTGGATTGGTGACGGCCTTTGTGCCGAAATGCGGGTATCAGTCCTTACAAACTTCCGTTCCAGAGGTTATGGTATTGACTGATGAAGATGAACGGAACATTTCCAAGATTACACTTCCTTTTGTTCCTGATGTCATTGGGATTGGTATGGGAATCGGCACTGAAGAGAAAACGGCTAAAGCTTTTGGTAATCTTCTCAAAGAGATGAAGGCACCAATGGTCATCGATGCGGATGCACTCAATATATTGGCCAAAAATCCCAAAATGCTGAAGGATATTCCCGAAAAATCCATTTTAACGCCCCATCCCAAAGAATTGGAGCGACTCATTGGAGCTTGGGAGGATGATTTTGATAAATTGGAAAAAGCCAAAACTTTTGCAAAGGAGCATGAAGTGATTTTGGTCATAAAGGGAGCTCATACCATCATTTTATATAATGGTAAAGGGTATGTGAACACTACAGGTAATCCTGGAATGGCCACGGCTGGCAGTGGAGATGTCCTCACAGGCATTATAACCGGGTTGGTGGCTCAGGGATATGAGCCCCTTTATGCGACTATTTTTGGCGTATACTTACATGGCCTTGCTGGTGATATATTTGCCTCACAACAAGGTTATGAAGCTGTAAAAGCATCCGAAATAAGTACTATGATAGGGCGGGGATTTATGGATATCCTCAGTCCGCCAGAAGTGGTGGAGGATAGGGAAAAAGGATAGGCTTTAATTCTTTCCTTTGATAGATTTCACCCTTTTCTTTATCCAAGCCAAAGCATTGTCGAACTCAATAAAGAACTCCATAGGTTTTTTGTAGAACAATTTCTCAATCTTGAAATTGTGCATATCTATTTCCTTTTTGGAGACAATGGCAAACGCCTTTAAGTTTTCCAACCCTCTCAAGTAGTTGTATATGGTTGGGTCAACGGCATACGAATTTCTACGTAGGCTTATGTAGCCAAAATTCTTGTCCCTAAAATGTATTTCCGAAATCCCAATGATTTGATAGGCACGCTCTAGCGTTACTGTGGCACCTTCATCAAAGGTAGCGACCATGTAGTTGTCAAAAACCTGTACGGTTCCGATGTCCAGATGGTATTCGCGTACCACAACGGTCTTCTTCGTAGAAGTAAATTTCATTCCCCAAATAGTTATAGTGTCTCGAGACGAAAGTATGATGAACACTAGGAGACCTGAAAAATATTAGATTAAAAGCAATATTATCGTTTGTATTACAATTTGGCATAAAAAAACCTGACACTGGTCAGCATTTTTGAAGTTTAGTTGGAACTATTTTTTCTGCTGATCAATTAGATTTGGTCATCTTAAAATTTGATCTAAAAGTCTTTTGGAGGATTGGTTATTAAAAATTTTATTCTATCCCAGAACAATTTTGCAGTTAGGTGTTTTGGTTCGGTCAAATCGGCCAATAGCAATAAATTTCTTTTAAACTGTTCAAATTCGCTTTTGTTCGTGGTATTGGCGTCAATGGGATAATATGCCATACCCCAATTCGGAAAACTCCTTTCAACGTTGGCATCCTCGGAAAACATATGGATGTTTTTGTGACGTCCGTCCATCTTTATCTTTTTGTAAAGTGCACTAACCTTTTCCCTGTCCCCTTCAAGAACCTGTATAAATCCGCCCATATAGTATATAAGGCAACCTGTAATATTGTCGCGTTTGTTGTTTTTACGAGATTGTTCCAATAAATTTCCCATTTCGTGTTCGCTCATTGGTTTAACAATTTCCGACTCGTAGGTTAGTGTATAAATCATGTTTGTGTATGAATAAAATTCAAACATAATTTTTTAGTGCTCCATGGGCAAGCTGTTCTATAAGATTCTGCTTTTTTTTTGTGGAAATATGAAAAATTGGAATTGTGGTTTAAGTTTTAAGACTTATTTGGCCACGGGCTGTAAATCAAGGAAATAAAAAAAAGCTGACACATGTCAGCTTTTTGTATAGGGTATTGTGATTTTACTTTTCAGTTTCTGGAGACTTTTCGGTTTTCTTTATTTTAATAGTGAGTTCTTCTTTTTTCTCATCCAAATCCATAAAGATACTGTCACCTTCCTCCAGTTTGGAGTTTACAATTTCCTCTGCCAAAGCATCCTCAATATACTTTTGGATGGCTCTTTTAAGAGGTCGCGCTCCGTACTGTTTGTCAAAGCCTTTTTCAGCAATATAATCCTTGGCCTTATCGGAAAGACTGAGGTCATAACCGATATCCTTGATGCGCTTGTAAAGCTTGTTCAACTCAATATCAATGATTTTGTGGATGTCCTCTCTTTCCAATGGGTTGAAGACAATCACATCATCGATACGGTTCAGGAACTCAGGTGCAAATGCCTTTTTAAGGGCATTCTCAATAACACTTTTCTGATGGGTGTCTGCCTGCGCCTTTTTGGCTGCGGTACCGAAACCAATACCTTGCCCGAAATCCTTCAATTGACGTGCTCCAATGTTGGAGGTCATGATGATGATTGTATTTCGGAAATCAATCTTTCTTCCCAGACTATCGGTAAGGAAACCATCATCCAGTACTTGCAACAACATATTGAAGACATCTGGGTGGGCCTTTTCAACCTCGTCCAATAAAATGACAGAGTAGGGCTTTCTTCGAACCTTTTCGGTCAACTGTCCGCCTTCTTCATAACCAACGTATCCCGGAGGTGCTCCCACCAATCTAGAAATGGCGAATTTTTCCATGTATTCACTCATATCTATCCGGATAAGGGCATCTTCAGAATCAAAAAGTTCCTTGGCCAAGATTTTGGCCAACTGTGTTTTTCCAACGCCTGTTTGTCCTAAGAAAATAAATGACCCAATAGGTTTGTTGGGGTCCTTCAGTCCTGCACGGTTCCTTTGGATGGCCTTGGCCACTTTGGCAACAGCTTCATCTTGACCAATGACAAATCCTTTGATCAAATTGGGCAGCTCTGCCAATTTGTTACTTTCAGTCTGGGCAATCTTATTTACAGGAATGCCACTCATCATGGAAACCACATCGGCTACATTGTCCTCGGTTACAGTTTCACGATGGAGTCTGCTTTCCTCTTCCCAACGTTCCTGTGCGGAAGCCAACTCTTTTTCAAGACGCTTTTCGTCATCTCGAAGCTTGGCAGCCTCCTCGTACTTTTGTTTTTTGACCACGCTGTTTTTCAACTCGCGAACATCTTCCAACTGGCTTTCCAGTTCCAAAATCTGTTTGGGAACATCCATGTTGACAATATGTACCCGCGAACCAGCTTCATCCAAGGCATCGATGGCCTTGTCCGGTAAAAAGCGGTCGGTCATATATCTGTTGGTCAACTTTACGCAGGCCAAAATGGCTTCATCGGTATAGTTGACATTGTGGTGATCTTCGTACTTACCTTTGATGTTCATCAAAATTTCAATGGTCTCTTCCACGGAAGTAGGTTCAACCATCACTTTTTGGAAACGACGTTCAAGGGCACCATCTTTTTCGATGTACTGTCTGTATTCATCCAACGTAGTGGCACCGATACATTGTATCTCACCTCGTGCTAATGCAGGCTTGAACATGTTTGAAGCATCCAAACTGCCTGTGGCACCACCGGCTCCAACAATAGTGTGAATCTCGTCAATGAAAAGGATAATGTCGTCATTCTTTTCCAACTCGTTCATCACTGCCTTCATTCGTTCCTCAAACTGACCACGGTACTTGGTACCGGCCACCAATGAGGCCAAATCCAGCGTGACCACGCGCTTGTTATACAGAATCCGTGATACTTTTTTATTGATAATGCGCAAAGCCAAACCTTCGGCAATGGCACTTTTACCCACACCGGGTTCGCCAATGAGCAACGGATTGTTTTTCTTTCGTCGGCTTAATATCTGGGAAACGCGCTCAATTTCCTTTTCACGCCCCACAACAGGGTCTAATTTGTTGTCTTCGGCCAATCGGGTAAGGTCACGCCCAAAATTGTCCAAAACCGGGGTCTTGGATTTTTTGGTGCCTTTTTGTCCGGAGCTTGAACCAAAGGTGCTTTCCTTGGAATCACCAGAATCATCTGGATCACTTGGAAATGATTCGGCCTGTGGTGAATCTATGTAGTCATCATCACTGGTGATCATGGATTTGAATTGTTCTTTTACATTATCGTAGTCCACTTTTAGTTTATGCAGCAGTTTTGTTGTGGGGTCATTCTCATTTCTAAGGATGCACAACAACAGGTGCGCGGTATTTATGGAGGAGCTTTGGAAAAGCTTTGCTTCCAAAAAAGTGGTCTTCAGCGCACGCTCGGCTTGGCGGGTGAGGTGAAGATTTTTCTTGTCCTTTTGCATGGTTCCCGTGTTTGGATTTGCCGGACTAAGGATTTCCACCTTTCTGCGAAGGTGGTCCAAATCCACGTCAAGGGCATCCAAAATGTTAATGGCCTTGCCATTTCCATCTCTTAAAAGACCGAGCATAAGGTGCTCCGTACCAATGAAATCATGCCCCAATCTTAGGGCTTCTTCCTTGCTGTATGCTATTACGTCTTTTACTCGGGGGGAAAAATTATCATCCATACCTTTCTTTTTCAGCAATTAAAATTAATAAAAGTATTGTTACAGTAGTCAAATACTGTACCCTTATTCGATAAACTAGTGGTAAATGTCGAAATAAAGGGTGTTTTTTTACCAGTTTAACAAACCTTTATTATAATAAACACCTCCTTCCAATACTGTTAATAATTTTTTTAATAAAGTAAGTGTCAATTGTTTTGAAAGGGCCTATTTTCCGTATATTGCCATGATATTTTAACCACAAATAAACAATAAGATTTTAGCATGGCGGAAGGAGAAAAGTTAATTCCTATCAACATAGAGGATGAGATGAAATCTGCCTACATTGATTATTCAATGTCGGTCATTGTGTCACGTGCCCTGCCAGATGTTCGTGATGGACTAAAACCAGTTCACCGTAGGGTTCTTTTTGGAATGCATGAACTTGGGGTAAGATCTAACAGTTCACACAAGAAATCTGCCCGTATTGTTGGGGAGGTTTTGGGTAAGTACCACCCGCATGGGGATACATCGGTGTATGACACTATGGTACGTATGGCACAGGAATGGAGTTTACGGTACATGCTTGTCGATGGGCAAGGTAACTTTGGTTCGGTTGATGGGGACAGCCCCGCGGCCATGCGTTATACCGAGGCCAAAATGCGGAAGATCGCCGAGGAGATGTTGGCCGATATCGATAAGGATACGGTGGACCATCAACTCAATTTTGATGATTCTTTACAGGAGCCTTCGGTTCTTCCTACCCGTATTCCCAATTTATTGGTGAACGGTGCATCAGGTATTGCAGTAGGTATGGCCACCAATATGCCACCCCACAATCTATCTGAAGTGGTTGATGGCACTATTGCTTATATCGATAATAGCGATATTGAAATAGATGAACTTATTACCCATATCAAAGCCCCTGATTTTCCGACAGGGGGTATCATTTACGGGTATGATGGTGTAAAAGAGGCCTTCCACACCGGTAGGGGACGTGTGGTAATGCGCGCCAAAGCTTCGTTTGAGGAAGTTCAGGGAAGGGAGTGCATCGTTGTTACCGAGATTCCATATCAGGTCAATAAGGCAGACATGATCAAAAAGACTGCTGACCTGGTCAATGAAAAGAAAATAGAGGGGATTGCATCCATTAGGGATGAATCCGATAGAAAGGGGATGCGTATCGTTTATATTTTAAAGCGAGATGCCATACCCAATATCGTATTGAACATGCTGTACAAGTATACAGCGCTTCAATCTTCTTTTAGTGTCAACAACATTGCATTGGTCAATGGTAGACCGCAGTTGTTGAACCTTAAGGAAATCATTCACCATTTTGTGGAACACAGGCATGAGGTGGTGGTTCGAAGGACCAAATACGAGCTGCAAAAGGCCGAAGACAGAGCACATATCCTTGAAGGGTTGATTATTGCTTCGGATAACATTGATGAGGTAATTGCCATTATTAGGGCATCCTCAAATGTTGAAGAGGCACGTACCAGTTTAATGGAGCGCTTTAAGTTGACCGAGGTTCAGGCCAAGGCCATTGTGGAGATGCGTTTGCGCCAACTTACTGGTCTGGAACAGGACAAATTGCGTGAGGAGCATGCAGAACTTTTAAAGACCATTGAAGATTTAAAAGATATTCTAGCCAAGAAAGAGCGTAGAATGCAAATCATCAAGGATGAATTGCTGGAAGTAAAAGAGAAGTATGGAGATGATAGAAGGTCTGAAATCAACTACGCAGGTGGTGATTTGAGCATTGAGGATATGATTCCCGATGAGCAGGTAGTCATTACCATTTCCCACGCGGGCTATATCAAAAGAACAAGCTTGTCCGAATACAAGACACAAAATAGGGGAGGTGTGGGGCAAAAAGCTTCGTCCACCCGAAATGAGGATTTCTTGGAGCATCTTTTTGTGGGAACCAACCACCAATATATGTTGTTCTTTACCCAAAATGGAAAATGCTTCTGGATGCGGGTTTATGAAATCCCGGAAGGAAGTAGGACTTCCAAAGGAAGGGCCATCCAGAATCTCATCAATATTGAGATGGAGGATAAGGTGAAAGCCTTTATCTGCACCCAAGACCTCAAGGATGAGGATTATGTGAACAGTCATTATGTGATCATGGCTACCAAAAAAGGTACGGTTAAGAAAACGTCATTGGAGCAATATTCCCGTCCACGTCAAAATGGAATTAATGCCATTACCGTTAAAGATGGCGATGAGCTCTTGGAAGCCAAATTGACCACCGGTACCAGCCAAATTTTCTTAGGATTGAAATCAGGAAAGGCCATCCGTTTCGAGGAAAGCAAAACCCGACCTATGGGTAGGAATGCTTCCGGGGTTCGAGGAATTACCTTGGCCGATGATAAGGATGAGGTAATTGGAATGGTATCCGTGCATAATTTTGAAGATGACATCTTGGTCGTTTCAGAAAATGGCTATGGAAAAAGATCCAACTTAGAAGATTATCGCGTAACTAATAGGGGTGGAAAAGGGGTGAAAACCATTTCCATCACGGAAAAGACCGGCGGACTGGTAGCTATCAAGAATGTTACCGATACGGATGACTTGATGATCATTAACAAATCTGGTATTGCCATTCGAATGAGTGTGGAGGATCTTCGCGTAATGGGAAGAGCCACCCAAGGTGTTCGACTCATCAACCTAAGGGAAGGTGATTCCATTGCTGCAGTGGCCAAAGTGATGAAAGAAGACGATGATCTTGATGATGCTGATGTGCTTGACATTGAGGTGAATGACTAAGATGGCATGGCAATTGATAAGAACAAGGAGAATAATTAATAATCGATAAACACTAAATAATTACATTTTAACATGAAGACTAAAGTTTTAATACTGTTAGCCATAGGAATTTCAACCATGGGCTTTTCCCAGAAGAGTGAGATCAGGGATGCGGAAAAAGCACTGAAAGATGGCGATGTTGCAGCTGCAAAAACTGCTTTGGATGCAGCAGCATCCAGCATTGATGCCGCTGATGAAAGATTGCAGGCACAATATTATGCCGTTTTGGGAAATGTATATTCCGATATGGCATCCAAAGGTGATGCTGAGGCCTTTCAACCTGCCATTGACGCCTATAACAAGGTTATCTCAATTGAAGAGGCCAGTGGAAAGGAAAAATACACTACTGTGGCACAACAAAAATTGTCGCAAATGACCGCTGACTTAGTGAATGCTGCCGTTGAGGATAACAACAACCAGAAATTCTCTGAAGCTGCCGAAAAATTGTATTTGAGCTATAAGTTGAGCCCAGCTGATACCGTTTATTTATACTATGCTGCGAGCAGTGCTGTAAATGGCCAAGAGTATGAGCAGGCCTTGAAGTACTACAACGAGTTAAAGGAAATTAATTACGACGGTAGTGGAGTAACTTACACCGCTGTAAATGTGGAGACCGGAGAGGTTGAAACTATGGATAAAAACACTAGGGACCTTTATGTGAAAGCAGGCACCCACAAGGATCCAAAGGAAGAAAGAAGCCCTTCCAAAAAACCTGAAATAGTTAAAAATGTGGCTTTGATCTACCAACAATTGGGAGACTCTGATAAAGCTTTGGAAGCTTACGCAGAAGCAAGAGAAGCCAATCCGGAGGATGTGAACCTAGTTTTGGGAGAAGCTAATCTGTACTATTCATTGGGTGATAAAGAAAAGTTCAAAGAACTTATGGCCCAAGCTTCTGAAATGGCTCCAGACAATGCCGATTTGTTGTACAATATTGGCGTTATTAACATGGAGCAAGGTAATTTGGAGGATGCAAGAGATGCTTACAAAAGGACCTTGGCCATTGACCCGGGATATATCAATGCTTTGTTGAACCTTTCAACAACGTATGTAAATGAGGGTAACGGTCTTATTGACGAGATGAACGCTCTAGGGAATTCCAAAGCTGACATCGCGAAATACGATGAGCTAAAAGCCAAAAAAGATAGCCTCTTCCAAGAAGGTGCAAAAGTTTTGGAAGATGCGGTTAAAACCAATCCCGATAACCAAAGTATCTTGACCCAATTGAAAAACATCTATGGTGCTTTGGGTGATACAGAAAACTTTATGAGAGTTAAAAAGCTTTTGGGGGAATAGTAATTTCTTTAAGCTAAAACATGAAAAAGGGTCACAGTTTTGTGACCCTTTTTCTTTTAGACTATTTTCTTGATGACCCTGAGCTGGTGGGTATACAATTTTTCTTCTGTATTAAAAATGCCCGTATGATCTAACCTATCAATGCGAACATGGCCATGGACGTGAATAATGTAATTGTCCTTTAGAATGATGCCCACATGATCTATAATACCTTCATTGTTATCGAAAAAGGCTAGATCTCCCGGTTCACTTTCCTCAATAAAGCTAAGAGCCTCTCCTTGTTTGGATTGACCTTCGGCAGCTCTTTGTAATGAATGTCCATTTATTTTGTAAACCATTTGGGTGAATCCGGGGCAATCAATCCCAAAAGGGGTTTTGCCACCCTTTAAATACGGTGCGTTCAAATACAGAAAGGCCGTATCGACTAAACTGGATTTTGGTTTTTCACCTTCTATGATCGTACCTTCAAAAGAATGGTTCAATAAGGGTGACGAAGAAATCATTGAACCCAGCAAAATAGGAAGCAACATGCCATTATTGGCACAGATATGGGAAATTACATCCGATGAAATCTTTTGAGGTCCCGAAGTCAATGCTTCGTAATCCAACTCATTGATAAAATTAAATTGCGAGTTGGGTACCCATCCTTCGCATTGGTCGTGGGCCACACGAATCCTACTCCATTTTTTTCTGCCCTCCAATACTTTAAAATGTTCCCCATACAATAGCTGTGAAACCATCTCTGTACAATCGTCAGGCTGAACCCTTATGGGAACAATGCTTAAATGGCAAACTCCATATTGCATGTATTGGCTAAATTGGGTAACTAAATTCTTTCAAGAACAATTGCCGAAGCTCCACCGCCACCATTACAAATGGCCGCAGCACCTAACTTGGCATTGTTTTGCTTTAAAACATTGAGCAGGGTAATGGTAATTCGTGCTCCGGAACAGCCTAAAGGATGACCTAAGGAAACTGCTCCTCCGTTCACATTTACATTGGTATCTGTTAGCCCTAATAACTTTATGTTGGCCAATCCCACCACAGAAAAAGCCTCATTGAACTCAAAATAGTCAATATCTGAAAGGGAAACACCCGCTCTTTCCAGTGCTTTGGGCAATGCCTTGGCCGGGGCCGTTGTAAACCATTCGGGCTCATGAGCCGCATCAGCGTATCCTTTAATATAGGCCAAGGGTTCCAACCCAAGTTCCTTCGCTTTTTCTTCGCTCATGAGCACAACCGCAGCCGCTCCGTCATTTATGGTTGAAGCATTTGCGGCCGTTACCGTACCTTCTTTGGTGAAAGCAGGACGCAATGCTGGAATTTTCTCAAGTTTTACGTTTTTATACTCCTCATCTTCATTCACGATTATGGGTTCACCTCTGCGCTGGGGAACTTCCACAGGAACAACTTCGTCCTTAAATTTTCCGGAACCCCATGCTTCTGCCGATCTCTTATAAGATTGAATGGCGTAGGCATCTTGGTCCTCTCGGCTAAACTCATATTTGGAAGCACATGCATCAGCACAAACACCCATGGCATTTTGGTCATACGCATCTACCAACCCATCTTTTTGCATGCCATCTACCATGGTCGTTGGACCAAATTTCACACCGTTCCGCATGTGCACATAGTGCGGGATAAGGCTCATGTTTTCCATGCCTCCGGCCACTACAATGGAATTTTCTCCCAAAGCAATGGATTGGGCACCTTGCATAATGGCTTTCATTCCAGAAGCACAAACCTTGTTGACTGTAGTGCAGGGAACCGTGTTGGGGATACCCGAATAAATGGCCGCTTGGCGGGCAGGTGCCTGGCCTGTGCCTGCCTGAACTACATTTCCCATTAAAACCTCCTCAACCAGCTCGGGTTTAAGATCTATTTTTTCCAATGCTCCCTTAATGGCAATGGAGCCCAATCTAGGGGCCGGTACGGTGGACAAAGCACCCATAAAGCTACCTATTGGGGTCCTAGCTGCAGAAACAATAACAACTTTGTTCATATGTGCATTTTTACTGATGCGAAAATACTAAAATTAAATGCAAAAGGTCCAGAATCACTTTGAGGCTCACTTCTTATTTATATTTTCTATTTTTGATGAGAACAGCACAAGGAATGGGAAAGACTTTGGATAATGTATATAAGCATCAATCACTTGCCTACAAGTACTTTCTATACCTGATTTCAGTAGGACTCATTGTTTTCTTTTTTCCGAAAGGAGGGAAGTTCAAGTATGAGTTTCAAAAAGGAAAACCTTGGCAGTATGAGAATCTTTATGCGCCGATAGATTTTTCCATTAAAAAGACACAGGAGGAGATAGCCCAAGAGCAACAATTGCTCCGCAATAGAAAAACCGATTATTATACGTTTGATGCTTCAACGGTGACCACCATCAAAAATGATGTGCAACAAGAGCTGAACGGACTGTTTGAAGCAAACTCCATTTCTAGTCGGGAACAGCGAACGATATCAAACACAGCCGAAGAGCTCATCGATAGTATTTATAAACTTGGGGTGTTTCAGGATTTGCCCTCATCGAACTCCATTGTAGTGGTGAAGAACAACAAGGCCTTGCCGTTGGACCCTAATAATTTCATGGATGTTCAGGAAGCGAAAGAACGAATAGGCGGTATTTTATCAAGTAAGAGTTTTCAAGGGGATGTAAGGCTGGGAAATATCATTCAAAGAAATATAAGGCCCAATCTCTCTTATGCGGAGTCCCTTACTAATAAGGCTTTGGAAGAGGAGCTCTCCAAAATTTCATTTACCCGGGGTGAGGTAGCCGAAGGAAGATTGATTATTGCCAAGGGAGAGGTAGTTGAAGCTGAAAATTTTAAAATACTAAACTCGCTGAAGGATGAGTACGAATCCGAACTGTGGCGCGGCAATAATTACTATTTTATTCTTTTGGGCTACACCATTTTGGTAGCATTGGTGTTGATTATGCTGTTTTTGTTCCTAAAGCGATATCGAAATGAAATCTTTAAGAACAATAATAAGGTCACTTTTATCTTTTTCAATATCCTTTTGATGGTACTTGCCACCACCTTCACCGTGAAGCATTATGAAAGTTTTGTGTATGTGGTGCCGCTTTGCATCCTTCCTCTGGTGTTAAAAAACTTTTTTGATGCCCGATTGGGGTTGTTCGTCCATGTGCTCTCAGTATTGATTCTTGGTTTTGTGGTGCCAAATAGTTTTGAGTATATCTTTTTGCAGATTATTGCTGGTATCGTAACTATTTTAACCGCATCGGAACTGTATAAAAGGGCCAATCTCTTCATTTCTGTCGGACAGATCACTTTGATTTACATCATTGGCTATTTTGCTTTTCATGCTATCCATGAAGGTAATCTTGAAAACATAGAATGGATTTTATTTGGGGTTTTTGTTTTGAATGGGCTATTGACCCTTTTTGCACAACCTTTGATCTATATGTTCGAAAAGATTTTTGGTTTGGTTTCTGATGTTTCCCTGTTGGAGCTTTCAGACACCAATTCAAAACTATTGAAAGAGCTTTCAGATAAAGCACCGGGGACATTTCATCATTCGTTACAAGTGGCCAATCTGGCCGAAGCAGCCGCGAATGAGATTGGGGCAAACGCTATGTTGGTAAGAGTAGGTGCGCTATACCATGATGTTGGGAAGATGGACAAACCGACCTATTTCACAGAGAATCAAATTACCAATGTCAATCCCCATGACGATCTTCCGCCGAGGGAAAGTGCCAAAATAATCGTAGATCATGTTATTACGGGAATCGAAATAGCACGCAAGAACAATATTCCGGATAGGGTTATAGATTTCATCCGAACCCACCATGGTACTACTTTGGTATATTATTTCTTTAAGAAGCAACAAGAGTTGGAATCAGAGGTTGATTCGGATGATTTTAAATATCCAGGTCCAATTCCATTTTCAAAGGAAACTGCTATTTTAATGATGTCGGATGCGGTGGAAGCAGCTTCCAAAAGTTTAAAAAACCCTACGTTTACCATTATTGATGAGTTTGTGGACAAAATTGTGAAAGGACAAATGCAAGCCGACCAGTTTTTGAACGCAAATATTACACTTAAGGAAATTGAGATGGTAAAAAAGGTTTTGAAACAAAAACTCACCAATATTTACCATCTTCGAGTGGAGTATCCTGAATAAGGGATGCTGGAAATCAAATGGTTTCAAAAAAAATGAAAAATAGTTGCGATCTATTGTATGAAAAGGTACATTTGCATCCGCATTTTTAGAATGCACGTTCATAAAATAAAACTAGGAGAGGTGCCGGAGTGGTAACGGAGCAGATTGCTAATCTGTCGACGGGTAACTGTCGCCTGGGTTCGAGTCCCAGTCTCTCCGCTTTTTCCTTTTCATTTGGAATATTTTGAGGTAAAGTACCTCAACATTGCTCGGTATAAACTCCGCCCGAGTGGGCTACTTAACAGTAGTGTTTTATTGGAGTTTGAGATTTTTGTTTTAAGGTCTTAAGTCACTAAGACTGATTTTCGGGGTGTAGCGTAGCCCGGTTATCGCGCCTGCTTTGGGAGCAGGAGGTCGCAGGTTCGAATCCTGCCACCCCGACCAGTTGAAAACCCTTGTATTTACAGGGGTTTTCTTGTTTCTGGACTTTTCTTATCCTTATTTTTCTAGACATAAAGTTGGTAAAAAGCAGTAAAAAACGGTATTTTACGGCAACAATTGTCGCAAAATTGTCGCAAAAATATGCCAACCACTGCCAAGATCATTTTGGACACCCGCAGCCATTCCAAGACAAAGGGCGGGCACCCAATATCCATCTATATTTCAAACCACGGACATAAATACGTTTCATTGAAACGGTATTCCGAAAAAAAATACTGGGGCGGGGAAAATGTAAACCGAAGACATCCCGAACACTCGGAGTTGCACCGGTACATTCTCGACAGGAGCCTAAAATTGATAAAAGAAGTTGAATATTGCAATGAGCACAACCTTGGTTTACGGGAATCGGCCAATGTGATAATCAACGGACTGCAGGACAAAGAGGCAAGAATCCAACAGTTGGAAAGCGAGCTCCGTCAATTAAAGGGCGAGAACGCGGCCATGCTCATGGAGTTTTGGGACGGCTTTATCCAGGAGTGCAGGGACAAGGGTATGTCCACGGATGCACTTGAAACCACAAAGAACCAGGTTTCGGCCTTTTTGATGAACAAGGATATGTTGATCAATGACATAAACTATGAATTTTTGAACGACTTCTCCACCTATAAATTGAAGGACAATTGCAATCGGGGCGGGCTGAACCACTATCTGGCCACTTTCAGAAGGGTTTTTCGTGCGGCACAGAAAATAGAATCACTCCATATCAAACCAGGAAATCCTTTCTCCGGACTCATCACCAAGTCAAGAGATGGGGATATTGTTACCATGAGTGTTGAGGAAATGCAACGTTTCAAGGATTTTCAGCCCAATAATTTCACCTACGAGCGGAACGCAAAGAGCATCTTGAAGCGCAGGGACCTCTGGTTGTTCCAATTCTATATAGGGGGGCATGATTTTATCGATGTCTCTTTGCTGAAATGGAGCAATATAAAGAACGACCGCATTAGGTTCAAAAGACACAAGAACAGGCACCATCTAAATGGCGGCCCCCTCGTGGACAACATACTTGTTCCGGAAGCACTGGAAATCATTAAAAAGCATGGGACCAAAAAGAGTAAAAAGAATGAGAGGGTATTCAATTTTCTTCCATTGCCAAATGACCTGCGGACCTATAAGAACAAAATGGCCAACATCCGCAGGAGTTTGCGGGCCATATCCGAAGGCATTGAACTATCCGATACCATGAAAACAAAATCGACCAGGTACATATTCAAAACTTGGGGCGATGAAATGCTATTGGATTTTCGCGCAATCCAACAGATTCAGGGCCATTCACAGGAAGGGGTATCCGCTAGGTATGGAGCAAGGTTACCTAATGAGGTGGTTGACGATGTTCTGAAAAAGATTGTCGATCGAAAAATAAAGGAGGAGAAGGATAAGGACAAAGAGAAGCCATCGGAAAAACCATAGTTTTTCTAAGATTTTTACCCAACGGTGGTTAAAAGAATTCCCATATATTGCTATCCGCTTTTTTAACTAATCAACCAAACATTAAAATGAAAAAAATAATACTTCTATTCGCAACAATCATTTTTACAGCGACACACGGACAAAATTTGTCAAGGGTTCAAAAAGTAAATGGAATCGAGGTCTATGTCATGTCAGAGCCGACGAACAGCTATGAAGTGGTTTACGGTAACGGTAATACCATAAAATGGAGCAGTTTTATCACTGGCGGACTACTGAACGAAAGTATTAGCACCAAGATTACATCGTTCGTGAACAACACAAAAAAGGAAGCAGAAAAGGAGGGTGTTCAGATGGATGCTATTGTGTACACGAACGGTAAAAAGGTTGTCGGGGTAAATTTTACCGGACAAAAAGACGATAGGACGGCAGAAGTCCAAGTGATGAACGGTATTCCTGTCTACATAATGTGTGAGCCAGTGAAAAAATACACTGTTGTTACAAAAGAGGGTCCAGGGCTGAAATGGAAGTCTTTCCTGACCTTGGGACTGGTGAACAATAGCGTTGAACAGGATATTTCCAAGTACTTGAATAAACTAGAAAAGGATTTTAGGAAGGGAAAGGTGGATGCCCTTCTTTACAGCAGCGGTAAAAAAGCGGTTGGGATAAAATTCACAGAATGACTGATTGGGTAAAAACCATAGTTTTTCTAAGGTTTTTCTACAATGGCGGTTAAAAGAATTCCCATATATTGCGTTCCCCTTTATCTTCAATACATTCAGGACTGTTCTTAACAAATGTTTGATAACTGTTGTATGAATTGACCTACGCGACTTTTCAAATGCTTTAATTTTAGGTAGTTATTAATCTAAAATTTTACATTATGAAAAGAGTAATTGCTTTATTGGCCTTGGTGGTACTTACGTTCACCTATTCTTGTGGACCAGAGACCACTGATGAAACAGTTGATTTGTATGACGCGATCAAAGAACAGACAAAACACATCGACGAAAACGCCACGGAAAAGGACGATGTTCCTGATGGTGGCGGGAAGGGTGATAATTAAGCTCTTCCACAACATTAAAATCCATGGGGCCGCTATCTTGATGGGAGTGGCCTTTTTTACCCACTTCTTTCTGCCCCGAAGGGAGGCCGATATTACAATGGTCAAAGCAAGCATGGCCAAAATCGAGTACCAAATTGATTCCCTGAATACCGGGATACTTTCCGGAGCCGAGGACTTTAGGCAGGGGAAAATTGACAATACCGCCTTTTTTTCATTACTGGACCACAATGGTGCCCGAGCCAAAATACTTTCCCAGGAACTAAAAGAATTGAACATTGAATTTGATAGGCTGGACGCCTATTACAAGGACAGATATTTCAACTACCCAAGCCGCCGTAGCCTCATGTGGTCTCTTGGCCTTGGCATAATCATAACCGTACTGTCATTGCGGCTGATGGTAAAAAGCCACCAAACGGTAGACCGCTACGAAAAAAGCGCTGACATGATACTCAGTTTTATGGGGGGTGTCGTTGGAGCCTATTTTTTTGCATGGATATTGGACCCGGTGGAACGCCTTGATCTTCCCTATGCTTGGTACATCACCCTTACCGTATCCATGGGCGTACTGGGAGCAATCTTGTCATATTTCATAACAAAAATAAAAGTTGACAAGATCAACGAGCTCAAAGACAAAGTGAAGTTCCTCCAACTTTGGATTGATTCAAAGCTAAAAACCGAGAAAAAGAAAAGGGAAGCTAAATCGACATGAGTCCGTACAAACTACTTATCGTTAAAATTGAGGAGGCCATGGAACAGTTCGACAATGGCGAACTGACGCTGCAGGAATATGAGGTAATCGCAAAGGGGCTCTATGAGGAATACCTGCAGATGGGTTCTAAAAAAAAACAGGAGGAAAAGCAGGAGATGATTGAACTACTCCTTTTTAGGTCCTGACCGCTTTATTTGATTGTCCATGAGTTTTTGGGCCATCTTCTCCACTGCCTTGGAAATCTCAGGCTCCATTATCACTTCATGGATTTCAGTTAACTTGTCTTCCATGGATTTCATTTTACCCCTAAACTCGTTTACAAGGTCTTCAATTGAAGTGTCCTCTATTGGTAAAATATCGTTGTCTTGCCTATTTATTCGTTCAAATTCGCTGTATTGGCGCAATGGATTGTCCAATTTTTCGAACATTAGACTATCCACACTGTAATTGTATACTGCTGCTATGTTGGCTAGTAATTCAACTGAAACATTAGTTTTCCCCAAAAGAATATTGCTGACTTTCTTCTGAGTAATACCTACAGATTTACCAAATACCTCCTGCGAAAGGTTCTTGATTCGCATGATATATTCAAAATTATGTTTCAGATTGTAAGCAATATCCAAATTCAAAAATATTTTTAGTACTATTAAGTCTGAATTAGACTAAAAATGTCTATTTTCGCATTAAACAAATTAAATACGAATGCCAATATACAAGAAAATAGCAGAGCCTGAAAACTTTGTTGCCAGCAACATAAAGCTCTTGTTATATGTGAACAAACTCCAAGCCAAGGAATTGGGCCACTATATTGGTGAAAGTAGCAGTAACATAAGTAGTTGGGTCACCCAAAGAGCCATGCCGTCGATTACAAAAATCCAGAAGATATGCCTGTTTTTTAATGTGCCTCTGGATGATTTTGTGACCAAAGACCTACAAGATTCTGTGAACAAGTATAAAATCGCCGGATAATGAAAAAGACCCATGTCATCAACGATAACACACTTCGGATGCTTTTGGCGAAACAACGCCAGGACATCCGTATCGGTGTGGTCGACAGGGAAACCGCAATGGCGATACTGGGACTTGGCGAAAAGGATTTTTATAAGGAAGTCAATAGCCCTGATTCAAAGATTGTGAGATCGAAGAAGAAGGGCCGTTTTATTTATAGCAGCATCATATTGGAGTTTAAAAGAATCCATGGGGTCTCATACCATGATGCGACCAATGTAAAGGAATCGGCATGATGAAAAAGAAAATCGACACCAGTTGACCTGCTCGCCAATGCACCACAAAAAAGCGGGGGTACCACCCCCCGCTCGCCAAATATTACACCACCAAAAACATGGCCGGACGGCCAATGGTGAAGTAATAAGATGAACCGGACACCACATCCGGCTCTTTGCAAAGATAGAGAATTAAAAAACACACCCAACGAAAACAATGACAGAGTGTTGGGGGAACTAAATAGAAGTTGAAATGACCAGTATCGACCAATCGGCCTTAGAGCATATCGCAGCTTTCATAGCGGGGTTTGTATTGGTTTTAGTGATCAATTGGTTGTCAAATAAGAAAAAATAGCGGGATGGAGCAGTTGGCTAGCTCGGTGGGCTCATATCCCACAGGTCGGCGGTTCGAGTCCGCCTCCCGCCACAAACCTAGAGGATTCCGATGGCAAGGATCCAAAAAGTGAGAGCCTGACGGCCGGGAAAGACCGGCTTTAAAAAATGAAGTATGTCAAAATTCTGCAAAGTAATAGAGAATGGCAATGGAGATCAGTTGCTACTGTTCCTTACCCCAAATGATAAAGTTGATGGAAGGGCCGATTATGTCATGATGTTTGGCCTGGAAGATGATGCCATTGTCACCTTGACCATAGGGGTTGTTGACTGGGAAGCCGGTATTGATGCCATCAACAAATTTGACCACGCCCGAGCAATGGATATACTAAAAGACCCTATGGGCTACTGTGAAGCAATTATGAAGTAAACAATAATCAATTATATGGAATCAACAGAATTAAAATCCAAGATCGAGACCTTGGTTGCGGAGGCCAAAGAATCGGGCTCAGAAAATATTGAGGTTGCCCTTTATGCAGGGGACACCCAAGAGTTCTTTGAGTTTTTAAAGCACAACGAACTTATTGAAGAAGTAAAGTTCAGTCACAGGCTTACCATTGAACAGGCTGAAAAACTGCTTTCCATCCTTGGGGAGGAAAACGGTGGCCCAACAGCCAAAAAGGAAAGCACCGGCCCTAAAGAAGAAAAAGGCCAAGAGGGAAAGGCCAAGGAAAAACCTGTTTCGGAATTTGCCCAGAAAATAGCCAAGGATTTGGAACACCGCCGTCAAAAGGCAACACGGGAGTCCCCAGCCTTTGGCAAGAAGATTCCCCAGATAAAGGTGGAACCTGTAGATGTGCAGAATGCCCTAGATGTTGTTGAGGGGGTCACTGATGGATTTATAGACCAATTCGGCTTCCTGACCCATGTGTACAGAAACGCTGCGGCCAGGACGGAAACCGACATTACCAAGATAGAGACCGGACTTTTTGTGAAGTTCGAGTAAGGACCGAGGGGCAATAAAGCCTGGTGTTCATGGAAGGGGGCGGTAGATGCGTGTGCACCCGCTCCCTTATGGACACGAAAAACGCCAAATATTTTTTACACCATGAGCCAAACACCACAAAAAAAAGAGACGTCAGCTGCCCATATTTCGCAGCTGCTGGACATGAAGGAACATTACCCCGACATTGCGGGCAACCTACAGTCCATTATAGTCCACATCAGCAGGAACCTTCCTAACTGTACCAGTAAGCCAAAGGGTCCTGCATATTACAATGAATTCATCAAAAGATTTGAGGTTAGGGCCAACACCGGAAACAACCAAAAAGCAATACATGAACATTGAAACAGCACTAGTCATGTTGGAAACAGTTGAAACATCGGTTGGGTTAAAAGTGTATTTGGAGGGCATACACGTTAAAACGATGCCCATCAAATTTGAGGATGTGGTCCGCAAAAAGCACATAATCAACCCCAGGCGAAAAAGGCTTACCAAAGAGGAAAGGTTCAATTTGGAGGTGTCCATTTTTGAAAGGGCATTGAAATTGGAACAGCCCTTTGTATACAATCTTATCAAGAGAAGCTCCCCGAAAAGTGTGCGGTCCGTTTATCCCATGGATGGGCCGCACTACTTTCTCTTGGAGTACAAGAACGGAAGAAGGGTCAAGTGCCCAAAACAGATATATGATGTAGGCCACAATATTGTGGGAACGTTGCACCGGCCCCAGGTTTTTCCAAATCTACAGACCTCCATAGTATGAACGGGACAATATTCAAATTCTACACGGAATACGGTGTATCCATCGACAAGCGGTTGAGAGAGGGAAGGACAACCCTCCACGGCTCAATACTAGAGGCTGAAAAGCACGCCTCCCAGTCAAGGAGCTACCCCTACCCGGTCTATGAAGGCGATCCCACTTCCAATAGAAGGGCCAAAATAATTGGCTATGCCGTACCAAAATAATTTAATCCCCAGCACAATGCAAATACAACAGACAACAGATTACGAAAGATTTCAGATCATCACCGGTAACCGTTCCATTTCACAGAAAAAGGTCGACCGTATCATCAATGACGTGAACAACGGGCTGAACCTTTTTCCCTATTGTCCTGTGATAGTGTGCCAGGACAAGGGAAAAATGAAGATAATTGACGGCCAACATCGTTTCAAGGCGAGCAAGAAGCTGGAAATGCCCATCCACTATGTGGTCGCCGAGGACATTTCCATTAGGGACATCGCCCGCATGAACAGCAATACGGACAAATGGAAATACATTGATTTCCTCAACTGTTATATCAAGTTGGGGATTGATGACTATAAGGTATTGAAGGGGTTTATGAAAGAGCAAAAGGTACAGTTGCGGCTGGCCCTTGGCCTGCTGATGGCAGGTGTGCCCAGGAGTTCCAGTGACGATGCGGCCAAGTTCATGGACGGTGAATTCAAGGTAAGACACTTGGAATGGGCCAAGGATTTCATCATGCTGGCGGACCGTCTTTTCGGGCCGTACGAATTCTATCGCGACATCAACCTACTCAGGGCGGTCCACAAATTGGAGAAGATAGGAAAATGGGACATCGACATGATGGAGCAGAAGATCAGGTCCCACCCCACAATGATGGACAAGCAGACCACCGACAAGAACTATATGCTGCTTTTGCAGCAAATCTATAACATGAGGAACCGTGAGATACGGAGCATCATCTAAGACCATTTAAAAACGCCAAATATGAACACCACAATGACCCCGCCGTTGGTCGCCAATTACCACCTGGTCCAACCGCTCAGAAAGAAAAAGAACCTCATGGAGGTGCCCAACCTCCTGCAGACACCCGAATGCCTCCACCCCCTATATGTGGACATCAGGAACTGCAGGTATGTCAAATCGTTCGAGCAACGGTTTTCCGGCTCCATCGTATACCTGAGACTGATGTTCAGGGATGCGGAAAACTGCAACCACGTAGTGGAGAACCGCATCAAGTACCTGTTCAGGAAATACCGCTATGTTTTCACAAAGCACGGTGACCACGCAATTGTCGAACTTAAATTGGAGGATGTATGATCAAGGAACTGGTGATACTGGCCGTGTTCGCTTGGGTAATGTTGGGGGTCAACCTTTACCGGCATTATAGGCGAATGGCCATACGTGAATTTGACAGAAAGTGCCAACAGATAATTTGGCAAAGGTGCAAGGACAGTTCTTGGCCGAAATGGTTGGACATTGACCTTAAACAGTATTACAGGGACCAGTTGAAAAATTATGAGAAATGTCGTCCCTCGGAAAAACGGATGATGGCCAGCCTCATGCCCTTGACCATCGATACCTGGTTCACCCCGGACCAGCAGTTCATGTTGTTCGGGATTGTCCCGGAGCCATCATCGGAAACAGGTGGACAAAGAGCCGGTTTTCCGGCAGGGACCATTAAAGAGAAGAAAAAATGACAGCGAAAATAAAATTGACGCTGCCCCATATTGAGGGCAATTATTTTGGAATGGACTGCGAACTTACAGTTAGTTCTTTCTGTGAGCGGTTCAAGGATAGGGTAGGGGTGGACATGTCCGTTTTTGCCCGCGCATCCTTCCTTTCCATCTATATAAATCCCCAGGACACGGAACTGCTCAACGAGCTTGTGCAGTTCTGCAACATCTTAAAATTGGGCTTCCACTACCAGGGAGCCGATGGAAGGGTTTTGATTTCATTGGAACAACCTACAAAAAATTGATTATGGGGAACACAGCAAAGAGAACGTACACCGGCCTGCCGGTATGTAAGGTCATCGAAAAGGTGGCAGGGGTCAACAACGCCGTCACGGTCATCAAATCGGCCGAGTGGCAACAGTACAACCACTATCCATTGAAGGCCGTATGGCCGGTATTGGACAAGCCCGCCCTCTCGCTTTGCCGCCAAAGGTACAGGGCCTATGAGGAACACTACAACCAAAGGGTGGACGAGGCGAACCACTTTATCGGTAAATATAACAATAGTGTCAGTGCCGAGATAGAAAAATCGGAGGCTCCCAAAGCCTATTGGCTCGCCTCCCAGAACTTTTTGGAGGCGAATTCGGCGATGGACGTATGGAGGTACAACAACCTGGCCCGGCATGAAAACGAAAAGAAGGGGATGAAGGTCTACCAATTGCGAAAGGTCCAGCCGTTGAAGAACGAGCACCGCCTTTTCTTCGACCTGGTGCTCCGGAAATATGCGACCGATCTGTTAAAAATGCTCCCGGTTTTCCGAAAAAAGGGCAAGAGCGAGCCCGTCACCATCCCGAAGGTGGACATCAACAGCTGCCACCTGCAGAACCTGACCCATGTCGGGGGGTCCAGGATGACCAACCAGTCCCGTGCCACGCTGCGAAGGCACAAGAAACGCCTAGAGGAAGCGGGGGTGCTGCAGGACAGGTCCAGCCGCGGCCATAAAAGGGGTGTTAACTACTTTGTCAACCCCGAGATAATGGCCATATCCGACGATTTTTCCAAAAAAACAATGGTGTCTGATAATCAGCCTCTTAAAATGTTAAATAGCACAAAATGCACGGATATATACACCCTTACTAGAGCAATAACACAAAATAATTTAAACGCTGTTGACAAGTCAACATCTGATATAACGAAAAAATCCGTAGGGGAAAGCGAAAACCCCGATGACAGCGCAGGATTTTTACCGGTCATGCGTCCTCCTTCGGAGGATTTTACTAGAGCACCGATGGGCAGAAAACAAAAAAAATCAGCCGGCGGCGAAAAATTTCCCGCGGCGAAAAAAAATGGGGCCCGATCGCCCGGGGAAAATCCCGAAAATGGTACCGCATCCCGAAAAGCGGGCGTTGATCGACCATCCCCACAATCGGGAATGGCTGCAGGGACCACCGAAAAAGGGGGTGCGTCCATGAACGCAACGGCAGCTGACAACCTTAGGAATACCGGTGTGGCCGGCAACATCCCGCTGCATAGGGGTGTCCAAGAAAATCCAGGGCAGGGAACAACCCCTGCCAAAGGTGACGGGACGACGATTTCGGCAAGGAACAGTGACGAGCTCAGGGAAAGCCTTCTCCCATCATGGGACTTTTCCGTTAAATTGGCCGATGGGAAGTGCTCCGAGGCCGATATCACACCCCTGAACAAACTGGTGCTCGAGTCGAATTCTGGAAATCTGGACCATTTCGAGTACGTTGACCTCATTCTGCAGAACCTCTTTGTGTATTTCGCCAGGCTGTACCGCTTCAAGACCGGCTATAGGCTCTACCACAAACTGGTGTTCAAGCTATATGAGGATTGGGCCAAGAGTTATTTCTTCTACAACCGGAACGGCCATTCATTGGACAAGTCCACGATATTGGAACGCTACCGAAAACTGGTGTTCACAATGACCAGTAAACGGCATGGGGCACAGCAGCGCATCGACCGCGGCATGTTCGACCCACCGCACATCGAGGTCTACCTGAACCCCCATGCGGCGACACCCGGAACCCTTTTGCACCATTACAAGAAAATCGAGAAAAAGGCACCGACCCTGGACCATGAGATCGCCCAGTTCGGAAAGGGCCTCCGGAAGATAGCGGAGCGCAGCAAGGTATACAGCCTGCACAAGCACCGTCTTTTCAGGAAGTTTTCACAGCACGCCAAGGGCCATATCGACGATATGCAACTCTTTCAGTATGCCAACGACAACCTGCCATCGGAGCTCAAACGGGATTTTGACCTGCACTGGACGGTGTTCATCAACAACAAAAACCAAAAATGATATGGAATTTTACATCAACATCTTTTGTTACACCTGCACTTTCTTCTTCGTGATGATCATGCTCTATTCCTTTGTCCTGAAACCAATTCTGGACAAAAAAAGGGACTATGACCAAGTTACGGAGGCGATAGCCGACAAGCGCAGCCCAATGCGGTACTATAAGTACCATTACAACGGCCATCTGTACTTCGAGGCCCCCAACCAGAAATCGGCATCCAGGCTTTTCAAGGCATTCGAGGCACAGCAGCGAAAGTTCGGGAAGATGTACACCAATGGCCACAAGGTAAAGGCCGCTGAAAAGAGCAAATTGAAAAAGGTTTGACACCACTTACAACGCCAAATATTGAACCACTATGAAAAAAGCATCGAAACAACAGGAACTGGATTTTGACCGGGCCGAAATGCTCAGGGACAAAGGGATAAAGCAGGCCGTGGACCACGCCGATTCAACCATCGACAATTGGTCGGAGAGGGCTTTCAATTTTATGAGGAACTACCTGACCACCACAAAGGAGTTCATGGTCGAACAGGTAAGGGAGGCATCCAAGGGAAAAGTTCCGGATCCGCCCAGTAACAGGGCCTGGGGCGCAATAGTTCTACGCGCACGAAAAATGGGACTTGTCCGCAGGAAGGGTTATGGCAGGACCAAGAACGTAAGGGCACACTCCACCCCCGCCACGATATGGGAGGTGGTTTGACCAAATACCAAGGCCCACACCCATCTATATCGGGATATGGTCCAAAAAATCACTAACGCCAAATATGACACCACAATGAAAAAAATCAGATTTATTTTGTTATTGGCCCCTCTTTGGGCCACCGCACAGCTGCACATGAACATTGGTGTGGCCGATGTATCCCAGCGGATGGACGGGAACACCAGCGCATGGAGCGTTGGGCTGTCCCATTTTTTGGAAAACAACATCGGAATCTCCGGAAACGTCAGGTACACCCTTTTGAACACCGACAATTATTACACAGGCGAGTTCTATGTAAAGTACCGTTTCGGTGAAAGAAGGCACCGTTTTGAGATCGGTCCAGGGATGGGCTACAATGTCGATGATGGGGACATACACCCCATAGTCCACATAAGGAACAGTTTTCGGGTCGGCCGAGACCTATGGTTGACCGTTGATTTCGACAACGCCATACGGCGGGGATACCTAGATGGGGAGGCAACCTTTACCAAGGCAAGGCGCGAGACCTATTTCATGTTCGGGCTTTCCATGGATATTGACTATTCGATTTTTGAACGTGAACCCAAAAGACCAAAAAAATGAACAGAAGCACCAAAAAGCCTAGTAAGCGATGTACCTGCGGCAACCAGAAAAGGGACCACGAGAGTTGTCCCAACTGCAGCCGGTACAAAATGGTTTTCCTGTTGCGGGACCCCAACAGCCCCTATAAGGTGCGGGACCCAAAGGGGAATTTGGTGAATCCTGTGTTTTGGTCCTTTTTGAAAGAGGATAAAAAGCCGTTGGAGGCCATCAAGAAAAATATGTTGGAAAGGGCCAGAAAGAGGCCAATCTTCAACCATTGCAACAAGATAGGTCTCTATGACCGTATGGGCAACCAATTAGAAATGATCACGGTATGATTAAGCACGACATCACGATTGACAAAATGAGCACCGAGTATTTCAGGACCCTCTCCTGGGCCTTGGAAAGGTATGGGGCCATACTCAACGACCTGGGTGCGCGCGCCCCAATGTCCAATGAGGCAAAGGATCATAGTATTTGTTTGGAGGTGTACTTCAAGTTGGAGCCAAAGGTTTCCAAAAGGGAACTTTCAAAACCATTGGCTGACAGGGAAAGACAGAACAAGAGCCTAAAAGTACCTGTACACGCCGGAATAGTGATCATCGACGCCCTGCACCAGGTGAACGGGGAAAGGGACTTTTCCCAGACCCCTGCCATGGAACATATAAAGGAACAGATTTCAAAACAATTGCTTTAAGATTAAAAAAACACTACTTAATGGAAAAACTCAAAAAATTGAACACCACAGAATCAATAGACCAATGAAATTCCCGGAACATAAATACAGGGGGTTCAAAATCCAGTATTTTGATTTTGGGCAACACAAGGTTACTCGTCCGGATGGATATGTTTTCTGGACTTCTAATTTTGAGGTGTTCAGACGTGAAATCAAAAATTTTGACAAAACCAATTATTAAACGCCAAATAATACACCACTTTTATGAAGATTTATTGGATTGACCTGTTCTGCGGTGCCGGAGGAACCACAACGGGAATACACCTATCGAAAGCAAATGCCAGCGTCATCGCTTGCGTGAACCATGACCAAATGGCCATTGATAGCCATAAGGAAAACCACCCCGACTGTCTGCACCTCACCGAGGATGTAAGGGACAAAAAAGTTGTTGCCACCCTGGGGAGGCTTGTCTCGAAACTACGGGTACAAGATCCGGACTGCCACATCAACCTATGGGCATCGTTGGAGTGCACAAATTACTCCAAGGCAAAAGGGGGCCTGCCCAGAGATGCGGACAGCAGGACCTTGGCCGAAAGTCTTTTTATGTACGTGGAGGAACTTCAACCGGACTATATATTTATCGAGAACGTCAGGGAGTTCATGGCGTGGGGCCCATTGGATGAAAATGGCCGCCCCGTGTCAAGAAAAAACGGCAAGGACTACGTGAAATGGTGCAATCGGATACAGGGGTTTGGGTACAACTATGATTTCAGGTTGTTGAACGCCGCGGATTATGGGGCGTATACTTCAAGGCTCAGGTACTTCGGCCAATTTGCCAAAAAGGACCTTCCCATAGGTTGGCCATTGCCCACGCACGCCAAAGAACTTCCGGAGAGCGAAGGAATGTTTCCCAATAAATTGAAGAAATGGAGGCCAGTCAAGGAAGTTTTGGACTTGGATGACGAAGGGAGTTCCATTTTCGAGCGTAAGAAGCCGCTTTCAGAAAACACCTTGAAACGGATTTATGCCGGATTGGTCAAGTTTGTGGCTAACGGTGACGAAGAATTTACCAAAGTGTACAATTCAGGAAACGACTTTCAAAGGGTCAAGTCGATGGATGAACCCATTGGGAGTGTGACCACCCAAAACAGCCATGCCAAGGTAAAGGCAATTTTCCTTAGTACCTATTACGGTAACGGTGGATTACACGGGGTGGAGGGACCAAGCCCAACGGTAACCACAAAGGACAGGGTGGCCAAGGTGGAAGCGAACTTCCTTTTGGACTACCAGTACAAATCCAATGCCCATTCATTGGAGAGACCATGCCCCACCATTGTGACCAAGGATAAACTTGCCCAGGTAACACCCCATTTTCTGGTCAACAGTTATTCGGGAGGTGGCCAGCATACCGATATCCACGGTCCTGCACCCTCAATCCTGACCAACCCAAAGTCCAATCTTGCCACCTGTAACTTTATGGACCAACAATTCGGGAAGTCTACCCCCAGCGACATCAACGGCCCATCCGGAGCGTTGACCACCAATCCAAAAATGAACCTGGTAAGTGCCAAACCATGGATAATGGACACAAATTTCGCAAACATTGGGTCGGATGTCGATGGCCCCAATAGGACAATAACAGCTTCAAGGCACCATCACTATCTGGTCAACCCACAGTTCCAGTCCAAGGGGGCCAGTGTCGAGGAACCATGCCCCACAATCATCGCAAGGCAGGACAAGAAACCACTTTCCATGATCAATTGTCGGGAGTCCTCCGGTTTTGGGGTTATAGTTTTCCATGGCGACAGTGAAATGACGGTCAAGATTAAATATTTCATGGCATACCATGGACTTGTGGACATCAAAATGAGGATGTTGAAGATACCCGAGCTCTTGAAGATTCAAGGGTTTCCGAAGGGGTACAAATTGAAGGGAACCAAGACGGACCAAAAAAAGTTCATCGGCAACGCCGTTGTTCCCTTGATTGCCCAAAGTCTTGTTGAGAGCAACTATTCGACAATAAAGAAACATTTGGAAAAAGCCGCCTAAAACTGAAAAATATGGAGGAAACAAAAATTGAGGTAATAAAATTCCTGGAAGCCAGACTTCCAAACAAAAGGATTTCGGTTTATCTATTGGACATCAATGGAGAGAAATGTTTTGATGTCGTCACCAGGACATTGGTGGATTTCAGGACAAGGAACATAATCAGAACGGACAACAGGTATTCCGTGGAAACCTTTTTGGTAATGTCCGAAATGTTCGACCATTTCACATCCAATCCTGAGATAACGAACAAAATACTGGTTAGGGAGGTAGCCAGGATAAACAAGGTAACTGCAAAAGGAAATCTAAATATTATGAGACAATGAAAACATCACCAATGTTGTACAAGCCCGAAATGGTCAGCGGGATACTAAAAAAAATCAAGACCGAGACACGTAGGACGAACGGGTTGAGGGAGATCAACCAAAATCCGGACGATTGGGATTTCTGCACAATGTCAATAAAGGAACTGCGCGCCAATTTCGTCAGAAAGGGGACCGGCGAAGTCAGGGAAATAAGGATGCCCTACGGCCATATAGGGGATGTGATATGGGTCAGGGAAACTTGGCAATACGATTGTCATTGGACCCAGGGAGCAGGAGATTTTGTATACAAAGCCGACAATCCTACAAAATCATTGATGTTGAATGATGAATGGAAACCCTCCATCCACATGCCCAAGGATGCCTGCAGACTGTTTTTGAGGGTTTTGGATGTCCGGATTGAACGGCTCCATGATATTTCCAATGAAAGTGCAATCGCTGAGGGTATTGCTAAACATGCGTTCGCCCCTGGGTATAAAAATTACATTAACCCATCTAAGTTTCTAGCTTTTGGTGATTTTGATTCCGCAAGGACAAGTTTCTTCTCCCTATGGATTTCCATAAATGGAGAAAGCTCATTTGATGCCAACCCATGGGTATGGGTGTACAGTTTTGAGATCACCGATAAGCCAAAAGACTTTTTGAAATGATAAGTGACGCGCAGGCCATCGGGATTGTATTGGCCATATACCTTTTGATCATGGCTTACATGGCCACCATTCTCTACGAAATATTCACCGACAACGACCTATAACATGGAAAATAAGACCCAAAGACACTTCACCCAGAGCATGGACAATTTGTTGGACATCATTGCCCAACACCTAAACGTTGAAAAATCCGCGATACTTTCCGATTGTCAAAAGGAGCGGACCATTTACGCCAGGCACACGGCCTCCTACGTGGCCTATGAGCTCAACTATGGCAGCTTGAAGGAAATAGGTCGGCACCTGGACCGGAACCACGCCTCAATATTGAACGGAAAGAAAAGAATAGTGCAGTGGCTCACCTACGATAAGAAGCTCAGAAGGGACATCAATGCCATCATGACCAAGGCCCTTGTCCCCGACCAAGTGTCAATGTTGAAATATGTTTTGGGACTTGTGCCCTTGGAAAGGTTGCCGGATTTTTTGGAACACGCCAAGGAATATGCCCTCACCGAGCCGGTTGGGTGACCGGCTCCCCGATCGATCTCAAAAACTCCATTACCTCATTGCTGTGCAGTATCTTCTTGCTGCGGACATCCTTGAAACCGAGCCCACGGCTCTCCATCATTATCCTGATAATGTTCCTTCTCAGGACCAACCCACTGAGATAGGGCACCTTTATCGATAGGTCAAAACGGGTCAGCCGACTGCTCCCAATCGTGACCGGCTTCCCAAAGGGCTCCAACGGCTCCCCTATCTTTTCCAACATTTTCACCACTTCATCGCTCCTGAGATATTTTATCTGGTTGGCATCCGACAGTGGAATATTGCGGGTGTCGGCCACAATGGCATTTATGTACATGGAGAACTCCCTTCTGGCAAAGGGCTTCAATTTCTTCAACAGTTTCTTTTTGGATGTCCTGTAACTGGTATAGGATATTGGATGTGGCATGGCGGTGAATATTTGGCTTTGTACGGTATTCAAAATTATACCAAAAAACCGAACAACCGAACCATTAACCGATTTACCCACCGATAATCTTCAACAACCCCGCCATTAACCCAACGACCCTGCACCCCAATAACCCAGTGTTGGCCATGTTTGTTTCCATAATTCTGGCGAAAAGTGGTAAAAGCATTGTTGTTAGGGTCAAGGTGTCATCTCAGGCACCTTGTCCTATACCACAAAAACCGGAAAGGTCATTGAAATTTTGGGAATGGAACAGGTCGA
The DNA here is from genome assembly GCF_042651185.1 of Flagellimonas marina. Taxonomy (NCBI): domain Bacteria; kingdom Pseudomonadati; phylum Bacteroidota; class Flavobacteriia; order Flavobacteriales; family Flavobacteriaceae; genus Flagellimonas; species Flagellimonas marina. Next base: position 86,925 of record NZ_JBHSCL010000003.1, on the reverse strand, counting down.
CAAAGCATTGAGAAGGGGCATTCTGCCGGGCACCAAGTACGAAAAATACTTCAAGGGCTCGGATTGTGAGCTCACCAGCTTCGGTAGGGGCGACACCTTTTTGACCATCCGGAAAATGAAGGAATGGGCCGAAAGGTACACTGGCCACACAAGGGATTTTGCCCTTGGGGAACTGGCCGGACTTCCAATGGAGAACATCGTCGACAGAATCCACAATTTCCTGTACTGGCATTTCCAGTATAGGATGGACGGGGAGAAGCAATACCTGAAAAGCCCGAACTGTGCCTGGAAGACCAGAGCTCAGGGGATAGACTGCAAGAGCTACAGCATCATTGCCAGTACGATCCTGAACAACCTGGGCATCAAGCACTATTTCAGGAAGGTAAGGCAGCCAAACCCGAATTGGCCCAGTGGTGGTATCGACCCCACATTATGGAGCCATGTCTATGTGATCGTTCCCAAGGACCAAAAAAGATTGACGGTCCGCAGGCCCAGTGAATATTGGGTCATTGATGCTACCGTCCTGAGCAATAGGGAGGTTCCCTATCTCGAAAAACGTGAGGAATTGATGAGCAGAGTATCGTTACCACAGTATGGATTGGCGGCCCCCGGATTGAAGGGGTGCTCATGTGTCCAGAAAAAAAAGCCCATTGTAAAGACCTATGAGGTCGTATCACCGCGAACAAAGTCCGGGGTACAGACGCGTTCGGTCATTGGGATGGCAGCTGCGGTGCCGAGCGGTGAAAGGGAACTTTTCATGCGCGCCATCGAAAGGTTCCAGTTGTTCCTGGCCGACCTTGTTGTCAACAAGGGACTGCCCGTATCGGCGGCCAACCGTGCCACCGAGCGTTTCGCAAAATTTGTTGAGGCGGGAATTGAGCCCACGATAAAGGACCTTTTTGCGATCCCATTGAACTCGAAAGAGGCCAAGGGCCTTGGTGTCACCATTACGGCACCTGTGCTGACCAGCACCAGCCAACTCCCAAGGACAAGCGGGTATTTCAATGCGACATCCACCACTGTAGGAAAGGCCGCGGGAGCGGTACCGGTCGTCGGACAGGCCCTCTCCCTTATCACATCGATAGTCCCCAAGGACATATACAACAAGACTTTTGGCGCATTGTTCGCAAACGGCTTCAAATTCAAATGTTGGGGCGCGTCCAGGAACCCTGCAATGGCGGAGAAAATGCTTGCAGAGAGGGTCCCGGAAATGAAGAACAGGGCGCAGCAGATTCTGTTGGGCTCCATCGAGAATTTTGAAAGGGCGGTCAACGACTATATGGTGTACGCCCATGGGGTGGACATCAAGGGAAGATGGTGGCTCGAACAGGGTGGCGCAAGGGACTGCACCCGTGATGGGTTGAAGGTATCGGTCGGTGGCTTCAACAGGGTCATATCCGAAGTTATCGAGGCGTTCAAGCAACATGCAAGAACACTGGGCCATGACCTACAGCAAATCGGTACGCGCACCCATACCTATGCCGCGGACCCAAAGATCGACCAACCGGTGGTCAATTACCAGATACCGAATTTCAGGTTGGTGCTGAACAGGTACCCGACCCAAAACAATACCCCGACCAACTCCAACAATGACATTTCGGATTCATACGTCGACAAGAACGGCAAGGTGAATTTTGGAGGAAGCACCGGTCCATCCAAGGCAGGTTTCGGCCTGTTGGCAGGGGGGGCACTAGCGGCCCTTGCGATAAGCGCACTGGTAACGGGAGAAAATCCAATAAAGTTAAACAGTAAATAATTTCAAGATGAAGGATAATATCGTTGATTCAGTCAAAGATACCGGCCTGGTACTAGTATCGGGAGCGGTGGGGGCCATGGGCTCCAAGATCGTCGCCCCCCATATTCCAGGGGGAGCTTATGGGAAACTTGGCCTTGGCCTTGTAACTGGCATCATAGCCGGAAAGAGCAAACCAAAGTCCATGGTGGGCAAGCACCTGCAGTCCGCTGCGGTCGGTGCCAGCCTCATCCAGTTCACCGAGGGGTTGACCGCATTGCTGCAGCCAATTGTCTCAGGTTGGGCCGACAATGGGGAGCCATCCACATTGAAGACCTATGTGAAAAAATCAGTGGGCCTCGCCGCCCCGGACAGTTCTTTCTACGAGGAACTATTGGCCCGAAGGGGTGTCAATGATGCCCCCATTACCATTCCAGCGACCACTATGGTGGAAAGTGAAGCGTTCACCGACCCTGCAGGAGTGTAACCGGAAAATACAACAACCATCGTCTTTCACCACTTGGGATAATCCCGCTCGCCAAATAATACACATCAAAAACTAGAAAGATGAAAAACACAGTAGGACACTTGATGGTGATGAGCTTCATCATTGCCATTGCGGACAGATTCTCCGCATCCTTGGAAAGCCTGATCAAAGGTAACGACGGTCAGGGCACGAATCCCGAGATCACATTGAACCCTGTCGATCTCTATATCAAGAAGAACATCAGTTCAGCGACCACGATCACACCGCTTTTGGACGCGAACACCAAAAAGTTGCGCGGTGTGGTATCGTTCGATGCCAACGGTAGGCTGTCCCAGAACAGGGCGGTCGTGTTCAACAAGATTTTTGTTGGATATGCGACAAATGCCGCCGCCGATATGGAGGGCAACCTTGTTTATAACACCGCCCCCATCGCGGCATTGTACAACGCCGACCTTGTGATCAGACAGGATGGAAGGGAAGTTTTGAAGAAGAACGTTTCCTCATTGATCAACGTGGGAACACCACAGAACCCACAGGACGGCTATGCAGAACTGGAGAATCTGAGATACCTAAAGGATGATGAGGAAGTGGAGATCGACCTTGAATTCCCGGCAGGTGTTTCCATGCCCGCCGCTGCTACGGCAAACCAGTACATCTTCGTGAAGATTTCCGGTTACGAGACGCAGCGCAAGGAGAAGAAATAATCCTGGCCCGCACATAACCCTAGCACCCAAGAAGCCTTGCCTTTGTTAAGGCAGGGCTTTTTTAAACCGTAGAATTTAAACAATCAGTAAGATGATAAACTGGAAACATAAAAGTAAGGCCCTTACCATCGTGACGGGTGAGCCCCAAGCCGAGGACAACCTGAAACTGCCCGCAGGAAAGTGTGTCGGTATCGCCGTGGTCCCTTTTGGGACAGACCCCGCGACACCGGTACAGATCAGTATCAAGGATGGTGGGAACGAGGTCGTTGAGACCATGAACTATAAGTTTTTGCAAAAGACCAATGGAGGCCGGTTCGTCGACAGCTTCATGCCCGTGAGCTTCAAGTGCGACAGAAATCTTGACATCACTTTGAGCACAACGGCAAATGTCGCAGCGGATTTCGGATTGGAGGTCCTTTTCCTTATCCAACAGGACGAAAACATCTATAGTTAATGAAACTGGCCAAAGGATATACCGCGTTCAAACTGGTGACCGTGGCGACAGCACAGTTCGATGCAAATGACATGCTGTCCCCACAGTTCCACAACCAGGGTAAAAACTCCATAGCCGTGATCAACGGTGACGAGATTTATCCCGGGGAACATTTTTCGACCCCGGACCTTGTGGTGCAGGAGGGCACTTTCAACATATCCTTTAAGGTTGCCAACACCGCAATTGCCCACACGCACAAGGTAAAAGTGGTGTACACCAAGATCACCGGTGAGTTCGACACGAACCCGCCGAAGCAGAACTGTACATAAATCCCCATAGATATGAATACAGAACCAAAGAGCTACATAGAGGTCATCAAGGACTGGGAAAATTTTTTGGGGGACCACCCCAACAACTTCCTGCGTATCAAGAACCTTAACAACAACCAGTGGCTCATCTACAACGAGAATTCGACCGGCCACTCCCTATTGAAAAGGGAAACGGTGGAAACATCGGATTTTCCAGACTTGATCGCCTATTTCGACGACCAGATAAAACGGAAAAAACTCAATGAGGTGTATGTCCAGTTCAAGAGGACCAGCGGCAACACTTCGGTTTTTGCCCAGAACCGAAAACCGGAAAAGTTTGACCTGAGCCACAGAAGGAGGGAACTGGAAAATTCCGGAAATGTCCAACAGAACAACATGGCCCAACAGACCCCTGACCATCAGCAGACCTTTACTGCAGTACCCCCGCAACCACAGGCCCATTCACCACGGCACAGTCCAAACGGATTTGAGAAGGAGGTCATGCACCACATGGGAGGACTTGGGGCGGCGGCACTTGGGGCCGGACTGGGCTATAGGGAACTTGTCACCTTGGAGAAGAAAGCGGAAATGTCCGATCACTATAAGGGTGAGATGGAACGCTACAAAAAGGAGAACGACATTCTTGTCATTGACAACCGTGACCTACAGGGCAAGGTGAACAACGCCACCCGTGAAAAGGAGCTCGCTATAAAAGAGACCCAATTGGCGACCAAGTCCTGGATGGATTCCGACAACTTGAAGGCCCTTATAGAGAACATGGGACCAGTGGTCCAGACGATACTCTCCAAAGGCCAGGCGGGAGCGGCCAACCAGCAGTTGGGAATGGGAAGTGCCACGGGAATTTCGGAGGCCAAACAGCGATTGATAGAATATGTGTGCGCCGAGGAAGTCGATGACGCAAAGGTGGTGATACTGGAGAACGCCCTTGCCGCGATGTACCATAGACCCGATTTTGCCAATAAGCTCTACGAGATAATCCAAAACGAGATGTCCGATGCCGCAGCTGGAAGTTAAAAGTACGGGTTCGCCCATGGCGGACATGAAAAGATTGGAGTGTCTAAATGAGGTCAACGCACTGACGGACACCGAGATAAAGAACCTTACAAAACTGGTGAAAAGCCCAAAGGCAAGGAATTACCTGCGGAACGATCTCCAGTTTGCAAAACTGAAAATGTTCATTTGATGAAAAGTTTGACCACATCCACGGCCCTTGACAGCATAAAGGCCACATCGAAAAGGGTAAAGAACAGTGTCGCCTCCAACCCGATGACCTTGGTTTACGGGGTTTTGGGGGTGGCCTCGCTATTCCTTCTCTACAAGGTCGGAAGGACCGCGGGGAATGCTTTGGATTCCATAAAGGATGACCCTAATGCGGGTGGAGGGAACTTTGACAACGGAAATCCATCCGAGGTAAAGGACGGGGCCACCATCACCTTGGCGCAGGCACAGACATCCGCGGCCATCCTGTTGGAGGCCATGCACACCATTGGCGGGGTCAGCCGTTCCGAGTTCGAGCGGATAAAGAATGTTTTCAAGGGCAGGACCATACAGGACTATGTCTTGATGAGCAAAGCCTTTGGTGAGCCCAGGAGATCAATAATTACCGGCGAATCATCGGTACTTGTCCTGGGTGGCGTCAAGATGAACCTGTCCCAGTGGTTGGCAAAGGAACTGGACGATGAGCAGATCGATGAACTGAGCTTGGTGATACCAGGTGTTTTTTAACCATAAGTAAAATGTTATGACAACGAAGGATTTAGAGCTCTATTTGGCCCAAACGGGCCACCATGGAAATTATGAGGACGCACTCTACAACTGTTTTTGCGACAACCCAAAAACGGCCGGAACAAAGGTCACACAGTTGGAGTTGTCCACAAGGACCGCAAGTGGGGGCAAATCCGTCCAGACGGTCAATATCGATAAGATAACCCCATCGGAATATGCCGCCCTTATTAGGGCGCAGCGAGGAATCAAGGAAGCCATCCGTTGGGTACGGTCCTCGAATGTTGACACCAATACGATGATCGTTGTGGATGTCCGCGATGGGTATGCCTATTATATATCCAAAAAACCGGCACCGGTGGCCAACACCACCACCCCCAAGCCGACTGTAAAACCCGTACAGACCGTACAACCGACAAAAACCGTCCAGCCCAAAGGGGAAGTTGTCACAACAAAGTCCGGCGGGGATATGGTGGTAACGGAAACGCCCGACAATTTGGAGAACATCCAGGCGGGCCAAAAGAAATTGGGGGGGAACTGGCTTTGGTACCTTCTTATCGGGGGTTTGGCCCTTGGTGCCATCACATCGTCAGGGCCAAAAGTTGTTGAAGCATAAAATTTGAGCCATGGTATTCAAGGGAAAAGTCATAGACAAGGATGGGCAGCCTCTCATAGGAGCGCACGTGACCACACAGTTCCGCCCCCAGAACGTGGGGACGACCACTGATTTTTACGGTGAGTTCATTATCGGGGATGCCAGATCTGACGAAAGTTGGAAGATTTCCCATTTGGGCTATGCCGACAGATATTTCAGGGTACCCAAAGGTGGGGGGGAACTGACCTTTACATTGGATGAAAAGGCGTTTGAACTTGACGGGGTCGTGTTGACCCCGGGCGGCGGTACCCCAGGGGACAAAACCTTTAAGGAAGATTACCAAGATATTTTGGACAACCTGCCTATGCAGCACAAGGGAGGGTTTTGGGACAGGCTCAAAAAAAACCCATTGACCGCAGTGGGCGTGGGTCTATTGGGAGCCCTTGCAATAGGCGCGTTGATGTCCTACGCCGCAAGGCAATCCGATAGGGCGGAGGCCAAGCGATTGGCCAAGGCGTGATTATCCGGACACATCACCGGAAAAAAGGATGATGAATAAAAATTGACTCGAGCATGCTGATTTTTAAGGATAAGCTACCAAAAACCAACAGGGCGGCGATTGTCGCCAAGATAGGAAAGGTGTCCAGGAACCTGGGCATCGACCCAAATTGGTTGATGGCGGTCATAAACTTTGAAACGGCGGGAACCTTCTCCACGACCATCCAGAATCCCTACACCGGTGCGACCGGGCTGATCCAGTTCAATGAGGATTTCAGGGGGGCGGGGTATAAGACGGTCGGCGGGACCCGATATCCCATCACCGAGATCAGGGGTATGGACCACTTGCAGCAGCTTGAACTGATAGAAAGGTACTATGCCCCGTACAGAAACAAAATAAAAGGGTTCGTCGATCTCTACCTGGCCACTTTTTTTCCATTGGCCATGGGAAAGCCTGATGATTGGGTGCTCAGGACCGATAGGGTATCGGCCAGGGCAATAGCAGAGGCAAACCCCGTATTTGACCAAGGTGGGCAGGTGACTGTGGGGAGCATCAAGAAGGGCCTTTTGACCAAGGTGCCCGCCCAATATCTGGGGTACTTGATCAAGAACAGTTCCAAGGGGATCACACTGGTGGTCCTGGTCGCCTTGGGTATAGTGATTTATAACATGGTAAAAAGTAATTGATTATGACCGGAGTTGTTAGAAGGAACCCAGACAGGCAGATGTTCATGTTCGATGGACAGCTGATATTGAAGAATTTCGCCGCCGGCAACATTGACCAACGTTTTGCGGAGGCCAACGATTGGGTTTTAGGAGATGTTGGGAACGGCATCATCGCCATTATGGGAAAATATGACGGAAACGGGAACAAGGTCCCTGCAAATTTTGATATGGACAGTTCGATCAACACTAACAATTTCCCTGATGTTTAAGATAATGAAACGGATAACATTCACATTCTTGGCACTTGTAATCTTTATTTCCTGTGCCGCACAGAACCAGAAAGCCCGGGTTTTTCCCAATGGGATAAAGGTGCTTGGTGACCCAATAATAACGGCGGTCCCTTTGACATCTCACATCATGATACTGGACCAGGATGGCTTCTCCTACAAAATTTCCTTCGCGGATTTCGAGGATCAATTGAACATTTCCGGTATCTCCGGATTGACGGTGAACCCGAACAGCGACCCCATTGAAATTTTTAGCGGAACCTATGCCGAGGCACAAACGGAATATGGGGCTGACCCGAACACATGGCCCGCGGAGCTTTTCGGGATAATACCCGACTATCCAACCACCCCTGTTCCATTGAGTTCGATTTCCTATGACAATTCAACAAGCGGGATGTCGGCCACCAATGGACAGGCCGCGATCGATGAAATGGAGGCCCGTGTGGACCTCAATGACGCAAAGGTGACCAATGCGACCCACACAGGGGATGTGGTGGGATCAACGGTTTTGGCAATTTCCGCGGGAGCGGTCGACACCGATGAACTTGCGGACAATTCGGTGACAGCGGACAAAATATCAAATGGATCAATTTTAGCTGAGGATCTATCAAGTACATTTTATATACCCAAAACACCGTTCACACCGGTTTTGGAAGATGCCGCAAACGGCACCATTTATTCTGTTACCACAAATGATAGCTTTTATTCAAAAATCGGAAACAGGGTATTTATCAACATCAACATAATAGGTATAAGTACCCCTGGAACCCCTGCCAGTACCTTTTTGATATCCGGAGTTCCCATTCCGGCCACAACAGCGAGCACTGGACAGATAATCAGCGCGAACGTTACCGGTTCAAATAAAAGTTTTTACAGTATCCAAGCCAGGGTCGTAAGCAACTTTATTTATTTGGACGCCCTTCAGACAAATACTCAGCCCGATGCGGGATACCATACTTTGAACACGGTCTCTTTTGGGGCCTCCCCCCAAAGTACGATAACTATTTCAGGAACCTATGTAATAAACTAGACAATGAAAAGGATTTTACACATACTTGTACTTTTGATCGTGATGGCATCAAATGCCCAGACTATCGTTGGGGACGGCAATTCTATCACCATTCTTAATGGGAGCGGAGAAACGAACACAGCTTCAAACACAGGCATTTCTGGAACGGGCGTATTTATCGGAAAGAACGGGGCGGAACTTGAGTTCAAGAACATCAATGCAGCGTCCAACAAGGTCAGTGTCACGGACGACCCGGCAAACAATGAGATCGATATAGATGTCAATGAGTCCAATCTCATTCTCACGGAAAGCCAAATATCGGACCTTTCCCATACGGTGGATACTAAGCTCACCGACCCCGAGGTCGAGACAGGATACAACAATCAAGTGCCACTGGCCACGCAGTCCGAAGCCGAGGCGGGGACATCCACCGCGGTCAGAAGGTGGACCCCACAACGAATTGGGCAGGCAATCGCGGCACTGGCCCCATTGGGAGGTGGTTTCGCCAATCCGGCCGTATCCGATCTACAGATGGCCGGCTATGACATAACCAACATAGGCAACCTGTACATCAACGGGTCGTCTACGGACAACAACGACCTTATAGTTGGAAGGACCGATACCGGCTCGTTTTTTTATGATGAGGAATCCTACAATGCTCTTTCTAAGGGAAGGTTGGATATAGACGCCGCTACCGGTGACGGCTCCTATGAAGGGGATTTTGACGTGATAGGGGCCTTTACCGTAAACGGAAGCCCCGTTTCAGGTGGGGCGACCAACCTTAGCTACACACCCTCGACGCGTACCGTTGCAAGTGACACCGGAACCAACGCCATACTGACCTTGGCCGATGAGACGGACCCCGGGTTGTTGTCCGCCGCCGATAAGACGAAGCTCAATGACATAACCCTGAGCAACCCCTTGGACCTTGATGGTCTGGCCATTACAGTAAACGGAAAGGAGGACCTGATAAACAAATCAACGGACCTGAGTTCCCCGGATGATACAAAATACCCAACCACTTTGGCGGTGTCGACCGCTTTGTCGAATAAGATAACCTCGGACATTACCGGATATGGTGCGGGCATAAGTGCCACCGACAATATTGTGGTATGGGACCATGATGTCAATAGCACCGAACCAACACCTGGTCCCAACGATGTCGTGATAGGGACCAATGTCCCCGCTTCGGACACGGGAACGGGTGCCACTGACATTCCCTTGGATGGGCAGTATTATGGCGATATGTCAAGTGCCAATACGGCCACAGCATACACCACTGACGCCACAAAGAGGAAGGGTGGATGGGCCAAGATATTGATCAATGCGGCCAGCTTGCCGACCGTTGATGGGGACAGCACCTATGAGGAAGGAAAGACATTTGCCGCATCAACGGACATGTACCTGGTCATATACCACGATGGTTCAACCGTAAAAAAATTCCTTTTGGGAAAATGAGAATACTGATATACATACTCGTGCTTTCCAGTTGGGTCTGTCATGGGCAGTCACTTATCGACATGCAGCTTTTGGCTGGCCAGCAGGCAAATGCCGGTGGTCCAGTCACACCGGTACAGTTCAACAAAACCGGGGACACCCTTTTCACCAGTCAGTCATATTCCAGTTTTGTGACCGATCTACCGGATTACACGGCTGGGGATGTCTGGATAAAGATCGATTACATAAGGGAGGCGGACGTGACTTTCACGGACCCTGTCGATTGGACCTCAATTGTGTCCGCAAATGCGGATACGCCCGATGGGACGTGCAACGTCACTTGGTACAGGCCAAACGGGACCGAAGGGGCCAACGTGACCACCACAACGGACAGCTCCACGACCGACGCCATTATGTCCATAGTGTTGGCCTATTCAAATGTCACCAGCAGCGGCACGCCCTATGAGGGTTTACAGACTGCGGAAGTATCGGGAACGCACATCATAACACCGGTCAGTGTCACCAGTACGGTGGACGGGGGGCTCCATGTCGACCTGATATTTTTTCCCGAAAGCCAGCCTAATAACACAGTGCTGGGCGAGATGACCGAAAATTATTTTGAGCGAAGCGCAATATTCGGTTCTGATATATCCATGGGGGCCTGGAGCCAAACATTGGATTCGGGCGAAAGCTCCACTCCGGAGGATTACACCTTTGGTACCGGTACCGGTTACGGGGGCAGATATGTAAGCTTTATTTTGAAACCTTAATTAAAGATATGAGAAAGATAGTTTTTTTGGTGTTTTTGTTCTGTTCCATTTCCTACGGGCAAGAAAAGAAAAAGTATCAGATCACTTGGTCCGAGTATGAGGTCGAGACCCATACATGCCAAGAGGTGCACGGTGATCAGCTGTGCATGAGCGATGGTGTCCACTGGAACACGGTCGGGCAGGCGTACCAAAACAGTTTTGTGGTTACCGGAAAGAAGAACAGGGATTGGCACCTGCAGCAATTGGAGATTAGAAGACCACAACCGGACACGGCCCCGGTCGACACTTACATTTTCAACATAAAAGCGATTGAGATTGAATAGGATTTTATACATATTCCTTTTGTTGCCTTTCTTGGTGTTCTCACAATATGATGAGGCCACAATATTGTCACATGCCGCCATAGCGGAGGCCAATGCGGGCAACTCTATTCCCTTGGACCCCGATTCACCGAACCGAATCATATATATTGCATCAAACGGGAGCAGTGGGAACACCGGGCTTACGGAAGGTTCTCCAAAGGACATTGATTCCGCATTTGATCCCGGTTTTGTACAGTCCGGGGACGTGTTTTATATAAAGTCCGGGCTCTACAATTATGGGACCCCATCTGGCGGCACCAACAGTTCGCACTACGATATTTCAAACTTGCCATGTTCCCCAGCGGACCCATGCTATTGGATAGGCTACCAAACAACGCCGGGGGATTTGAACAGGTCCTATGGGGCCGGTCCCGCAGTTGACACCACGGCTTACCAATCAAGAACGGCAAGGGCCGATGGCACACGTCTGCTCGACCCCACCCTGATGCCCACATTCAGGGGGGATGTGAACGTGACCGATGGTAAATACATTGACAACGGGAACCTTTTTGAGAGCGATGGCGGTGAATCGGGGTATGTTTTCCGAAACCTACAAATAGAGTTTTTCAGAAGGGCCTGGTACCAGAACAATTTTGATAACAGTATTTTCCAGAATATCATCATAGCCAATATGGGATGGTTCACCGATGTCGAGGGACAGGGCGGCGTGAACACCGACCTTAACGGGGACGGCATTGTGAACTACGGGGACTCCAATAACAATATTTACAGTGACTGTGCGGGCTACAACCACGCATTCAGGTTCATATCCATACAGGATGCAGAGACCTCATTGGTACAGTACAACGTAGCGGCCTCATGGATAGACGCCGGAAACCCACAGGACTATTATTTCCACACCACCGGAACAAACAACCTGTTCCATCATTTGGAAGCCTACAGGATGGCGGATTCCAACCATTCCGGCCACGGGATATGTTTCAACCAGGAAGCTGTGGGGAATGTGGCCAGAGATTGGAAGATTGTCGGGACCAATGCCCATTTGGATGGGGCCAGCCATTCGTACATGCACAACGGTACTTTGGTGGCCAAACCGGAGTTCAATGCCTATGTGACCAACTATCGGGGCGGGGCCTTTTCGATTTTCGATGATTCCTACAACGCATTGTTGGAGAACATCACCTATGAGAACAGCGTTACGGGATTGACCATTTGGGACCAGGGAAGCCACGCAAAGCCACCTGTACCACCGTACGAGGCGGGTGGGAACGGTATAAAAATGAGATATGTCACTTCCACCGCAACCACTTATCCGGGCATTTCCCCGACGTGGTACAATATGGGTGTGAACTTTTCCAGTACAAAGGCCACGGTCCCCGTCGACAACATTTCATTTGAAAATATACAGATTTCCGGGTTCGATGTTTTCATCGATTCCTATGTGGTCAACAACGGATTGACACTGACCAACTCATGTTTGACCGATGTCCCGACCTTTGAGACGACAAACGAAACCTATAGCCTTGATGCAAGTAGTACCATAACCAATGTGAACTTCAACAATTCAGAGGTTCCTACCGGGTTCAATATTTCCGGTACCACCACATCGGCCACATGCCCCTATGAGCTTGCGGGATATTCCGTGGGCGCAATTTCCGGCAACACCACAGAAGCGGGGGGAACGGCCACGTTTACCGTGGTCCTGAACACCCAACCGACAACGGATGTGGTCTTTGATGTTGTTTCAAACGATACAGGGGAGGGAACGGTTTCCCCATCTACCCTGACGTTCACAAATGCTAATTGGGCTTCGGCCCAGACGGTCACGGTGACGGGCGTGGACGATGCCATCGATGATGGCGATGTCGTTTTTACGGTAACGGTCAGTGTGAACGCAGCGGCCAGTGACGATGATTATGATGCATTGGCCGATGCGGACGTGAGTGTGACCAATACTGACGATGATGGTTCAGTTGTGTATATCACCCCTGATATACAGGACCCCGCCGAGAGCACTTCGCTGATGGACACCGAACTGGTGGACCGCATAAACAATGGGTGGGCACATCCCGCCGGTGGTGGGTACCCCGACGATGAATCCTACATCATATCCCAAAAGGATGCCTTTGACGCAAATGTGGAAGTGGGCGCATGGGACAACTTCAATTTGGACGATGGCGATACCGTTGTTGACGCTCCGATACCACAGAACGGGGTGGGAAACCAAATATTCTATGCCGCAAAATATGCCAAACTTTACAACGATTCTGCCCTGGCGCAAAAGGTCATGGACCGCATTGTGGCTTACAGTCAGAACGCATCACTGGACATTGCCCAAAAAATCATAGACAACAGTTATGAAACCCGGAGCGTCGATACCACGCCGTGGCTTTTCATGCCCGCTTGGTTCAACAAGGTACACCTTGCGTTGGCCGAAATAAAGGACCTGGTGAACATCACACAGTCCGATTGGGACGGGGTCAAGCAATGGCTTTCCAATTGGAACGACCTTTTCAAGGACAATCTTGATTTCAGTATGGACGTGACCTATGGCCAAGGCGCCGACTGGCAGGCCGAAAACTACAACCTGTCCGATTATAATTTGCTCTTGGGCTCCAGTGGGACGAGGACAAACCCACCGTTTACAGATTCCAGCGGTGGAACCACGGCAGGGGAATATTATACCGTGTTGGGCCAGCAGACAGGTCTTAACAATGTACGGTGTGAAATGGCCAATACCATCCATTCTTATGGGGTGTATTTTAATGATACTGATGACATAAATATGGCCTTTGCCTTTTTCAAGGCGTGGCTGCGCTTCAATTTTTATCCCGATCTGACCAGTGCAGAACTGGTGAGGGCCTTTTTGGGAGAGGAACAATTGGGCATCAATTATGTGTCCGTTTCTTTCACGGCCATGGGCCAAATGGCTATCAGGCACAAAATTGCCGGAATAAACGGCCTGACGGGGATTTCGGACGGGAACCTATTTCTTGACTGGACCACGGGCGAGGGCACCGATGATTTTGCAAACGTGGGCACGGGGTACGTTGGTACATCAACCAGCGGTGGCTCCAAGTCCCTTTTGACCGCTTTCAAGGCACATTTGGACTTCATGCGGCAAGATGGTGGCCAAGGTTGGTCCCCACAGAGATATTTCAACGGGACCACATTGATGGACGGTGCCGACAGGATGAACCATAGACCGACCGCAGCGGCCCTGAACACCTATTATCAGGATGCAGAGCTCGAAGCGGGATGGAAGAACGACACCTCCTATGGGTATAGGACACCCTTGACCGATGGAACTGGGGCGACCGGTACCGGGAGCTATGTGGAACCCAACAATGGCGACCATGGCGCATGGTACGGACTAATGTATTGGGCCGATATGACATTGGAAGCCGCCCAACCACAGGGCACCATTATAAGGGCAAGGGGAAATCGGGGTCACATTAACGGGCGTTCGTCCAAAATAATAAGTAATTGACATGGAATGTTACAAAACATCAATAAACAAGCCATGAAAATTCCGGACAAGTTTGAGTACTAAGGCCAAAAGTTGGGCTCAAACGGACATAATTTAAAAAATTCATTGTTTATGAGTATTGAAGAACTTAAAGGTTTGACAGAAAAAAAGGAAACGCGTTCCGAACGGAACTGGTCAAGGTCTTTTGGATGGATGGGGGTAATTATGTTCTTGGCGGCCATTTTTGAAACTATGGTCACCATGTTCTGGATAGGGATGGAAGTCGTTCCCATGGACAGATATAGGATTGGATTTGCCAGTATAGGTTTTGTTTTTGCACTGGCCAATAGGCAATTGGGTGTATTTGCCAACAATATAGGGGCTGTTATGTTGGATAGGTTCAAAAGGATTTTTGGTGAATAGAAACGAATGAAAAATGATACACATAAAAATTGCAGACCTGGCCATTGACATTATGATATTCAAGTTTTTTCCGGCCGTCACGGGCCTATTTGCTTTTTGGGGGGTTGGCGGTGGAATCTTTGGGTTTTTTCTCTCATTGATCGTTGCGGCGGGAATCAAGGTCGCTCTTTTTTTCTTTGAAAAGGAGATAAAGCATTTTTCCTATTCGTTGCGTGAACGATGGGACAGGCACCGGATCAAGGGAAAGGACAAAAAATAAGGCTTTAACATTTAAAACTATATAAAATGAAAGGGATTCAGAATTTTATTGAAACAGGTAAGGGCCTATTGGACCTTGCGGATTTGGCCGACGATGCGTTGGCGAACGACAAGATTGGATGGGAGGACCTCCCCTTGGTGGTAAGTGTGGGCGGGGTCGTCAGCAAATTGAAGGGGGCGGGTGAAGCACTTCCGGAGCTCCTGGATGCCGACAATGAGGAATTGGCCACGGCCAAATCTGAACTTCGGGCCTACGCCGAAACGAAGTTCGAGGATTTGGAGGGCGACAAAATTGAAAAGATCGTTGCAGATGTGTTCGATGCCGTTATAGGCATTGCCGGACTTTTCAACAATTTCAGATCGTTCAACGCCGCCTAAAATTTTAGGGAAGGTCCTCGTTATGGACCTTCCCATTAAAAATGTCAAAAGGAATGAGCAGGTTGGTGCCCATATTGGACAATGGCCATGGAGGAATGATCGGAGGTGTTTATCAGACGGCCGGAAAACGTTCCCCCAAGTGGGAACTTGGCACCCTCTATGAGGGCATGTTCAACCGTTGGATAGTGAACGGGATCATTGAGCAATTGGACATTATGGCCATTCCCTATTACCATGTTTCCCCTGAACCCCGGGATGTTTCCCTTGGGACCAGGTGCGATAGGGCGAACACCATTCATTCAAAGGACCCGAACACCTATCTGCTTTCCATCCATGCCAATATCGGAGGTGGTAAGGGAACGGGGATCGAGGGTTTTACCAGCACCGGAGCGACGGCCAGCGACAGGATCGCGGAGTTGTTCCTTTGCAATATCGAAAATGATATGTGCAATGAGAGAATGAGGTTT
Source organism: Flagellimonas marina (assembly GCF_042651185.1). Classification (NCBI taxonomy): domain Bacteria; kingdom Pseudomonadati; phylum Bacteroidota; class Flavobacteriia; order Flavobacteriales; family Flavobacteriaceae; genus Flagellimonas; species Flagellimonas marina. The sequence continues at coordinate 70,938 of NZ_JBHSCL010000003.1, read as the reverse complement.
GATTACTATTCCGATGGTGACCGGGACAAGGAGCGGGACTATAGGGTGCTCACTGGGACAAATGGGCCGGCCCTTTTGATGGAGCTTGGATTTATGGACCATCCATCGGACTATAAAAAACTTTGGGACAAATGGCACCGACAGGAGCTCATAAACTCGCTTGTAGGTAGCATTGACCAATTGTACAACGAATAAATTGCTGACAGCTATATTGATAATGGGACTATTGAAGTTTTTCAACATAAAGGGAATTATCAACGCCCTGGGCTCGAATATCAGGGAAATTCTCCTCGTGGCATCCGTGATCATACTGGTACTGCAGTTCATCAGGACCAACCGATTGATCGAGGACAATGCGCGTAAGGACAGCAACATTTTGACCCTCACTGCCGAAAAAGCGGAAATTCTGCAGGAATACACTGCCAGCACTAGGGAGTGGCGCGGGATCATGGACCATGTTTTGCCCGGATTCGGCCAAAAGCTGGACAGTGCCAACATCAAGATCAAGAACATTGAGCGCATCTACAGCCAGCGCACCACATACTTGGACACGACCAAAAGGACCACTGGTCTGGACACCATTTTGGGCGTGATCCAAATGGGGGTAAAAACCACCGGCCCGATCCCGGTAGTGGAGGCACCGATAGTCGATAAAGGCCCTTGCCATATCATCAGGGGCCATGTCGGATACGATGGAAAAAAACTGTGGTTGGACATCACGGAAAGGAAGTTCACCACCATAAACGAAGTTGTCACCCATATCATTAGGAGGCAATGGAAGATTCTGGGCCTTATACCCACAAGGCTCTTTGGAAAAAGGGAACTGGCCGTGACCGTGTTCAATTCTTGTGGTGAGACCGAAACAGTGATAATGCACAAATATAAGGGAAAATGGAAGCGAAAAAAGTAGAGGATATCAATTATAAGGTAGTATTCGTCAACGCCATGATCGGGGCCGTGGCCACCGGCGTGACGTTTTGGCTGATGAACCGGTTCTTTAAAAGTGATGGAAAGGCCGGACTGGGAATACCATTGAAGGTCTTTGCCAGCCTTCCGGTAAGGGAGCAAGCTAGGTTTGCCGATGAAATTACCATGAAGAACTCCAAGGACCCGAAATGGCTGGTGGAGCAATTGGCCAACATCGACGCGGACAATCCAGAGACCTACCTTGCAATGGAGGGAAGGAGCATTGCCAACTGTGCATTTATAGCACTCTACGGGGCGCATGACGGGTCAAGGCTCAAATGCATGAAAATATTGGACAACCTAAAAACTATGAAGCCATGAGAGCAAGCACGTTGATAATGGTGGCATTGGCCCTGGCGGGCGGATATTTTGTCTATGACAGATATTTTGCGCTGCCAAAAATCTCCATTGTGTCCATCGACTACAATCAGAGAAAGATCACCTATAACATCGAGGGGACCCAGTACACCTACAATTATAAGAGCCCACAGTCGGTCTCTGGCATAAAGGACGAATATGACCTTGACTTTCAAAGGGACGGGGACAGGGTTTCATTGGTTCTGAGAAAGGGAGGCATTACCCAAAAGCAGTTGACCACCGTTGATTTTAAGAACAAAACACTGATAGCATGAAGATCAAGACCAAACATATTTTATTGGGGGGGCTGGCCATTGTCGCCGGGTTTTCCATCTGGGGCGGCAAAAAGGCATATGACATCAACAGTGTCGCCCAAAAGGTGAAAATATCACTACGGGGTTTCAAACTTCCCGAGCTTTTCGGCCTATCGGTAAGGTCAAAGGTCAACGTCGCATTGGCCAACCCCACCGCAACTCCCTTGGATGTATCTACTGGCGGGCTTGTGACGCTCACCACAATAAGGGTCTACAACAAAGAGAACCGATTGGTGGCCACCGCCAACCCGGGACTTACAAATATCAGCATTCCGGCGTACTCCGAAGTGGTCGTGCAGGACATTCCCATTGAGAGCAATGTGACGAGCATACTCAACACGCTATTGATAGGGAGCACGAATGCCAAGGACTATCGTGTAGAGGCCGAGATAAGCGCACTTGGGAGGACCTTCACCATATAAATAAAAAAATTCACCCTATGAATTCAGTAGAAAGATTCAATGCACTAAATGGAAAGACCGTAAAAAAGGAGGAACTGGCCGAAATTCGTCAATTGGCGGAAAAGGAGGGCCAGGACGAAGTGGTTCGCCGAGTCGACAAACTTTTAAAGAGCATTGTCAACCACTGGCTATTGGGTGAACGCGGCGTGATTGTAAAGGTCAGTAAAAAAGCAGTGTGGAAGGAAGATAAAAATGGATTGTCCAAACCAAACAAAAAATCCAAAAAAGAGTATTTTTTGGTGGCGAAACTTTGGAACTGGCCCAATGGGTGGACCGTCGCGGAAAAGTTTGTCACGGATTCAAGTTTCAAGCTGAACAAAATCCAGTTAAGTGACTGGAACGCCATTAAAGAGGAAGAAGGAGCATACAATCCGACACTTTTTAAGGAAACCTATCTTGATGGCAAAAAGATTGGTAAATCAATTAAGGTAAAGGATGAAAAGGGCCTTGGGTGTCCCGGCACCCCAGAGGGTGAGGATTGTGGGTGCAACGAAAATAAGGATACAGGGCTTGGAGCCCCGAGGCACGGAGGGCTTGCAAAGGAGGCCCTTACCAGTTGTGGCCGGTTGAAAAAGGGGTACATGTTCGAGAAGGGGGGAAAGATTGTGCGGGCTCCCGAGAAAAGACTAAGAAAAAAAAGTGCATCCCGAAAAAAGGGGAGCGTGGCCAAAAAGTCCAAAAAGGAAATTGTGGGGCCATCAGGCCAATATGGTCTGTTCGGTGCAGCTGACACCCTGGACCTCAGTGGCCTTGAATTCCTTCCCGATGGATATGGGAACCAAGGGCTTGGTGCCGCGGTAACACCGGATGACATCTACCAATATGTCACCGACCTTATCATCAACACCATAAATTCAAGTAAACGGCTCCCTTGGCAAAAGAGTTGGGAAATGACCGGACTTTCCGATGGATTGGAGGCCACCAACTACGAGACCAAGAAACCGTATAGGGGGGTCAATTACTTTCTTCTGAATTTTGAGGTAAAGATGGACAAGAAGGGCAGGGGGGTATTGGTCCCCAAGAAATGGAAAAACCCATATTTCCTCACTTTCAAACAGATCGAGAAATATAAGGGAAAGCTCAAAAAGGGGAGCCATGGCCACCGTGTGGTCTATTTTACCAAGCTCTATGGGTACAGTGAAAAGGACAGATCGGGCAACCGTTTGGAGTTCTACAGTTACGATAAGAGAAAGTTCCGGGCTTGGCTGGAAAAGAACAGGTCGAAACTGCAGATTCTCAAAAAGAAAGGCTGGACCATCGATAGGTTGGCAAATTCATATATTCCCATATTGAAATATTACAATGTGTTCAATGCAGGCGACATCACCGGCATCAACTGGGGAAAATTCCCCAAGAATACCAACGCCGATAAGACCCCTGAGCAGCGCATACAGATCGCAGAGGACATCGTTTCAAGTTATCCAAACCCTCCAGAGATAGTATATCAAGGGGACCAACCGCATTACCGGCCCAACAGTGACGCTGTGTACCAGACCCCTTTGCAACATTTCAAGGACCCACAGAACTACTATAGTGTTCTTTTCCATGAGCTTGTTCACAGCACGGGCCACGAGAGCAGGTTGAACCGACCGATCAGAAACTCGAACAAATCAGCAGCCTATGCAAAGGAGGAGCTTGTCGCCGAAATGGGGGCCGTCTTCCTCTGTGCCGAAAGCGGCATATTGTTCAGGACCCTCAACAACAGTGCGGCCTATCTGAAAGGTTGGAATTCTCGTTTGGTAGGACACATGAAAAAGGACAACCGTTTCTTTTTCAGGGCATCCAGTGCAGCTCAGGCCGCAGCGGACCACATCCTTGCAAAGGATGGTAACGGTATCCCGAAGTACCAAAAGGGTAAGAAAAAGTCTAAAAACGTATCGTCTGGCACCAAAACCGTGACCAAAAGACCAAAAATCGGTAAGAATGGATCAGTAAAGCGTAAAAAAAGTCCAGCCATGGGAATGGCGGGAAGTGTGATGTTGGACAATGGCAGAACACCTTTGCCACCAGGACAGGTGGGAGCGCATGGGGATGCTCCCACCAACGTCCTGGACCTTCCGGTGACATCACCGGAAACAGTGGTCCCGGATCTGGCCGATACTCCAGAACCCCCAAAAGAGAAGGTGGGGACTGGTGAAAAGAAAAAAGGGGTCATGGACAGCGACGACCTGATGAGCATGCATTTTGACACCCTTGATTTTACCGGGGAGTGGAAGGAGTTCATGCAGGAGCCGGCCAAGAACATGAAGATCGCCATTTGGGGTAAGCCGAAGAACGGTAAGACCTCGGGGGCTCTAAAATTGGCCAACTACCTGACAGGCTTCGGTTCTATACTCTACAACTTTGCCGATCAGGGCTATAACAAGAACACACAGGATCTTTGGAGGATTTCCGGACTTTCCGAAAAATCCAATGCATACCATACCGATGTGCGGACCCTAGATGAATTGGAGGAAAAACTCAGATCGGGAAAGTTTGATTTTGTATTCATTGATATGATCAACACCTACATCAACAAGGAAGGTGTGAAGTACGCTGAGTTTGAGGACCGTTTCATAAAAAGCTACCCTGAAACTTCCTTCATTCTTATCTTTGAGGTGACCAAAGCTGGGGATTTCAAAGGAGAGCAGGGTTGGACCCATATTGTGGACGCTACCGTGACCGTGGAAGACTTTGTAATGAGCAACCGTGGTAGATATGGCATGGGAGAACTGGTGGTATATCCAGAAGGTTTAAGGAAGCTCAACCCAAAGCGCTACCAGGAAATGGTCGAGGAGGACAAAAATGACATTGATGACGAGCCGGTACCGGAAGGAGCGGCCACAGTATTGAAATAGCAAAGTAGTTTTTAGTTAAGTTTGAGTTAGTTGGGAAACGGCACCTGTTATGGGTGTCGTTTTTCTTTGAAGAAACAAGAATCTTGATTTCCGTCGGCAGTTTAAATAAACCCGACGGAAACCGACGATAGCGAAAAAGTCCGCCCATTAGACAATTTAAAGCTCAAAAGCACACCAAATACATTGTAAATGCAGAATTCATTTTGTAGGCCACCTTATTGAGATGGCTATGTATTTTTTTGGTCGCTTTCAAAACCCTTTAATTTAACTTCAATGAATTTCTTAAACTCAATGATAAAGCCCTTGCTATCATTGCAGGGCATTAACTTGGTCTGAAAGCCCATTTCCTTGGCGAAGCCACTAATAAATTCTACCTGGTGGCCCAAAAGGATGCGGAAATCTATAAGTAGACTATCGCCATGTTCGGAACAGGGAATAGTGTGTTGCTCGAGATATTGTTTGATGACCGACAACAATGTTTCTATATTATTATTCATGTACAAAAATTTGAAATGATCATATCTCCCTTTTTTCAGGGGAGACATAAGGGAGTCCAATCAGATTAAATACATCCTTTTCCTCCCGCATGGGATAGGTTTTGAAATTCTGGCGCAACATTCCATCCTTACTCGAGTACCCCCGTTTTGTCCATCCAGTGGCCAGCACCTTATGGCTAAAGTCCGCGGAACCGGTCCGGATGGCGAAGATAAGGCCCCAATTTTCCTTTGTCGCAAAGAACAGGTCGAGTTTGATTCCATCGGGCAACAATCGTTGGGTGTATTTGCACGGGAGCTCACCCTTTACCTTCACCCACTTGTTCACCACTGAAGCAACCCCATTTTCAAATAGGCCGGTATCGTAGGGCTTGGGAATGGCCACTATCTCAATGTCCTTAACTTCCGGTCTTTTCCTTCTGATGCTGCCGGCTATCTCTATACGCTCACAGTGCGGGGCAAGTTTGGCCTTTACCTGTTGCGCGATTATCAATGCTGTTTCAAGTTTCATGGTCTTTGATAAAATTTTCAAGATGTTCCTTCAATTGTTTTGCTTCTTCTAAAGTGAGCACATAGGAATTAAAGCCGTATACTTCATCATTGTGTTGAAATTCAATTGTACGTGGGACCAGTGATGTTACCAATAGGTAAGCTGAGCCTCTTTGAAACAATAGTCTGTACGCCATAATTTATTTATTTATAGGTAATATCGAACGCCCCGGTAATCCACTCTTGGACGATTTCAACTTCCTTTTGTTCATAATCGAAGTCCTCTCCAAGGGGATAATCATTGAAGCCAGGTCGCCACTTGTACTCCAAAAAATGTTTCGCGGCACCATATGGATAATTTGGCGAAAGCTCACGGTTGGAGTAATATTCCTTCCCCTTCCACTTAATAACCCTGTTTAGGGTGACGATGGTTCTGGTGTTGTACCCCTCCGATTGCTCAACCACCAATCGAACAGCATGAAAATCTTTTTCAATCCAACGTAGCTTAGCTAAATACTCAGCCCTTTTTTCAGCCGTTTCGAAGTAATGGTAACCTTCAACTTCTCCATGAATATCTTTATATTCTGAATTGTAGAAGCCTCCCCAAGTTTTCAATAAATATTCATATTTTAGTGAATCCATTATTAAGGATTTTTGGCCACATGGTGGATGATGGATTTTCTTTTAACATCCAAAGCAAACCATTTCAAACGCATTTTAAGGGCATCCATGTCATCCTCATTCATTGGTCTTATTTTTCTGAAATCAGTGGCAAATTTTTCAATCTCCTTGTCAAAGTTCATTTCTGCTGTATGTTAATTCATTAATATTATTCTATCCATCCCATGCTGCAGGATGGACAGCTAGCACTTATATGTCCATTTATTTCTGCTGCTGAATATTTAAGTGTTCCACCACATCCGGGGCAATCTATATTCCCTTTAGATTTACCGGTCCGTTCAATATGGTCTTTGACTAAAGCAACTGAATTCATCGCCCTTTTTTGAATTTCCACAATTTCCATAGCCTGCCTCTCGACTTGTTCTGGTGATGGGAACTTTTTAAGCAAACAATTTCCTCCATGGTGTCTTTTTAGGCAAGGGAATCTGAATGGTCTTTGGGATTCGTCCCGTACATCCTCATATCTGACCCCTTCCGCACAAACTTTGTTGGAAATGCCGTTGAAATGAACGCATTTCCCAGATAACTGCTCAACCAGTTGTTCTTTGATGCTTTTCATCTTATAAATTGATGTGGATTCATTATAATTTCGAGTATCAACATGGATAGTATTTCGGCCTCTTTAATGGTTATATCGTCTGGGAGGTATACATGGAGCATGTTGTTTATTTCAGGCTTCAATTCTCCCAGAGTTTCTTCATGAGAATATTCCCCCCTATTTTCATAATTTGACCTGATTTCTTTTAATCGTTCTAATGCTTTTTCCATAATTGTTGTTTTTTTCCGGAAAACACCGGTATATTTTGGGCTGTTGGCCAGTATCCTATTTTTCCGGACACATCAATGGTTCTAAAGATGCGATATCACACCATCAAGCCCAATTCATTTTTTATTGCATCCAGATAATACCCCTGTTCTATGGGCTCCATTTTCTCAAACTTTGCCATCATCCTCTCTCGCTTCAATTTGAAATGTTCCCTCTCTTTATAGTTGTCACCGAAATATTGGTAGTCGTGCAACCGTGTAGGGGGGGGTAATTGAAATACACAGTTTCAGTGGCAACCCCTTGTCTGGTTCTTGCTTGGAAACTTTTCTTGTTCCATCCAGCACCGCCTAACATTTCCTGATAGAGAGGGTTGTCGTAGGTACTGATCGCTTGCATTGCCTTTTTGAACCCCAGCAACCTTGAAAGCAATGTTACATGATCATCATCGGTCATTTCAAAGGTATACTGATGGTTTGATTTTCTGGTCTTTTTTGGATAGGGAGGGTCCCAGTAAATAAAGGAATCGGATTGATCGAACTTATAATAGGTCAAGAACACCTCCCAATGTAGGTTGTGGAACCACATATCGTCCAACGTTCCATTTTTGTTCCTGCCAAATGGGTTACTATTATAATAGTCTGTCCAATGTCGGATGACAGCGGGGTCGATGTCGTTCACCAAGGTCGTGGTCGCTGGAAGTATATTGCGTGTGATTCCGCAATGTCCCAAAAAGGGCACAGCAAATCTTTTGTGTGGCGGGATAAGGTTTATGATGTTCTGGTAGACCCCTGAACCTCCCTTACCTCCGAAGTAGCCTTCGAGCTCTGGAATTTTAATCGGCATTGTTGGTGTAATTTTGGCGTTTTGGTCCTTATCCTTATTTTCGGGGATATGAACCATGGTTTTCCAAAAGTAACCAAAAATATTTTAGGCGCAACCTGATTGGCGTTTCAGGGCCAAAAAATCGCAAAAAAATCGCAAAAAAACAATATATGGTTCATAAGTTACTGGTAATCAGAAAAAGGGTGCCTGTTTTGGGAGCAGGAGGTCGCAGGTTCGAATCCTGCCACCCCGACGAACCTTGATTTTGTGGATATAAACAAAATCATAATTCATTAAAAACCAGAAGATTAATTATTTTCTGGTTTTTTTTATGCCTATTTGGAACCAATATTGAGGATGTCCTATTCGATGTCCTATTTTCTTAGGGGCAAATTCCTTAACTTGTACGTTCTGATTTGATTTTTGTGTGATTTGACTTTCGCTAACGGATTGTTCCACTTAAAGCGAAAACACATGAATTGTTCAAATTCCTTCAGTATCAGCTATTGGCTGAAAAAAACGGCCAAGAAGAGTGACGGCCTCATTCCCATTTACGCTCGAATAAGATTTGAGGGCCGCTATTGTGACCTCAGTGTCCATAGATCGACCCTGGAAGAACGATGGTGCCCTAAATTGGGCAGGATGGACCACAGGTCCACTGAAGCCAACAGCACCAACAAGTATCTGGACGAGGTCCGTGCCAAACTCTTGGATTGCCATCGTCAACTCTTTTCAGAGGGACTTCCCATCTCCCCCAATGCCATTAAACAACGTTATCTGGGAAGTGATAAAAAAATTGTCTCATTGGAGGATATTTTTGAATACCACCGCACGCACGAGATACCCAAACTGGCTCCTGGTACGAGCAAAAACTATGGTGCCACCGAAAGGTATCTCAAACGTTTCATCAAAAAAAGATTCCATGCAAAGGATATCAGATTGTCCTTCATCGATTATTCCTTTGTTGTTGAATTTGAGAGTTTTCTTCGAACCTGTACCCCAATCAATAAACACCAGCCATTGACCAATAATGGAATCATGAAGCATTTGGAGCGGTTCAAAAAGTTTGTTGGCATTGCCTACAAGTTGAGATGCATCCCGATTGACCCTTTCCATCAATACAAATTTAAGTATGAGGATTATGACAGTGATTTCCTAGAGGACTGGGAAGTTCAGAAGATATGGTCATTGGAAATAGAGGGAAATGGAATGGCCATTGTAAAGGATATCTTTCTTTTTGCCTGCTATACAGGCTTAAGTTATATCGAGGTCAAGTTGCTCAAAGCTGGTGACATTGTAGCCGGAATTGATGGGGAGCAGTGGATCAACGTAAAACGAAAAAAAACCAAAACCCCCGTAAAGGTACCTTTGCTTCATCCGGCAAAACTTATTTTGGATAAATATCAAGAGTATTCCATACCAGAAAACGGAAATGCCTTACTTCCGGTTTTTTCCAATCAAAAAGTGAATTACTACCTTAAGATGATCGCAAAACAAGCCAATATCCGGAAACACCTGACCTTCCATGTGGCACGGCACACCTTTGCGACCACCATTACGTTGATGAACAATGTACCCATCGAAACAGTGGCAAAACTATTGGGGCACAACAAGCTCTCGACCACACAGAAATATGCCAGGGTGATGGAGAAAAAGATAAGCAAGGACATGAGGGCCCTCAAACAAACCTTGAAAGGGAAATCGGATGTAAACAGCCGAGAACATCACAACTATGAAAGTGCAACCCAAAAGAAGTACTTAAGTATTGTTAGATAGAACGTGGAGGGCATTTTCATAGACCATTTCGTTAGCAGATTGTTATTTTAATCAAAATGCGTTTTTTTGAATGAAATAATGTACATTTTTATAATGGACATGAAAAGCAAAACTACTTTCCAAGACTTTCCAATATCCTTGAAAGCATATATGAAAATATGGAGTTGGCCGGAAATAGTTGAAATATACTATCCCCCAAGTAGCGGAACGGGTCAATAATGTGCTTAGTACCTTAAAACTTTATCGAAAAATAGGTAAAGGCCAATACATCAATCTTTCGGTTCACTTGAAAGAATGTGATAAATAGCTATTCCAATATTCCCGAAAGTTAAGCCCGCAAACTATTTCTCGGACAAGGGACGGCATAAAGCCGTTCCGAAGGTCACTGTTTATTCCGTTTCCTTGCCACTCCAAAATTTTGTCTTCCGCTTATGAGCCGCTCAAATATTGTTTAACCAAAATCCAAAAATCATGGAGACAAAAACAAAAAAAAGAGCGGCCCGAAAAACAAACAGTGGGCAAAGAACAAAAGCCAGTAGGGGCACAAATCTGGAAAAGGAGAATTCAGTTCCTCAGATCCGAGTACTGGACCTCGATTCGATTTTACCAGATCCCGAACAACCCCGAAAAACCTTTGATGAAGAAAACCTTCAACAATTGGCCAATAGTATCGCCAAACATGGGGTCTTGCAGCCCATTACGGTCCGTAAGACCAATGATGGCCATACCATCGTAATGGGGGAACGGAGATATAGGGCCAGTAAACTGGCTGGACTACAAACAATTCCTGCGATAATTGGAAATTACGATGATAAGGAGATTCTGGAAGTCCAGATCATCGAGAACCTCCAGCGAAAGGACGTGGAACCCATAGAAGAGGCAGAGGCCATCCGGTTCCTGTTGGACCGTTACGAACCCGGTGATATTGCCAAACGCCTGGGGCGTTCAGAAAACTTTATCCGCCAGCGTATCAAATTAGCTGGATTGATCGAAGGATTCAAAACATTTGTCCGTAATGGAGAAATGACAATCTCCCTCGGAGTGGCGGTGGCCCTTTTTGAGCCCGGTGAGCAACAGATGCTATTGGAAAGCCTGGAAGGGGATTTTCAGGCCCACCGAATCAAACGCATGGTCGAGAGCCGGACCTTTGACTTGACCAAAGCCTGCTTTGATGTGACCGACAAGACGTTGGTGCCCAAGGCAGGGGCATGCGATATTTGTCCATTCAATGCCGCGAACCAGGGCAACCTGTTCGGAAATGATAAGATGGTCTGTACCCGGACTTCCTGTTTTGAGAACAAAAAGACCAAGACTTTTATGCAACTTCTCAAAAGAGTGAAAAAGGAAGGACTGAGATTGGTACCGAATATCAACAAATACTGGGTGGACGAGGAACGGAACCAATGGGTCATTGCACAAATGGAAAAACAGGGGCTTCAAGTGAATTTGACCAATGAGATGGAAATTTTAAAAGAGCCCATAAAGCCAACTTTGGATACCATAAGGGAGGAATACAGTCACTATGAATACACCGAAGAAGAGTTGGGTGAATTCCTGTCAGAGGCCTTGGAATCCTTTGCAGAGGAAAAGGAGGCATGGAACAACGCACTGGACCATGGTTTTGAAAAAGGAATCCTTTTGGAAACGGACACCTACCTGACCGAAACAGTTTTTGTTAAGCAAAGGGAGGAAATTGAAATGGGTGGATCTGCCGCCAAGTCCTTGGATAAAAGGAAGATGGCCGAATGTACCCCAGAGGAACAGGTCATCAAGATAAATACACGGGAACTTCGGAAAAAACAGATTGAGAACAACAACCAGTTCAAGGAAGTGGTGGACATGATACGGGAAACTGATTACATTGATCGTAAGAAGCCTTTGTCCACGGATGAAATGGTGGCCATTGCCATCTCGTTGTACGAGAACAATATCGGATACTATAGCCAAAGGGAAGATTTTGCGGATTTCTTTGGTGGTGATTCCCAATTGTCCAATGAGGAACTGCTGGACCAATTCAAACAGAACTTCAAAAAGGAGACATTTTATAAACTGCTCCGGTTCCTATTGACCCGGCAAGTGCACCTTGGAGAGAGCAACCACGTCAATAATATGACCAACCAGTCCTTCTATGTGGCGATGCAATCCTTTTACAGGGACAAGATTTCGGTCATTGAGGAAACCTATGCGGAGAAGCGGGAAAAACGTGAGGCACGAATCAGGGAAAGGGTCGCAGCCCTCAAACGGCGGGCCAAGGTAATTGAGGATTGAGTTGGATAAATAAGGGGGCCTGGGAACAGGCCCTTTTCCTATGGTCTCCAATTTGGGAATCAAAGTCCCTAAAGGGCAATGTCCATAGCACTTGACTGCACTTGAAACAAGGCCGTCCGAATTGGACATGGGTATGTGCATGGAGTCAATCCAACCGTTCAATGGAACGGATGTCCTTGATCTTGATCGGGAAATCACATCGGTCGTTACCTTTTTGACCCACTGTGATAACGATTTCATACAGCTCCTGGATTTCTGTGGAATAGGCTTCCAAACGGTCCAAATTGTTCTTTGAGGATTGGATGATACCTAAAAGTGGTGAGCCATCACTTGTTTCCAAAACGATCATTTCATCGGTGAAGATTTTGATGTATTCCGCCCCCATGTTTCCAAAGATAATCGTTTTCTGGATCGCTGATGTTTTATCTGTTCCCCTCTCATTGGACTCAATTGGTGAACAGGTAATTTTCAAATGACCCGGTCAAATGTCAGAAATCCATGAATGATTGTTCCGATCAATAGTTCCCAAAGGTAAACTCGGAAAATATTTCTCGGACAAGGGACGGCATAAAGCCGTTCCAGAATTCCACTATTTATTCCGTTTCCTTCCCGCTCCAAAATTTTCCCTTGCATTTGGCGGTGTGCCACTATTGTTCAACTAAAATGCATATCATGGAAAAACAAAATGTAGTGCAACTGGATTTTGGCTTTGAACTGGAGCCAGCAAAAACACCGAATCCAAACCTAAGTACCAAGTCCCACAAGAAGGCCCAATCCGATTTTGTCCTTGACTTTTTGGACCTATTGCAAAGTCCCATCATTGTCTACCCATCACAATGGCAGGATGCCGTTCCCAAAGACCTTTTAAACAATGTTACCATGGCCCGGATGTTGACCCAGATGCGTGGGGAACACATGGCCTCCTTGACAGAGGTTGTGACCTATATGATGCCTAGTACCTTCGAATCCCCCATGCCCAGTGAATGGGTGAACATCTACACATGGTGTGGGCTAGAGTATGCCAAGACCTTTAAGAAGGATGGACAAATTGAGGCCATGAAGGAAGTGGCACCCAAACAACTGTCCGAATATGAGATGGGTCTTTTGAAAAGGTTAAGGGTCTGGATCTATGAGAAACGAAGAAAGGCCTTAAAGGATAGTATGAAAACTTCAATTTCAAAGGACATCAAGCCTTCTCAAGACCATCAAGGGGAACTGTTCCAGAAAGATTAAAAGGAAACCAAGTTCCAAGATATCACATGTACTTTTCACCCAATACCATCGAATGGTCGATGTATTGTCTTTTGGCCAAAACGGAAGTCGTCCAAACGGATTTTTGGTACGCCCTTCCTTTGCAAACCCTTCTTGGGGCTTTGCCGGGAAAGGCCGCAAATCCGTCCGTCCGCCCAACAAATTTTAAGGGGTCCTTAATAAAAGAAGCCCTTGTTGTTTTTCGGGACATCGAAAAACAGGGCAGTGCCCAAGGACTTCCAATCAGGACACCACTGCCTTCGGTCGTTTAACTTCCCGTACACTCCCTTGCCAATGGGTCGGATGGAATTCCTAGGGCCCTCATTGAACCTGTCAAGGCCAAGACAGGTTTTGCCCACAAATAGGGTTTCCACTTCCTTGAAAACCTTGCCCGCCCAGGCAAGGCAATAGGTTTTGCTACGTCGCGGAGCCTCCCGATTTCCGTCCAAAAGCCTTGACAGAACCCCCTTCTTTTATTGTGCTACGCACGTAAGAAGCAAACAAACGCCCCTTAAAATTTGGGAAACAAATACCAAAAAAATAGAGGGGAAATTTTTAACCCAGTTTGCTGATTTATCCATAAATGGAAGACCGCAGGCCTTTAAAACTTTTTATCATGAGTACATTGAGAAACAAAGTGCAACTTATCGGAAATGTGGGGCAAGACCCCGTGATCACAGACCTTGACAAAGGGAAACGTGTGGCACGCCTGACCATGGCCACTAATGAACATTACAAGAACGCCCAAGGGGAACGGGTGACCAATACCGAATGGCACACCGTGATCGGATGGGGCAAACTTGCCGACATCATCGAAGGTTTCGTTACCAAAGGAAAGGAAATCGGTGTCGAGGGAAAATTGACCTCCCGCTCCTACGAGGATAAAGAGGGCAACACACGTTACGTCACCGAAGTGGTGGCCAGTGAGATCTTGTTGTTGGGCGGTGGTGAAAACAATACCACCGAGTAAAGTGGATAAGGGTGTTCCACAATATGTGGGGCGCCCTTTTCTTATCCATATTAAAATAGATGACATGGAATACAGCGTCAACGAAATACAGATCAGTTACAGGGAAAAACTGAGCACCCTGCAATCGCTCTCCATTACCAATTCCAATGATGTGGCACAATTGCTCTTCAAAAGCTGGGATTCCGATACGATCGGTCTGAGCGAATGCTTCAAGATCCTTTTGCTCAATCAATCCAATAAGGTCAAGGGTATTTACCCATTATCCCATGGGGGCATCACGGGAACCTTGGTGGATATGCGCATCCTTTTTGCCATTGTCCTAAAGACCCTTTCCGTTGGCATCATCCTTGCCCATAACCATCCCTCTGGACAGCTCAAGGCAAGTCAACAGGACAGACAATTGACCCAAAAGATCAAAGAGGCTGCCAAGCTTTTTGATGTCAAGGTCTTGGATCATATCATTCTGGCACCCGATGGAAGGTATTATAGTTTTGCCGATAATGGAATTTTATAGGGATGAAGCTATGGAAGCAGATACGGAAATGAGCGAAATTGAAATAGGGACGGAACAGCAATATCACCCCGGGGATTACCCCGATGGTTTTGACCCTAGCCTTTATGATTTGTGAACAATGAATTTCTTAAGCATTGAATTATGGTTTATTTGAATTTTATCAACCTTGATAGCGAAACCCAGGAACGTTTGCTTTCCGTATCAAAAGAGGATGTGGAAAGCCGTTTTGGGGAACAATTGCGCCAATATGCCCAAACCCATGACTCCGACTATGATGGGTTGTTGGAAGATGAAGCCATGCGAAATCTATACAATTATGATTTTGTATTCAATATGTGAACCCTAAAACACACCATCGGAGCCCATCCAATATGATGGGCTTTTTTTATGCTCTGAACATTGGTTTTTATATCTTTAAAGGGTTGGTTTTCAACAGCATTTTAAGTGCGGAACTATTTTGATCTATTTTGGTAGATCGGTTTGACTTTCCTAAAGTCCGTACTCCGTTCGATTTGACTTTTACTTAAGAATGCAACTGGTTTTTAAACCGTGTTGTGCGATAATTTTTGTGCGTCCGCACAAAAAGGAAGAGCAAGAGGATAGCGTGCTGGCGCAGCGCTACCGATTATAGTTGCTCCGCAAGGCCCTGTTTATGGGGGCTAAGATGGATGCAGGAAAAATGGGCAAAGGTGGTTTTCACGGAAAACGGCCTTGAGCCCAATAAAATCAAGGGATTTTTCACGGAATTATGGAAAATGAAAGCAAAAATGAACGGTTCAAGAGCTTGAGTATCAAGGAACCTGTATTGTTGAAATTTAGACGTTTTTCCAAGCTATTTGGAAAATCCCAATCACTGACCCTATTGGCCATGATTGACTTTTTTGAACGACATGGAATCTCCCCGGACCAACACCTAGGGGAGACCATGGCAAGTATGAAGCACTACATAAGGCGGCGCTTCAATGCCATGGTGGCCATCATGCGAAGCATCGAGAAAGAACAGACCCTTCCCACGGTCAGCATGATGCAGGCCCTCTTTCAGCAGGAACTGGATCCTGAAGAGGATGATGAGTGGGAAGGTGACTTTGAATTTTTTGAAAAGCAATTGACCGAGATAAATGCCTCCAGTAACCCTGGACTCTTGGATAAGGAGACCACTGTGCCCAAAATAGTGCATGAACGTTTGAAGGAACAATTGGAGGATCTTAAAACTGATTTTGGCCATGTGCTGGACCATGTATCGGTGGCCAAGAACCGCTTCGGGAAGGACCACCTCAAATTGGACCTCAAACCCGGGGCCATTGAACAGTACCGAACAAAACTCAAAAATATATAAGCATGTACATTGTCATCACAAGACAACATTTAGGAGATAACTATAATGGTAGTGCCAGTGATTTTGTCAATTATCTGGAAAAGGAGAACGAAGGGAAGGCCCCGGAAGATCAAGAATTTTTCTTTAACCAGACCGAAAATGACATTGATGCCCAGCGGGTCATTGCCGAGATCGATGCCAATACCTCCAAACTCAGCAAGAAAGACCCCAAATTCTATTCCATCATGGTCAGTCCCTCCCAAGCCGAGCTCAAACATATCGGGAATGAGCCCGAAAGGTTGAAACAGTATACCCGGGAACTGATGAAGGCCTATGCCGGTTCCTTTTACAGGGACCAGGAAGTTTCAGTGAAGGATGTGTTGTATTTCGCAAAACTGGAGCGGGAACGGACCTATTCCGAAAAAGACAAGGCAGTCAAGGAAAACCAAGCCATTGCCAGTAAGATCCTGGAATTGCAACACCAGATCCGCGGCATCAAGGAGGGTAGGGAGCAAGGGGATCTATCAAAGTTGCATGAAAGAATAAATGCCCTGGAAACAGAGGCACCCCATAAACAAAATGGCAAGCGCATCGTTCCCGGAATGGCCAAGGAAGGCCACCAAAGCCATATCCATATCATTGTCAGCCGAAAGGATGTGACCAACGCCCATAGTCTCTCCCCAGGGTCCAAATTCAGGACTTCTGAGACCACTCTTAATGGGGAGAAGGTCAAACAGGGCTTTGACCGTGATAAGTTCTATCGGGCATCAGAAAAGACCTTTGACAAGCAGTTCGGGTACCGCAGGAACTTTGTGGAGACCTACTATGCCCGAAACCTTCTCGACAAGGACCCCAAACAATTCTTTGCAACCCTTTTAGGGCTTCCTTCCAACGAGAAACAGGCCGCCAAACAATTGTTGTTCAAGGCAGGGGTCAAGGTGCCAAGCATCCCCACGAACCAAGCTCAGTTAGCGTATAAGACCCTAATGCAACTCAAAAAAGGTATCGGAAAAGCCCTGGAGTCGGGATCGATTGGAATATAAATAATATAGATATGGAAAGTTTAGGATGGATCGGAATAGTATCTGGTATGGTGATCGGTGGAGGAATCTCTGTTGTGGTAAATCGATTTCTCAAATATGGGTTCGTGATTTGGGTTTTGGGAATAGTACTTTTGGCCATGGCCAATGGTTTAGTAGGAGGATGGGATGATTTTATAAAGGGATCATTGACCCTTTGGTTGCCACTGGTGTTTGTCCATGTCGTGATCTATGGTCTGGTGGATTATCATAAAGTCGATAAGAAACCCTCAAAGGTTTTTGAGGTGAAAATGAAGGTAAGGGGGAGGCCGTTGGTGTTGGGTAACATTCGGCGCGGAGTGTCGGTGATAGCCTCTGCAGGGAGCGGAAAGACGGAGAGCGTCATCTACAATTTCTTAAAGCATTTTGAAAAGGAGCATTTCTCCGGGGTCATCCATGATTATAAGGATTTTGAGATTACCGAAATGGCCTATCCTTTGTGGAATGGGGAGCAGATTCCCTTTAAGATTGTTTCCTTCGGGCCCATTTATAATCGGGTCAATCCAATAGCCCCCCGATACCTTATCGATGAGGAAAGTGTGCACGAGGTGTCCCGGGTGCTCTTGGAGAATTTGATGGAACATCGGGATTCTGATGAAAACAGCACGTCCCGGTTCTTTAAGGATGCGGCCGAGGGCTTGATCAGTGGATTGATATGGCGATTAAAGACGGATTATCCGCATTATTGTACTTTGCCCCATCTCATGGCCGTTTTTCAGCAATTGGGCACCAAGAGCCTGATCAAGTTTCTTAGAGGTAACATTACGTCCCGTGCCATGGCCGATGCCTTTATAAGTGGCATTGGGTCGGAACGCCAGACGGCAGGGGTGCTCAGCACCTTGGCCAATGGGTTTAAAAAGATCAGTACACAAAAGATCTTTATGGTGCTTTCCAAGGATGAGATTTCCTTGGATATCAATAATGGAGACCACCCATCCGTCATTGCCTTGGTGAACAACCCCCAAAAGGATGCCTCCCTTTCCCCGGTGATCGCCACGATCATCCATACGATTTCCAAGCAGATGAGCCAACGCAACCGGAAACCCTCCTTTATGTTGTTAGAAGAGGCCTCAACACTGCGGTTGTTGAATATGCACCGAATACCGGCTACTCTCAGGAGCTATGACATTGTAAGTGTGTACGTGCTACAGGACAAAATCCAGAACGATATGATGTACGGGGAAAAGGCCAGTAAAGCGATTCTTTCCAATTTGTCGTACCAGTTCTTTGGAAAGGTCAATGACCCGGACACCGCGAGATATTATGAGCGGTTCTTTGAATTGGTCAAGATACCGACTAGGAGCGTGAGCAAGAGTTCGGGGTTGAACCTGGAACGACGGATAACGGAAGGAGAGAAGGAGGTGTCCAAGCGAAGGGCAGAGGTTTTCTTTCGGTTGAAACAGGGGGAGTTTGTGGTGTTTGCGGATGGGAAGGATCGGAAGGTACAGTTTCCTAGGCCTGAGATTACAAAGGGATTGCCGGAGCCCTTGGGAATTTCAGAAAAGGAGTTGGAGCAGCATTATCTGAAGGTGCACCATGATATAGGGACTATTTTTAAATGAAATGGATAGGTTTTAGCTTAAAACAAGCTAGAAAACTTTTGGATGATTTCGATGCTATTAGGGTTTCTTTTGTATGACCGATTCAAATAACCAGGGTGATAAAAGCAATTTTCCTCGAAACTGGAATGGTAAATAGGCGTGTTTCGAATGTCGTAAGATTTGAAGATATTAAGGGGAATATCCTTTATTTTTCCATATTTGCCAGTGTTTCCCCAGCCAAAATAAACAGGCTTTTCTCCAAAAAGTTGCCCTTCACTAAAAGTGAAATCCATTCCGCTTTTGAAACTAAGAAGTGCTTTGTCCAAATCCTGCTCCTTCAAATAGAAACAATTGAAAAGTTGTAAGACACCGTTTAGCGATTTAGGCTTGCCGGCATACCATCCATTGAAAAGTTTGGTAAGTTGTGCCATAGTGGGGTCCGGATTGAATTTTTTCCAAATGGAGGAATAATCTATTTCCATATTATGGTTTTTGCTGTAAAAGGCTTGAATTAAATCATGGTCGGCATTTCCGATGGGTTCGGCGCTACCGGGATTAATCAATACCGCGCTGCCAATTAAATCTATGCTTTCACCAAACTGTAAAAGGGTTTTTCTGCGATAAGCATTGCAATCTGCTATGGTAAAATATTCTGCATAGACCTTCATGTATCAGGTTTTATGTTTTATAAGTGTAAAAAACAGGTATTTAATTTTATTTTCTAAGGTTAACCGTCATAAATATCAAAAAGCAAATCTTCCTTTTGGTTTGCTTATAAATATCCCTATTTTAACAGTTAATTTCCGTTGTATCCCCCTACAAATTCCGGAATACAAACAACTGACTAATAAACAGAGATATACATATGTCCGAAAACGACAAATTAGACCTTGCTTCCCCCGATTTAGTAAATGAGAATTTTGAGAAACTGTCGGAACTATTCCCAAATTGTGTTACTGAAAGCGCGGAGGGCAAGGCAATAGACTTTGATTTACTAAAGCAGGAACTAAGCCATGCGGTGGTCGAAGGGAATAAGGAACGTTATCGTTTGGAATGGCCTGGCAAAAAAGAAGCTATTGTCACAGCTAACTTACCTACCACTAAAACTTTAAGACCTGTAAGAGAAGATTCTGTTGATTTTGACAATACAGAGAACCTTTATATTGAGGGAGATAATTTGGAAGTCCTCAAGCTTTTACAAGAAAGCTATTTGGGAAAAATCAAAATGATTTATATCGACCCACCCTACAACACGGGGAAAGACTTTGTCTATAAAGACAATTTCAGTAGGGATAGCCAAGAAGAACTTTTAGAAAGTGGTCAAAAGAACGAATACAATCAAAGATTAGTTGCTAATCCCGAGACTTCGGGGCGGTATCATTCCGATTGGTTGAGTATGATGTATCCCAGATTAAGGTTGGCTAGAAACCTATTATCGGATGACGGAGTGGTTTTTATTTCAATAAATAATATTGAAATTCATAATGCTAGAAAGATATGTGATGAAATTTTTAGTGAGAACAATTTTTTTGAATGTATTACTTGGAACAAAAGAGTTCCTAAGAATGATAAGGGTATAGGTAACATTCATGAATTTGTTTTGATATATGTAAAAAATTCTGAGCTTGAACATTCTTTCATAATGCCAAAGGATGGCTTAGAAGAAATATTCGACATGGCTAAAAAGTTTAAATCAAAGGGTATTGATATAACAGAAGCCGAGTTGGAATTGAAGAAATTTTATAAGAAAAGAGGGTTTGACAGAGGGATAACGCTTTATAATTCCATAGATCATAATTATAAAATTTGGGGAAAGATAAATATGAGTTGGCCAAATGCAAACACATTTGGTCCTAGATATGATGTTCTACATCCAAAAACTAAAAAACCTGTAAAAGTTCCAGATAGGGGATGGAGATGGAAGGAAAGCACCTTCAATGAAGCATTAGATTATGAAAATGTAGTTGAGCTACCCGATGGAAGTTTTAGATGTGGCACTATTTGGTTCGCAAAAGACGAGAACACACAGCCAAGTTCTATTAAATATCTTGAAGATGTAAGTGACATGCTTTTACGTTCCATAGTAAGCCTTAAAAGTGATGGAGGTATTGAAACGGAAAAGCTATTCGCAAATAAAAGTATTTTTTCGTACCCAAAACCAACATCCTTGCTTCGCAGATTAGTTGAATCAATAAAAATGGAAAACGGTATTGTTCTTGACTTCTTTTCTGGCTCTGCCAGTACTGCTGATGCGTTACTTCAATATAACTCTGAATCTCTAAAAAGGAATAAATATATAATGGTCCAGCTCCCTGAGGATTTGGACGAAAACCTTAAGGATGCGGATAATAATACAAAACAAACAATTCAAAACTCAATTGATTTTTTGGATTCTCTAGGCAAACCTCATTTAATTACTGAATTAGGCAAAGAACGTATCCGCCGAGCTGCTAAAAAAATCAAAGAAGAAACAGGTGCAGATATTGATTATGGATTCAGGGTTTATCGCTTGGATGAGAGCAATATGGAAGATGTTTACTACATGCCTCAGGAATACACACAGGACAAACTTGATTTATTTGCGGACAATGTAAAATCAGGTCGAACATCGGATGATCTTCTTGCACAAGTGATGTTGGATTGGGGTTTGCCACTTTCACTCAAAATTGAACAAGTCAACATTAATGGTAAAAAGTTGTTCAAGGTTGCAGAGAATTCTCTTTATGCTTGTTTTGATGATGATATAGATGAAGCTTTTGCAAAGGCTATTGCAGAAGAACAGCCTCTCCGTATTGTCTTTAAGGATAGTGGCTTTAAAGATGATACCGCCAAAACCAATGTAAAACAGCTGTTGAAGCAATTGAGTCCTGAGACTGAAATGAAAGTTATTTAAGTATGAAATTACAGTTCAAAGAACAGGATTTTCAGTTAAATGCGGTCAAGGCGGTAGTGGACTGTTTTGAAGGTCAACCTTTAAAAACAAACCGATTTACTTTGGAGCGTAGCAAAGAAATTATGCGCAAGGCTAAAATGGCCGCTACAGGAGCTTCCACGTTTGATTTCAGTATCGAAGAGGAAATTGGTTATAGAAATAGCAGTATTCAAATTCTAGAAGGTCAGGTGTTGAAAAACATTCAAGAGGTTCAAAAGGAAAATGACGTTCATCAAAGCCAACAAGTAGAACGTCCAAAAGGTGTTAAGCTCGGATATAACCTTACGATTGAAATGGAAACAGGCACAGGTAAAACCTACACCTATATCCGAACGATGTATGAACTTTTTGAGAAATATGGTTGGAGCAAGTTCATTGTAATCGTTCCAAGCATTGCCATTCGAGAAGGGGTTTATAAATCATTCCAAGTTACACAAGAGCATTTTCAGGAAAAGTACGGTCACAAGATTAATCCATTTATATACAACTCTGGTCGTCCACAGGATATTGAGAATTTTGCTTCTGATAGTCGTATCAGTGTAATGATTATCAACACACAAGCTTTTAATGCTCGTGGTAAGGATGCTAGACGGATTTATCAAGAGTTGGATCAATTTGGTACAAGAAAACCAATTGAAATTATTTCACAAACCAACCCAATTCTAATAATTGATGAACCACAATCGGTAGACGGCAAAAAGACCTTAGAGAGTATGCAGGATTTCAATCCGCTCTTCACGTTACGTTATTCAGCAACCCACAAAGTAGAATACAATAAAGTTTATCGCTTGGATGCATTGGACGCCTATAACAAAAGGCTGGTCAAAAAAATCCAAGTTAAAGGTATTAACCTAAAAGGCTCAACTGGTACAACTGGATATTTGTATTTAGAGCATATCAGTTTGAGCACCACAAAACCTCCTTTTGCAGTAATGGAATTTGAACAACGTTCGGGTTCAGGGGTTAAGCGTGTTCGTAAAAAACTGGGAGAAGGCGACAATTTATATGAACTGTCAGGGAATATGCCTGCTTATAAGAACCAAACGATAACTGATATTAATGGTTATTTGAACAAAGTTGTTGTGGGTGGTGAAGAAATATATCCGGGTGATATTGTCAATGACATGGACGAGTTGGCCTTTAGGCGTATTCAAATCCGCGAATGTATTTTGTCTCATCTTCAAAAAGAGAAACAACTATTTGAGAAGGGAATTAAGGTTCTCTCTCTTTTCTTCATTGATAGTGTTGATAAGTATAGGGTCTATGGTGATGATGGGGATGCTCTTTTGGGAGAGTATGCTCAAATTTTTGAAGAAGAGTACAAAAATGCGGTCAACGACTTTTTAGACTTATTTCATCAAGATTATAATGATTACCTCAAGGATAACGACCCGAGTGATGTTCACAAGGGCTACATGCCCTTAAACTACAAGGAATATTTGAAAAGGGATGAAGCCAATAAAGTCCACAATGGCTATTTCTCAATAGACAAAAAAGGATTGAGCGTTGATCCGTCGGTAAAGCGTGGAAGTGAAGAGTCAGATGACATATCTGCATATGACTTGATAATGAAGGATAAGGAACGGTTGTTGAGTTTTGAAGAGCCTACCAGATTTATCTTTTCACATTCGGCTTTGAAAGAAGGTTGGGACAACCCCAATGTTTTCCAAATATGCGCATTGAAAAATCCCGAGAGTGGCAGTGAAACCAGAAGAAGGCAAGAGGTTGGTCGTGGGATGCGTTTATGTGTCAATAAAAATGGTAACAGATTGGATTTTGAAGCTGTTGGCGAACAAGTCCATGAAATCAACAAATTGACGGTTATTGCTTCTGAAAGTTATGAAGCCTTCGCAAAAGGATTGCAAAAAGAGATAGCGGCTACCCTTAAAGATAGACCACAAAAAGCAGAGGTTGAATATTTTGTTGGCAAGTTAGTGACTGACGAAAAAGGTGAAGAACATCGTATCACCGAGGAAGAAGCCAAAAAAATCCAGTTCAAGTTAATTATAGGTCAGGTCATTGATGAAAATTATAAAATCACATCGGATGGTAAGGAGTTGATCGAGCAGGATAAAATGCCATTACCTGAACAACTGGAACCCTATAGAGCTTCAATTGGAAAATTATTACAAGCCATTTATACAGGAGAAGAGTTTAAGCCTGAAAATGAGCGTGAAACAGTTGTTTTAAGAACCAACACCAACTTTAAGAAAAAGGAATTTCAAGCACTTTGGGATAAGATCAACTTAAAGACGATTTATGAAGTTAAGTTCGATACGGAAAAGCTTGTTGAAGACAGTAAGATTAAGATCAATGCCCAATTACATATTGGGGATAGGGTTTACGAAGTTAAAACGGGTGAGCTTCATGACGGCACAAAGGATCAGATGAAGGACGGTTCTCTGATTAGGGAATCCAAAAGAGAACAACAACGTTTGTCCAATGATTTATTTGCTGATGCCGTCTATGATGTCGTAGGTGAAATTGAAGAGCAGACCAACTTGACCAGACGCACCATAGTTGCCATTTTAAAATCAATTAGTGAAAAGAAATTCTTGCTAATCAGAAAGAACCCAGAAGAGTTTATTGCTAAGACAAGTAAGTTGATCAATGAGGTCAAGGCAAGTTTGATTATCAATAACATTGTTTATCATAAAACCGAAGAAAGGCATGATGCTAAAACGGTTTTCACCAATGACAAATTTGCGCTTCGAAAATCAGATTTGCTTAAAAAGCACATCTATGATTTTCTAACTTCTGACTCTGGCATAGAATCTAAATTTGCCGAAGCATTGGAAAATAGTGTTGAGGTTTTTGTTTACGCAAAATTGCCTAAAAGCTTCTATGTTTCAACCCCTGTTGCAAATTATAGTCCCGATTGGGCGATTGTTTTTGATAAGGACAAAGTGAGACAAATATACTTTGTGGCCGAGACTAAAGGTTCAGACTCCGATTTGGATTTAAGAGAAATAGAAAAGCTGAAAATACATTGTGCTGACGAACATTTTAAAGAAATCAGCGGTAATGAAGTCCGATTTGAAAAGGTCAGTAGCTATGAGAAACTAATGGAAATAGTTCAAACCCAATGAATAGTGTAGAAAAAATTATCAGAATTCCCATTAGAGAAGCTTTCCCTTATGAAGCTAGAAGTCTAACGCCTTGGCTTTGCGAGAATATCGATGTACTTGGGGATGCAATAGGACTTGAGTTGATAAATCCTGAAAGAGAGCAAAGCACAGGAAGTTTCAATGTTGATATTAAAGCAGAAAATGACAATGGAGATATTGTTGTCATTGAAAATCAATATGGACCAAGTGATCATGATCATCTTGGGAAATTGATTACATACTTAACATCGTTTGAAGCTAAGGTCGCTATTTGGATTGTTGAAACTCCAAAACAGGAACACATCAATGCTATTTCATGGTTGAATGAAGCTGATAATGGCTGTGATTTCTACTTCTTGAAGATTGAAGCCATAAAGATTGGAGAAAGTAACCCAGCACCATTGCTATCAAAAATTGTTGGGCCTAGTGAGGAATCCAAACAAATTGGCAAGATTAAAAAAGAGGATTCATTAAGGCATAAACAAAGAAGAGCCTTTTGGACAAAGCTATTGGCTGTGACTAATACTAAAAATGTAACAACCTTTTCGGCTATTTCCCCATCAGGTGATGCATGGATAGGTGCTTCATCAGGTGTCCGTGGCTTATCATATGTATTCTGGGTCAATCAACACAGCGTTAGGATCGAACTTCGAATTGACCGTGGCAAGGGCTTGGGAGATGAAAATTTGACTATCCTAAGAACCTTGGAACAATCCAAGTTTGAAATTGAAAACAGTTTTGGCGATAGTTTGAATTGGGATGAACTTGAAGGGTATAGAGTTTGTAGTATAAGAAAAGAATACAATTTGGGTGGATATAGGGATGAAGAAGAAAAATGGGATGTAATAATTGACCGTGCTGTGGAAGCCATGGACTCCCTTATCAATGCCACAAGAAAATATATTAAGGCTTTGCGACTGTAACTATGAAGTTAATTGACAACGTAAATAACCGCCTTGGCGATGACTTGAAAGAGAGCATTGAAAGAGGTTCAAAGCTTAGTATAGCGGCGGCCTCTTTTTCTATTTATGCATTTGAAGCCTTGAAAAAGGAACTAGGCAAGATTGAAGAGTTGAGATTCATCTTTTCCTCACCAACTTTTATTGAGGAAAAATTCCAAAAGTTGGACAGGAAGTTTTACATACCCCATATTTACAGGGAATCAGAACTATGTGGAGGTGAATTTGAGCTCCGGTTAATGAATCAATTGAACCAACGCGCTATTGCAAAGGAATGTGCGAAATGGGTTAAAAGCAAGGTTACATTTAAATCTAACAAGCAAAGTAATCTACCTTTGAATGGAATGATTCATATCTCAAATACTAATGAGAATGAATTCGCCTATACGAATGTCAGCAGTTTTACTTCGTCAGATTTAGGAGTTACCCATAAAAAAGGATTTCCAACTTTAATTCAAAAGACTGAGTTTCCCGATAGTAAACACTATCTAGACTGGTTTAATCAGGTTTGGGAAAACGATGAATATTTACAGGATGTAACGGAGCGTGTTCAAAGCTACTTTGAAAGTGCTTATAAGGAGAACAGCCCTGAGTTTATCTATTTCATTACCCTTTATAATATTTTCAACGATTTTCTAGATGATCTTTCAATCGACAACCTCCCAAATGACCAGATAGGCTTTAAAGAGTCTGTTGTTTGGCAAAGGCTATACAATTTCCAGCAGGATGCAGTTATTGGAGCAATCAACAAGTTGGAAAAATACAAAGGCTGTATTTTGGCAGATAGTGTTGGTTTGGGTAAAACCTTTTCTGCTCTCGGCATTATTAAGTATTACGAGATGCGTAATAAGGATGTCTTGGTATTATGCCCAAAGAAGCTTGAAGCTAACTGGAATACATATCGCCATAATGACAAGAATAACATTTTGGCAAAAGACCGATTTCGTTATGATGTGCTCTTTCATACGGACTTATCGAGGGACAGAGGTATAAGCAATGGGCGTAATTTGGAATCCGTCAATTGGGGGAATTATGGCTTAATTGTAATTGATGAATCGCATAATTTCAGAAATAACAATACTGTTGTCGGTAAAGAAAATCGCTATCAAAGACTTCTGAGAAAAGTAATTCAGGAGGGGATTGAAACAAAAGTCCTCATGCTATCGGCAACACCTGTGAACAATCGTTTTAATGATTTGAAAAATCAATTGGCTTTGGCTTATGAAGGTGAGGCGGTAAATATTGATTACAAATTAGAAACTGATCGAGGTATCGACCAAGTTTTCAAAAGAGCGCAGACCGCATTCAACATTTGGAGCAAATATGATGCTTCGGAGCGAACAACGGACAGATTGCTAGATATGTTGGATTTTGACTTTTTCGAGATTTTGGACTCATTGACCATTGCCAGGTCCAGAAAGCACATAACCACCTATTACGATACGACTGCTATTGGCAAGTTCCCAGAAAGAAACAAGCCAGTTTCCATACAAGCACCATTGACGGAAGAAATGGATGTTACCTATGTTGATATAGCAGAAAAGCTAACCTTGCTTAATCTATCCATTTATACACCGCTTAATTATATCCTTCCTAGTAAGATGCAACTCTATGCAGATTTGTATGATAAGACTGTAAAGTCGGGAAGGCTTAGTCAGATTGACCGTGAAAATAGTTTAAGAATATTAATGAGGATTAACCTTCTTAAGCGATTGGAGAGTTCTGTTGATTCATTTAGGATTACACTGGAAGGCATTATATCTCAAATTGAGGATGCTATTAAAATCATTGATAATGGTGACTCTTCGGATTATGAAGGCCTTCAAGCAAAATTGGATGACGAGAACTTTGATTGGGAAGCTGATTGGGGTGATGAAGAAAACGTAATCGGCAAGAAGATCAAGGTTCATATTAATGACATGGATGCAACCAAATGGCGTGAAGACCTAAATGAAGATTTAGAGGTTCTACATGGACTTTGGAATAGCGTGGTTGACATCACAGGTGAAAAAGATGCCAAACTTCAAAGATTGATTTCAATTTTAGATGAAAAGATAAATAAGCCAATTAACCACGGAAACAAGAAAGCTATCATCTTTACGGCATTTGCCGATACTGCAAATTATCTTAATGAGCATCTAAGTAAACACTTAAAGGATAGACATAGTTTAAACACCGCCTTAGTGACTGGAACTAAGAAGTCTTCAAATGCAAAGAAAATCCCACCAGATTTAAATGCAATCCTTTCCTGTTTTTCCCCAATTTCAAAAGATAAAGCCCAACTATATCCCAAGATTATTGAATCAATTGATTTATTGATTGCAACGGACTGTATTTCGGAAGGTCAGAACCTTCAAGACTGTGATTATCTTATCAATTATGACATTCATTGGAACCCAGTTCGAATTATTCAAAGATTTGGTAGGATTGATAGAATTGGATCAAAAAATGAATCGATTACCATGGTCAATTTCTGGCCAGATATTACTCTCGATAATTATATAAATCTAAAGCAACGTGTTGAGAGCAAAATGCTTATCAGCAATATGGCCAGTACGGGGGATGACAATATTCTCAACACAGATGAGAAGGATTTGGATTACAGGAAAATCCAACTTCAAAAGTTACAGGAAGAAGTCATTGATTTAGAGGATTTGCGTGAAGGTGTCAGTATCACGGATTTAGGATTAAATGATTTTCGTGTTGATTTGACTAGCTACATAAAGTCGTATGGTGAATCAAAGGATATTCCTGAGGGGTTACATGCCGTGGTAGGTTCAACGCCCATATTGGAGCCGGGGGTAATTTTCATTCTGAAGAATGTCAATTCAGGTGTGAATATCAATAAGTTGAATAGATTGCATCCATATTATATGGTTTACATCAATAATTCTGGCGAATTGTTATTGAGCCATGTTGATTCAAAGAAAATTTTGGATGCGGTGCGGATGTTGTGCAAGGGCAGATCGGAACCAATCGTGGAGCTTTGTCAGTCTGTTGCAAAAGAAACTGATGATTATCATGACATGCATGGGTATTCGGAATTATTGAAGAAAAGTATAGGTAGCATTCTTCAAGTTGAAGAAGAAAAGGAAATTCTTAGTCTTTTCAAATCGGGTGGCACAACCGCTTTGCAAGATAAGATTAAGGGTATGGAAGATTTCAAGCTCATTTCATTTTTAATTGTGCGATGATGGAATATTTTAACCTTCCAGATGCGACAAGAGTTAATAGAGTTGTTCCTAAAAACGCTTTTGATAAGTACACCAATTCAAAACAAAAGAAGCGTTTTACGGATGTAATACAACGTATTTCTTGGACAAACAAATTGTCGAAGGATACAATAAATCTGAAAAAGGGCGGTGTTGAGGAAATCCAATTATTCAAAATAGAATTGAAGGTCAAAGACAATATTCAAGACCTATTGGATATAATAGACAAATCGATTCCTTATCCGATTGTATTTTTTGTGCAGTACCAAAAAGAAGTTCTTATTTCATGTGCAAAGAAACATGCTCATCCAATTAATGAAGATTATTCTGTTGTGGATTGGGTTTTTCGGTCTAAATGGCATCCAAGTTCTGATTTAAAATATGTCTTAAATCTAAAAAAGGATTTAGGCTTTGTAATCCATGATTTGTGCCTTCAATTATCTGACAAAAAGGATTCTAACGTTTCTTTTGATAACTTAATTGAGTTTCAGCAGAAGAAGCATTCCTTGGAGATTGAAATTTCAAGGCTTGAAAATTCAATTGTTAAAGCAAGGCAGTTTAATAAAAAGGTGGATTTGAATACTCAATTAATTGAGAAGAAAAAAGAACTTGAAAAATTAACGGTTATTTGAAGATGCAACTAACCAAGACAGATTATATACAATACTTAAATTGTCCAGAATCGCTCTGGTTGCTTAAAAATAAGCCTGATCAATATCCCAGTGGTGAGTTTTCTCTTTTCCTACAAAAACTCATCCATGAAGGATATGAGGTCGAAGAGTTTGCACAAAAACTATTCCCTGATGGAATAAAACTACCTGAATTTGGCATCCCTGAGGATAGTGAGGATGCTTTGGAAAAAAAAGGTGTATGCTTTTTTCAAGCCGCATTTAAAACTTATAGTGGGGTTTTTGCACGTATTGATGTATTGGAGCATCTTCATGATAACTCATGGCATATATATGAGGTTAAATCTTCAACGAGTGTAAAGACCGATAAAAAGCACAATCATTTAAAAGACGCCTGTTTTCAGAAATATGTTTTGGAACAAAATGGGTTTAAGGTCTCGAAGGTTTCAATTATTCACTTGAACAAAGATTACATCCGAAACGGGACAATTGATCCAGATCAATTATTGACCGTGGAGGATGTTACGGATCGTATAAAGGAAGTTTATTACGAAGTGGCTTCGGAAGTTGAGAAAGCTGTAAAATTTATTAATCAAGCCACTATTGATGAGACAAAGTGT
The DNA here is from genome assembly GCF_042651185.1 of Flagellimonas marina. Classification (NCBI taxonomy): domain Bacteria; kingdom Pseudomonadati; phylum Bacteroidota; class Flavobacteriia; order Flavobacteriales; family Flavobacteriaceae; genus Flagellimonas; species Flagellimonas marina. The sequence continues at coordinate 40,578 of NZ_JBHSCL010000003.1, read as the reverse complement.
TCTTGTAGATTGAATACCAGAGCAAATCACTGTGATAGTTTCGGTTATTTCAATAGCGATATTCCTGAGTTTAGCATTTATGAAATAGGAAATATTCGTGCCAATAAGATTGAGGAGCTTTATCATGTTGGTATTATTGAAATAAAGGATATACCCAACAATTTCAGTTTAAATGCCAAACAGGCATTACAACTACAATCGGCACGTAAAGACAGTCCCATAATTGCAAGTGCCAAGATTAACAAAGTCCTATCCTCTTTAGAGTTTCCATTACATTTCATTGACTACGAAACATATGCCAGTGCTGTTCCCAGAATTGATGGGGTAAAACCGCATCAACATATTCCGTTTCAGGTTTCGATTCATACGATGCAAAATGATGGCTCTATAGAGCATTTCGAATTTCTTGCAGAAAAGCTTGTATGGCCCGACCAGATGGTAAAGTCAATGTTGGAATATACAGGAAAGGAAGGAACTTTTATTTCGTGGCACAAAAGCTTTGAAATGGGCAGAAATAGTGACATGATTGAATGGTTTACTCATCATACTGAGTATTTGGAGTATATGAATTCTAATATGTTTGATTTGGAGGATATATTCAAAACAGAATATGTTGATTATCGTTTCCATGGATCAACATCTATTAAAAAGGTTTTGCCTGTTCTTCTACCCAAATTAGGCTATGATGATTTGGAAGTTCAAAACGGAACAATGGCTCTAGACCTATGGGGTAGAATGGTTCTGGATCATGACTTTGATGAGGATATTAACGAAGTGCGTCAAAAACTTCTAGAATATTGTAAGTTAGATACTTGGGCTATGGTTGAGATTTTTCGAGTAATTAGTCAAAAGAGCCTAACCAGTTAAATTTATTGTGTACATTCTCCTGTTTTTAAAGGAAAATTCTCTATGTTAAAGGGAAATTTAATACTAAGGAAAGAAGCGGTTATATTGAAAAATGCAAAATAGAGAGGCCACTGATCTTATCGAAGCAATTAGGTTGCAAAAACTAAGAGCTGCCGAAATCATTCTCGATTATATGGACCGTCATAAGGATGGGCAGATTGCTGTGGCCTTAGAGATTTTTGAGGATGTTTATGCAAAAAATGCTAACCAAGAGCTATTTGAGCAAAACAAAAATTATGATCCAGAATCTACATTTTCTTTAAATAGTGAAGAAATATTAAAGTCAATTTGTAGTTTTTTCGACATCTGGTGCTATCATGAATTAAACCCAAATATTTTATTTTGCTTTTTAAGTACAAACAAGATAGCCAAAGAAAGAAAAAGTACTAGATCTGAAAAATTAAATCTGAATTTTCCATCAAAACCAATACTTGAATTGCTTTCAAATAGAGGAACCTCATTATCAGAAGAAGTTTCTGAGCTAGTGAAAAGAATGGTATTAAGTTTCTATACTGATAGTTACGGAGAAAAAAATCGAAAGAATATTGAAATTCTCGACCAACTAAGTGAAAAAGTTTGGTTGAGTTTCCTAAGTCAGATAAACTGGGTTTTTGGGCACCCTGAAGTAAAGGAATTGGAAAGTAGGGTGATAACTAAAATAAAAGGTTACGAGTTGTTTAGTGCATATGAAAACCAAGGCCAAGAAGAGGTTATTAAATCAAGCTTACTTGATTTAGTTGAAAAGAAATCCACTAATCCTGATAGGTTATTTCGGTTAGTTTTTGAATCCGATGTTAGAAACGTATTTCTTGAGTTATCCAATAGTCAAAAAAAAATATTAGAAGTTGATGAAGTTCATAAACTATGGGAGACAATTGAAAAGCCTACAGATACAAGAAATTTATCCGAAAAAATTCTAAATGTTTGTCCAAATTTTAATCCTGAGAGAATAAAACGATATGAAAGAAAAGCTTCAATAGCAAAAGCAGAAGAGAAAAAGTTAAAAAACTCCCCCAAGTATTTAGCTTTAAAATATCGTGTTTTTGAATACTGCGATGGCAAATTGTTTGATGAGATAAGTCAGTTAGAATCTGGTGAACTAAGTGAGGATAAATTAATTTTTCTGATAGACACAATTCGTAAAGGTTGTGTGAAGGAGTTTAATCAATTAAAAGAGGATTACGATTATGGATTTAATAGAGAAAGTATTATAATGGAGCTTTTTTTAGAATTTGTGGATAGTTGTTATTTATCTTTTGAAAAAAATGAGTAAGGACTTAGGCGTAAAAAAAAGAATGATGTTTATAATGGGCGAAGATTATAATTTTCTTGCCTATAATATTTTCATTATTCTGAATGGCCTTGGCTGTATTTCTGGGAGGTCTTTTCTAAAAGATCACCGCAAACTTTCATTTCTTATTGATTTTGTTTCTGATTCGAAGTTATTGGATGTATTGGAGAAGCAAATTAGGAATTATAATGCCTCTTTAAATGAATATGATAAAGATGTATTAAACCAGTCATTTACAAATTCAGTATTAAGGATGAAAACAATTAACCAATTGATCTATACTTTGAATAATGAAGAGTTGATACAAGTTGAAGAAAAAAAACTAGAAGTTTTAAATGTCACCTTAGTTAAACAGGCTGTAGATAGCGGTTTTTTCAGAGGTGGCACATTTAAAATAGAAAGAGACAACCTAAAAAGGTTAAAATCATTGGTGCCAAGGATTTCAATACTGGATATTTCTAATCTTCTTTCTCAACTATATTATAAACATGGTGTCATAGATGAGCAGATTATTAATTAAACAAGTTAAATATTATGGCTCAAATTATATCTATGAGTCTCCCGAATTAACTTCAGGTTTAAATATTCTTGAAGGAGAGAACGGTTCAGGCAAAACAACATTCTCAAGTTTAATTTACTATTGTTTGGGAGGCAATGTAAATTTTTTCAGAAAAGGTAGTGAGCGTGAACATAGGCAAATAATTGATGACAAGTCCAATTATGCAGAATTATCAGTTGAAATAAATGGAGAAGCGTTTGTTATAACAAGGTATTTTTACCAGTTTGATGTGTTGATTGTTGGAGAGAATGAAGTGCTTACTCTGCCAATTAATAGAAGTGAAAATAAAAAATTTACATTTTCCGATTGGGTATTAGGTAAGCTTGGAATTAGGGTAGTAGATATTTATCAAGGTTCAGAATATTATAAGCTCAATCTATATGACCTTATGCGGTTATTCTATTACGACCAGAATACCGCGACTGATAAAATTTATAAAAGGCCGGATAGCGAAAACTTTATTACAGATTCACTTATAATTAGAAAAGCAATCTTTGAAATTCTTACTGGTAATGCTTTTACGGATTATTACCAGGCAATTGCTGATTATAGAATGGCACAAAATGATGCTTTTACAATCAAAGCATTAGTTGAAAATTTCGAAAGTTTGAATGTAAATGATGCATTCAAGTTTGAAGGTAAAAACTCATATAATCTTGCCCAAGAAGTTGAGGAGTTATCCTTACAATTGGAGAAGCTTCAGATATACAGAAATAGTATTAAGGGAAATGTAGGTGTTTTAAAATCTAAAACCGATACTATTTCCGAGAAAAGAAACCGGTTTTCAGAAATAGAGGAATATGTACTATCATTAAAAACCAAAAAAAGAAATTTGGTTTACGATTTAAATAGAGTCAAAAATGTTCATGAGAACTTGATCTTAGAGGTAACTCAGCTAAAAAAAATAATTTCTACTAATGAAAAATTAAATTTATTCTCGCCAGATACTTGTCCTTATTGTTTAAGTAAGGTGGATAAGCAGAAAAATAAGTGCATATGCGGCAATGAAATCACGGATGAGCAATTTCAAAAGTTTTTCTACACGAAAGAAGAGTATATAAAGATATTAGGGTCTAGGCAGAAGAACATAGAAACTGTCAAAAACGCAATTGATTCATATTATACTGAATTGAATGAGTTGAACGATAGAATAGGAATAAATGTTAATCAGCTTGAAAAGTTAAAATCCCAAATAAATGACTTAGTAAAAGGTAGAAGGTTTGAAAAAAGTCAAGAAATGCAAGATGTCAATGATAAGATTTTTGATGTCGAAAGGAAAATTAATTCACTAAACCAGCAGATTAGAACTGAAAAAAAACGAGAGGAACTCGAGCAAAAAAAGAGTAAAGCGATGGCCTTTCTGGATGAAAAGAAAAGGGATATGAAACTTAAGGAATTAGAAGCTAGTTCAAGCATGGATGAGATTATTAGGCAATTTAATATTAAGTATTTTGACCTAATGAAGATTGCATTAGACGATTGCAAATCAGCAAGGATTTCTTTGGATAACTATCTTCCAATTCTTAATTCGGGTTCATATACAGAAGCGAGTTCAGAAGTTCCTAAAAGAATGATGTACTTTTTTACACTTCTTCACTTATCACTTACAAATGATATTAAATATCCCAGATTCCTATTAATGGATACCCCCGAAAATATCGGTATTGATGATGATAAGTTAATTAAAGCACTGGAGCTTATTACCGAGCTAGGAGGAGAAGACAATACCATGGATGATTTTCAAATTATTTTGACTACAGGTCTAAAAAAATATCCCGATAGTTTCTCCCAGTATGTGTTTCAATCAATTTCAAAGAAGAATAGATTGCTTGAAGGACGAACTATAAATATTGATGCTTGATTTAATCTTTATTCTGGCTGAAGCTAAAAAATCCAATCTAAATCTCCAACCTCTCTTGATATTCATCCATCACATTTGTTGGTAGGCCTTTAATGTAAATTTCAGTTGTTGAGAGTTTAGAGTGACTAAGCATTTTACTCAAGGCATTGATAGGCACATCATTTAAGATAAGATTGGGTGCCATGGATTAATTAGAATTTTAACAGAAAATAACACCTTACAATAGGCGGTGACAGATATTCTTTAGAGTATAGGTTATTTAAAGATTCTTTTTCTTAATTTGGAATCGATTAAATGTGGCTTTTTTAATATATGCCAGCGATTAATTTCATCTTGGTTAAGCGGCTCTGTAGATATTAGCTTAAATCTTTCTGGGACTTCCCCGTTATCATTCACGATTTGTTTTCTTGTGTTGATTTTTAAGAGCTCCAGCTTTATAATTACTATATCGTTCTTTAATACTTGTTTAGGAAATAAGTCTTGATATGTTTTCAAATTTAAAGCATGGGCAATACGGGAAATCATTCTAGTATTGGGCTTGGCTCGATTTTTAAGATTTTCAATATTTCCAATATAGCCTTCCGACACCCCTAATCGATGCGATAACTGAACTTGATCCATATTTGATTTGATTCTGGCAATTCGGATATTCTCCTTTATCCAAAAGTCAAATTCAGGTATAATCAGCTCTAATTGCATACTTGCGAGTTAACCACTAAGGAATGAATAGCATTAATTATTATCACATACTTTGGAGTGAGTGATAATTTTTATATATTGGCATTAGAATATTTATTTTTGCGATTCTTCTGAATTAGAATATTAGAAGCAATTGCTTAGAGTCTCGCTCTTGAAAACTGGTAATTTTTGCTACGAGATGATAAGTAAGTTTGCTCACGACCCGGGCGTGGGCTCTCTTATCGTAGCAAGGTATACCAGTACCCCAAGAGCGGTAAGTTGAGTTCCACGCCCAACTTTTTCTTAGCGTTTGGTTTTCTTATTTCTTTTTCGATGCGTCGTCTGACTATTAGTTATGGGAAACACTTGGCAATTTTATTCTTTAGGGTTCACACCGTGTGCTTGTCCTGTTTTTGGGACATCACATTCGGTGTTCGATATCCTATTTAAGAAAAAGCCCAAGAATCCTATTTAATTGACTTTTGATTGTAGTTATGGGATACACGCTGCATTTTTACCGGTCTGTTCCATCCTTTTGTCCCATAACCGACGCATACACTTTTTGGGTATCCGGCCCTAACACAGATTCATATTTAAAATGAATTGGGAATCCCGATTCCGAGCACTCTCGCTGCTTGGATAGGATGGCCTATGTCCGAACCTAGATGCCCTTAGGGAAGTTACGATTTTATTGTGATTTCTTAAGTGGTGTGCATAAAAAACCTGGGCAGGAGCATGTGTTCGGGTAATCCAATTAAAACTAACGCTTAATCAAACAACTCAGAATTATGAAGAAATTATCTTTTTTTATGTGGAGGAAATCCCTCCTCTTACTTTTCTATTTAATGATGGTGCCCTTGCTCAAAGGGACCTTGTTCGCGAACACTTTTCATAGGCCATTGCAAACGGTGGTCACGGGAAACGTTACGGATGCCGATGGTCTGCCACTTAGCGGGGTAACTATCCAGGTGGAATCCAAGGATATGGGCACCATTTCCGATATTGATGGGTCTTTTGCAATACATGTCTTCCCGACCGATGTGTTGGTCTTTTCCATGGTGGGTTTTAAGACCCTTTCGGTTTCTGTTGCTAATAGGGACAAGTTGATGGTCCAAATGGAGGAGGACGTTACGGTCCTTGGGGAAGTGGTGCTCAATGCAGGATATTATACCGTTTTGGAGAAGGAACGTACCGGAAACATTGAAAAGGTCGCTGCCGTGGATATTGAAAAACAGCCCATGTCCAATCCCCTTGCTGCATTGCAGGGCCGGGTGGCCGGGGTGGAGGTCGTGCAGTCCTCCGGGGTGCCCGGGGCAGGGTTTGAAATCAAGATACGGGGACGGAACAGTATCCGTACCTCTGGGAACGAGCCGCTGTATGTCGTGGACGGAGTGCCCTATGCATCGTCCACCTTGGGGGAATCCCAGGCTTCGGGTATCATCTTACCGGGCAGTGGCATCAGTCCCTTGAACAATATCAATCCCAATGATATCGAGAGCATCGAGATACTCAAGGATGCCGATGCCACGGCCATCTATGGGTCCCGGGGTGCCAATGGCGTGGTATTGATCACCACCAAGAAGGGTACCGTGGGTACAGATGGTCTTGAAATAGACATTAATACCAGTATGGGAAAGGTGGCCAACACGGTCGACCTTTTGGGAACACGGGAATATCTTGAAATGCGATTGGAGGCCTACGACAATGATGGCATAGACCCGCTCCCGTTCAATGCCTATGACATCAACGGGACCTGGGACACCGATAGGGAAACGGATTGGCAGGATGCCCTTTTTGGAAGAACGGCATACATCACCAATGTCAGGTCATCGTTTTCAGGGGGCAATGCGCTGACGCGATATCTGTTGAGCGGCAACTTCAATAGGCAGACCACCGTATTTCCCGGGGATTTTGCCAATGACAAGGTATCCGTTCTGGGAAATATGTCCCACCGTACACCTGATGACAGGTTCAAGATTAGGTTCTCGGCCAATTATACCTTTGACGACAACCTTTTGCCCGGGAACAACCCGGTGCTGGAATCATTCCTGCTCGCTCCCAACGCACCGGAACCCTTCAATGAGGATGGAAGCCTGAATTGGGAGGGCTCCACTTGGAACAACCCCTTCCGGTTGTTCGCTGAAAAGTACGAGGCAAAGAGTTCAAGCTTGATATCCAGTGCCTATGTGGGGTATAGCCTAATGGAAGGTTTGGAACTTAGTGCCAGTTTGGGCTATACGGAAACGAACCTGGATGAGCTCAGGACGATACCTGCCACCGTTTACGATCCAGCCTTTGGGCTCGGCCCTGAATCATCCGTGGCTTTCCACAATTCGGGCAAACGGAACTCGTGGGTCATAGAGCCCCAATTGAACTGGGCATTTGAAAAGGGTCCCTTTGAAATACGGACACTGGTTGGAATGACCTTCCAGGAACAAAAGAGTGAACGACTCTCCCAATTGGCCTTTGGGTTCAGCAGCAATGGGCTCATCGAGAGCATTTCAGCTGCATCCAACCTATTGGTGATAGGGGATGACCAAACGCAGTACCGGTACAATGCGGCCTATGGAAGGGTGAACCTGAACTTGGGGGAGACCTACATCCTGAACCTTACCGGAAGGCGTGACGGATCTTCACGTTTTGGCACGGACAGGCGCTTTGCGAATTTTGGGGCCGTTGGTGCAGCTTGGATCTTTTCCAATGAGACATTTGTGGCCAAGGCCTTGACCTTTATCAGTTTCGGAAAGCTGCGGGGAAGCTATGGGACCTCAGGGAACGACCAGATCGGGGACTACCAATATCTGGACACCTATAGTTTTGGTTTTGCCCAATACCAAAATGTTGTGGGGCTCAGGCCGACACGCCTGTTCAACCCGATCTTCAGTTGGGAGGAGAACCAAAAACTGGAGTTCGGATTGGAAATGGGCCTCTTCAAGGACCGTATCTTTCTTTCGGCAAACCGATATCGGAACAGGTCATCGAACCAATTGGTGGGCATCCCATTGCCCGGCACCACCGGTTTTTCAAATATCAACGGAAACCTTGCGGCCACCGTGGAGAACAGTGGGTGGGAATTACAATTGAATACACAGAACATTGTTACCGAAAAGTTTCGTTGGTCGACATCGTTGAACCTCAGTCTGCCCAAGAACCAGCTCATTGCGTTTCCCGACCTGGAAGGTTCCACCTATGCCAATCAACTGGTGATCGGGGAGCCGCTGAACATACAAAAGGTGTTCCGGTCAACTGGAGTGGATACGCAGACCGGACTTCATGGTTTTGTGGATGTCAATGGGGATGGTGCCATTACCTCGCCCGATGACAGGCAGACCATTATTGATTTGAATCCCGAGTATTTTGGAGGATTGGAGAACAGTTTTTCCTTTGGGAAGTTAGATCTGGATGTCCTTTTCCAGTTCACCAAACAAAAAGGTTTCAGTTTTTTGTCCTCAAGGGCCGTTCCGGGGGCCATGTCAAACCAACCTGGACAGGTATTGGAACGCTGGCGGACTTCTGGCGACCGTACCACGGTACAACGGTTTTCATCGGGTCTGGAACCCATGGCGCTGACCGCATTTCTCAATTATTCCCAAAGTGATGCCGCAATCGTGGATGCCTCCTTTTTGAGGTTGAAAAATATTTCCCTGTCCTACCCCCTTCTGGAGCAAAGTTCGGCACCGTTCGGGTGCCTGTTGTACCTGCGCGCACAGAATCTTTGGACATGGACGGATTATGATGGATTGGATCCTGAGACAAGGTCCAGCAATGCAATACCTCCCATAAAATATGTAACCGTGGGGGCAAAACTCACATTTTAAAATAAGCTTATGGAAAATAGAGTCATGAACAACTGCCTTTTTAAAAAGGCCGACAGAACAAAACATTTCACAGTGGTACTACTGTGGGCACTTTTATCACCCTTGTTGTCCTGTGAGGATTTCGTGGAAGTTGATCCTCCGGTAAACCAATTATCGGGAGAAGTGGTATTCAGTGACCCGGCAACGGTAGAGGCCACATTGATCGATATCTATACCCAGTTGCGGGACAATGTGCTCACCGTGGGCAATAGCTCCGGGCTAGGGTTCTTGTTGGGGATCTACGGTGATGAACTGATCTATTATGGGAATACCGCTTCCGACCTACAGCAGTTCCATACCAATTCCCTGATTTCGACCAATGGGACAGTGACCAGCTTCTGGCGGGGATGCTATAACCTTATCTATGCGGCCAACAGCATCATCGAGGGACTGGAATCCACTCCGATTTCCGATATGGATAGGGACAGGTACCTCGGTGAGGCCCACTTTCTGAGGGCATTCATCCATTTCTACCTGGTCAACATATTTGGGGATGTCCCCTATGTCGATTCCACGGATTTTCTGGAGAACCGCGAGATAGCAAGGCTCGAAGAAGCGCAGGTGTATGAAAAAATCATTGGGGACCTTCGGTTGGCAAAATCCCTTTTGCCCATTGAATATGCGGGAGCGGGGAGGGCCCGACCCAACAAATGGGTGGCCACTGCCATGCTCTCAAGGACCTATCTGTACATGGGGCAATGGCAGCAGGCATTGGAAGAGGCCACGGAAGTGGTTGCCCAAGGCGGCTATGTCATGAATGCCGACACCGGTGGAGTGTTTCTAAAGTCCAGTGCGGAGACACTTTGGCAGCTGGATACTGGTACGGAAGGACTCAATACCCTTGATGCCCAATTGTATGTGCTGACCAGTGGTCCACCGCCCTTGGTTTCCCTATCGGATACATTGGTCAACAGTTTTGAGGCGGGTGATGCCCGTTTTACGGATTGGGTGGGCTTGGTGACCGACGGGTCTGATACCTGGTATTTTCCCTTTAAGTACAGGGCCAATACCCTTACATCGACCACACAGGAATGTTCCATCATGGTCCGCTTGGCCGAGATGCACCTAATCATGGCAGAGGCCCATACCCGTCTGGGAAACCTTGAGGGCGCCCGTGCCCAGTTGGACATTATCCGGGAAAGGGCCGCACTTCCATCGATAGGTGCTGTGGGCGAGGCCGAACTTTTGGATGCCATAGCCCATGAACGGCGTGTCGAGCTTTTTACCGAGCTCGGACATCGTTTTTTGGATCTGAAGCGGACCGGAACCGCCAATACAGAACTTTCTGGAACAAAGCCAAATTGGGGGGATACGGACCTGAGATGGCCCATACCTGAATCGGAATTGGTACTCAATCCCAACCTAAAACCAAAGAATGATGGATATTAAAGAAAATGACGGGCATAGATCCATGGGGAGCTTCCACAATCGATATGCGGAGGCCTCCCATGTATTTGGGGTTTTGTTTTTATTTATTCTTTTGTTAGCTGCCTGCCCCATTTGGGGGCAGGTGAACAAAGGGATAATCGCCAGCATGGAAGGGGACGACGTCCTTTTTGAAATCCATGCAGGGATTCTAGGGGAACCCATGATGTTCGTGAGGCACCATGATGGATTCAAACAGGTCAGATGGTCCAAGGAAAGGGACCATATCCTTTTGGAGATCCCCAAAGTGAAATCTTTGACGGGGCCCTTCATTCCCGTGGATGGGAATGCCAAAGTCAGTGCAAAGGTCATAGGTAGGTTTCCCATAGTGGCCGGAAAGGGTACTACGGGCCCATACACCATAAAGGTGACCTCCCTTTTTCTGCAGGATCCAGTGGACTGGCAGTTCGGTGGTAGTGGGCATGTTTTGTTGGACAGATCGTTCATTGTCGATGTGGGGCATCTGCCCGATGAGACCATTGTCCGGACCAAGCTTACGGTTTCAGATGATGGGAAGGTCAGCACGGTGGACGTTGATTTCAGCTTATATCTACTGCCTGAGCCCATGATGCCCAGATTGTTCGATCACCGTATGGGATTCCTTTTTGAGAACAGCTCCCACAACAACGAATCTGCACCAAGAACACCTGTTGGACCGATTGTCCGATGGCGTTTGGAAAAGAAAAATCCTGACCGGGCCTTAAGTGACCCCGTGGAGCCGATTACGTATTATCTTGATCCCAATATACCGGATAAGTGGGTACCCTACATAAAGAAAGGGGTGATGGAATGGCTTCCCGCCTTTGAGGCCGCTGGGTTCAAGAATGCCATTGTTGTCAAAAAGGCTCCGGCCAGTATTGAGCGATTGCCGAACAGTGTCAACCATTCGGTGATACGGTGGTCTCCAAGCTATGGGACCAGAGGGTATGAGGATGCACGTGGCTCTTCTGTTCGTTCCATCACCGATTTCCGGACAGGGGAAATCCTGAAATCCGATATAATTATGAATAGTTCACATCAAAACCAGTTGGACAATTACTTCGTCCGTTGTGGCCCTTTGGATAAGCGCGTCCTACAATATCCCGTCCCCGATGACCTTTTAGGAGAACTCATGCAATCCACGGTGGCGCACGAAACCGGCCATACCTTTGGTATAAGGGATTCCAATTTTGGGGAATATGCCTATCCCTTTGAGAAAATGCGTGATGAGGAGTGGTTACGGGACATGGGCCATACGCCCAGTATCATGAGCTATACCAGACATAATTATGTCGCACAGCCGGAGGACAGCATTCCCCCATCGCTCCTTTTGCAAAAAAGGGGACCGGCCGATACCTATCATATCAAATGGGGGTATATGCCCATCCCGGGGGCCAGGGCACCAGCGGAAGAACTGCCCTTTCTGGAAGCGATTGTACGCGAACAGGATACCGTGCCCTGGTATCGGTTCAATACCAACCAATATGAGATCTTGGGCCCAGGTTCGATGAACTATGTCCTCGACAATGATGACCCCATTGGGAGCACAGCACTCGGTCTGAGGAATATGGAACGTGTTTTGGAACTTTTGCCCAAAGTGAACGCCGAGCAGCGGGACGATGCCCAGTTGGAACGCCGTTATGACAGACTGTTGACCTTATGGCAATACGAGATGTCCCATGTGATCTCCATGATAGGGGGATATGCCATCCAATATAGGGCCGGATACCAGAGAGGGTCCATTTATACCCCTATACCGAGGGATGGGCAGGAAAGGGCCATGGATTTTGTATTGTCCCATATGGTGACGCCCCCGGATTGGCTGGTGGAACCAAAGGCGATTTCCCGGATATACTATGCCACCACGCCTGACAGGTTGATGGACCATCAGTTGCGTTTGCTGAACGAGCTCCTTAGGGCAGATCGGATGAAACGCCTATTGAAAATGGAGGATTCGGAGGCTTTTAATGGCATGACACGGGAATTGGTGACAAAGCTGCAATCCAAGATGTTCGAGGAACTTTTGACCGAGGGGATGTCAATAGATAGACGAAAACAGGAACTCCAGCATGCCTATATCCAATTGTTGGGGAAGGCCATAAACCAAAAGAAGGCATACGATGCCATATTTACGGATTGGGACTATTACCTCTATAGTGACCATACAAAGGCCGTGTTCAGATATGCCCTACAATCATTGAAAAAGCAGTTGATCGGTGCGATGGGATCCCGTGAGGAGGTCACTTTGGCACATATTGAAAGCTGTATTGTGGATATTATTGTAATTTTGGAGAAATAGCAGCGGAAGCAAGGGTAAATAATCAAGAAAAAAAGGGAGCCATCTGGCTCCCTTTCCAACTCTGGTTCCCGTTCAAATGATCAGGTTACTGATTTCTGTACAACGGTTGGTTGCATATGGTCGGGGTCAGCTTATCGTAGACAAATTGACCTTGGTAGGTACAAAGGTTATTGTTCTCGATAGGCGTACAATCCACACTTACCGCTGTACAGGGACTCGGCGAATTGATATAGCCGATCATGCTTGCGGAATCATCCACTTCTGCTCTTGCAGATGTGGTAAAGGCACTGGCCACTGCGAAAATGATGGCCAACACGGGGATCAAAAATTTCAATTTGTGATTTTTCATGATTACATGTTTTTAAATGAATAAATGTGACCTACTCTTTTCTACAGGTTTTCGGTCTTTTTCCTGTCATACTGGCCAGTATAAGTCCATTGGGTCATGGTTCGGTATTTTCGGATTTTGACAAGTCTACATTTTTGGCTTGCTGGAATCGATTATGATCCAACTGGTATACCGATAGGGTATGGTCGATCAAAGCCACCAGATGGTCCCCATAAAGATTGAATTCCCGTACCTTTTTATCCCTGATGTTGAAGATGTGGAAACTGAATTCATAGGTTTCCTTTCTCCAATCGTACACGTCAATGATAGTGGCCTCATCCAGGACGCGCTGCTTTTCATATTTGCCCAATCTAGGGGAAGCTATCAACAACAGGTTGTTGTATAGCGCTGCCAAGTTGTTGACAAAAAGGGGCGGGGCGTCCATTTTGACCTGGCCGTGGGCATTGGTGGTTGCCACGGAGATTTGGGCCCTATTGATGGTATCTATCGTCTGTCCACCTTGCAATAGCTGTAGACTTTGGTCGAATACCATATATTCATTTCTATAGAAGTAGACATGGGCCAGTGTTCGCATATCCTCGGAAATGGCCATGATGCCATCAACATCGAACTGTCCATCAATCTGTTTTTCCAAAAGATCTGGATTTAGCTCCAATGTGATATCATCTTGCTTTTTAATGAGCCCGAGAACGGCCTCATTGGTACGTCCGCTGATGGTCTTAATGAACAACCGATTGGAATCGATGGGAAGGGCATGGGTGAAAAAAATACGGTCCTCCATCCAGATATCGGCGTTCCATTTTCCGATAACGCCCCTGAAGATGCAGGAGACAGTGCCGTCCATGATAAAAAAATGGGGTGGGGCCATCTTCACACGCACGGATCTAAAGGGCAGGTCCGTCCGTTCCGGCCGCAATCGGATATGTTGGGTATCCCTCGTGCTTAGATTGACCCCGACCATATGCAGGGGTGCGGTGGTGTTTCCCAGATATAGGGTGTTCTTGGCCAGCCCGGCTATATAATAGGAACTGTACCCAAGGTCCAGATCGTATACTTTGACGATCGGGGGATGTGGATATCTCCGGGTAAAGGCATTGTTCCTGTGGACCTGAAGTTCGGAGGTCAAGAATAGGATGGTGACCAGTCCCACTGCAACACTGGAGGTACCCAAAAGTTTCAACATAGTCCCGCCTTTTCCCATCATACGTTCGTTTTTTGGGTTTTGCCCGTTTCCAACAGCACTATGGCCAAGATGGCGAGGACCATAAAGAACAGGTTGAAGACAACGTGTTCGGTCCATCCCAGGTCTTCGAGGACACCGCCACAGGAACAGGGGACGTAGTCGCTGAAATGGAGCACCAATAGGATATAGGTGGTGAACATTACCATCAGCCCAAATGCACCATAGAGGGCCAACAGACGATAAAGGTCAAATAACAGGAGCAGGGCCAAAACATATTCCAAAAGTGGGATGGACCAGGCGACCCAGTCCGCATAGGCCGTTAGAATGGGGGACTGTCCCAATTGCACCCTGAACTGTTGGAAGTCCAGCAGTTTACTGGTGGCCGCATAAAGGAACAATAGGGCCAGCATGACACTGGCCATGGGGGGCAACCAAAACGCTATTTTCCTTGAACCAATCATATCCTTTGTATCGATATGACAAAGTTCGTGGGTCCGATTTATTTGAAAGGGAGTTTTCCTTGACCAAAACGGAGTAAATGGGAGCTATCGGGATGTTTCGCGCAATTCACTGGGGGAAAGTCCATACTTGTCCTTAAAGGCCCGGGAGAAATGGGCTGGGCTCTTGAACCCCGTCATATGGGCAATCTGCTTCAGGGAAAGGTCACTGTGCTGGATCAAGGTCCTGGTCTTTCTAAGGCGTTCCTGGACCAGGCACCGGAAAATGGTGGTACCGTACAATTGTTTGAAACCATACTTCAGTTTGTACTCGTTGGTGCCCATTTGCAGGGCCAGGTCCTTCAATTGGGGTAGGTCCTTCTCAAGATTGTTCAGGATCATATCATGGACATCCCGTATCATTTGGATGTCCTTCGGACTTAAGATGACCTTGGGCTCCTTGATGCCTTTGGTCACTTTGAGGGTCTTTTTGGGAAGCCCCGTTTCAAAGGGTTCGCCTTTGGAAAAGAAAACGGTGTTCAGCAATATCTTTTGGCCGGTCCCATCAAGGGAATTGAAGACGGAGATGTGGCAATCATTGGAAAGTACCAGTCCTTGGTGTGTTATCAACTCCATGTGGAGCACCGTTTCGGAACGTTCCCTTTTTAAGAGCTTGGGCAACTTTTTGGCCCATTTCCTTCGGGAAGTCTCGGTCATCAGTTCGGTTATGGGCTTTCCAATAACGTCCTTGGGCAAACAGGACAGGAGCGAGCAAGAACCATTGGTGACCATCTCAACAGTACTGTGGGCATCCATAAGAAGCGATAGTTGAATGATGCACTGCGGGGTGTGGTGTGCGTTGGCAAAGCCCTGATGGACAAAGGAGGCCCTGATCTCTTCGTTGACCATGTTGAGCATGACCACAAGGGAGGCGATATTGTCGTTCTTATCGCTTGGCTCCAGGCTATAGAAGAAATTGCCCTTGGCCATTTCCAAGAGCATTTTCTGGATTCGTTTTACCCTAAAGTCATCACTGTTCGGCATGGATCATCGATTTATGGTTGATCGTTGTAATTCTCTTCCAGTCCCAAGAAAGCAAGGGCCTCGGTTTTACTGGTAAAGGAACGTGTCGGGACACTTTTGGGATGGGTCTCCAAATAGATGGAACTGATGACATCCGTTATCGGGGGGTCGATTAAAAATGCGATTGCACTTATCCATTGTGAACCTTCCAGGGCAAGATAGTCCCTCGCAGGTTTGTTGATGTTTCGTACCTCACGGATGTCACAGAGCACGGGCAATTCCCTTCCCTGTTGCAATTGCATCCGGTCCCTGACGATGATCTCGGCGGCCTTGAGGTCGATATAAGGCACCTTCTTGTAAACGATATGTAACAGATCATCGGTCAATAGGTAAATGGCATAGTTGTTCTCATGTGTTTTTTTCATCTTTTGAAAACAGGTTAGCATTTTCAATTTACAAAAATAGTGTCAATGGTTTTTTTATAAGATGATGATTGCTTGTATGAAAAGGAGTTTTACTTGTCTAAAACGGAATAATGCTTGACTGAAACGGAGTAATGTATGTTACTTTTTTATATAATCGCACAATTGCCATTACTTTTTACGACAATTCAAACCAAACACTATGGCAAAGATCAAACACCACAATTTTTTGAACACCGTACATGAAGTGTTCACGGACGCCAAAAATGCAGGGGTCCTCCATCTTTATGCAGGGGGCAACTCCTTTTCGGGTAGGACCATCGAGATCGATGGAAGGGAACTGTACCATTTTGGGACCACGGGCTATCTCGGTCTGGAACAAGATCCAAGGTTGAAGAAGGCGGCCATGGAGGCCATCGATAGGTACGGCACCCAGTTCCCATTGTCCAAATCGTATATTTCCAACCCCCTTTACAGGGAACTGGAGGATTCCGTCCAAAAAATGTACGGGCACCCCATTGTCATCACCAAGAACAGTACTTTGGGACACATGGGGGTCATCCCCAGTGCCGTGGACGATGATGATGTGATCATCTTGGACCATCAGGTGCATTGGAGCGTGCAGAATGCCGCCAAGATGCTCAAGACCCGGAGCGTTCCCATTGAAATGATACGGCATAACCATTTGGAAATGTTGGAGGACAAGATCAAGAAGTACCGTGATTCGAAACGTCACATCTGGTATATGGCCGATGGCATCTATTCCATGTATGGTGACTATGCCCCAGTCAAGGATTTGATGTCACTGGCCCAAAAATACCCACAGCTCCATTTTTACTATGATGATGTGCACGGTATGAGTTGGGTCGGCAAAAACGGTACGGGCTATGTATTGGACCGGATGGGAGAACTCGCCGAGAACGTGCTTCTGTTCGGTACCCTGAGCAAGACCTTTGGGGCCAGTGGGGCCGTATTGGCCTGTTCGAACCCGCGGCTATATGACAAGATCAAGACCTTTGGCGGGCCGCTGACCTTTTCGGCCCAATTGGAACCGGCCTCCGTGGCCGCTGCGATGGCCTCGGCCCGGATCCACCTGTCCCCTGAGATCTATGACCTTCAAAAGGAATTGCGGGAACGCATCGATTACTTCAATGCATGTCTTTCCGCAACCGAGCTTCCATTGATCGATCAAAATGAATCCCCGGTCTTCTATATTGGCACGGGAATGCCCAAGACCGGGTACAATTTTGTGAACCGTCTGATGCGGGAGGGCTTTTTTGTCAACCTGGGTATCTTCCCTGCCGTGCCCGTAAAGAACACCGGGGTTAGGATTACCATTTCACGGCATAACCAGCTGGAGGAGATAGAGACATTGGTGGAGGCCATGGAACACCATTTTCCCAAAGCGCTGGAAGAGACCCAAACGAATGCCGAGCGAGTGTTCCATGCCTTTAAACTGGAGCCCCAAGCCAAAAGCGTTAAAAAAGTTGTGGACGGACCAAAAGTTCAGGTATTTGACTCCATCGGGCAAATGGATCGGGAGGAGTGGAACCGTTATTTGGGAGGGCAGGGGGTCTATGATTGGAACGGTCTGAAGTTCTTGGAAGGGGTATTTCAGGGAAATGCCAAACGTGAACACAATTGGAGTTTTCGTTACGTGGTGATCCGGGACGAAAGCGGAGTTCCAATTTTAATGACCTTTTTCACTTTGTCCCTATGGAAAGACGACATGTTGGCCGATGCCAAGGTCTCACAGGCCATAGAATTGGAACGTCACAATGATCCCTACCATCTTTCCTCCCAGGTTCTTTCCATGGGATGTTTGTTCACCGAAGGGGACCACATGTATTGGGACACTTCCCATGAATGGTCGGGGAGGGCACAGCACGTGCTCCTGGAGTGGATAGAGGGGCAGGAACGTTCCATGGAGGCCAAAATGATTGTAATGCGGGATTTTCCCAAAGGGACACCTTTGCACGAAACCCTTTACGGCCATGGGTTCCTGAGATTGAAAATGCCCAGTTCCTGCAGCGTGGAACTGAGGGCAGTGGAATCCATCAAAACCTATGTGGATGGATTGTCTTCCAGGAACCGAAGGCATTTCAGAAAGGATATCCAGCCTTTTCTTGGGCGAGTCAAAAAACAGGTGGTTCAAAAACTGGTCCCTACCCAGTTGGAACAGGTCAAAAAACTGTTCGGGGAGGTACAGGCCAGAAATTTGGGCCTGAACACCTATTCCTTTCCCGATGCCCTGTTCGATCGGATGAACAAAGACCCGTTGTGGGAATTCATTTTGTTGGAATCACTTGATGAACCGGATAGGGTATTGGGGGTGATGTTCTGTTATAACAATACCGATCGGGTCTATGTACCTGCATTTGTAGGGATGGACTATTCCGCATTGGAGGAGTATGCCATCTATCGGCAGTTGTTGTACCGGACCATTGAACGTGCCATTGAAAAGGGTTTCCCCAAAATCGATTTTGGGATGACAGCCTCCTTTGAAAAAAGAAAACTGGGAGCGGTGGTGCAGGATAAATATGCCTACCTCCAGACCGATGACAATTATATCTTGGAACTGCTCGGGGTCATGGAGGGCCAACATTGAGAGGAGGCCGCCATGAAATACCAAAAGCTGCTATCGGAATTTGAGGCGCAATTGGATGCCCTGGAAAGTGGGAACGGGGATGTCCTCTTCAAGGCGGAAAAGGGAATAGTGTTGGTGGAGAAGAGCATCCGTAAGCTGCAAAAACAGATTGCGGGCAAGACCTTTGCAACCCAAGCGGATGAGATCTATTTCTTCAAGCACGTCAAGCCCCAGATATTCAGCAAACTGATCTATTATGTCAAGCTCTTCAATATCGAGAGCAAACGCCCGCGTGGGAAGAACCCTGCCCAGATCAAATATCTCCAGCACCAGATCGATAAGTTCCAGACCTTTTTCAACGATAACCTGGAATTCTATAATTATTACCGCCGTGGAGCCATGTCTTTGGACGAACGGTATTTTGTAAGGGGCAACCGTGACCTTCGCCTGCCCCTTGAATCCTTCCACTTTTTGATAGATGACCAGTTCTCGACCTGTCAGGACGGGACCGTGGCCACCATAATGGCCTATGACATGCTCATCGTGTACCTGAGAAAGGAGGTTGATGACCTGAACAATTCCCTCGAACCCCAAAAGAACACACCTATGGAAAAACCCTCTAAACTATTCTGGACCGGCAGCAAAACGGACCTTATCGAACTGCTCTATGCACTGCACGCCAGCAGTTCCATCAACAGTGGAACAGTGGATATCAAGGAACTGGCCTCCCATTTTGAACACTTTTACAATGTGGATCTTGGGAACTACTACCATACCTTTATCGATATACGTTCACGAAAGGGCAGCAAGACCCGCTTCTTGGACAAGCTCATTGAGATGCTTCACCAGCGGATGGAGTCACTGGATGAGTGAGTTGTATTTTTCCCAAGTTGGTACCAACTTGGGAATTTTGGTTTTGTGCGGTCACAGATAAAAATCCCTTGATTTTAGGACCTTCTTTAGTGAGCCTCCTGGTCCATTTTAGTTCAAAGGGCAGCAAATCGTATTAGCAAAAAAAAGTACCCACCTTGGTACCAACTGTGGATTTTTTTTCAAAAAGCTTTTTGAGTTTTGCCCATGAAAGTCAAATCAACGGAAGGGCCATCAAATGAAATGTGAGTAATGCGGTGGTCTTTTCTTTAAAACACAAGATTATGGGAGCGACCATTATTACCACAGAAGATCTGATGGAGTTCAAAGTCGAACTTTTGGAGGACATCAAGGATTTATTGGAAAACCAAAACAAACAAACCAACAAAAAATGGCTCAAATCCAATGAGGTCCGGGAACTCTTGGGCATTTCTCCGGGCACGTTGCAAAATTTGCGCATCAATGGCACATTGCCTTACACCAAGATAGGTGGAGTTCTCTATTACGAGTACAATGAGATTATGGAAGTATTGGAGCAGAACAAGATCCATAACCGTATCTAGTTTTGGAAGAGGTCAATTATATCAAGCATCTCAATGGGGTATTTGAACAATTCTCCAAGGACAGTCGACTAAATCCCACCCACATCAGCCTCTATGTGGCCCTGTTTCAATTTTGGAACACGAACTACTTTAAACAGGAATTCTTTATCAACCGGGACGAGGTCATGCAATATGCAAAAATCGGGTCAAAATCCACCTACCACAGATGCATCAAGGAACTCCACCATTGGCACTATATCATATACACGCCATCCCACAATCCTTTTAAGGGAAGCCGAATCAAGATGTTCGATTTTGGGACAAGTGGTGGACAAGTGGTAGACCCAAGGTGTACCCATATCGGGACAAGCAATGGACAAGCAGTGGTACCTATAAACAAACATATACAAACCTTGGAAAACAAAAAAAACTATAACAAATCGCGAAATTTCAAAAATTTGGATCTTGACGGTTTGGAAAATAGAAGCAAACAAATCCGCAGTGTCCCATTTCAGGACAACCTAAAGACCACGAAACAAAAAAATTACAATGAACCCTTGTGAGATACAGCGCTCCACATATCATCACCGAGGGAGCTGTACACTATCCGCTCGGCACTCTCAAGGGTAGGGAAATCCATTATGATTTTAAAAAAATCCTCATCTATCTTGATGCCAAAGGCAAGCTACTATTTGGCAAAAAGTTCAAGATCTTTCGAGAGGATAGGGAAATTCTCTATAAACTCTGTCTCTACTTTATCCAGGATAAGGCCAGATGTGCACAAATGGGCATCGACACCCAAAAAGGCCTTCTTCTTTCTGGACCTGTAGGTTGTGGCAAGACCAGTCTTATGAAACTATTGAAATACATCGTCCCCCATCAACGACCTTATGATGTCATACCTTGCAGGAACATTGTTTTTGGCTTTAACCATATCGGCTATAAAATTATCGAGGACTATGGCAATTCCCAATTCTTCTGTTTTGATGACCTCGGCGTGGAACCCACAGGACGCCATTTTGGACAAGACTGCAATGTCATAGGGGAAATACTGCTCTCCCGCCACGAACTCTTTATCAACGAAAAACGCAAAACACATGCCACCACCAACCTCAATGCGGAGGAACTGGAAGAACGTTATGGTAATCGTGTGCGTTCTCGGATGCGTGAGTTGTTTAATTTGGTTGCCTTTGATAAAAAGAGTAAGGATAAACGAGTTTGATTTTTAAACTAAGATTTGGCAATTATGTGAATTTACTGCCGAATCTTAGTTTTTAGTATATTTGTATAAAAGATATGGAAATCGCCAATAAATCACTACATATCAATGCACTAAAGAATAGTTTCGACGAGGGACAAAAAATTACTGTTTCTGATATTATTGAGTTTTATGGCCAATTTGAGGAGAGGGTAAAGCGTTCTACAATTGATTGGAGGTTGTATAAACTGACTCAGGAAGGTATTCTTCATAGGCAGTCTAGAGGAGTCTATTCACTTTCAGAGAAAAAAAAGAAAACATATACACCTGAAATTACGAGATCACTTAAAGTCCTAGCCGGTAAAATTCATAATCAATTCCCGTATATTGAAACCTGTTTGTGGACAACAAAGTGGCTTAACGAATTCATGTTGCACCAACCAGGAAGGTTTTACACCATACTGGAGGTGGAAAGGGATGCTACCGAATCGGTGTTCTACGCTCTCAATGATTTGGGCAAGGAAGTTTTTCTGAATCCTTCCCAAGACATAATAAGCAAATACGTTTCTCATTCCAAAAGCCCCATTATCATTATACCACTTATTACAGAAGCTCCAATTCATAAAATAAATAAGGTGACTACCTGTTCTTTGGAAAAAATGTTGGTGGATATCTATTGTGACCCAGAATTGTTTTCTACGTTTCAAGGCACGGAATTGCAAAGAATTTACCAAACGGCTTTTGATCGATATGATATTAATAAAGCCAAAATGCTCAGATATGCAGATAGAAGAACAAAAAAAACTGAAGTAGAATTGCTAATAAACCAACAAAGAAACGGCAGTTAAGATTAATTACTGCCAAATCATAGATAAATGATAGATACGGAGTCGCTAACTAAAGAATGGATAAATCAGAAGGCTGGAGAGTACCGGTCAGATTCCATTTTGGTGGAAAAAGTAGTGCGGGCACTTTATTTACTGGAACAACTAAAAAAAAGTAACTTGGAATTCGTTTTTAAGGGAGGTACCGCCTTGACGCTTCTACTTCCTGAGCCAAAAAGATTCTCCATTGATATCGATATTATAGTTGAAAACAAGCCAGAGGTTTTGAATCCTATTTTTGATGCCCTGATCAAAAGCTCTGATTTCATTGGTTATGAAGAGGACGTCCGGAAAACTAAGTCGGATATAGAAAAAGCCCATTTTAAGTTTTATTATAAACCAGTAACGAAAGCACCTTCAGACCAAGAGTATATTTTATTGGACATACTTTTTGAAGACAGCCATTATGAGGGATACACAGAAATGCTCCCAATAAATTCCCCTTTTCTAAAACTAAAAGATAATCCTTTAAATGTAGAAGTGCCCACCGCCGAAGCTATTCTAGGAGATAAATTGACTGCCTTTGCACCAAATACTACCGGCGTTCCTTACGATAGGGGTAAGGAAGTGGAAATTATCAAGCAATTATTCGATGTCGGTCACTTATTTGATATGGTACGCGATATCGAAGTAGTTGCGGCAGTTTTTAATCGATTTGCCCAAACCGAACTTGCTTACAGGAATATAATGGAATCTAACGATGCAGTCTTGGAGGATATATTTGAAACCGCAATGGTCATAGCAACAAGAGGAAAATCGGGTATAGGTCAGTTTCAAGAGCTGCAAAAAGGCATTCAAAACATCAAGAACTACATTTTTTCAGAAAACTTTCATCTTGAGAGAGCTATGGTGCCTGCGGCCAAGGCAGCATATTTATCTGCACTGATAAAAACGGAAGCCAAAGAAATTCATCACTTTTCAAATCCAGAAGATATTGTGGATTGGACAATTGACCAACCTGATGAAACAAGATTGAACAAACTAAAGAAAACCAATCCTGAAGCTTTTTTTTATTGGTGGAAAACCTTGGAATTAAAGAATAAATCATAATCTACCCTTGGGTTCGAGTCATAAAATACATTTTTCACGACCCTGAGCATACTTGTATTTTTCTTTATTTAACATATACCTGTTAATTTTCCATGAAATTTGTACTCAAACCCCGGTAAAAACCCCAATCCCATACCAAACAATATTTTATACACAAATAATTGAATATCAATCATTTGAAGATATTTCTATTGTACTTTTCACATATCAAAAATCGTCTAATCCAAAAGCGTTTGCGATATGCGAAAATCACATTTCATCACCATTCTTTTCTTATTTGTTTCCAGTTCCATTTTGGCCCAGATCGGCGGCATCGAGGATTCCGTCAATGACATTTCCAACACCATACGGGCCATATTTCCCATTATTCTTGGGGTGATCTTTTTGGTGGGGTTCCTTTTCAATGCCGGACACTTCTTCGGCGAGAATGCCGACCTGAAGAAAGGCATTACCCGGGTCTTGGTCTTTGTGCTGATTGCTGGGGCCGTTGTGGGCATCTTTACCTATCTCATCGGAATCGTGGTGTAAGATGAAAAAGTACGAAATCTATCGAAATATCCGCAAACGGGCCATGATCCTGGGACTGCCCATTTCGCTATTTGCCCTACTAATAGTGTCCGTTATTGGCTCTATGTTAGTTATCATCTTTTCATTCAGTCTTGGTGTCATCGTTGCCCTGCTGTTGTTCAATGCCCTTCTGTTCGGGGCATTGGCACAGTGGGTCAAAAACCCTCAGTTACTTTCCATCCAAAAGGTCTTCCCCAAAACCATCAGCAACAAACGTATAAGCCCTCTCTCCTATGCCTAGAATCAACCTTAATTCCCATCATCCCATACTGGACATCCAAAACCATGTAGTCTTTGCCAACAATGGAAATGTCGTCCTATGCTACAAGGTAGGCCTTCCTGAAATCCACTCCCTCTCAGAGCAAGATTTTGAGGAACTGCACAGTATGTGGTTCCAGGCCTTCAAATCCCTGCCCATGGGTACGGCCATCCACAAACAGGAGATTTACCAAAAAGTGGGATACGATTGCAAACAATTGCCCAATCAAACCTTTTTGGAAAAGGCCACCCATAAGTACTTTAAGGGAAGGGAATTCCTGAGGCACAAAAGCCATCTCTTCTTTGTACTGCCCTTGGACAAAACTTGGAACGCGACCAAATATGTTAACCCCTTCCGGAAAACGGAAAAGGGTTTCCATCGAAAACTGGATGTGCAAGTAGCAGAATTTATAACTTCTGTCAACGATGCTGTCTCCTATATCAACAATAGTCGACGCGTTTCCTTGAGCCCAATGATGTCTGATGACATTTTGGCCCATACGAACAACTACTACAATGGCTTCAACCAAGATTTCGATACGGATGTGTTGTTGGACAACAAACACATCGAAATTGGTGACCATTTTTTCGATGTTATCGCTGTCAATAATGAAAATTGTTTTGGAGGAAAAGTCCAAAGTAGCAAGAACAATGAAAAATTCACCTCGGATGATTTCACTTTTCATCAAGGGTTTATTGATGGATTGGGATTGGAGCTAAACGAGAACCATATCGTAAACCACATCCTCTATCTGGATGACAGACACAAATGGCGCAAACTTCTGGACAAGAAAGTGGAGGAATTGAGCAAGAGTTCCAATTTTGGTTCGCAGAACAAGGTCGTCCTCAAAAAAGTCCAGCATATTCTGGACCAAATCAATTCTGATGATTCGTCTTGCATCATCAGGGGCCATCTCAATGTCATTTTTTGGCATTCGGAGGCCGAGTACCTTAAACGGATCGCATCCCAGATCAAGGCAAGTTTTAAGGAATTGGATATTATGCCCTATCACCCCAATGGGGAGGAGCGCAAGCATTATTTCCTGAACTCCCATCCCTGTCACGCCACCAACTTTTCCAATGAAGATCTTTATGTAACCGATTTGAAGCATGCCCTATGCCTCTATATCAACAGCACCAACTATACCTCGGATGCCATAGGTATCATCTTCAATGACCGACAACACAATATTCCTGTATTAAAGGACGTCTGGGATGAAGGTAAGTGTCGCATCAAGGCTAGGAACTTTGCCATATTCGCCCCAACAGGGGAGGGCAAGTCCTTTCTGGCCAACAACATGCTTAGACAATACTTTGAGCAGGATGTCCGCTTGGTGATCATCGATCTTGGGGGATCCTATGCAAAGTTCGCCAAGCTTTATCCCGAACAGCATATCATCCTGCGGTATGAGCATGGAAAAAATTTGGGCATCAATCCATTTTATGTTTCCAGTGAGGCAGATTTGGACCCGGAACGCCTGGAAGATATGGTCTTGTTCCTTTTGGAACTCTTGGCCGAGGACAATGCTACCAAATCTAAACAGGTCGCTCTTAAAAAAGTGTTGTTGCATTATTACAAAAAGGTCAGCAGCGGACATTCCCTCCGGTCGCTCTATCAATTTGTTGATGACCACAAAAATAACCTGGTCAAGGACATCCAGGTCTCGGAAACTGATTTCAGTGTATACGCCTTCTTGCACATCCTTTCTGAATATGTCGATGGCGGACCCTATAGCTTTCTTTTCAACAGTGATGGGGACCAGACCTATAAGATAGAGGACAAACGGCTGATTGTCTTTGAACTGGACGAGGTCAGGGACAACAAGGAAATTCTATCGGTCATGCTCAAATTGATCAAATCCGCCATCCATCGGACCATTTGGCAGAACCGCTCCGAACGGGGCATCATTCTCTTCGATGAATTCGCCAAACAATTGAAGTTTGCCAATGTATTGGAAAGCGTGGAATTCTATTATCAGGCCATCCGTAAACAGAATGGAGCCATTGGTATCATCTTGCAATCCATCAACCAATTGCCGGAAAACTCCACTTCGGCCAGTATCCTCGAAAACACCCAAGTCATCTATAGCCTACGTAATGAAAAGGGCTATGATACACTTCAAAAGCGGCTCAAGCTGTCCAGCCATGATTTGAACCAATTGAAGTCCATTCGCAACAACCTCACCGGGAAACGGAAATACACTGAAATTTTTATCAAGATCGGGAAGGAGAGCAACATCTTCCGTTTGGAAGTCCCGCCCGAGGTCTATGCTGCCTACCTCACCGATGGCACCGAAAGCACCGAGATCATGAATCGCTTTGAAAAGACCCAAGATATGGAGCAAGCCATCAAAGCATTCATTCACCTTAAAAAAGAAACCCCATGAAAACAACAAATCTACAAGCCATCAGGAAAAATACCCTGACCTTACTATTGGCCCTAACCACTGCCCTCTTACTGCCAGCAGGCGCTGCATGCCAGGGAATGCCGGTGTATGACAATACGAACTTTATCAGCATGACCAAATCGCTGGTGGAGTCGGCCAAACAGACCTCAGAGCTATTGAAGACGGTACAATTTCTAAAGGAGCAAAAGGACAATATCGTCAAGGTCAACAATGCCATCAGGCAATTGAAGGCCCTACGGGAGCTGACCAAGAACAATGAGATTTTGTTCAGGACCGTACAGCAAGACTTACGGGATATCTTAAATTCTCCCTATATCAAAGCAGGGGAAGTGGAACAGGTATCGCGCACTTTTGAGCAGATCATGGATACCGCCATTGACGACCTGGACTTTGTCAATCAGATCCTATCCAATGACTTTTTAAAAATGACCGATGCCGAGCGTACTTCCATTTTGTTGGAAAAGAAAAAGCGGTCCCAAGAAATGGTAGTGGAATTAGAGGTAAAAACAAGACGTTATCGGGAAATCATCTCCTTCCGTAGGATGCAGGATATAATCAATAACCGTGAAACGAACTACTAATGGGCGGTTTCTTTTTGGGCATAGGATTGGAATATGTGGACGCGGTTTTTCAGACGATAAAGGACAGTGACTTTTCACAATATACCCTAGTGGGCATGAAGACCCTGGCCGTCCTGTTCTTTCTGGTCAATGTACTGAAGAAATACAATGAGGGCATTGCCTCAACCGATGGCCATACATGGGGATTGACCCCCACTGAACTGACCAAGAATTTCTTGGTCGTACTGATGGTCATCTTTTCAACCGAGATATTGGGAGTGTTCGATGGGATTCTGGTGGCCATTGAGGCCCAATACCGGGACACGGCTCCGGCACTCCTCCCATTGCAGCTTCAAGATGTGGACCTGGAACGGGATGTGGGTGCCCTGGAAGCCGCCAAAAAGGCCATGGCATTGTTGTATGAGGCCTTGGTCACTCCAATGTATGGATTGAAGATATTGGCCTTTATCATTGGGGTCATCCTTTGGCTGATGGACCTGTTCATCTATCCTTTGTTCCTGGCAGAGCGGTATTTCCTGTTGGGGGTTATGCAGGCCTTTTTCCCCTTGGTGATCAGTCTGGCCGTTTTTGAGAAGTTCCGTTCCCTGGCCTATGGCTACTTCAAACTCTATGCAGGGGTCTATATGTTGGTACCGGCCTTTTTCTTGGTCAATGTGTTTGTCAACAATCTCTATACGGAGATCAGTACCAATTTCTGGGGCAACCTGTTCGGGTTTGACTGGGGCAGCGAATTCTTTGCCCCGATCATTGAACTCGGTACCATTGGCTTTATCGTATTGCTCAAGTTCAAGCTTTACAGGCGCGCCACCAGTTTCACCCTTCGCTTGTTCACAGGATAAATGGAATTCTTATGGAAACACCCTTTAAAAACATACAACAACAATTGCGCTTGAACCGATGGGTGGTACTTTCAGTGGTCATCGCTTCGGGGATGGTCTGTATGGTTGCAACCCTATTGATGTACAAAGTCCATCGGGAGAGCATGGAACATGCCTTTGTAGTCAATGGGGAAGGGGAAGTCATTCCTTTGACCTGGGTGGAGCAGCGGAAAAACCTTGAAGTGGAGGCACTGGCCCATTTGGAACAGTTCCACAGTTGGTTCTATGGGGTCGATGCCGGTAGTTATGAACGTAACATGGAAAGGGCCCTATGGATGGGAAATACATCCGTTGCCGAGGTCTTCCAACAAAGGAAGGCAGATGGGTTCTATAATCGATTGTTACAATATTCTTTGGTCCAAAAAGTGGAGCGTATCGATACCAAGATCGATATGGGAACAGGACCCATGGTTTTCAGGACCCAGACCATCCTGAAGATCCATAGGGGTTCGGCAACGGATACCTATGAACTGATTACATCAGGCCGACTTATACAGGTCGAACGGAACTTTCCACACAATCCGCACGGGTTGTTGATCACAGATTTTTTTGAAAACTCACTCCGTAAAATTGAAGACGATGAAAACACAGAAGAGTAAGATTGTTTTTGTCCTTGTGATGGTATGTATAGTTCTGTTCATTGCGGTATATGCCCTTATCACTTTTGGAAAGGACAAGGAGATCGAATTGAAACCTGACCGAATTCCAATGCCCGACTTGGATGGGAAGACCGTGGAATACGAATCCAAGATGGAGGCCCTGGATGCCATCAAGGAGGAACGGGAGGTAACTGCTCCCCAGTTGTACCCGGACCATATGGTGGACGATAAGGGATATTTCAACCCGGATTATATGGAATATGAAAAACACCGCATTATTGATAGTGTTTATCAATCCAAGCGCTTCGTCGAAAAGGCTCCTCATTTGAAAATACGCGAGACCACTGCTTCCACGAGGATGTTAGATTCAATGGAAGCTAAAGACGTCGGGGAGCCAGAGACACAGTTATCCACCCAAGAATTGATGTTGAAGCACCAGCTCTTTTTTGCCTCCAAGCCCCTAATTTCGAAAGTTAATGGCCTTGAGGATAATGATGCCATTGGGGATAATATAGGATTATTGGCCTATGTGGATGGGAAGCAGACCCTAAGGGAAGGCCATCGGTTGGTCATGCGTTTGGAAGGTAGTGTTCAAATTGATGGGCGAAACATTTTGCGTGGTACCAGAGTCTATGGATTTGTCAAGTTAAGGCCCAATCGAATGATGGTGGAAGTTGACCGGATAGAGGACCAAAAGTTAAAGTTACAGGTCCATGACCTTCAGGATGGACAAGCGGGCATTTACATGGAAAACCATTTGAAGGGAGAAATGATTCAGGCCAGCGTGGATGAGACACTTTCAGAGGTGAACCTACCCGGCTTTCCGCAGTTCAGGGGTATCAAGCGCATCTTTCAACGGGATCGTCGGGCCGTTAGGGTAGAGGTGGCGGATAAATATCAAATCATTTTAAAACAAGAGTTATGAAAAGAAGTGGATTGGTACTTTGTGCCTTGGTATTGTTTTTCTTGAATATTTTGTGGGGTCAAGAAAGTTTGGACACGATCTATGCCAATGAATCCAAGAATGTGGCCCTGTTCTTTCCAAGTACCATACGGCAGGCTGTTGTTGGTAATGATGATTTTGTGTTTTCCTATGATAGGGAAGAAGCTGGTTATTTTGGATTATTGCAGGGGGTGGAAGGTGTTGAAAGCAATCTATTGGTAATCACTTCGGACCATCAGGTATATGCATATATCCTTAAATATTCCAAAGAACTTTCCCAATTGAACCATTTTATCCGGGAAGGGGACGGTATTGGGAGGATTGGACCTGCAACGGAGTCAGAGCTGAAAAGGGATTCCTTGGTCATGGAGCCGTCCCATTATGACAGGTTCTCCGGGGTGCTACTAGAAGAAAAACCAAAGGTCATGGCCACTAAACGTAAAATGGGCATCCGGCTACGTTTGGAGTACATGGTCTATCACGGGGATGAGGTGTACCTGGTTTTTGGAATACGGAACCGATCGGGCATAGATTTTGAAGTGGATCGTTTGGAGGTCATTCGGGTCAATGGGAGTGCAAAGCGAAGAGCTTCCTATCAGGAAATCCCGTTGGAACCCATTTATGGCCACGGTGTGCCGAACATGGTCAAGGATGGGGAAATGGTTAGGTTTGTCTATGTTTTGCCCAAGTTTGTGCTTGGGGACAAGGAAGGCTTGAAGTTGGTCTTGGAAGAATTGCACGGAAATAGGCGCGTGGAGTTGAGGCCATTCTAATGGAAATAAACTTCTTGTTTTTTATTGATTTACTGACTTTATCGTTTGGACGCTCATACTTGCTAAGTAATTCCATAATCAAATGCTTCATCAATGGTCTCAAATTCAATTACCGGAAGCACAGGCCCAAAAATCTCTTCCTGCATCACCGCATCATCTAAAGAAACATGGTGCAAAATAGTGGGGTTTATGATTCGTTCTTCTCGGTTATGAGTGCCCCCATAATATACTTTGTCAGGGTCAATCAGATTGACTACACGGTCAAAGTTTCTTTCATTGATGATCTGGACATAATTATTGTTTTCCCTCGAGAAATTGTTCTTTTCAATCTCTTCCACGGCCAATTTTAGAAATTCTTGCTTGATGTCTTTGTGTACCAAGGCATAATCTGTGGTGATGCAAAATTGGCCCGAATTGACAAACTTTGCCCAGATCGTTCGCTTGACGCCCATCTTTAGGGCGCAGTCTTTGGTAAAAATGGCCGGGTTTTTTCCGCCCAGTTCCAAGGTGACATCCGTCAAATTTTCCGCTGCGGACTTGTTTACGATTTTACCGACCTTTGGGCTTCCTGTGAAGAAAATTTTGTCATATCGCTGCTTCAACAGTGCAGTCGTTTCGGGTATGGCACCTTCTACGACCCTCAAATAATTTGAATCAAAGTTTTCATTGATGATCTTTGCCATGATGTTGCTCGTTCTTGCCGGAAGCTCACTGGGCTTCAAAATGGTTGTGTTGCCTGCGGCCATTGAGCCTACCAACGGGGTAAGCGATAAATTATAGGGCAGATTCCACGCCCCGATCACCAAACTGACACCCAATGGTTCTGGTACCAGATAACTTTTGGCCGGAAAATTCAGCAAGTTGGTTTTGACACTTTTGTGCTGTGCCCATTTTTTGAGCTTCTTTATGGCCATGTTGATCTCATCGATAAGCGGATAAATTTCGACCAGTTGGTTCTCATATTTTGACTTGCCAAAATCCTTGTAGATCGCGTCATGCATCTCATCTTCATGTCGAAGTAAAATCCCTTTCAGTTTTTTAAGTTGTTCAAGCCTAAAACCAATGGGTCTCGTTGCGTTGGTGTTGAAGTAATCTCTTTGGTTTTGCACAAGCTGTTCTGCTTCGACTTCAAAAGCCGTTTTATCAATAACCTGATTCATAAGTCTTTTTTAAATTATCTTTTTTGGACCTCTTGCCCTTTTCGTACTATCTGGAGTTGCATCTTTTTCGGTATCAACGGCGCAAATGTCAATTGCATTCGTTGCGACCATGGTAGCCCTGAAATGACTTCCAATTTTCCTTCCATCATGGCATCATACCCATCCTTTGCCACCTCTGAAACCTTGGCGTGTTTTTATAAATGGAAGTCTTGTCCATTCCTGAAATTGCCCCAAAGTTTGTTTTCGTCGGTCCCGGTAATAGAGCGGTAACACTGACATTGGTGTTGTGCAGCTCCCCTGATAGAGCATTGCTGAAAGAAGTCACATACGCTTTTGTGGCAAAATAGACAGCTTGCAAAGGCCCTGGGAGCAAGCTGGCAGTAGAAGATACGTTCAGTATTTTTCCAGAATTGCGCTCCACAAATTCGGGCAGAAAAAACCGGGTCAGTGAGGTCAGGGCGAGAATATTTACCTGGATCATCGCCAGGTCTTTCACCCAAGGGCGCTCATAAAATTTACCAATACCACCGAATCCTGCATTGTTGATCAGATAATCTATTTCGACTCCCAGGCTTTTGGCCTCTTCGTAAATTTCTTGTGTGGCGGTAGGTTGCGTTAGATTCTTGACAATGGTATAAACCTCAACACTGTTTTGCCTTTCAATTTCAGACTTAAGGGTTTTAAGTTCTTCAATATTGATGTCAACGGCTATAATGCTGCCGCCCCGTGAAGCATGAATCTTGGCGAATTCTTTCCCAATACCTCCAGCTGCTCCCGTAATCAATGCTACGTTTTTCATTGTGATACTTCTTAAATGTTAAAAATGTACCACAAATTTACAGGTAGGGAATGTGGATAAAATTACCCTATGGTAAAAAATGGAATCATAGATTTTTTCTTATCCTGCTCAAGCTTTGGGGTGTGATGCCCAAATAGGAAGCGATATGGCCAAGCTTTGCTTTTTGAAACAAGTATGGATGCTCTTTCATCAGTTTCAAATACCGTTCTTCGGCGGTTTCTGTTTGAATGCTTATGACCCTCCTGCTCAAGACCATTGCAAACTCGGCATACAAATTTCTGAACACCTTTTCTATGGACTTGAATCGGGAGATGATGGTATTGAGTTGTTCTGATGTGATCAACATTAACTCGGTTTCTTCCAGTGCTTCAAAATAGAGGATATTCTCTTCCTTCTTTAAAAAGCTAAATGGCGAGGTTATCATGGAATTTTTTGAGGAAAACCAATGGGTTATCTCGTTTCCGTTTAGGTCATGGTAATAGATGCGCACCAATCCCTTTAAGACAAAATAGAAATATTCACATCGCTGCCCTGCCTCTAGGAACAACGCTCCTCTTTTTACAGATTGGGTAGTTAGCCCAAGATTATGCTCAATATTCCATTCAATCAGGTTTTTTGAAGTAATATATTTATCGGCCCTGACCATAAGCCCAACGTTTTGACTTATACATAAAATTCAATTAAGCGTAATCGAAAGTTTGGATAATAATAACTGAAAACACGAAAAGGCACTTTTTGTATTATAAAAAGATTGATAAATATACCAAAATAAGTGGATCGAACCATGGAACCTGGATGTTTCATGGTTCAGCCCACCCATAGCACAACCTAATTTTTACTAACTCCAAGTAAGTGATTCATTTGAAGTACATCAGCGATCAATCGCCTTTGTATAGGAGCAACGGCATTGTTTAGTTCCACCGTGCCAAAATCCTGTCCTACCACTGTACGGATAGGACGTTGCCCCTGTTCTGTATGGACTAGGTTTGAAATTACATCGGCAACGTGTTGAGGGTCAACATCTGGGCCTCCACTTTTGAACATAGTATCGAACCCCTCTAAAGTGGTCCCTGGAACTTTGGCATCTTCGCCGTATGTTTTAATAACTTCAGAATCGGCCTCCTTCGGACCGCTGTGCAGTAAATTGGTGGCAAAGGGGCCTGGTTCTACAATGGTTACATCCACACCGTATGGTGCCAGCTCATATCCCAAGGATTCAAAATAGGCTTCCATGGCCCACTTACTGGCACAGTATACGCCAAAATAGGGAAATGCCAGTCTTCCGGCAACTGATGATACGTTGGTAATCAATCCGCCATTCTTTTTCAACATGGGTAGAAAGGCTTTGGCCATCCGAATCGGGCCATAGAAATTGACACTCATTTGATCCTCGATTTGTTTGATGCTGTAGGCTTCCGAGATTCCGACGAACATGGTTCCGGCATTATTCACCAGCACATCAATATGGTCTGCCTCTTTTTGAATTTGGGCCGTAGCAATGTCTATCGAATTTTGATCTGTTACGTCCAGCTCAACTACTTTGATGTCCAGACTTTCGTTCTCGGCAATCCTGAGCAGTTCATCTCTCTTTGCGGCATTGCTGCCATTGACATTTCGCATTGTAGCGAACACTTGGTGCCCTTTGCGTGCCATGGTTAGTACCGTTAGGTAACCAAAGCCGTTGCTACTACCTGTTACAATTACATTTTGATGTTGTTTTGACATTTTTAAACATTTAAGATTAATATTGATTGATGTTGGGTAATCTCCCAATCTTTTTTACTTCCCACGTTTTGTACATTTATTTGTTTGCGTCCATGGTTTGAAAATTTTGGTGCTCAGAAAAATGAACGACATAGCCCTTCAATTCACCAACTTCGACCAGGGCCTTGTCTATTTCCAAATCCAAGACATGACCACCATGTTTTTTGTCTTCGGAAAGAAAGTGAAAATGAAAACCAGGAACATTCACACCTTTTAGAGACGGAGGCACAAAAAAGCCGACGATGCTTCCAATAACATTGTGAATTTTGAACAACTGTTGGTTCTTAACCACTTCAGAAAACTCTGGATAAGATTGGGACAACACGGGACGGTAGGTTCTTGTTTTTAGGGTGTTGAACGTGCCCGAAATCTTAATCGCGTAGATGTAATCGGTTTTTTTTAAACGATTCTTAAGGTGTTTTTCCAAGGTTTCCTTAGTAAACGTTTTATCGATCGTCCACGTTAGATCAACCGAAAGGTCAGAGACAAAAGCCAGTGGTGTCCTGTCTTTCAACTTTAGCTCAGAGGTCTTTCCATTGGCTTTGGTCTGATATATTTTTCCATCCAAAATGGTCACCTCACCATCTATTTTATGTGCTGCTGCCAAACCAAAATCCCCATGTTCAAGCAAGGCCTTATAGGTGTAGTTTCCGTCATAAAGTTTACCCGATATAAAGGCTTCCACAGAATTATAGTGAAACAACTTGTCGTTCTTCTTCATGGAAATGTTTGGATGCACCGCCAACTCGTCGCCCGTCTCCATCTTAGTCTTTGGCATATTATTGTATTGATTTATGCTTCCTTGGGGATACAGTGCGTTGCACAGCATGAATGCCACCGTCATGTGGATTGCACTTATGGCCACTTTTTTACTCATTGGTAACTTCTTTAAGTGCCATTGTACCGTTCACCGCCGAGGGAAATCCTGAAAATACACCCATCAGAACCATTATTTCAGCCACTTCTTCTTTGGTTACGCCCAAATTCATGGCTCCCCTGATATGGAATTTGAGCTGATCTGTGCTGCCCAGTGCGGTAAGGGCCGAAATGGTGGCCATCTCCCTCGTTTTGTAATCAAGACCGGGTCGTGCCAAGATGTCTGAAAAACCATATTCCAGAACATATTTCATAAAGTCGGGGGAAACATCTTTAAAGGTTTCATTGAGCTTGTCAATGGGTGCCACATCCAATTTTTCCAGCTGCGCAACTCCCACATCCAATCGTGTCTTCCCTTCGGGAATCTTGGTTTGTTTGCTTAGACCTTTTGGGTCATCAACACCATTTTTCTTTCTTTCATCCAGTATATCCTTTAGAGCTGTCATTCCGTTAACGGCAGATGGAAATCCTGAGTACACCGACATTTGCAAGATTATTTCCTGTACTTCGGCAATGGTCCATCCTACGTTCAATGCTGCGTTGAGATGCACCTTGAGTTGGGGCTCCGCATTGCCCATTGCTGTCAAACCGGAAACAATTACGATTTCTTTTGTTTTAAGGTCCAGTAGAGGCCTTTCATAAATGTCGCCAAAGGCAAATTCTATGATGTATGCGGCCAGGTCCGGTGATATATCTTCAAGCGATGCCACCACTTTTTCACCTGCTTTGCCGTCAATTGTTTTCAAATTTTCCCAACCTTTTTTGTATTCTTCGCTGTGCATTTTTTTCATGGATTTATTTTTTTGACCGGATGCCGAGGTCCATAGGGTTAAGAGCGAAATCGCAATTAGCATTCTAGTTCCAATGGTCGAAAAATCAGACTTCAGCTCCATGTTGTGTTAATAATAGACTAGTCGTCTAGTTGATGATCAAATTTTTTTATATTAAGATGTGCATTCTTAAAAATTTCACTAAGGTCTTCATGGGCTCGTTGCTTTTGGTCGATTTCGTTCTCAAAATGGCCCCTTCCCATGAATTGACAATAAAACTTGCGAGCTCTTCAGGGGATTCATCAGCTCTTAACTCCCCATTGCCTTTTGCTTCTTCAAGACATACAACAAATCTGTTTTCCATTTTGAGGAATTCATTTTCCAAGGTGGATGAGAAGCATTCTTTCTGGTCGGCAAGTTCCGAACTGCAATTGCCCAAGAGGCAACCTTCTTTGAACTCTTTTTCTTCATAAACCCTTTGTATGTCTTCAAAAAGGGCAAAAATTCTTTGCAAGGGGGCTAAGGAGGTATTTGATAAAAATGAATCTATATACTGAAGTGATTTGAATCCATGTTTTTTTATCACCTGAAGACCAAAGTCTTCTTTGTTTTTGAAATAATGGTAGAATGACCCTTTGGGTACCTGCGCTCTATCCAAGACCTCTTGAATACCGATACCATTATAGCCCTTTTTGGCAATCAGGTCAACGCCAATATCCAAAATTTTATCCTTGGTTTCTTCTTTCATGGCTCAAATATATAATAATATTAGACTGGTCGTCTATCTCTCTTTAATTTTAACTTTTTTTTAGATGATCACTAAATGTATTTGGTCAAAGTATTTGGTTATTGAATGTCAAAGGTTTTACGAACTGCCTTGGAGTCAAGAAATTTCTTTAATGACAAAAGTCGGTCATCTGGCTCTTGGTAATTATGGTTTTGGTATAGTTTCTGGTAGGCGGCATAACCATCATTTTCATAATCCATCAGTTTTTTTTCAACGACGCTTTCGATCTTGGCAATTACCTTTTTCTGAAATTGTAGATTGTTCGGGTCTACATACCCCTTTTTGATAAACCCCTGTGTTTTTTTGGCACAGCGGCACGGGTTCCTTTTATTGATCAAACCACATTTACCGTTCATGAAATCATACAACTGTTTTCTGGCCCTACTCAGCCTTTTGCGAAATGCATCTCGGTTTATTTCCAAAATTTCACTGCCGGTGGTATCGGGCAGTTCAAATAGTTCGCCAATCACAAATATAAGACGTTGTTCGGGTGTTAAGCATAGGAGCATACCTTTCATGCAACTCAGCTTTGCCTCTTGGACAACCATTTTTTTATCTACTTGGAACGAATCTTCCAAATCTATATGTTTTGTTTGATCAAGGCCGTTTCCATAGTCCTCCCAAGAAATAACCTGGTTGTGGTACTTTGATCTTTTCACATTCAAAAAATGATTTTTGATGATTCGGTACACCCAAGTCTGAAATTTGCTTTCACTCTTAAATTGACCAAGGTTGGTTATTACCTTGATGAGTACCTCTTGAAGCAGGTCAGCTGCCTCGTTACTGTCAGCGGTTAAATTGAGGGCTACGTTGTAAATCCAATTTTGGTGCTTCTTGATTAAATTTTCCAAAGCCGATTTATTGCCCGACAGCGCATTTTTGATGAGCTGTTCATCCGCTTCTAAAATTTTTGATTCAATAAATCTTGACATAACATTGTTCAAAAAGAAAAAGCCCTTTGGCTTGTCAAAGAGCTTTTTTCAACTATTAGTTCTTATCCATTAAATATTGTCCATGCGGATTATCAAATATCATAAGCCAACTTCCGTCTTCTTGTTTGCGCAAAACAGCAATGGATAAACCACTTTGTTCAATTTTCGTTCCGTCAGGAGCCATCCCAAGCATGGTCCAAGGAGCCAAATGAATTGCTGAATCGCCCGTCACAAAAACCTCGTGCCCGCTGTAGGTGAATTTGGGATTTATTACAAAAGCTTCCATGAACATTTCTTTCAACTCTTTTTTATTGGAAATAGGATTCTCAGGTTCAAATACCACCACGGCACTCGGTTCATAGGTGGACATGATTCCATCAATATCCTTCTTGTGGAAGGCTGCGGTCATTTTAGTAATGACCTGCATTACCTTTTCTTCTTCTTGGTTCATTGACTTATGTGCATTTTGATTGCTCTGTGCCTGACTATAGTAGGCCGAAACACATAAAACTAACATGATTGCTTTTTTAATGATTTTATTCATGATTAAAATGTTATGATTTTGGATTAATTTTAAGATATGGTTTTGCCAATTGCCAATGACCAGTCCAGAGATTAAGGCCGACAGGGTGAAATACGGCATGTTTACCACAAAGAGTAAGAATCTGCCTGAAAACAGCCATGGCTCTATGACGACCAGTAACAAAAAGACCGGCGAGATCAAGGTCCCTATTTTCTGCCCATCGATAATTGGAGTACATTAAAATAATGGCAATACCGCAGGATGGCATAATACCTACGCTAAAACTGGTTATGGTTGCCCAAAGAGGCGGGGTTTCAGGATTTGACACTTCAGCACCAACGGCCCAGACCTCCCCAAACAATGGTACGTACCAAACGAATGCCAATAAATAGTTCACGGAACTTGCTACCGGTATAGCAGTATGGTTCAGGTTGATTTTTACCACGGTACATCAAATGTTTGATTCCAGTATTTTTTTCAACAATTGCAATTCCTCAGCCAATTGCTTTCGTTGTTCCTCCAAGGTCCCCTCGAGCAATTCCAACGGAACCGGAGGAGCCATCAGCACGAATGTAAAGATTGCGGATAGCCCTCCATCATTTGGAATGATTCGTGAATAGGCCCGACCAATGCTTCCGTCGGGCATTTCCATAATGGTGTCAACAGTGCCCAACGCGCTGTCAGAATTCATTTTAAGCCCGACCTGCATCTTTCCGTTAGGTGTTTCCATGTAGGCCATGTTATCCTTCACATCGGAAAATCCGATGGCCCACTTGGGCACATTGGTAGGTTCTGCCACGAATTCAAATACTTTTTTTGGGTTTGCATTGATGGCAATGCTTTGGACATCAAAATTTTGTTTGGACATAATATTTATTTTTTATTGTATGTAGGTTAGACACATGGATAAGAAAAGTGTGACCGTAACATATCTTTTTATATGGTTGAAGGGAGTAATCGGGACCGACTTATAGTGAGTTAAAAATGGAGATGTTTTTTATAGGTGAAGCAATTAAAATAAAAAATTACTAAAACACCATTCTAATGATACTGGGAAATAGATTTTTCTGGGTTGAACCATTTAGCTGTCCATTAGAAAACAGGTTTTCTTATTTACATCAAATTTCTCATTCTTTGTCTTTTTTAAAGGTTGTTCCAATTGCCATTTTTGATGACAACATAAAATAATTTGGTTTTCAGTTCAACATAGTTAAACGAAGGATTGACTGCACGAGGAAGTATTTATTATGGGATTTAAAGCATTGGAAGCTTCGGGATGAGTATGGTTTAAAGAATATATTCTTAATGATACGTTTTTGCTGGACCCCATGAATTAAGGCAGATGCTTTCGATAATGGAGGTATACGTTCTCAAGCACGGTGAGAAGTGTTTGTAAATTCAAATCATAGCTAGATTACCGTCCAATTTTAAAAACCTCTTAATTGCCTATAAGCTTAGGTTATACAAATGAGGTTATTATCTTCTCATTAAGTTTCAATGCTTTTTTAGTATGCTCTTGATATTAAGCTCCCCAAAAGTTTTATGCGGTCTTAGCCTTTTGTTGTGCCCTTTCATTATTTGGACTGTACCTTACATTAGACGGGGGATTCAAAGAGGTGGGCATTAATATTTTCCGTATATAATTTCTGAGCTTGTGTTTTACATCCCCGTTTTGTTTATACTCTGGATGGGCCTTTTTGTGATTCCAAGGATACCAACCCGACCTAAAAATCCTGAACATCTTTCAAAAATCATGGGTGAGTGGATTCATCAGAAAATCCGACTCCTAGATGACTGCCTTGTAGTCTCATACTCTTTTTTGTGTTAATACAAGTAACAACTTAAGACAAGAGTTAGGGGTCCTCCGAATATTCAATTTGTGTTTTCGTACCAAATTTTTTACAAAGGAACTAACTTTTCTCTCCATGCCATAAAGCTTTTTTTTTCAATACGGTAATGTGGTACGGAATTCTGCTGGGCAGACCAAGCATGAACTTTTGGTTTGAATATAGCTGAAGGGTTCCACCTCCACCTACTTGAATTATTTCAGTTGGAAGTTACCTATGAATTTATCCTTTCAGTTGTAGAAGATGACAGCACTGGTGTCTTTATCTTTACATAGTTCTTCAAGGGAAATCAGCTTCATGGATTTTACGGATTTTGACCAATTTGGTCTTGGAACACCTACATCTTTTAACGTCGTAAACATTACAATTAATATTCTATTTTCATGCGCTGCAGTTTTTTACTTAATCTTAACAGGTCGTTGAAACCTTTTCTCTTATTGAACATTACAAAGGCCTTCGTAGATTCGTAAACTCTTTAAATGCGTATAGTGTAACCTTACTTGTTGAAAAAAATACCTTGAAGGAATTGAAAAAGATTTGAAAACTTAAACACTGAAGTTAAAATATAAAAGCAAAAAAGTATGATATCGTCCTATTTGGCGGTGCTAAGGGTTTTGGCAATCAGCCATAGGAACATTTCAACTTTATGTTTTAGATTGCTTCTCAGAATTTTAAGGGCTTTGACCATCTGCTTTTCCACCGTATTGATGGAA
>NZ_JBHSCL010000002.1:0-471304 GCF_042651185.1 Flagellimonas marina | reverse complement strand
CATCGATGAGCGTCAATATTCCGTCACGCTCAATCAAGACACAATGGCCTATTGCCGGACCAAATGGGGATTCGATTTTAACACAGTTTAAATGATGGATTTTCAATGTTTGCATTACGTAAATACCTAAAAAAGGATTTTTATTTACTTATAAACTTTAAGATATCATTTGCTACCATCTTTTGGTTTGCCCAATGCAGATTGTGTCCGGGTCGGTGGTTTCCACTTTCGCTGATGTCGTATGCCTTGAACTCAACAGGGGTTCTGGAGTTCGGGGTGGCATTCTTACGGGCCTCCAAAATATCATCTTGATCTTTTTTTGTAGTTACCGTGTCTCCCGTACCCCAAATGACCAAAAGCGGAGTGTTCACCTGTTTCATCATTCCTTCATTGTCAATCTTACTGAGTGCTTCCATGGCCCCAAACCATGTGGCCAAGGGAACTTTTAAGGTTTCTGAATAAATGGCTTCCAATACATCATTATTGCAATCAGGCTCAATGACCCAATCATTCTTTATGAAGGCCAAAGTCTTGTCACCTAAATCTTCAGGGGTCATTGAATATGATTTTTCTCTCCAATTATCACCAAATTCGACTTGTAGTTGACGCTGCCACTTTTGTACGACTTCCGGCATCAGAAAGTTTTGTATTGCCTCGTTTTCTTTTCCGTTGACAAAGGCTCCTATCATGGTGAGTGAATTAATCATTTCTGAATGCCTGGACACCATCTCTTGTGCGATTATACTTCCCATAGAATGCCCCACTAAATCTATTATATCAATATTCTTGAGTTGCAAAAAGCTGAATAGATCATCGGCAAAATTTGCTATTTCAAAAGGATTTTCAGTATTGGAATTTGGTATGGAGCTATCACCATGCCCCCTTAAATCAGGTGCTATCAGTCTTAGGTTCGGATTCATTCTCAGAAGTACCTTGATTAAGCCGTAGAAAGACCGCGAGGTATCTGTATACCCATGGAGAAAAAGCAAGGTTCGTCCATTCGGATTCCCCAGCTCCACATAGGCCATTCGCGTGCCTGTTGTCAATTTGATATGTTTTTTTTGAATCGAAAATCTGGCTGATGAAACGTTAACAGTACGTTCTTCTTTTTGATCATTTCCGTGGGCTAATGTTTGTAAAGCGATACTAAAAAGTATGACTGAAAATAAGATTGAGATTTTTGTTTTTTTTATGTTTTTCATTTCTAAGGTGTATTTATATTGTGATAGGTTCTTGGACCTCATCGGATTTGGGCTATCTAAATCGACTTGTTAGCCCGCCATCAATAATTAGGGAATGACCCGATAAATAGGTGCTCTTGCCTTGGCATAACCAAACTATTGCTTCGGCAAGTTCATCAGGTCGCCCAAACCTTCCTGCGGGAATCATACCCTTATATTGTTCCGAAATCGCGTTCTGTTTCTCCATATCTCCCCCGGCTTGTATGTTAAATACATTTTCCAACATTGGGGTGGCAAAAGGACCGGGTACAATGACATTGATCGCAATGTTGGATTTTGCGTTTTCAAGAGCAGCCGATTTGGTCAGTGAAATTACTCCAGCCTTAGCTGCTGCATACAATGAGAGGTACTCGGCACCGCCAAGACCATTGATGGAAGAAACATTAATGATGTGTTTTTGTTTTGAGGTTTCCCCTTTCATTAGCCTTATTTGATGTTTTAAGCTTAGCCATAGACTTTTTAAGTTCACATTTAGAGCATAGTCAAAATCAGCCTCTGAGAATTCCGTCATAGGCTTTATGGTACCATGGCCCACATTGTTTATGGCTATATCCAATGTTGTGAATTTTTTTTCAATCCATTCATATAGTGAATTCACGGACTGCATGTTGTTGAAATCAGTTTGGACAAAGTGCAGTTTTGAATGTTCTTTGCCTAAATTTTCTTCAAATTTCTCCCTACTTCTCGCCGCCACCACTACGTTGGCTCCTTCTTCAAGAAAGGAGTTGACCGTTGCCAGTCCCAAGCCGGACGTGCCGCCTGATACAATTACATTCTTGCCAATCATTTTCTATTACATGTTTTGGTTTTATTCGTGTCTTGAAATATCTCGAAACAGAAGCATGTCCTTTAATTTACTGGATGCACCTTGGTAAAACCCGGTTTCATGCCCAAATTGTTTTGGATTCTTGAACGTCCCGAAAATCATGTCAAAAAGTGAAATATCAGAATAGTTGTATGCATGTATTCCTTTGGCATGGTGCAGGGCATGCGCCTCGGGTCGCTGGATGATGTAGCCCAACCATACTGGCGTGCGTATGTTACTGTGCTGAAAAATCGATAAAAAAGTGGTGCCCAAAATAATAAGTGTAGTGGCTTCCGGTGTAAATCCGGCAATGACCACCAGACAGAGGCTCCCAAGAAAAGTGAACCCTACCATATCCAATGGGCTAAAATAGAATGCCCCGTAACTGTCGAGCCGTTCTGCACTGTGGTGCATTTGGTGAAAGATTCTCCAAAGGGCATCGTGTCGGTGCATTGCCCTGTGCCAAACATAAACGCCCAGTTCATAAATCATGATTCCAGTGACTGCACCACCAATGGTTCCCAAGCTGGTAAGGTCAAATAATTGAAATTCCGCCAAGGTGTCGTCCCAAATCAAGGGCAAGTATGAAGAAAGGTAAAAGAAAAGTACAAAGGCCAGAAAACCCTTGAGCTTCCAAAATTTCACCTTTGGCAATTTTTGGGCAGGCCACAAAGCTTCCCAAAGCATAAGTCCGCCGTAGATGCCGAATACGATATAGGAAATAGGGTCGAGCACCAATTCGAGGGGGGATGGTAAATTTTGAATTACTTCTTTCATTTTACTTTTTATTTCGTTTTAAAAATGGTTTTTTGACAGATTTTGATTTATTCAAAATCGTAATCCCGATGTTTCATTGAACTTTCCCGTAAGTCCCCAGCCGTTAGCCTTTTCGATAACCACGATATCAAGAATGTTCTTTCCTTTTTGAAGTGGGAGGCTAAGCGTATTACCATCAATTCCCAGATGACCTTGAAATTGGGGGCCTTTTGAACGGAAAGCATTGTTTCCACGGAAAATTTCCTTTCCGTTCAGATAGACAATACATCGGTCACTATAATCAAAGGAGAATTTTTTGTCCTGGGAATTTTCGGAATTGATTTCCAATTGCGCGACTACATAATCTTCTTGATTGTTTTCAAATCCATTCTTTGATGGCTTTTCGATGAATTTAGATATGGGGAGTAATCCGGACGGTTCGGTCTTCGCAGCATTAAAACCCAAATTTTCAGTACGCAATCCGCTTTCAAAGTTTTTTGGTTCAAAGGGAAATGCTTTTGAGAGTTTCCATTCCGTGATTAAGTTTCCGTTATTTGTAACTTTCTGAGCTATTTTTGAGATTTCTAGCACCTCGCCATGACTTACCTTGAAATTGGAAAATTGATTCCCGAAGAGTGCGAATAGGCTGATACCCCCTGTGCCATTATCTATCTTGAGTTTATCTATTAATAGAACTTCCTTTTCGTTAAGATACACTTTCGCTAAAGTTCCCATAACCCGAATTTTAAGGGTGTTCCAGGCCGATTGTAAGATTCCAGCCGCTGCCTGATGTTCTGGGTACAATTGCCAATTACTTTCCCAACTAAAAATTGGGGTGTACTGAACGGCATCGGACTGGTTGCTTTTGTGCATCCGCATATAGACTTCTTCCATTGTGTCATCTTGTTTCCGGAAGCTGATACCTGCGAAACTCC
Source organism: Flagellimonas marina (assembly GCF_042651185.1). Classification (NCBI taxonomy): domain Bacteria; kingdom Pseudomonadati; phylum Bacteroidota; class Flavobacteriia; order Flavobacteriales; family Flavobacteriaceae; genus Flagellimonas; species Flagellimonas marina. The sequence goes on along the minus strand of NZ_JBHSCL010000002.1, from coordinate 467,567 downwards.
TTTTTTGATTGGCATGGATATCGACTTCAATAGTCCCGTTTTTGAATTCCTTTAGGTTCGCCTCGGTACCTCCATCCAAAAGGAGGGTTTTACGGTTTTCGAAATCTTGATATTCATAATCGGACCCCTGAGAAAATGACCAGCTATTTTTTTTGAATGGGATATCCAAATTTTGAGCAGATATTTTGGTCGGTTGACCCAAATCTTTCTTGAAAACCGGTGTAGATTTCTTTTTGGTTCTAGACTCAGTTGGGATTTCATCGGTTCCCAGTACTTCTGAAGCTTTTGTCTGTAAACTAAGAGCTAGACTTAATAGTAGTGTGGTTAATATCAGAATTAATTTCAGCTTATTGTCATTCATAGTTCTTGTTTAATAAATTGCTATTTCGATTCTATTGCGATAGCCTGTGCGGGGTGTCAGCATATCAATTTTTTGTCAAAAAAGGTGGAGTAAGTATTTTCTTTATGCACAACATATTGCAGTAAAAGTTATAGCTGGTTATTTTTAGAAATGACAGCACTACAGATTTCTTCCATATGGGAAATGTCGGTTCCGCAACATCCTCCGAAGATTTTGATGTGGGGATGCCTACTTTTTAATATTTCATACCACTGAGCCAGTTGTTTTTTATTTCCCGTATCCAACTCAGTGGCTTCGTCTAGTTCTGCGTGGCTTTTGCAAGAAGCGTTCGCCCGTATTCCTTGAATACGGTATGCCTGTTGATAGTACTCCAATAGACGATCTGCGAAATGCACAGGATGGGCGCAATTGATCATGTAATACAATGGATAATCCTCTGAAGCTTGGTCTATAGTCTTAACGGCTTCAAATAATGATTTCCCGTCGGGAAGATGGCCATCGACTTCGACGGTGAAGGATATAACGACCGGGACCCTCACATCCTTTGCGGCCATAACGATGCCCATTGCCTCTTCCACATTGGTCATGGTAAGACCGCTGACCATGTCAACACCGCTATCCCTGAATGTTTTTATCTGTCTAGAATGGTATATTTTGGCATCTTCCCAATTTTCCGAAACGGCTGCTACATATCCATCGTATCTGGGGCCAACGCACCCGCTGATGAGGATAGAATCGATCTCATCGCTATACTCCGATCGCAGCGATTTCATCTGTTCAATAGCGATTTGATTTGCCTTCACAAGTTCTTTTTGCGAATAGCCCAGCTTGTAGCCCCAATCAGGATTGGCTCGCCAGGTGGCACTTTCTAAAATAAAACCAGTTCCGTAACACTTTGCCAGTTCTAAATACTTTATATAGTACGCATCCAAAATTTTTCGCAGTTCCGGGCTGCTTAGAAGGTGAAAAGCCGCAAAATGGGGTAAGGGTAGTCGTTCATGAAATAGCAAGGCCGTTTCCAGTCCTCCGTCGGTCAGATAATGGTCATTTATCAGAAAATGTTTCGAGGTGATATTACGAGACATGATATCTTTATGTATGTCATAATCAACACCCTAGTTGGCGTAAGTTTTAACCTTACGCTGTAAGTACAACGGAAAATATTTGGAAATTTTTTAAAAAACCCAGTCTACAGGGTTCTCGGGCCTATAAGAACAGAACATGCCCGTCTTGATGGAAGTAGTAAGATGTTTGGCCAAAGCCGGGTGTACTTCCCCAAGCTTTTTAATGGCACTTCTTATTCTCCATGTGACCGCAGATCTGGCCTTGTCGACTTGAACCGACGATTTTCGGCTTTTGCCCGCTAGCCCGGTAGATTTAGATAAGTGTTCCAAAATGGAATCGTACTCATCTTGAAGTTTTGCCAACTCTTCATAGTTGTTTGACGCATCCACTTCCGCAATGTCTTCCTGTAGCCGGAGAATTTTCTTTTTATAACCCGTTTTCGCCTTTTGGTCGATCAGTTCAATTCCCTTTTCATTGACTACCGCGGCACCGATCAATTCGCTACAATGAATATCTTCTTCTGGCCTTTCCAATAGTGTGATTATATCATGGATTCCCTTTAAATCTTGTATCACTATAGATTCAAAAGCATAAGAAATCTCCCAAAGATTCCCTGTTTTCTTGAAGAGATTTGGGGTTGAAGGAAACGTCTTTTCAGACTTTAACAACTCAGTAGCATTAATTTTCTGCTTTGCGATAAACTCCCAGAAAGGCTTAAGGTTGGTATTTTTTTTATATGGATTTACTTGTATAGACCATTTTATGGCTTCCTCCTCCTTTATCTCATCTGTTTTAAGAACAATTTTGCTAAACTTATTTAGATAAATTTTCCAATATTCCTTCATTTTTTCAAATTCTCCGAGGTGAAAGTGGGCAGCTGCCATGTAGGCAGCGAAATCAACGAAAGAAGTTCCAATGTTAATTTTATTGCCCAATTCAATGGCCTTTTTATAATTTCCGTCCTCAAAATAGAAGTTCGAGCCATAGCCATAGTAACTTTCCGGATGGATAGGATTTAATTTAAGAGCTCTCTTATAAAGTTCAAGGGCTTCTTGGGTATAGCCTAGAAACATAAAACAAAAACCCACTTGAATTAGGTTGGAAGCATCATTGGGGTTCATACGTAATGATCTCCGAAGATAGTGTTCAGCTTTGTCAAATTCACGGGAAAATAAAAATGTCCTACCCGCGACTGTTAGCGCGACATAATCGTATTCATCAAGTTCAAGAGCCTTTAGTGCAAATTTCTGGGCGCCATTTTTCTTTAAGTCCCATTGATCCATCAACTGACAGCTCCACTCATTAAAGTAAGAAAGCGATATACCCGTATAGGCCTTTGCATAATGAGGGTCTTTTTTTATCGCCTCCTCAAAATACATCCGTGCTTCCGAATCGTATTCAGCACCTCCCTTTTTTAAGATGTTCATACCCAATAGATAGTTTTCATAAACTTTGAGATCGGTGGATTTTGTCTCATAGGAAAACGATAAAATATCATAATCAACTTGTTGTTGCACCATGTTTACAAGCTGCTTGACTATTTCATCCTGGGTCTTGAACATATCTTCAAAGGAAAAATCGTAATCTTTGGCGAAAATAATGGCACAGTCCTTTTTTTTAATTAATTGAATGCCGATACGAAAACTATCTTCAAATTCCCTAAAACTACCTTTGACAAAATAATCTGTGTCGAGTGCTTCAACTTGATTTTTATGGATGTTCAAATTTTTAATGGTTTCCGAAGATATGATCGATAGGCCAATAAACTTCGAAAGGTTCGTGGTAAGATCCTCTACAAATCCATCAACAAACATTTGATGGTCGCCAGAACGTATTAAGGTTTTAAAGGGTAATATGGCGATTGTTACATCCATCTAAGTACAACAACTTGAATTAAAAAAGATTACAAAGTTGTAAATTTTTTGCTAGAAATGTCTTTTCGATAGCCATCATATAATCTACAGAGTTGAAACCTTGTCAAAAATGTAGTTGAGGTGGTAGCTATAAAAAAAGGCGTTTTGTGATTTCCCATGTATTCAAAAAGCCTTCATTACTTCGTCAAAATTGAATAAATTTCGGTCCGCGCTTCCTCTATTTCTTTGTGCAGTGGACTTTCTGATATCGTACCCAAATTGATGGCAATAAAGAAATACATCTTTTTTTCTGGAATATAATACAGTTCACATCCCGCACCGATACCACCTCCAGAGTGTCCAAAACCGTCCACGCCATGTATACCGATTAAAGATTGAGCCATTGTTTAAATTCCGCGGCTTTGTTCTTGCTAATGATAATATCAACTTCAGAATTCGGGTTCACCACTATCTTTAATTGGTTGTTGCCATATTTTACAATTTTTTCAATGGCAGAAATGGCAATGATGAACTGTCTGTTGGCACGGTAAAAGAAGTTTTCGTCCAGATTGGACATTAATTCATCAAGGCTTAGATTGGATGTGGACCGTTTGCCGTCAGAACAAACCACATAGGTGATGGTGGTTTCCGTAAATACATAGGCGATTTCTTCCGTGGGTATTGGCTTTAACTCATTTCTGATATAGGTCAATATGCGTTTGCGTTTGCCACCCATTTCCTCCTCATCAGGTTCTTTTTCAATTTCCACCTTGTCTTTGGCAACTCTTTGTTGGTAGTCGCCAACAGCTTTGTTCAATTTTGCTAAATTGATGACTTCGTCGGACAGTTTTTCATTTTTCGCTTCCAATTTTTTCTCATAGGAGCTTCCTATAAGTCGAACGGCCAAAACAGAGCTCAAAATCATTACAAGGCCCATTATTCCCAAGATGATATAGAATCGATTTCGTAACCCATCAATCTCATTCCATACCAAGGTAATGTTTGCATGGGCCGCAATCATCCAGTCAGTCCCGGAGACGGGATACAGGTAAACCACTTCAGCATCTTGTGTCCCATCCTTAAAATCCCGAATCCCTCCACTTTCTTTCTTCAATTGAATCAAGGAATAGAAATCCTCTGGGGTCAAATCATCTGAAACCGAAGAAACAAAAGATTCCTTCGGAGTTATCAATTGCCCCACCATCTTTATATCTGGATGACATACAATCTTACCTGACCAATCAAACATGCTAATGAAACCCAAATCAATATTGGCATTCGAAATACTCTTTTGCAGGGAGGTAATGGCCAGTTCCTTTGCTACATCATTCTTGATCTGTTCCTCAATGAAGGTGGCAAACTCTTTGGCTTCACGTTTACTTGATTCCAGTTGGGTGTTCAATAATCTGTCAGCACTGAACCCTACAAAATATTCTATGGCGACACTTGAAACAATGATAAAAATGAGTGTTACCGCCAAAAAGCTCAATAGGTATAACCTGTCTTTTCGCATTACAAACCAATAAAGCGGCAAGTTAAAGATTTGATGGAAATATACAGTGTTGATGGAGTACAGTTTCTCTTTGTAGTGATAAAGCCAAAAAAATTCAGGCTAAAATATTCCTCTTGAAGCTCAGAAATTCCCTTTCACGGAGATTCTTTCTTTAGAAGACGCTTCCAGGTGGTTGATTTGCTGTCAAATAGACAAAACAATCAATCATGAAAATTCTAAAGTTTATTTCAATCAGTTGTCTCCTTTTTCTGCTACAATCTTGTGCATATGACAGTGAAGATGATTTGATCGCGATCGAGGAAAACGATGGTGAAGATGATTCGGAAAACCCAGATGGTCCCGGTATTACCTATGTCAACACCATCAAGGCCATTATGGACTCAAATTGTGTCTCATGCCATTCAAGTCCGCCAAGAAATGGGGCTCCTTTTGCACTTGTCAACTATAACCAAGTAAGTGGAAGGGCCAATGGTATCCTGAATGCAATGGCCAGGGAATCGGGTTCACCCGGTGCAATGCCACCAGCAGGAACGCTACCCCAAAACACCATCAATCAAATCCAAGAGTGGATTGATAACGGTACCCCAGAAAATTAAAACTAATCCTTTTAAACATCCTAATACTAATTATGAAGACAAATCAAATTTTAAAAGTATGCTTTGTGTTTGTGGCACTTTGTTCCACAATCCATGTAACTGGGCAAAAACTGGTCGATAGAAATGGCCATGTCGCTTTCCAAGCATCCGAAGCCTTATTTGAACCTGTTGAGGCCAAGAACGAATCGGTTACCGCTGTTCTTGATGTTGCAACCCATGAAATAGCCTCACTGGCTTTGATAAAGGGATTCCGGTTCAAGAACTCCCTTATGGAAGAACACTTCAATGAAAACTATATAGAGTCAGAAAAATATCCTAAGGCCACTTTTAAGGGGCAACTTATGGATTTTGATATCGCCAACGTTACCGACGCACCCCAGCAGGTTCGAGTAGATGGGAAATTAGAATTGCATGGAAAAGAAAAAGCTATTGAAACGTACCTGAACGTTGGTAGGGCAGGCGATGCCATTGTCATCTCGGGGTCATTCTCGGTGACCCCGGATGATTTTGATATCTCCATCCCTTCCATTGTCAAAAATAAGATTGCCAAGGAGGTCATCGTGTCGTTGGAATTTAAAATGAAGGAGCTATGAAGAAGCTAGTAATCGCCATCACGGGCCTTATTGTGGGAGTCGCCTCCCTGGGTTTTCTATTGCAAGGCATTCTGAATCCCAAACCCCGGGTCATTGCCAACGAAAAAGCAGCTTTTCTTGTTCCGGCAGATGAACTGCAGTACTTCTTTGCCAGTAATGCGGAAATCGCCAGTGAAAAGTACTTGGATCAAGTACTTGAAGTTTCCGGTGAGGTCACCGAAGTAGCAGGAAAGAGTATTGTTCTTGATAATAGGGTGATGGTCAATTTTTTGACGGATACCCTAAACGGTGCCCAAGAGGGAGAAGAACTGATCATAAAAGGAAGATGTGTCGGTTTTGATGAATTGCTGCTACAAGTGAAGATAGACCAGGCCCAGATTAATTCAAAACAACAACCAAAACAATGACTAAAATGAAACATTTAATTAGCTTGATGCTGCTATTGCCGTTTAGCCTTTTTTCGCAAAATGACCTTCTGGCAGAATTGGATACCGTAGCGGTGGATACGTACAAGAGTGCCGCTTTCAAAGGACTTAAAATTGTCAATTTTGAATCCACAAAGATGGTGTCCTCAAAAGAGCTGTATTTTGTGGTATCACACAGGTTCGGTTCCATAGAAACTGGTTTTGAGGATTTTTTTGGACTCGATCAAGCTGTTACCCGCCTCAACTTTATATATGGTATTTCTGATGGAATAAACATCGGAATCTCAAGGAGTTCATTTCAAAAGATTTATGAAAGCTCATTGAAACTGAGATTGGTTCGCGAAAAAGTAGGAGGCTTTCCATTCACCATAGTGAGTTCCAGTAACATTCTTTTGAATACGGCGTTGGATGAGGTTGTGCTTCCCGGACTTGAATTCAACAACAGACTTGGGTATACCACGCAATTATTGATTTCAAAGAAAATAAGCGAAGGTCTGTCCTTGCAGTTAATGCCTACGTTTTTCCACGATAATTACGTGGCCATAAATGAGCAGCACAATTCCCAATATGTGATTGGTTTCGGTGGAAGGCAAAAGTTGACCAAGAGGTTTTCCTTGAACTTTGACTATGGCTACCATTTGAACAGGGCGGATATCTCCCCGTTCAAGAACTCCTTATCCATCGGTGTTGATATTGAAACAGGTGGGCATGTTTTTCAACTGCACTTTACCAATGCCCAACCAATGAATACCAATGGATTTCTGGGTCAAGGGACTGGCGATTGGGCCACAGGTGATATTTTCTTCGGGTTTAACCTTTCCAGGGTATTCAATTAAAGTAGGGATAGCATGAGAACAGCAACACATAATAGAAATATTGCTCGAATTGAAGTGCAAAAAAGCTTTTGTCAGGATTGTGGTCGTAAAATACGCCAAGAGCTGCTGAAAATTGAAGACATCAATAACGTTGCCCTATATCCTGAATCCGCAATGGTGGTATTTAGCTTTTTCCGAGCCAATGAATTGTCCAAGGCCTTAAACGTCCTTACCGAATTGGGATATCCCGAGATAGGTGAAGTTCCGGGAAGTGGAAATCAACACGTAAATATATGTAGCAATTGCCAATCGGTTGAATGTGCTGCATAATACATCAAAAGAAAGAGTTCCTCCTCACAGCCAATTTTTCCGCTTCACAGCATATTCGTGGGACTGTGATGTAAAGCCACTCTTTCTTTGCTCTCAATTAAAATGAATTCAAAAACAAATAATTAAAAATCAAGAAAAAATGAAAAAAACAATTTTAACTTTCTTTGTATTGGCAGCGATGGTCGCCTGCAGTGAAGATGATGGATATGTGAACGACAACACACCAGATCCAAATGAAGATTCAAATGATCCTGGTGACGAAGTAACGGCAAATCAGGTAAAATTGCGTAATGATGCAACTTTTGGTCAGGTACTGACGGATGCTGATGGCTTCACACTATATTTTTTCGCTCCGGACAGTGACGGCAATTCCAGATGCAATGGCGGATGTGCCGATGTTTGGCCAGTTTTCAACCCTTCTGAGTTGACTTTGGATGACGGTCTTGACTCTGCTGATTTTGGAAACATTACCCGTGAAGATGGTGCAAACCAAACTACGTTCAAAGGGTGGCCCTTGTACCGTTTTTCAAACGATACGGCAGCAGGGGATGTCAACGGAGATGGTGCCGGGGGTACTTGGTTCGTGGCAAAACCGGATTATTCCATCATGATCACAAGGGCCCAATTGGTCGGTCGTGATTCAGAGGGCAATGAAACCAACCTTACCTCTACCTACGAACCTGGAGAGGAAGAGACTTTTTACATGACCAACGCCAGTGGACGTACCATTTATCATTTTAGCAATGATTCCAAAGACACCAATACGTTCACCAATGAAGATTTTTCAAATGATGGCGTATGGCCAATCCTTACAATTGATGTTGTGAATATTCCCAGCATCTTTGATGCGGCAGATTTTGGTATGATCGATGTTTTCGGAGAGACACAGGTTACCTACAAAGGTTGGCCATTGTATTATTTTGGTGGCGATGAGAATAGGGGCGATAACTTTGGCGTAGGTTTCCCCTCAGCAGGAGTTTGGCCCATCGTAAATCCTGACACGGAACCTGCTCCTGAGCCTGAATCTACTGTTGAAAGCTATGATGTTACCAACCAAGGCGCCACTGCGTATGTTTTTGATGGAGAAGAGTTGGAAAATGTGGCCAATCCAGATTTGACATTGAAAAGAGGGCAGACCTATGAGCTCAACGTCAATGTTCCCGGTCATCCATTTTTTATTAAAACAGAGCAAACTTTGGGTACTGGCGAAACATTTGACAATGGAGTGGCCAACAATGGTGCCACTTCTGGCACTATTACCTTCACTGTACCTGAAACAGCTCCGGATACCTTGTTTTACATCTGTGAATTCCACAGTTCAATGACTGGTACATTGACCATTGTGGATTAGATAACCGAATAGTTTAAGTTTAGTGTTTGATTGGTTAAGTTAGGTTTTGACTGTAATGCCCAGGGAATCATTTTTGGTTCCTTGGGTATTTACGCGAAAAGTTTTTAAGAACCACTCGATTGGGATTTAACCCCTGGAATTGTCTAATTTTGTGCGCCATGTCGAACTTAAAATACATTATAGCCTTGCTATTTTCGACTTTTAGTCTAAATAGCTGCGGGGATATACTTAGAGATGATATTTCGACATTGGAATCAGTGGCCCAACTAAGCGCCGATGAGTTGATTTCAGCTCTTGAGAACAATGAAAATTTTAATAGGGAGAAGATTTTATCGGTTAAAGGGACCTTGGTGGAAACTAATACAAGAAATGACCATATCAACTTTTTAATCAAAGGAAATTCTAACCAGAACCACTACATTATTTGTGAAATGAACCATTCTTTCGACGAACAGGGCAAAGATTTTACACCAGGAGATACAGTTATCATAAAAGGCGTTTTAAAGGGGTATCTCAATGATGCGGTCTTATTGAATTGTGTTCTTGAAAACCCTGACAAAAAATGAACAGATTGTTACTTCTTTTGTTTGTGGGAATGCTGTGCGTCCAGACAAACAATGCTCAAAAGATTATTGGAAGGCAGGGTCAGGTGTCTTTTTTTTCATATACTTCAGTTGAAAACATTAAAGCCCAAAATAATCAAGTCTCCAGTATCATAGACTTAACTAATTCCAAGATAGCCGTAAGCATGCTCATGAGTGCCTTTGTTTTTGAAAAGGCTTTGATGCGAGAGCATTTCAATGAAAGTTATATCGAAACTGATATTTACCCGAAGGCTACCTTTGAAGGGGAAATCTTGGACTTTGTACCCAATGCAGATGAACCACAGGTGAGAATCATAAAAGGGGTTTTTACGATGCACGGCGTCTCGGAGCAGTTGGAAATCAAAACGAAAATTGAACCAAAAGGGGATTATTTGATCCTTTCAGGATCTTTTGAAACTTTGGTTGAATCGTATAATATCAATATTCCTCCTTTGTTGGCAGGTAATATAGCCAAGACAATTACTGTAGATTTTAACATTGAACATGAGCCATATGTCGAAAATTAATCTGGTAATCCTGTTAGTTGCGTTTTGTGGTCTACATAGCATGCACGCACAAGATTTGTTATCTATTTTGGATGATGAAAGCCAAGACGCCCAATACGTTCCCGCTACCTTTAAGATGACCCGAATCGCATTTGGACATTCAACTGAGGTAAGGCCCAAGAATGTTCTTGAAGTTTTTGTAGCAAACCGATTTTGGAATTTGCCATCGGACCGGTCCCAAAGTTTTGTTGCGGATAGAATGAGTACACGGTTTGCACTTGAATATTCACTTTCTGACCGGCTTACGTTTGGAATGGGGGCCACAACATTTGATGGACTTTTTGACAGTTTTTTGAAATATAGAATTGCCCTTCAACAAAAGGGTGGGGGCTGGCCTTTCACTGTAACGCTCTTTCAAAATGCCAGTTATGATAGTAGTCCGATTGCCAATCAGGCCATTGCCGATGATTTTCCGGATAGACTCTCCTTTACGTCCCAAATGTTGATTTCAAGACGGATTTCGAAGAATTTTTCCTTGCAAGTATCCCCGACCTTGGTCAACCGCAGTTTAGGATTGACTGACGATGACCCTGAACTCATTTTTGCACTTGGTGCTGGCGCGCGGTATAAATTGGGGGGGCATTTGAGTATAGTATCGGAATACTATCATGTGTTCAATGCCGTGGAAAGTACACAGACTTTCGCCCCGGTCGCTCTTGGTGTAAATTGGGAGCTGGGAGATCTAATGCTTCAATTTATGTTGACCAACTCCTTCTTTATGGTCGAGGATTCATTTATCACGGGGACACGAAATAACTTCAATTTTAGAAACCCCAACTTAAACTTTGGTTTTAATGCCACTTATGTCATACATTTTAAGAACAAACTGAATAAATAATGATTCCCCACTGGGTTGAAAAAACGGAGCTTCTTTTTTGAGTACTGCCTATATGTTCGATGCACATTTTTAGGAACCGTTTCTGATTAAAATGCGGCTAACATTGTGAATCCAACTAGGTGGGTAATGTTTTTTGTCATTAAAAACCAGTCGGCAAACTTTACTATTTTCTGATTGTTAGGATTTGGCATACAGCCCATTAATTTCTCATAAACTTCGATGTAAGCTACCGGTATGAATTAATTCCATTGCACTAAGTCACTTTCCCAAATTTTATCCACGATATTTCAATTGTTCGAGGAATTGCACATACCATTCTGGTTTAAAAACTATGGTATAAAATCTTTGGTGTGGTATGTAGTGCAAAAAACGGGCATAGTATACCACCTTCGGCGGGTCAAACTGAGCCACCGGCGGCGGACCAAAGTGAGCATAGTGGGGCGGATGAAAGTGAGCCACTAAAAAGATCGATTCTATTTGAGTGTTGCGATGGTTTCTTTTTAAAAAAGACCATGGCGAACAAACAGATAGATATGCGCAAGGCAAAAAGGATTTACAAATTGTACGGCGAGGGGGCCAGCAAGCGACGCATCAGCAAGGAACTGGGCATCTCCCGCAACACGGTGGCCAAGTACATCGAGTTCTTCAAGCGTTACAGGTTGACGCCCTACGAGGTCTCGGAGATGACCCTTGAGGAGATACAAAGGCTCTTCAAGGCCGACCAAAAGCCAAAGAGCGAACAACTCAGGACCCTTGAACGGTACTTCCCCTATTTTGACAGGGAGCTCCGCAAAACGGGAGTCACCCGCCAGTTGCTGTGGGAGGAGTATTATGCGAAGCATCCCGACGGGTTCAAGCTCTCACAGTTCAGGTACTGGTACCGTGAATGGACCAAGGAGACCTCCCCTGTGATGCACTTCACCCACAAGGCGGGCGACAAGCTCTTCATCGATTTTACGGGCAAAAAACTCCACATAACGGACAAGTATACGGGTGAGATCCAAGAGCTTGAGGTATACCTGTGCGTACTGGGCAGCAGCCAGTATACCTACGTGGAGGCCTGTCGGAGCCAAAAACTGTCGGACTTCATGCGATGTACCGAGAACGCACTGTGGTTCTATGGCGGTGTCCCCCGTGCCCTAGTGACCGACAACCTGAAGTCCGCCGTCACCAAGAGCAGCCGCTATGAGCCGAAGGTCAACGAGACCTTTGCCGATTTTGCGGAGCATTACGAGACCGCCGTGCTGCCCACAAGGGCCTACAGGCCAAGGGACAAGGCCATCGTGGAGAACGCGGTGCGAATTGTCTACACCAGGGTGTTCGCCCCCTTGCGCAACAGTACCTTCCACAGTGTGGGCGAGATCAACAGGGCCATCCTGGAACTGCTAAAGGCGCACAACAATGTTTCCTTCAGGGGAAGGGAATACTCACGGGGTTCCCTGTTCAGGGAAGTGGAAGTGCCGGAGCTCGGCCCCCTTCCCCTAAAAAGATATGAGATAAGGTCTTATGCAAAGGGCACGGTCCACAAGAACAGCCATATCTATCTTGGCAGGGACAGGCACTACTACAGTGTTCCCTACAGGCACATCGGCAAGCAGGTGAAGATCGTCTACACGGACAGCTTCGTGGAGATATACCACAGGCACGAACGTTTGGCCGTCCATGAAAGGAAGCGGCAACGCTACGGCTATACCACCGCAGCGGAACATATGCCCTCCCACCACAGGTTCGTCAGCGAATGGAGCAGTGAGAAGTTCATCTCCTGGGCCGCGCACATCGGAGAGAACTGCAAGGGGTATATCATCGGGATACTCGACAAGAAGCAACATCCGGAGCAATCCTATAAGTCCTGCATGGGCATACTGCACCTGGCCAAGAAGGTCGGCAACCAACGGCTCGACAATGCCTGCAGACGGGCATCGGACTATGGGGCCTATAATTACAGCATGGTGGAGCGGATTCTGAAAAAAGGGTGGGACACCCTGGAGGACGACCCGGAGGATACCTCCGAGGTCCCGGACCACGATAACATCAGGGGAGGAAACTACTATAAATGACAAACATTAAAACAGACAAGATGAACACAAAGACATTGGAACAGATGAAACAGCTCAGGCTCCACGGGATGCTCAGGGCCTTTGGAACCAGCCTCTCGCCAGAGAGCATGAACTATACCAACGATGAACTGGTGGCCTATCTGGTACAGTCCGAATGGGACGATAGGCACAACCGCAAGATCGAGCGCCTGACAAAGGCCGCAAGATTCAGGTACGGTGCCGTTATCGAGGCCATCGATTACGGCCCCGGAAGGAACATCGACAGGAACAGGATACAACGCTACGCCTCCTGTGGATTTATACGCAAGGGTGAAAATATGCTCATTACCGGGAGCACCGGGGTCGGCAAGAGCTATCTGGCCTCGGCCATCGGGCACCAGGCCTGCTCAATGGGATACAGGACCATGTACTTCAACACAGCCAAGCTCTTCACCCTGCTCAAAACCTCAAAGGCGGACGGGTCCTATCTAAAATTCATCGGAAAGCTTGAAAAACAGGACCTGCTCATACTGGATGACTTTGGCCTAAAACCATTGGACAACATCAACAGGCACTCATTGATGGAGATCATAGAGGACAGGCACGGCAAAAGGTCCACCATTATAGCCTCACAACTGCCCGTGGAGGCATGGCACGATGTCATCGGTGAAAAAACGATCGCTGACGCCATCCTTGACCGGCTGGTGCATTCGGCTCACAGGGTGGACATAAAAGGGGAATCAATGAGGAAAAAAATTAAAAATAAACGTTAACTTCAACACCAAAATGAGTCGATCTCGTGCACTTGATTTGCACTGCTCACTTTCATCCGCCGCAGGTGGTATACATTGACCGCCCTATCCATTTTAAGCGGTAAATCCTTTTTTTGGTACTTGTGTACTATGTAATCGGAGATATGTGATTTGGCAGCTTTATACCGTTGAAGTGTTCCTGCAGAATATTCCTTGCCTACCAAACTTTCCATTTCATCATTGTGATCTTGGAATATTTCCAAGATCAGGTACTGTTTCTGGCCCTTTCCCAAAAAGACGTTCTTTACGGTTTCAGCATCCACATATTCTTCGTTGCGAACCAACTCGTCATAGATGGTTACACACTTGTTTTTCAATGTGTCAAAAAATCGGTTCAGTACCAGTATTTTTGGGGTTTTCCCGCGCAATCGACCAGTGTTGGTATCCCACTTTAAAGGGTCGACTTGTTTGCCCGTACTGAACTCTGCACGCTTGCTGTCCAATGTGATACGGGCATAGATGGGCACTAATTTATTACTACTGGATTTTCTTTTTTTAGGGTAAAAAATGACGTTGATCGTAGAGAACATGGCAAAAGGTTTTGTTTTAACACTTTGAAGGTACAAAAAGAGGTCTTAAATAAATGTTAACAAATCCTTGCAATAAATTGCAAAACAGCTAATTATAGCGATGGCGGTGAGCATATTTTTGAAGATGAAATACGCACCGAATTGCTCACCTTTTATATGGTGTTTTTTGCTATTTTTTGGTGCCAATGGAAATAAAAAAAAGCCTGTAAACATTTCATTTACAGGCTTTTGCATAAATTTGGAAATATTCCAAGCGGTCTGGACGGGACTCGAACCCGCGACCCCCTGCGTGACAGGCAGGTATTCTAACCAACTGAACTACCAGACCAATGATTTTATCTTTACCAGACTCTGGCAACAGCCAGATTCAAATCTTGTTCATTTGCTTTTTTAAAGCGAGTGCAAATATACATTCTCATTTCGGATTCGGCAAAACATTTTTTAAAATAAATGGCTAAACAAATTTCTGCCGTTCAATCATAAATGTATTCAGCACTTGTGAGAAATTTTGCCGCACGTCTACACCTACATATTTAATTCGGTATTGGGCACATTTTAACTGTAAACTCTCTTTATATTCCTTCACTTTTTTGGAGTAGGCTTTTTTAATGTTGTCTGCATATAAATCAATATGTTCGCCAGTCTCTACATCCACATAACGCTTAGGAGTGTTTTCAAACTCAAAGCCAAGCTCATGTTTCTCATCCAGCAGATGAAAAAGAACCACCGCATGTTTGTTGTATTTTAAATGACGTAGGGCATCAAAAAGTTTTGCTTCTTCTGTTTCAGTTTGGAACATGTCCGAAAACAGAAAAATCAAACTCCGACGATGAATTTTTTCGGCAATTTGATGTAAAAAGGTATACGTCTTTGTGGTCTGTGATGTGCTTTTGGTTTCCGAGACCTCATTCAGTTTGGAGTACAACATCTGAAAATGACGCTCGCTATTCTTTTCACTTGAATAAAAATTGTATGTATCCGAATAAATGCTCAATCCCACCGCATCTCGCTGTTTTTTTAGGATTTGCATCAAAGCGGCAATGGACAAAACGCCAAATCCAATTTTGTTGAGGTTGTCAATGGACAGGTTTTTCACCTCGGGATAGTACATGGAAGCCGAATTGTCCAAAATCATGTGACACCGTAAGTTGGTCTCGTCCTCATAACGTTTTGTGTACAATCGGTCCGTTTTAGCATACAGTTTCCAATCGATGTGTTTGGTACTTTCCCCGGGATTGTAAATTTTATGCTCTGCAAATTCAGCGGAAAACCCATGGAACGGACTTTTATGGATACCACTGATAAAACCTTCCACAATCTGATTGGCCAATAGCTCCAGATTCTGGAAAAGTTGCGCTTTATGAAGTTCTGACCGAATATCCATTCAAGGCTTCAAGATAAAACAAAAAAGGTTTGGCGATTGCCAAACCTTTTTTAAAATCGGTATTCAAACGATGTTATAGAGCAGCCTCTATTGCATCGGTATAAACTTTTTTGGGAGATACACCTACTTGACGGTTTACAATCTCGCCATTTTTAAAGACCAATACGGTAGGAATGTTACGTACACCATATTTAGCGGCAAACTGCTGATTTGCATCAACATCTACTTTTCCTACCACGGCTTTTCCTTCGTATTCTTGGCTTACTTCCTCAATGATCGGACCAACCATTCTACAGGGTCCGCACCATGCGGCCCAAAAATCTACTACGACGGGCTTGTCGCTTTTTAAAACTACTTCGTCAAAAGTTGCATCTGTTATTTCTAGTGCCATCTTATTTATTTTAATATTCGCAAAGTTAGTCAAATATTGCCCATGTACCTTACGCACAGGACATTCGTTTTAGTTATTGCGCTATTAATTTTAATTATATGGGTTAATTTAGCTTGTAATGGATTTCATTTGCTTCCAAAGCCGATAATAATTCACTACTGATTTTCACCTTCTGTTTTCGGCTGGAGAGCTTGAGCTTTATCTCATCCTCCATCTCATACACCACAAAATTGAGCGGATGCTCTCCTTTGTATGAGCGTAATGTATCTTTTAAAGTCTGAATACGTTGCTCTTGCAAACGAGCTACATCGAGTTTTATGGTCAGTTTTCGGGCGTAGGCATCCATCACATCCTGAAGCTGCTTAAAATCGTTGAACTGTAATCGGGGTTCTCCCTTTTTTCCGGTTTCTCGATTGACCCAACCCTCGCGTACAAAAGCTTTGACATACACAAAGGAATTGATCATCAAGAAATGTCGGAATTTGAGGTATTCCTCTCCAAAAATTCGGAATTCATGGGAATCGGTGTAGTCTTCCAGGGTAAAGAGCCCCCATCCTTTTCCATTTTTGGAAATGCGATGCTGCACATCGGTAATGACGCCTGCAACTGAAAGCTCCCGGTTCACGTAGGGTTCCAAATCTGTAAAGGCCGAAACACTGGTATTGCAGAACGCAGTGATCTCTTTTTTGAAATCATCCAAAGGATGCCCTGAAATATAAATCCCCACTACTTCTTTTTCACGGCGGAGTTTCTCCATGGTGCCCCAATCCTCGCAAGGTGGAACAATAGGCTCTGGAATCTGCACTTCACTGGCATCTCCAAAGAGACTTACTTGGGATGAATTTTCATTTTCCTGAAACTTCGCTCCGTATTTAATGGCCTTTTCCAAAAAGGTGATATCATCTCCATCATGATGAAAATATTGGGCACGATGCGTATCGGTAAACGAGTCGAAACCTCCAGCGAGGGCCAGATTCTCAAATGCTTTTTTGTTGGCAGCTCGTAAATCCACCCGTTTGGCCAAATCAAAAACGGATTTGTACGGACCGTCCTTCTTTCGGTTTTCCACAATGGTCTCCACCGCAGACCGACCAACGCCTTTAATCGCTCCCATGCCAAAACGCACCGCATTGTCCTTGTTCACCGCAAACTTGTAGTACGATTCATTGACGTCTGGACCAAGTACTTCCAAGCCCATGCGCTTGCATTCCTCCATAAAAAACGTCACCTGTTTAATGTCGTTCATATTGTTGGAGAGCACAGCCGCCATATATTCGGCAGGGTAGTGGGCCTTTAAATAGGCGGTCTGGTAAGCTATATAGGCGTAACAAGTGGAGTGACTTTTGTTGAAGGCATAGGATGCAAAAGCTTCCCAGTCCTTCCAGATTTTCTCTAGCACATCTCTGGGATGTCCATTCTTTTCACCACCATCCAAGAACTGAGGTTTCAATTTTTGAAGGAGGGCAAAAATCTTTTTCCCCATCGCTTTTCGTAGCACATCCGCATCACCTTTGGAGAACCCGGCCAATTTCTGGGAAAGCAACATCACCTGCTCTTGATAGACCGTAATCCCATAGGTTTCCTGAAGGTATTCCTCCATATCTGGTAGGTCATAGGTGATTTCCTCCTCGCCGTGTTTCCGAGCAATAAAGCTGGGGATGTATTCCATCGGTCCCGGACGGTACAGCGCATTCATTGCGATGAGGTCATCAAAAACCGTAGGTTTCAGGTTTTTCATGTGCTTTTGCATCCCGGGCGATTCGTACTGGAATATCCCTACCGTATCCCCACGTTGGAAAAGCTCATAGGTTTTTTCATCATCCAATGGAAAATCATCGGGCACCAAATCTATTCCGGTTCGGGCCTTGACAATTTTCACGGTATCCTTGATGAGGGTCAGGGTCTTTAATCCTAGGAAATCCATCTTTAGGAGCCCGGCACTTTCCACCACGGAATTGTCAAACTGGGTCACATATAGATCAGAATCTTTAGCGACCGATACGGGGACAAAGTTGGTGATATCATCTGGAGTGATGATGACACCACAAGCGTGGATCCCCGTGTTTCGTAAAGAGCCTTCCAAAACCCGGGCCATTTTTACGGTCTGCCCTTCGAGGTCATCTCCTTCGGAGATGTTCAGCAGTTCATTGACTTTTTCCAATTCGTCGGAACGGAATTTTTTTCGCAAATCAGCTTCATCGACCCCAAAAATCTTGTTCAGTTTGGACATATTGGGGATGAGCTTGGCTATACGGTCAGCATCACTCAACGGCAAATCCAGTACCCGGGCTGTATCTCGGATAGAGGATTTGGCCGCCATGGTACCGTACGTAATGATCTGTGCTACCTGATTGGCTCCATATTTATTGATTACGTAATCCATAACCCTACTTCGACCTTCGTCATCAAAGTCAATATCAATATCGGGCATGGATACCCTATCCGGATTCAGGAAACGCTCAAAAAGAAGATCGTATTTCAGCGGGTCAATGTTGGTAATGCCCAAACAGTAGGCCACCACAGAACCAGCCGCCGAACCCCGACCGGGACCAACAGAAACGTCCATGTTTCGGGCTTCACGGATAAAATCCTCAACAATCAAAAAATACCCAGGGTAGCCCGAGTTTTTGATGGTCTCCAACTCAAAATCTATTCGTTCGCTAATCTCAGGGGTGATTTCGCCGTAACGTTTTTTGGCCCCTTCGTAAGTAATGTGTCGCAAATAGGCATTCTCACCACGTTTGCCCCCATCTTCGTCATCTTCCTTGACCTTGAATTCATCGGGAATGGTAAACTTGGGCAGGAGAATATCACTGGCGAGATCATACGGCTCAATTTTGTCGATGATTTCCTTGATGTTGAGAATGGCTTCGGGAACATCTTTAAAGAGTTCCTTCATCTCATCCGAAGACTTAAAGTAATATTCTTGGTTGGGTAATCCATATCGGTACCCCCGACCTCGACCTATGGGTGTGGCTTGCTTCTCCCCATCTTTTACACAGAGCAGAATGTCGTGGGCCTCAGCATCTTTTTTATCACAATAATAGGTGTTATTGGTGGCGACCAACTTAACATCATGGTCCTTGGCCATTTGTAGCAACACCTGATTTACCCGGTCTTCATCCTCTTGACCGTGGCGCATCATTTCTATGTAAAGGTCATCCCCAAACTGCTCTTTCCACCACAAAAGGGCTTCTTCGGCCTGTTTTTCGCCAACGTTCAAAATTTTGCTGGGCACTTCACCATATAGGTTCCCAGTTAAGGCGATGACATCTTCTTTGTATTGCTCCACCACTTTTTTGTCGATACGGGGCACGTAGTAGAACCCATTGGTATAGGCAATGGATGACATTTTGGCCAAGTTGCGGTACCCGTTTTTGTTTTTGGCCAACAATACAATTTGATGGCCGTAGTCTTTTACATTTTTATTGGTATGATCCTCACAGACGAAAAATTCACAGCCAACGATGGGGATAATTTCTTTTTCGGTGGGTTGCTCTCCTTTTTCTTCTAGCTCGGCATTTTTTTCCTTGACCGATTTATTGTGGTTCATGACCTCTTTCACAAAGTGAAAGGCACCCATCATGTTGGCGTGGTCGGTCAACGCAACGGCTGGCATGCCATTTTGGGCCGTGGCCTTTACCAAATCCTTGATGTTGATGGTGGACTGCAGTACCGAAAATTGAGAATGGTTGTGCAAATGCGCAAAAGGAGCATCCTCTAGCGTCTCAATATTTTCTTGAATCTCTTTTTCTGAGATTTCTTCCGTGTCTTGGGTCCAAAGCGCATCGGCAATCTTCTTGGATGCTTCTTTGAGATTGATGTGCTTTAAACCGATTAGCTGGATTTCTTGCGGATTGGCTTCTGTAAAGCGTTCAAAATAATCCGGTTGTACATCCAGTTGCTCTTTGGTAAACTGTTTTTTTCGAACCAGTTCCAAGAAACAACGGGTGGTCGCCTCCACATCCGCGGTGGCATTGTGTGCTTCGGCAAAGGTTTCGCCAAATAAGAATTCGTGCAGTTCGGTGAGGGTGGGAAGTTTGAATTTTCCACCACGCCCTCCGGGAATTTTACAAAGTTCTGCCGTATGTTCCGTACAGGTGTCAAGCACGGGAAGTTCCTCCAAAGAATTTTCAATGCCTTTTCGATGGAATTCACAACCCATAATATTCACATCGAACCCTACATTTTGACCGACCACAAACTTGGTGCGTTCCAACGCACTTTTAAACGCATACAAGACATTTTCCAGGGATTCTCCTTCTTGTTCTGCCAAAGCTGTGGAAATACCGTGG
This sequence comes from Flagellimonas marina, assembly GCF_042651185.1. NCBI lineage: Bacteria > Pseudomonadati > Bacteroidota > Flavobacteriia > Flavobacteriales > Flavobacteriaceae > Flagellimonas > Flagellimonas marina. The sequence continues at coordinate 447,229 of NZ_JBHSCL010000002.1, read as the reverse complement.
ATTTGTTCAGCTTCATAAGGCACATTGAACCCTTCTGGACGTACCAAAAAATCTTTTTGTTCCACCAAATTACCGAGTTCATCATGCAATTGCCAAGCTATCTGAACACATCTTGGCCAGTTGTCCGTATCGGTAATGGGAGCATCCCATCGCTTGGGAAGTCCAGTGGTTTCCGTATCAAAGATTAAGTACATAGATTCAATTGTGGGTCAAAAAATGCAATGGATAAAAATACAGAAGAAGCCCGTGTTGGAAAAATGGAGTTGTAAAGACTTATCAACTAAAAAAAGCCGGGAATTTCCCGACTTTTCTTGTTTTGTTTAGAACCTTCTTTTTAGGATATCGCGGCTTCAAAAATGTTAGCGGTCTCCAAGGTTTTCCTGATTGCGTTTCTGTGACGCATTAACATGCTCTCGGTAGAAGGTGGCAGTACAAAATCCTTATCCTGCAAAATATCGTTGTAAGTAGCAATGGCTTCTTTCTCACCTCTGTGCACTTCCTCTAGCATAGCTTCTTCGGTATTTGAAGAAAATAATGCTTTAAAGTCAATCCAAGAGCGGTGTAAGGTTCCTTTGGTACTTCCGCCTTTATCGGGCGCTTGTCCAAAAGAAAGAATTTCCGCCTTCAATTCTTTTCCAAAATTATAGCGCTGGTCTGCACTTTTTTTGAAAAATTCTTTAATGGTTTTGTTATCTACCTTTTCTGCTGCTTGTGTAAAACCTTTTTCAGCGTCGTAGGTTCTTTCTAATAGTTCGTTTAATTTGTTCGACATTTCTACGGTATACTTCATAGTTTCATCATCATTTTTAGGTTATTGGCTGTCGACTTTCGACAACGTCTATCTATAAGATACAGGTAATCGACGCAATTCCAAATGTTTACGAGGGTTTAGTATGAGTTTAACGGGATTGGCGACTTTTGTTAAATTGGTTTAACTTTTTTGTTTGTTGATAGCTGTGCAATAAACAAATAAATGTATATTTGCACCCGCTAAAACAAAAAGCGAAACAAAGAATTAATAATCAGGGTCGGGCACCCTACAAATTAATGTGATATGCCAGTTAGAATTAGACTTCAAAGACACGGTAAAAAAGGTAAGCCATTTTATTGGGTGGTTGCCGCAGATTCCAGAGCAAAAAGAGACGGTAAATTTTTGGAGAAATTGGGAATCTACAATCCCAACACAAACCCTGCCACCATTGAATTGGATGTGGACAGTTCCGTTAGATGGATGCAAAATGGTGCGCAACCTACAGATACAGCAAGAGCTATTCTTTCCTACAAGGGAGTTTTGTTGAAACACCATCTAATGGGTGGAGTTGCCAAAGGCGCTCTTACCGAAGAGCAAGTTGAGGAGAAATTTAAAGCTTGGTTGGATGAAAAAGAAGCTGCTATCCAAGCCAAAAAAGATGGTTTGAGCAAAGCAGATGCAGAAGCCAGAGCCAAAGCCTTGGAAGCTGAGAAAGAAGCCAACGAAAAAAGAATCGCCGCCGCCGCTCCTGTTGAGGAAGAAGTAGCTGAAGAAGCTCCTGCAGAGGAATCCGCCGAAGCCGCTGCTACTGAAGAAGCTCCTGCTGAGGAAACGGTAGCCGAAGCCGAAGAGGCTCCTGCCGCTGAAGAAGCTTCAAAAGAAGAAGAGTAAGAGTACAGACAATGCGCAAGGAAGATTGCTTCTACCTGGGCAAAGTCGTATCAAAATACAGTTTTAAGGGTGAGGTGTTGGTGAAATTGGACACCGACGAACCCGAAATCTACGAAAACATGGAATCAGTTTTTGTTTCATTGGGAAACAATCTGGTTCCATTTTTTATTGACCGCTGCCGACTCCATAAATCCGCATTGCTGCGTATAGATTTTGAGGAGGTGAAGGATGAAGCCTCCGCGGATAAAATCATCGGTTCCGAATTGTACCTACCCCTTTCCCTATTGCCCAAATTGAGTGGGGACAAATTTTACTTTCACGAAGTAATTGGGTTTACCATCATGGATGAGGTGCATGGGGATATTGGAATCATACAATCCGTCAACGATAGTGCCTCGCAAGACCTTTTTGAGGTTAAAAAAGATGGAAAAGAACTTTTAATTCCAGTTAGCGACGATATCATCACAAAGGTGGACCGTAAAAACAAGACCATCCATGTAAAAACCCCCGAAGGCTTGGTGGACCTCTACCTTAATTCCTAGCATAGTATTTTAAAACCTATATTTAGGGAAAATATTTAGGTTGTCCTATGCGCATCTCTCTCTTTTTTCTATTAACTATTAGCTTGATTTCTTGTGGTGAAAAGAAATCCGAACCCGTTAATCCCGACCGCCCACCAAACATTGTGCTCATTTTTACGGATGACCAGGGCTATCAAGATGTGGGCGTATTTGGTTCGCCCAATATTAAAACGCCCCATCTGGACCAAATGGCATCCGATGGTCTAAAATTGATCAGTTATTATGCCGCACAAGCGGTATGTTCGGCTTCAAGAGCTGGAATTTTAACAGGTTGCTATCCCAACCGCATTGGTATTCACAATGCTTTGGGGCCAGACAATACCCATGGCATCAATGCCTCTGAAACCACCATAGCCGAAATGTTGAAGGAAAAGGGATACGCAACCGCCATTTATGGGAAATGGCATTTGGGACATCACGATAAATTTTTGCCGACACGGCATGGGTTTGACGAATGGTTTGGTATTCCGTATTCCAATGACATGTGGCCCAACCACCCCCAACAGGGAACTATTTTTAATTTTCCAGATTTACCGATGTATGAAAATGAAACGGTGATTGATACGTTGACTGAACAATCCCAATTGACCACCCAAATCACAGAGCGTAGCGTGGATTTCATCCAAAGAAACAAGGACAATCCTTTCTTTTTGTACGTGCCCCACCCGCAACCCCATGTACCCTTGTTTGTATCGGATAAATTCAAGGGAAAATCGGAGCGGGGATTGTACGGCGATGTGATTATGGAGATTGATTGGTCGGTCGGACAAATCATGCAAGCGCTAAAAGATAATGGACTGGAAGAAAACACCATGGTTATTTTTACTTCGGATAATGGTCCATGGTTATCATATGGAAATCATGCCGGAAGCGCCCTGCCCCTTCGAGAAGGAAAAGGTACCGCATGGGAAGGGGGGCAGCGTGAGCCCTGCATCATTAAATACCCTAAAAAACTCAAGGCAGGAGGTGTCATTGATGTGCCGATGATGGCCATCGATATTTTGCCTACTATTGCAGAGATTACCGATTCGGAATTGCCGGAAACCACCATCGATGGGAAAAGCGTATGGAGCATTCTCACAGGTGAGCGTACCACCCCCGTCCAAGACGCTTACTTTTTTTATTATCGGGTAAACGAACTCTTTGGGGTCCGCTTCGGAAAATGGAAGTTGTATTTTCCACATACCTACCGAACCATGGATGGTCAAGAACCGGGTAAAGATGGAAAGCCTGGCCAGTATCGAATGGTGGATTTGGAAGAAATTGAATTGTATGACTTGGTGAACGACGTTAGCGAGACAAAAAATGTTGCTGAGGAAAATCCTGATGTAGTGGCCCAAATAAAAGTATATGCCAATACCATGAGGCAACGTTTGGGCGATTCACTTTTGGGCATTGAGGGTACGGAAACAAGAGAACCGGGAAGATTGGATGAGTAAAATAATTCAACCTTATCTTCTTTGATTGAATTGAACTTGTTGGTTTATATTTGATTTAATCCTCAACCTCCAAATAACAAATTCCAAAAATTAATGGAAAAAGTGTATGATTTGGAAGAGAGAACCTATTTGTTTGCAAAATCCTGTCGCTCACTAATAAAAGAACTTCCTAAGACTATTTCGAATATTCAGGATGGAAAACAATTGGTGCGTTCTTCCGGTTCTGTTGGAGCAAATTATATAGAGGCGAACGAAAAGTTAGGAGACAAGGATTTGATTTTCCGATTGAAGATTGCTAGAAAAGAAGCCAAGGAAGCCAAGTATTGGTTGCGACTCCTAAAAGATCATAATAAAAGTTTTGAAAGAGACTTAGAAAAGTTGATCTGCGAAGCTGATGAGTTGCGAAAAATTTTGTCTGCCATCATTTATAAGATTCAATAGTTGTTTTGGAATTTGGAATTTAATCATTGACATTTGTGAAAAACACCTTTCGTTTTAAGCAGTTCACCATTCACCAAGATCAGTGCGCCATGAAAGTAGGTACGGATGGAGTTTTGTTGGGAGCATGGGTATCCCTCGAAAGCCAACCCAATGCCGTTTTAGATATTGGTGCAGGAACTGGATTGATTGCACTGCAATTGGCCCAAAGGTCAAATGCTGAACTTATTGATGCCATTGAACTAGACGAATCTGCATATGAGCAATGTGTGACCAATTTTGAGGCTTCGCCTTGGGCAGACCGACTGTTCTGTTACCATGCCGGTTTTGATGAGTTTGTGGATGAAATGGATGAAAAATATGACCTGATTGTTTCCAATCCGCCGTTCTATGCCGAAGCTGTTTCCAGTGGGGATGTTTCTCGTGATCAGGCAAGACAAAATAGTTCCCTTCCTTTTGAGGAGTTAGTGGAAGGGGTGTCAACACTTCTGAATGAAAACGGGATTTTCGCTGTGATTATTCCAAATAAAGAGGAATTCAATTTCATCCAGCTTGCTGCCAAATCTGGCTTGTATCCCAATCGAATTACTAGGGTGAAAGGCAATCCGGCCTCGGAAATAAAACGAAGTTTGTTGGAATTTAAGTTTTCCAAAGTTGAACCAATCATCAAAGTATTGGTCATCGAGAAAGAGCGGCATCAATTTACCCAGGATTATATTGAACTGACCCAAGATTTTTATTTAAAAATGTAACAATACCAAGATGTAATGTTATATTTCGTCATTATATTTACTCAAAATTTTTCTGCATGAAACCCGATTTGTTTGAAGCCCCAGACTATTATAATCTTGATGATTTATTATCCGATGAGCATAAGCTGGTCCGTGATGCGGCCCGTCAGTGGGTAAAGCGCGATATTTCACCCATCATTGAGGAATATGCGCAAAAAGCAGAATTTCCTAAGCAAATCATTGGTGGATTGGCAGAAATTGGCGCTTTTGGCCCCTATATTCCAGAGGAATATGGAGGTGCCGGCTTGGACCAAATCAGTTACGGACTGATCATGCAGGAAATCGAGCGCGGGGATAGTGGTGTGCGTTCTACGGCATCGGTGCAATCTTCTTTGGTAATGTATCCCATTTTTGCCTATGGTACCGAAGAGCAACGAAAAAAATACCTGCCCAAGTTGGCCACAGGGGAGTGGATGGGCTGTTTTGGGTTAACGGAGCCCAATCACGGTTCCAATCCAGGGGGCATGGAAACCAAGTTTAGGGATGCAGGCGATCATTATATTCTAAATGGAGCCAAACTCTGGATTTCCAACTCACCATTTGCCGATGTAGCTGTTGTTTGGGCCAAAAATGAAGAAGGTAGAATTCATGGTTTGATAGTGGAGCGTGGCATGGAAGGATTTTCTACCCCAGAGACACACAACAAATGGTCATTGCGAGCTTCGGCTACAGGAGAGTTGATTTTTGACAATGTAAAAGTGCCCAAAGAAAATTTATTGCCCAATAAAAGTGGATTGGGTGCGCCACTGGGTTGTTTGGATTCGGCCCGTTACGGCATTGCATGGGGAGCTATTGGCGCTGCCATGGATTGTTATGATACTGCGCTACGCTATGCCAAAGAGCGTATTCAGTTTGGAAAACCCATCGCTGCTTACCAGCTTCAACAAAAGAAATTAGCCGAAATGATTACCGAAATAACGAAGGCGCAATTGTTGGCTTTCCGTTTAGGGCAGTTAAAAAATGAAGGAAAAGCCACCACGGCCCAAATCTCAATGGCCAAAAGGAATAATGTTGATATGGCCTTAAAAATTGCTCGTGAAGCGCGCCAAGTGTTGGGTGGAATGGGCATTACTGGCGAGTACAGCATTATGCGCCACATGATGAACCTGGAAAGTGTGATCACCTACGAAGGTACCCATGATATCCACTTGCTGATCACAGGGGCGGATATTACTGGGATTCCAGCTTTTAAATAGTTTAAGAAACTTTTTCTACCGTCACTTTTATGGATTTGCTGATGGGGGTCTGACTCTTATCTGCAAAATGATTGTGAGGGACCAGTAGATTGGTTTCCGGAAAATAGGCCGCCATATTCCCTTTGGGAATGTCATAGGGAATCACCAAAAATTGTTCTGCCGTGCGTTGGATGCCATCGTACTCACTGTGTAGATTCACAACATCCTGTTTGTTCAAGCCATGTTGTAACATGTCTTCCTTATTCATAAATACCACTCGGCGTTCATTATGGATTCCGCGATAACGGTCATTTAATCCATAAATAGTGGTGTTGAACTGGTCGTGGGAACGAATCGTCATTAGCAGCAGCTCATCTGGTTTCAAGTTATGGTCGGGTAGGGAATTAAGCGTCAATTGTGCCCTGCCATTGGGAAGCATTCTAAAATCCCGCTCTCGCACGTTGTTGGGCAAATAATAGCCAAATCCTTTGGAACGTTCGCTGGTCTTATCAAACCCTTTGACGGTTTTGTCAATATAACTTCGGATGAGATTGTAATCTTGGCCCAAAGCATACCAATTCATGGAATGATTGCCCCTAAAATACGTGTGGGCCAGCATGGCAATGATTTCCGGTTCACTTTTAATCTGTTCGGATGCAGGCTGTAACAAGCCTTTACTTTGACGCACTTTTCCCGTGCTGCTTTCCATCGTTAAAAATTGGAGTTCCCCATTTTTTTCATCTTTTTCAGAACGACCAAAGGTGGGAAGCAACAATGCTGTTTTTCCAGTTACCAAATGACTTCGATTCAATTTGGTACTGATTTGGACCGTTAAATCACAATTTTGAATGGCCTCTGCGGTATATTGTGTGTCCGAAGCAGCCATCAAAAAATTTCCGCCCAAGCAAACAAAAACCTTGGCTTTTTTCTCGTGCATCGCCTCAATGGCTTCCACGGTATCATAACCGGGTTCCGTAGGTGGGTCAAAGTTGAGGTGCTTTTGAATTTTATGGTTCAGGCCCTTGTTCACAAAATGCATGATGCCCACGGAGCGATCTCCCTGCACATTGCTGTGGCCTCTAACGGGGCAAGTGCCTGCAAAAGGTTTTCCAATGGCACCTTTCAGCAAAAGAATGTTCACATATTCCTGAATGCATTCCACTGCATTTTTGTGTTGGGTGAGGCCCATGGCCCAGCAAATCACAATTTTGGAGTTTTCAGCCAATAACTGAACAGCCTTGTCAATTTTCCGCATGGAAACCCCAGTTCGTCGTTGTAACGTTTCTAGGTTGTACCGTTCCAAATCCTTTAATAGTTCATCGTAACCATCAACATATTCCACAATAAATTCATGATCAAGGACATTGGAATTTTTGGCATCTAGTGCGACCAGTTTTTTTAAGATGAGTTTAGTCAATGCAATATCCTCATTGACCCGAACGGGAAGATGTAGGTCGGCAATGGCCCGGCCACTGCCCAGCATATCAGATACATTTTGCGGGTTTTTAAAACGAACCATGCCGGTTTCGGCCAAGGGGTTGATGCTGATAATCTTTCCACCGTTCTTTTTGCATTTTTCCAGAGCTGAAAGCATTCTTGGATGGTTGGTCCCCGGGTTTTGTCCCACCACCAAAATAACTTCAGCCCCGTACAAATCATCTAGTTTTACTGAACCCTTGCCTATGCCCAAAGTCTCGGAAAGGGCCACTCCAGATGATTCATGGCACATATTGGAGCAGTCGGGCATATTGTTGGTGCCAAAAGCACGGGCAAACATGCCGTAGAGAAAGGCAGCTTCGTTGCTGGACCGGCCCGAGGTATAAAAGATGGCCTCGTTGGGGTCTTTGAGTTGATGCAGTTCATTGGAAATTAAATCATAAGCATCTTGCCAAGCAATGGGTTCATAATGTACCTTTCCTGGTCTAAGGACCATTGGTTCTATGACCCGGCCCAGTTTGTTCAATTCGTAATCACTGAGTTGTGACAATTCTTCCACGGAATGCTTACTGAAAAAATCCTCACCAATATGTTGTGTGGTAGCCTCATCGGCCAAGGCTTTGGCCCCGTTTTCACAATATTCTGCAATTTTGGATGGATGCTCGGGAACTGGCCACGCGCAACTGGGACATCGAAAACCATCTTCTTGGTTCATTTCCAACAAACTTTTCATGGAACGCACTATCCCCATTTCCTTAAAACTATGCCGAAGGGCTTCTTTTACCCCCAAAAGGCCAGCAGCGGTCTGCATAGGTTCTTTTAAACGAATTCCGATGAATTTGAGGTCTCCGGTAAGGGATATGTTTCTCTTGAATTTTCTCATACAACGTTTTAAGGTCTCATTTTAAAGTAGTGGTTTTGTTCATGATGGCCTCTGGATTGACCACGTTGGGTACCGTACCGTTTTTATAAAACTCTATAATGTTGTTTGCCGCCATTCGGGCCATTTCATCGCGGGTTTCTTCTGTTCCCGAACCAATATGGGGCAACACACAAACGTTTGGCATTTGCAATAGCTCATTGTTGGGATTCATGGGCTCCGGGTTGGTCACATCTAGTCCAGCGCCCCAGATTTCACCTGTTTGCAACGCATTTATCAAATCAGATTCGTTGTGTACCGGTCCTCGGGCCGTATTGATGAAAATTGCTCTCGATTTCATTTTTTGGAAAGCATCTTTGTTGAAAATTTCTCTTGTACCTTCATTAAGGTTACAATGCAAAGAGATAACATCACTTTGTGTCAATAGTTCTTCAAAGGGTACATAGGTTGCATCCAGTGTCTTCTCTGCGTGTTTATTGCGGCTTCTGTTGTGGTAAATCACGTTCATGTTATAGGCTGCTTTACATAATTTGGCCATCTCCATGCCAATTCGACCCAGACCAAAAATTCCCAGTGTTTTGTTCTTGATTTCTATTCCTAAATCGCCTGTTGGTGTAAAGGAGCCCCATTTGCCATGGATAATCTTTTTGTGTTGATGGAACATTTTTCGTGAAGTAGCCAACAGTAATCCAAATGCGATATCTGCGGTGGCTTCGTTCAAAGCTTCCGGAGTATGGCCTATAGGAATGCCTAGTTCAGTGGCTTTTTCAACATTGATGTTGTCATAGCCCACGGCAAATTGTGAAATAATATCCATGTGGCTGCATTCGTTCAAGAAGGTATCATCTATTTTATCGGTTAACGTACACAGAATAGCATCATGTTCCTTGGATTTTTCAATTAGCTCTTTATGATCAAAAGGAGTGTCCGTTTCTCTTAGGGTTACCTTAAAGCCTGCCTCTTGTAACTGGGTTTGGGCTATTTTAGGGTATATCCGTGTGAATAGGATTTTTTTTGACATGTTGCATATTTCCTCTAAAAATACTGGAAACATTGGACTATTAAAATAATTAAATCTCTTTTGGTTGGTCTTTTTTATGCGATTGCAATAACTTTTTGCTGGTTTTCATATCGGTATATCTAGGGTCGGGGATGTAGTTTTCTTTTTGCATTTTAATGACCTCAATGCTCAGGAAGCCAAACTCTTCCACCACCTTGCCATAGAACCGATAGATGCCCTTGCCCCTAAAATAATATTTGGCGGCAACAGGAGGGAAGAGCACTGTATCGAACACTTCGCCGTGTTGGTCTACCAGCGTGGCAAAATGCATGCGTTTTCCGTTATGGGTGGATGTATTTTTCACGGTGACCAGATACCCATAGATATCAATATGCTTGTTGAGGTAACGGTGCAAGTCTTTCTGTCCATTGGTGTTTTTGGGAGTTTCGGCCAATAGGTCAAAAGGACTGCACAAACAAAAACCCAAGAGTTCCAATTGATCAAAGGCCGCTTCTAAGTCAGTGGTTTGCAATTTTGGAATTTGAAATCCCTGGTGACGGGGTGGAAATAGTTTTGGATGCTCCAATCGGTCATTTTTGGACAACATCAGGTGGGCTTTCCAAAGGAGTTCATGTTTGTTGATTTCGGTAAAGCGGAAGGCATCAATCCGGATAAGAATCGCCAATTGCTCCATTGAAATAAGGACACGGTCCAGAAAATCTTCCAACGAAGTAAATGCTCCGTTTTTGTGTCGTTCTTTTAGGATGCGTTCCATCACTCTACTCTCCAGATCACGGAGGTACATCATTCCCAAATAAATGTGCTTTCCATAAATGCGGTTAACGACCATGCTTTTGTTCACGCAGGGCGGATGGATGCTGGCACCCATCATGCGGGCATCGTGAATGTAAAATTCGGAGCGATAGAACCCTCCACCGTTGTTGAGCACTGCCACGGAATACTCCAAAGGATAATAAGCTCTCAAGAACAGACTTTGATAACTCTCCACAGCGTAGGAAGCGGAATGCCCCTTGGCAAAAGCATAACCAGCAAAGCTGGCCACTTGGTTCCATACCTCAAAAATGAGGGTGTCCGAATAGCCCTTTTTTCTGCAGTTGGAAATGAACTTGTCCTTCACTTTTTGAAACTCTTCCCGCGAGCGGAACTTACCACTCATGCCTCTGCGGAGGACATCGGCCTCACCCAAATCCAAATCTGCAAAATGGTGGGCGACTTTAATGACATCTTCCTGATAGACCATAACGCCGTAGGTGTCTGGCATAATGTTTAGCATTACAGGATGGGCTTTTTCCTCGGCCCTTCCCTTATGCCGGTGACGAAGGATGTATTCCCGCATCATCCCACTTTTGGCTACGCCGGGCCGAATGATGGAACTTGCCGCCACCAATCCCAAGTAATTATCCACCTCCAATTTTTTGAGTAGCATGCGCATAGCAGGTGATTCCACGTAAAAACAACCCATGCATTGTGCGGTCTTGATCAGGTTATTGATCACAGGGTCTTTTTTAAACCCTTTTATATTATGAATGTCGATGTCGCCATATTTTTCGGGCTGGTTGTATGCGACAATTTCCAGGGCTTCTTTGATTTTTCCCAGCCCGCGCTGACCCAAAATATCAAATTTGTACAGCCCAACATCTTCGGCGATGACCATATCGTACTGGGTGGTGGCAAAGCCTTTTGGGGGCAGATGAGTGGCCGAAAACCAATGTAATGGTTTTTCACTGATAAGGATGCCTCCAGCATGAATGCTCAAATAATTGGGTTTGCCTTTCAAGAGCAATCCGTATTTAAGCACCAATTTGGAAATGCTGTCCAGTTCATCGTAATTGTAGCGACCTTCAGAAAGAAAATCAATCTCATGGGGTGGGAGCCCAAAAACTTTTCCCAACTCGCGAATAACCCCCCGTTCCTTAAAAGTAACGTAGGTGCCGAGCAGGGCCACGTGTTCAAAACGTTTGAAAATATATTCGGTCATGGCAGGGCGATCCTTCCACGAAAAATCGATATCAAAATCGGGTGGATTGGCTCGATAGAGGTTAATGAAACGCTCAAAATAGAGGTCGAGCTCCATGGGGTCCACATCGGTGATGCGAAGCAAATAGGCTACAATGCTATTGGCTCCGCTGCCTCGACCAACATAATAAAATCCTCTTCGGCGTGCTTGGGAAACAATATCCCAATTGATTAAAAAATAGGAAACAAATCCCATTTTTTTGATGAGCTGTAGTTCTTTTTCCAATCGGGTCTTAATGGAATCACTCACTTCTTCATACCGATACGGAAGCCCCTCGGTACAGAGTTTCTCCAAGAGCTGTTCATCTTCTTCCACACTTCCCAAATAGGTTTTAAGGTTTTGGGGTTTTCTTCCCTTTGAAAAATCGAAATGGATACTGCACTTGTTAAGTAGTTTTTCGGTGTTTTTCAGAATAAAGGAAAATTCGGAGAAAGCGGCCGCCAAATTTTGGATGGGATACATTTTTTCATCCTCGTTGGCCTCCTCTTCCTTTGGAAGTTTACTCAGCAGTATGTTGTTGTCGATAGCCCGGAGCAATCGGTGGGCGTTAAAATCCTGTTTGTTCCGAAATGTGACAGGTTGCTGTACCACCAATTTATGGGTGAGCGACGCCAATTTGGAAAAAGGAAGCCTGCGCAAGTCCTTGATGGAGATTCCCACAAACTCATGCTCCTTAAAATTATCCAGTTCGTTGAGCAAGACCTGTTCAAACGGATATACCACAAACGCATTTTTAAAGGCCGGGGCCCGGTTGGGAATCTTTGTTCCTTCATGCAGATGTTGCGACAAAAAGCGGTTTAGTTCCAGATAGCCCTCGTTGTTTTGGGCAATGCCGATAAAGCAAGGGAGCACTCCATTCCTAAAATCGACGCCCAAAATGGGTTTGATGCCAAATTCGGGCGCCTTTCGAACAAAATTCAATCCCGCTGAGGTATTATTGATGTCCGTAAGCACCAGTTGGGTTACATGACTCTGTTGTGCCAATTCCAATAGCTCCACCTCCGAGAAAGTCCCGAACCGTAAACTGTAATATGTGTGGCAGTTTAAATACAATTGTCAGTTATCAATTATCAATGTTCAATCATAAGGTCGAGCTGTCATATCGAGCGCAGTCGAGATGTGAGACCGATTTATAAAAAACACCTCTCGACTGCGCTCGAGGTGACATTTGGTTATTGTTCATTGGAAATTGCTCATTGTTTCCTGTGAGCCAAAACCACAGGCGGTTCCCCATTAAAGGGGTTGTGCATACTTCCAATGGTCTTTGCGCCCATGGCAGAGGCACGTAGCACGCTTCGGCTACCAAACCGGTTTCGAACATAGTCCATGGCATGGTAGAGGTTCAAGGTCTCTTCGGTATCCTCGAAAAGGTTGATTTGGTAATTTCCAGACACCAGATGACTGAATCGAATTCCGATGAGGCGTACCAACATCCGCTTGTTGTACAGCGAGTTGAACAAGTCCAAAATCTTTGGGATAAGCACATGGTCAGCACTGGTATACGGAATGCGAAGCTGCTTGGAATAGGTGTTGAAATCGGAATATCGAATCTTCACGGCGATACAGGCCGTTAATTTATCTCCACGCCGCAATTGGTAGGCCAAGTTTTCGGTCATGGCCAATAAGATGCCCCTTAACTTTATCACATCGATAGTGTCTCGGTCAAAAGTTCGCTCAGTGGAAATGGATTTTCTGTCGTGGAATGGAATCACAGGGGTGTTGTCAATACCATTGGCTCTTTTCCAGATTAATCCACCATTGGCGCCCAAAACCCTTTGCATAATGTCCATGGGCATATCTTGAATGGTTTTCACCTGCCGTATACCCAAATTGCGAAGGGTTTGATAAGTCTTATCGCCCACCATCGGTATTTTTTTGATGGAAAGCGGAGCCAAAAAAGGTTTTTCAAGACCAAAATCGATTTTAAGCTGATTGTTGGGTTTGGCCTCATTAGTGGCCACTTTGGAAACCACTTTATTCACCGATAAACCAAACGAAATGGGCAGGCCTGTTTCCCGAATGATTTTTTGTCTCATTTCGGAAGCATATTTGTAGCAACCAAAAAATCGGTCCATACCTGATAGGTCGGCATAAAACTCATCAATGCTCGATTTTTCAAAAAGGGGGACATGTTCCTTGATGATTTCCGTGACTACATCTGAATACTTACTGTATGTTCCAGCATTGCCACGGATGACTACGGCCTCCGGGCAAAGTTCTTTGGCCATTTTCATGGGCATGCCCGAATGCACCCCAAAGCCTCGGGTTTCATAGCTGCAAGCGGCAACCACACCACGGTCGCTGGTACCACCCACCAATAAGGGCTTGTTTTTAAGCTCTGTATTGATGATGCGCTCCACGGATACATAAAATGTATCCAAGTCTAGATGCAAAATCGTCTTTTCCATTGTTCAGTTGAAGGAAAGCTAAATTATGGAAATATTCCTATAAAATGGAAATAATCCATAAAATAAATATGGATAACCCTCACTGCTATTTTTTCCGAAAAATCATTATATCTTTGTCCCGTTGTGTTGGATTCCAGTCGCGATGATTGGAATCAGGTTGAAGCATCAAAACCGATGCTCGCCAATGAAAGGCTTTCCTTTTGGAAGGCTTTTTTTGTTCGTGAGACCCAGTTTTGAACTTGTTCAAAATGCTAGGTCGAACAAATTCCGCTGAAAAGCGGAATCCTTTCCTAATAAATTGAGTGATAATGTCACTTCGAGCGCAGTCGAGACCCTAGACAACAAGACCTCTCGACTTAAGTTTATCTTGAACGAAGTCCAAAGACTCGAGGTGACAGATACTAAAGTATTAGTATAAATTCGAGCAATTCGTGTCAAACCATACTTTGTCAGCATATAAGGTTCTTCACTTAGAATGACAATTAGATTTCTCAATCGTCGCTAAGCTCCTCATTTCGAAATGACCAATTGATTTTCTTTTGTGCGTGATATCATTTCGAACCCCTGTCCCGAGCATGCGAGGGAGCTAAGAGAGTGTGAGAAATCTCAAACTAGATATTTGGTCTCGCATCTCGACTGCGCTCGATATGACCGCTCGACCTGACAATACTGTCAACTCCCAGAAACGCTATGCGCCACATGATGCACCAAAGAAGCCGCCAGCTTAGCCGTTTGTCCATCAATATCATACTTCGGATTCATCTCGGCGATATCCAGACTGATTAATTTTCCGGAGCTAATGATGGTCTTTAAGCATTCCACAACCATGTAGGGGTTGTAACCCATGGGAGAAGCAGCACTCACCCCAGGGGCAAAAGCCGAGGAGAAACCATCCAAATCAATGGTCACATAAATATGGTCCACATTTTTGGTGAAAGCATTGATAAAAGTGGTGATTTCTTCCAAAAACGTGGGTTGAAAGGTTTCGGACATCACATAAATCACGTCAAGGTCCTTTGCGGTTTGAAAGAGGTTTCGGTCATTGGCATCTTTTCGGATACCGAGGCAGAGGTAGTTAAAATCGATACCCTTTTTTTCGCAATCTTTCGCAATCTGATAAAATGGGGTGCCCGAATTGCTTTGTTCTGCATTTTTCCGCAAATCAAAATGCGCATCAAAATTGATGATGCCGATAGTCTGACCTTCTTTTTTAGAATCCAAGTATTTTTTGATGCCTTTGTAGTGGCCGTAGGCCATATCATGCCCGCCACCCAAAACAATCGGGAACTGTTTTTTATCTAAAAGAGTCGTAACTGCTTCAGCAAGTTGTTCTTGTGTAGACTCCATGTCGCCTTCTTCACAAACAATAGAGCCCACGTCATGTAACAAAACGTTACTGCCCAAATGGTTGGGCATTTTGGAAAAACTGCTTTTGATTACATCGGGACCCTCAATAGCCCCAACCCGACCTTGGTTTCGACGTACCCCTTCATCGCAGGCGTAGCCCAAAAGGGCAACTGATTTTTTCTGGGCTTCGGGAAGTTCTTCCAAGGGTGTGCAATGTACTTTTTCGTGCAGATACAGCCATTTATTGGAGATTCTGCCGGTCCAAAGGTCTTTTTTCGGGGGTTCGTAGTGTTTCATCACATTAAAAAAGGTCGTCCAATATATCGGAATCTACAAGATAGGGCAAAGTTATCTTTAAATTTGGAGAGCGTTCCATTTCTCGTTCAATGGCAAAGCGGGCTTCTTTGTTGCGGGCCCAACTTCTGCGGGAAATACCGTTGTTCACATCAAAAAACAACATTTTCTTCAATCGGTTGGAAGCTTCTTTGGAACCGTCGAGCACCATGCCAAATCCACCATTGATTACTTCGCCCCATCCTACGCCGCCACCGTTATGGATGGATACCCAAGTGGCGCCTCTAAAACTATCTCCGATCACATTCTGAATGGCCATATCCGCGGTAAATTTACTACCGTCGTAGATGTTGCTGGTTTCTCGAAATGGTGAATCTGTTCCACTTACATCGTGATGGTCGCGACCCAATACCACGGGAGCGCTGATTTCACCCTTGGCAATAGCGGTATTAAAGGCATCTGCAATCTTGCTGCGTCCCTCGGCATCGGCATATAGGATTCGAGCTTGCGAACCTACCACCAATTTGTTCTGTTCCGCTTCCGAAATCCATTTGATGTTGTCCTGCATTTGCTGTTGGATTTCTTCTGGAGCTTCGGATTTTATCTTTTTCATCACCTCCAAGGCAATGGCATCCGTTTTTTGAAGATCTTTTGGGTCTCCCGACGTACAAACCCATCGGAAAGGGCCAAAACCATAATCAAAACACATTGGACCCAAAATATCCTGAACGTAGGACGGATACCTGAAGTCAATGTTGTTTTCAGCCATCACATCGCCGCCTGCTCGGGAAACTTCCAGTAAAAAGGCATTGCCATAATCAAAAAAGTAGGTGCCTTTTGCCGTGTGTTTGTTGATGGCATTGATTTGTCTACGAAGCGATTCCTGTACTTTTTCCTTGAATGCTTTGGGATTGTCAACTATCAAAGCGTTGGATTCCTCAAAAGAAAGTCCAACAGGATAATAGCCACCCGCCCACGGATTGTGCAAGGAGGTTTGATCGGATCCCAAATGCACAAAAATGCCCTCTTCGTAAAAGCGTTCCCAAACATCCACCACATTGCCAAGGTAGGCCAGGGAAACTACTTCGTTGTTTGCCACGGCTTCTTTGGTTCGGACGACCAATAGGTCCAAATCCGCCAACAATTCATCCACCCAACCTTGTTCGTGACGTTTTTTGGCAGCTTCAGGATTGACTTCTGCACAAATACTGATGCAACCAGCAATATTTCCGGCTTTGGGCTGTGCGCCGCTCATACCACCCAAACCAGCGGTCAAAAATATTTTTCCTTCGGGCGATTCGTTTTTGTCCAATACTTTCCGGAAAGCATTCATGACGGTAATAGCTGTTCCGTGGACAATGCCTTGTGGACCAATGTACATATAAGAACCGGCCGTCATTTGTCCGTATTGAGTGACGCCCAGTGCGTTGAAGCGTTCCCAATCGTCAGGTTTGGAGTAGTTCGGAATCATCATGCCATTGGTGACCACCACTCTGGGCGCTTCTTTGGACGATGGAAAAAGTCCCATCGGATGTCCGGAATACATGTGGAGGGTCTGCTCTTCGGTCATTTCCGCCAAATATTTCATCGTGAGCAGGTACTGTGCCCAGTTTTGAAATACCGCTCCATTGCCTCCGTAGGTGATGAGTTCTTCGGGATGTTGCGCCACAGCAGGGTCCAAATTGTTCTGGATCATCAACATGATGGCCGCTGCTTGATGTGTTTTGGCAGGATATTCTGAAATGGGCCGTGCATACATCTCATAATCGGGCTTAAACCGATGCATGTAGATGCGGCCATAGGTTTTTAACTCCTCCGCAAATTCAGGGGCAAGTTCTTTGTGCCAAGCCTCCGGAAAATAGCGTAGCGCATTTTGTACGGCCAGTTTTTTCTCTTCTTTGGAGAGGATGTCTTTCCGTTTTGGGGCTGGATTCCCGTTTTGGGGGTATGGCTTTTTAACGGGAAGTTGTTCGGGGATGCCTTGAAGTATCTGTTGCTGAAATTCAGTCATAATTCAAATTTTTAGTGGATAGGAGCTCCTTTTTTCCAAACCTCGCTTGGCTTTAATTGCCCTTGATGATAAGTGATTTCTTGGTAGTTGTCCGTTGGAAAAACCACAAAGTCTGCCTGTGCGCCGGCTTCCAGTTTTCCACGGTCTTCCAATCGTAATGCTGCAGCTGCCCTAAAGGTGATTCCAGAAAGTACTTCAGTATTGGAGAGTTTTTCAAATGTTCCCAAAATACTGGCTTGTGTCAACAGGTCACCCATGGGGGCAGACCCAGGGTTATGATCGCTGGCAATGGACAAAGCACCGCCTGCATCCAAAATTTTACGGGCTGGGGTGTAGGCGCACCCCAAACCGAGGGATGCCCCGGGCAATGCGGTCGCGATGGTGTTGCTCTTGGCCAACAATTGGATTTCTTTTTCGGAGCTAGCTTCCAAATGGTCTGCACTTATCGCATCAAAATCTACCGCTACTTGACTTCCTCCCGTGGTAAATTGGTCGGCGTGTACCGTAATGTCGAACCCCATTTCTTTTGCTTTTATAAAGTAGGGCTTGATTTCTTCAGGAGAAAAAGCACTTTCTTCCACAAAGGCATCTACTCGATTGGCCAATTTTTCAGCTTTGATGATAGGAAACAATTCGTTGATAATTACATCTAAATAAGCTTCGTTTTGATTCCAATCCTTAGGTTTCATATGTGCAGCCAAACAAGTTGGAATCAAAGAAACACTCGAAGTTTCATTGGCCTGTTTGATGGCACGTAGCATCTTCAGTTCTTCATCCACAGAAAGACCGTAACCGCTTTTTACTTCAATGGTTGTGATTCCATTTTTTAAATGTTTTTGACTTCTAGAAATGATGCCTTTAACCAATTCATCTTGCGAAGACTTGCGCGTCTGGGTCACCGTGTCCCAGATGCCGCCACCTGCCTTGGCAATCTCCAAATAGGTTTTTCCGGCATTTCGGTACGCGTAATCCCGTGCACGGGTTCCGCCAAAACAGATATGTGTGTGGGAATCCACAAGGCCAGGTAGGCAAACATGTGTTCCTTCGATAGGATGGATGTCGACATCATCGGATTTCAACTCCTCAAAAACACCAACTTTGAGAATTTTTCCTTCGGAAACCAAAATACCCCCATTTTCGATGATGGGCAATTGCTCATCTTTGAGGGCTCCTTTTAAGGGCAATCCTGTCATGGGAAGTAATTGGGTGAATGGCCCTATTAAAATCGGTTTGTGCATTTTAGTATGTTTCAAATTCATCAAGATACGGTGTGTTCCATTTCAGTTGTTTTTCATCCATCACACGGTCTACCAAATCAATAATTTCCCGATTTTGAATGATTTCGATTCCTTTTTCGATGTCATCCGAAAAAACACGGTCGTTTTCGGCAAAAGCTACTTTGGTTCTCAGGAAGGTATGGATTTCATCCAACAGAATCCCCGATTTCAATGGTTTTCTGTACTCGAAGGCCTGAGCTGAGGTCAATAATTCAATGGCCAGTATTTTCTCCACATTTTCAATGATGTTGAGTGCCTTTCTCCCGCTGATGGAACCCATACTCACATGGTCTTCCTGTCCCAACGAAGTGGGAATGCTATCGGCGCTGGCAGGGAAACACAAACTTTTGTTCTCGCTCGCCAAAGCGGCTGAGGTGTACTGCAAAATCATGTAGCCCGAATTGATACCCGTGTCCTTCATCAATAATTTGGGGACACCGGGACTGTTGCCTTCGAGAGCCAAATAGATGCGTCGGTCGGAAATATTCCCTATTTCTGAAGCGGCCAAGGCGGCATAATCCAATGCCATGGCTAAAGGCTGACCATGGAAATTTCCACCGCTGATAGTCAATTCATCATTTATGATGACGGGGTTGTCGGTTACAGAGTTGAGCTCGATTTCCAATAATTCTTTGAGGTGTAACCAAGCATTGCGTGATGCTCCATGTACCTGTGGTATACAACGTAGGGAGTAAGGGTCCTGCACCCGTTCACAATCGATATGGTCTTCCAAAATCTCGGAACCTTGAAGCAAAGTTCGGATTCTTCCAGCTACATGTTGATTCCCTTTAAAGGGCCGTAGTTTGTGCAATTCTTCAAAAAAGGGTTTCATGGAACCTTGAAGCCCCTCGAGCATCATTGCACCGATAATGTCGGCATGTCGTAAGCAATGTTGAAGCTTGTGAACCACCATCACCCCATGAGCGGCAATAAATTGGGTTCCGTTGATTAGGGCAAGCCCTTCTTTTGGACCCAAAACGAGTGGTTGTAACCCTGTTTCTTGAAATAGATCTTGTGTTGGGATGGTTTTACCTTGGTATTCTACTTTGCCGAGTCCAATCAAAGGCAAAAAAAGATGGGATAAGGGGGCCAAATCTCCAGAAGCGCCAACCGAACCTTGGGAGGGGACCACGGGAATGGCATCATTATCCAAGTGCCACAACATGCGTTGCAAAGTAGTTTCGGCAATGCCTGAAAATCCTTTGGCCAACGCATGTATTTTGAGAATGAGCATGATTTTGGCCAATTCCATGGAAATAGGTTCACCCACGCCCACACTATGACTTTGTAATATATTGGATTGAAGGATTTTGGTGTCCTCCTTGGAAATTTTGGTGTTGCATAAAGGACCAAACCCCGTGTTAATGCCATACACCGTATCGCCTTTTTCCACGATGCGCTGCACCCGTTGGTAACTTGCGTACACATTTTTCAGGCATGCATCGGAGAAAATACCTTTTATGGTACCATGGGCCATGCC
Organism: Flagellimonas marina; assembly: GCF_042651185.1. NCBI lineage: Bacteria > Pseudomonadati > Bacteroidota > Flavobacteriia > Flavobacteriales > Flavobacteriaceae > Flagellimonas > Flagellimonas marina. Next base: position 426,991 of record NZ_JBHSCL010000002.1, on the reverse strand, counting down.
CAAAGCCATGCTTGCCGTTAGATGGTCTTCGCCAAAGTGAAATGTTCGGTCTATTGCCATGCGTTTTTTCTTTTGAATAAAATTAAAGGTTATGATTAATAATCACCAATACTTATTTTTGTAATAATCAATAAGTATGAATTATCAAATAGAGCTTCGTCATTTCGTCTACTTTTTGGCTGTAGCGGAAGAACTTCATTATAGAAAAGCGGCTGAAAAGCTGTTTATTTCCCAGCCTGGTTTGAGTACGCAAATCAAACAAATGGAGGCAATATTGGGCACCCAACTCTTTGTGCGAGATAAGAAAAAAGTAAGTCTGACCCCCGCAGGCGAATTTTTAAAAAAGGAAGTTGAATTTATCCTGAATCATCTGGAGCAGACCAAAAAACAGGTGAAACTCATCGGCGATGGACAATTGGGAGAGGTTCGAATAGGCTTTCTAGGTTCTGCCATGCAAAATGTAGTGCCTAATTTGTTGTTGGGGTTGAAAGAAAAGTACCCCACGGTACACACTACTTTGGAAGAACTTTCCAATAGAGCACAGATCAATGCAATTTTGGCCGACAGGTTGGATTTGGGGTTCGTACGCTTGTCACGCGTACCTAAAGGATTGGCTGTAAAACCTGTTTTTGAGGATACCTTTTCTTTGGTGCTGCCAGAAGACCATCCTTTGGATGCCAAGCATTTTAAGAACATCAATCAGGTGGCCGATGAGGATTTTATCCTGTTTTCACAAGATTATAGTCCCATGTACTACGATACGGTACTCAGTATTTGTGAGGACAGCGGTTTTGTTCCCCATGTTTCCCATAAATCTGTCCATGCACAGACCATTTTTAAATTGGTCGAGAATAAATTGGGTATAGCCATTGTGCCGACAACGCTTCAACATGGGTTTCAGATGAAAGTAAAGTTCATCGAAATGAAAAAAATCAAACAACGAGCGGTATTGAGTATGGTGTGGAAAACCGATAATCGAAATCCTGCGCTTCAAAAATGTATGGACTTGCTTCAGAAATTATGATGGGAACAATTTGGGGCGTAACTTTGAGATTCAACGTAAAGAAAAGCTATGATTTTTGATTTGATCAAACAGAGAAGGAGTATTTTCCCTCCCCAATATATTGATAAACCCATCGCTAAAGAGACCTTGGAAAAAATTTTGGAAGCGGCCAACTGGGCACCTACCCACAAGAAGACCGAACCTTGGCGTTTTAAGGTGCTAACGGGCGACAAGAAACAGGAGCTGGGTGTTTTTCTTTCGAATAAATATGAGGAAACCGACCCAAATCCGAAACAGATAAAAATTAAAAAATTACAATTTAACCCATCCAACTCAGGGGCGGTTATTGCGATTTGTATGCAGCGGGACCCAAAAGAAAGTCTTCCGGAGTGGGAAGAAATTGCCTCCGTGGCCATGGCGGTGCAGAATATGTGGTTGTGCTGTACCGAATTGGGCATTGGCAGTTATTGGTCTTCGCCAGGACTCATAAAATATATGGATGAATTCTTCAATTTAAATGAAGGTGAAAGATGTCTGGGCTTTTTCTATATGGGCTATTTTGATGGCGAGGTGATTCCGTCAGCTAGAACACCAATCGCCGACAAAGTGGAGTGGCTGGATTAACTAAATGTAAATAAGTCACCCGCATATTTTATGGTGATGTATACGTAGAATATGGCATAAAGAAGTGTCACAACAAACTTCATAAAAGTACCCGTTAAAAATCCCAAGAACGAACCGAAAGCTGCCTTTAAGGCAGTTTTTTTATTGGCTTTGTTCAGCAGTTCACCAACTAATGCACCTACAAACGGCCAAATAATAATTCCGAAGGGACCAAAAACAGGAACAAAAATGGCGACGAGCAATCCAACAATGGTACCCCACATTCCGGCTTTACTGCCCCCGAACTTTTTAGTGCCCATTGCGGGTATTACATAATCCAAAATAGTAATGGTAATAGCAATTATAAAGGTAATTCCAAGAACCCACCAATTATCGGGGACTGCTTTGGTAAGATACAATAGCAATAACCCGACCCAACTTATAGGTGGACCGGGCAATACGGGCAAAAAGCTACCCAGTATACCCACAAGCATCAGGAGAAACCCTAAAATAAGCAGTGCAATGTCCATGGTTGTGTTTTGTTGTTAGACAAATGTAGCCGACAATTGTTACAATCAAAATCAAAATAAAACCCAACCCTTAAATTTTTCGTAGGTAACTTTGAAACCGATTACAACACAATCATGAAAACAAATAGGGTGCTTGCAAAATCTAGGCTTATCCAAATGGGGTGCGTTGCGATGTGCCTGTTTTACCTGCTGGGTCTTTTTAACGGATTGGTGTTGGAAACTTTGCACGAAGTATCGCATATTATTGGGCCTAAAACACATCACCATAGTTTTACCAACGATCATGAAGATATAGACTACTCTTCCCTTGAGGCCATGGCAGGCCACTCCCACGAAGCTTTGGAAGCTTTAAAAGAGTTGTTGAAGGTCAATGAGCCTGATGAACAAGAATCGAAAGACGATATCAGCCTAAAGCTGGACAAACATTTATCGGATGAAACTACCGTTGATTCCAAAATAATTACGCTACCCATCAGTTATGACAATTGGGCATATCAAAGCATGACTTCATTTTGGTGCCTAAGTGTAATTTCTCCTCCTCCCCAATTTAGTTGAAGTAAGCCGAACTAATTTTTCAAATACCTATTGAATTCGTCACCCTAAATATCAGAATAGGGGTTGTGGGATGCTGAAACGCTGTGCCTGATGGCAAGCAAGAGTTCGGCATGACCCAAGATGATTTTTTGATGAATTAGAGAGATTTTTTTCACACAATTCAAATTAAAAAACAACGACATGAAATATTTTATGGCGGCACTGTGCATGCTTTGCATGAGCAAGATTGCTGCACAAAACGTAAAAGGAAAATTGGTGGACGAGGCCGATTCTCCAATAGAAGATGCTGGAATTTTTAACAAGACCAGTGGTCAACATAGCCATACCGATGGTACGGGGCATTTTGTTCTGGACAGAACTTCGGTAAATGATACCATCTATTTTTCTAGGTTAGGATATGCCACTCAAACCAAGGTGGTGGGTACATCCGACCTACAAAATCCGATAACGATAACCTTAAAGGAAGCTTCCATCTCCTTAGATCAAGTGGTTTTGGTATCCGAAGTAAACACCATGAGCAAATTGGTGGATGTGGATGTGAAAACCAATCCGGTGAAATCATCCCAAGAAATTTTAAGAAAGGTTCCCGGATTGATCATTGGTCAACACGCGGGTGGTGGAAAAGCGGAGCAAATATTTTTGAGAGGTTTTGATGTGGATCACGGAACCGATGTGGCCATCAATGTGGACGGTATGCCTGTGAATATGGTTTCACATGCCCACGGGCAAGGATATGCCGACCTTCACTTTGTGATTCCAGAAACCATTGAAAATGTCAATTTTGGAAAAGGACCCTATTATGCTGATCAAGGTAATTTTAACACGGCGGGTTATGTTAACCTAAAGTTGAGAAAAAGTCTGGACAAAAGTATGTTGTCTACTGAAGTGGGCCAGTTTGGTGCACGAAGGTTTATGGGCATGCTCAACGTGATGGACAACCAAAACAGCAATGCGTATTTAGCTTCGGAACTGTATTTGACCGATGGACCCTTTGAATCGCCGCAGAACTTTAACCGAATCAATATTTTGGGAAGATACCGCTATGCTTTGCCCGGTGATCAGGAATTGCTTTTGACGGCTTCGCACTTTTCCAGCAAGTGGGATGCATCAGGACAAATACCCCAACGTGCGGTGGATCAAGGTTTGATTAGTCGTTTTGGCGCCATTGATGATACCGAGGGCGGACAAACGAGCCGAAACAACTTTGTTTTGAATCACAACAAGAATCTTGGGACGGGAAAATCGCTTAATACCATGGCTTTTGTGTCCCACTACGATTTTGAGCTGTATTCCAACTTTACCTTTTTCTTGGAGGACTCTGTAAACGGAGATCAGATCAAGCAGTTTGAAGACCGAATGATGGCCGGTGCAAAGTCTGTTTTCCAGAACAATACGGCCAGTTTAGGTGAAATGGGGTTCAAATACAACGCAGGAATCGGATTTCGATACGATAACGTGGATGACAATCAATTATCCCGAACCTTGAACCGTCAAGAATTGTTGGAACGTTTGGCCTTTGGCGATGTGGACGAGGTAAATGGTTACGCCTTTGCTGGAGCCGAGTTCAAATCGGGAAAATTTACTTTTGAGCCAGCCGTACGTTTGGATTATTTTAGGTTCGATTATGTTGACAACCTTAGCGAGCAGTATGACAGTCGAAGTGAGGAAAAAGTGGCTTTTAGTCCTAAGTTCAATACTATTTACAGCCCTACCGAAAACACGCAAGTTTTCCTAAAAACGGGAATTGGTTTTCATTCCAACGATACAAGAGTGGTAGTGGCCAATGAGGGTGAAGATATTTTGCCCGCAGCTTATGGCGTGGATTTGGGAACCATTTTAAAACCAGCGGACAAATTGGTTTTGAATACCACCTTGTGGACCTTGTTCCTGGATCAAGAGTTTGTGTATGTTGGTGATGCTGCCATAGTGGAGCCTAGTGGAAAAACCAGAAGAATGGGAATTGAAGTAGGAGCAAGGTACCAACCAATGGATTGGTTATATCTCTATACTGATGCCAATTACACGCATGCCCGAAGCACAGAAGAAGTGGATGGGGAAGATTATATTCCTCTTGCACCCGACTTTACCATGGTAGGTGGGCTTACTTTGGGCAATAATAATGAAGGATTCTCCGGTGGAATCAATTACGGATATATTGATGATAGACCTGCTAACGAGGACAATTCCATTGTGGCCGAAGGCTATTTTGTTGCCGACGCCACGTTGAATTATACCTTGAAGAATTGGACGTTCGGGTTAATTGTGGAAAACCTGTTCGACACCGAATGGAACGAAACGCAATTTGCCACCGAAAGCCGTTTGTTCAACGAGCCCAACTCTTTTGAAGAAATTCATTTTACCCCTGGAACGCCGTTTTATTTGAGGGGGAAGGTTTCGGTTAGTTTTTAATTGTTTTTAGCTTGGTTATTAAGGTAGCAAGAGGCTTGAAATCCTTTCAGGCCTCTTTAACTTGTACCGATCTTCAGCAAAAAATCGTAATTTCAGCCAAATTCTTGGGGCTGTTATGCGGAAGTACATGTTGTTATCCTTTTTTGGCTTGCTGGTTTCCTGCGAACTTTTTATGTCTCAGGAAGATAAGACCCAAAAATTGGTCAATGAAGAACTTTTGGCCATCGATTGGAACGATGTGGACCAATACCCCCATTTTGATGGTTGTGATGAAACCGCTACCAAACAAGTCCAGCGCGAGTGTTTTCAGAATGTGATGTTGGACTCTTTTTCCAATGCTTTGGACAGCTTGGAATTTCAAGTAGATCAAGATTTAAACGATACGGTATATATCGATTTTGTGATTGATGAGCACGGGTTCATTTCTGTGCTGAATATTGAGGAAAAAACCGCTGTTTTAAACGAAATAGCAGATTTCAACACCAAAATATCTGCGCAATTGAACGATCTTACTACCGTGGCACCGGCCATAAAAAGAGGGAACCCAGTGAGCCTTCGATTCCGGCTACCCTTGGTACTTAACACCAACTAACGATTTGGCAACAGAAAAAATCATTTTAGGAATTGACCCGGGAACCACTGTCATGGGCTTTGGCATTATAAAGGTCATCAATAAGCAGATGCACTTTGTGCAAATGAACGAGTTGCTACTCCGAAAATACGATGACCCCTACACCAAACTCAAACTTATTTTTGAACGCACTGTGGAACTCATCGATACCTATCACCCTGATGAAATTGCCATTGAAGCTCCTTTTTATGGGAAAAATGTGCAATCCATGCTAAAGCTGGGTCGTGCACAAGGCGTGGCCATGGCCGCAGGGTTATCCCGTCAGGTGCCCATTACCGAGTACATGCCCAAAAAAATTAAAATGGCCATTACCGGAAATGGAAATGCCAGTAAGGAACAGGTGGCCAAAATGTTGCAAAGTTTGCTCAAGCTGAAGACTCTCCCTAAAAATCTGGACAGCACGGATGGACTGGCGGCCGCTGTTTGCCATTTTTATAATGAGGGCAGGGTTGATATCGGGAAAAGTTATTCGGGTTGGGAGGCCTTTGTCAAACAAAATCCGAATAAAATAAAGTAACAATACCCAAGCTCCAAATTCCAAAGCAGATGAACCAGCGAAAAATTATGTCTCATTTCTCGAAACCACCAGAATTAAATAATAATTGTTAACTGATCATTGAGTGAGCGGTATTTATATCCATATCCCTTTTTGCAAACAAGCTTGTCATTATTGCGATTTTCATTTTTCCACCCAATTGGGAAAGAAAGAAGCCATGGTGAATGCGCTTATCAAAGAAATGGAGCAGCGCAAGGAGGAGTTGCCCAATGAACTAGTGGAAACCATTTACTTTGGAGGCGGAACGCCATCGGTGCTTTCCAATGATGAAATTGAACGGTTGATTCAAACGGTCTACAATAATTACAAAGTAATCGACCAGCCAGAAATCACGTTGGAGGCCAATCCGGATGATTTGGTGTCATCTCGAGCGCAGTCGAGAGATTTTTTTGCGAATTATATAAAAATTGGGATTAACCGATTAAGCATCGGCATCCAATCCTTTTTTGAGGAAGACTTACGTTTGATGAACCGGGCCCACAATGCCACCGAAGCCGAAAACTGTATTCGGGAAGCAACAAAGTACTTCGACAATATTTCCATCGATTTGATCTACGGAATCCCCGGCATGTCCAATGGTCGTTGGAAAACCAACATCCAAAAAGCGTTGGACTTTGGTTTGCCCCATATCTCCAGCTATGCGTTGACGGTGGAACCCAGAACAGCCCTTAAAAAGTTTATCGAAAAAGGGGTTGTCCCCGATGTGGATGACGAGCAGGCGCAAGAGCAGTTCCATATTTTGGTGGATACATTGGAAGCGAACGGATTCGTCAATTATGAGATTTCCAATTTTGGAAAACTAGGTTATTTTTCCAAGAACAATACTTCGTATTGGTTGGGGAAGACCTATTTAGGTATTGGTCCGTCCGCACATTCCTTTGACGGAGAACACCGAAGCTGGAACATTCGGAACAACAATAAATACATCAAATCCATCGAAGAAGGTGTACTGCCCAACGAAACCGAAACCTTGACCCAAACCGATCGCTACAACGAGTACGTAATGACGGGTTTGCGAACCATTTGGGGGGTTTCTTTGGAACGGATAGCAACAGAGTTCGGTACAAATTACGTGGAGTATCTTAACCAACAATCCCAAAAATTTTTGGAACAAGGCTTACTTCACCTTTCAGAAGGGAAATTGCTCACCACCAAAAAAGGCAAGTTTTTAGCGGATGGTATTGCGAGTGATTTATTTTTCTTGAGGTAGCCAAAACCTTCCATTTATCAAAAAAGCCTTATTTATTGCATTTTTCAATTGATTTGATTTAATTACTGGTTCAACTTTAACATACATGATAGCCGCCATAAAACACAACTCCAGAAATTATAAAATAGACCTCACCAAACCCCTTGATATCTCCATTCCCCTTCAAGATGGAGAAGACGGGGTAAATGCGTGGTATTTGGAACCTCCAAAAATCTTCCCGCATAAACAAGACGGATTTGTGGGCAAGGTTTCGGAAGGGGCTCCGGTAAATTTCAATGACATTTGGTTTAATCCGCACTCGCATGTAACCCATACGGAATGTCTGGGTCATATCACCGAAGCCTTTCATTCCGTCAACAAAAAAATGAAGCAGTTCTTCTTTTTGGCTGAGGTTATAACGGTGGCCCCAGAACAAGAAGGGGAGGACTTTGTCATTTCCGAAAAGCAAATCAAATACGCGTTGGGCAACAAAAAACGGGAAGCGGTGGTGATTCGCACCCTGCCCAATCTCAAGGACAAGCGGTCCCGAAAATATTCGGATACCAATCCGCCTTATTTGCTGGAAGCAGCAGCGGACTATTTGGTAAAAAAGGGAGTGCAGCATCTGTTAATAGACTTACCTTCGGTGGACAAAGAACGGGATACAGGTGCACTGTTGTCCCATAAAGCTTTTTGGAACGTCAAGGGCAAACCACGGGAAAAAGCTACCATTACGGAATTTATTTATGTGCCCAACAAAGTGGTGGATGGCACCTATTTTTTAGACCTGCAAGTAGCACCCATTGAGAATGATGCCAGTCCAAGCAGGCCGATTCTTTATAAGATTTTGGACTAAAGGATTGTCCCCAAACTTTATATCTTTAACCAATGGGTGAAATAGTTGATACCATTCTCGGCATAATATTGGGCGCAATACTCATGTATTGGGTGTACTCCCTGTTCCGAAAAAAGAAGAACAAAGAAATCACCGAACAGCAATCCACCGTCTTGTTGGATAAGATTCGCAGTGTATGCAAATTGGTTTCGGTGGAGGGTGATTTTGCCGAAATTTATCATTACGAAAACACTAAGGATAGCTTTATGAGTCTTTTTCGAAGCAAGAAAAAAGCACTCATTGTGGTGAAGGCCCAGGCGCACATTGGGTATGATTTGGGGAAGTTGGATTTATCGGCCGATACCCAAAATAAACGCATCATATTGCGTAATTTTCCCGAGCCTGAAGTCCTGTCCATTGAACCCGATTTACAATTTTATGATATTAAAAATGGGCTGTTCAACAGCTTTTCACCCAATGACCTTACCAAATTGAACCAAGAGGCCAAGGAACATATCAAACAGAAAATTCCGGAAAGCGGATTGATGGAAACTGCACGAAAAGAAGCCTTGCAGGCCGTTTTGGTGGTGGAAAAAATTGTGGAGACCATTGGCTGGACGTTGGACTATTCTGCCTTGGAAATTTCAAATCGAGAAAAACAATTCATAGAACAATAAACAAGCATGAAAACAAGGATCATCATACTATTTTTGGTGGGAATAATTTCCTCCAGTTGTGTACAAATCAAAAACGATATGAGCAATTTTGACCACACCTTTACCCACGTGGTATATTTCTGGTTTAAAAATCCTGACAATGCAGCCGACAAGGCCAAGTTTGAGGCTTCGTTGAAGAAGTTTCTGGACAATTCGCAATACGCCAAGACCAAATTCATTGGCACACCGCCAAAAGCCGTTCGCGATGTAGTGGATGATTCCTTCACCTACTCCTTGATTCTTTCCTTTGAATCGGCTGAAGCACAAGCGGCCTACCAAGACGAAGAACCCCATCTTGTTTTTATCGAAGAGTGTAAAGATTTGTGGGAAAAGGTGATTGTGTACGATTCACAAGGCATCTAGGTATGAACGTAGAGGAACTTCGCGAGTATTGTCTCACGAAAAAAGGAGTTACGGAGGAGTTTCCCTTTGATGCAAATACGTTGGTGTTCAAGGTCATGGGCAAAATGTTTGCCCTGGTTGCTTTAGAACGACTTCCTCCCCAATGCAATTTAAAGTGCGACCCAGAGCGGGCCGTGGAACTTCGGGAAGAATACGACGGCGCAATCATTCCGGGATATCACATGAGCAAAAAACATTGGAACACCCTTTTCTTGGAAAATCTGCCTGCTAAATTGATTTTGGAACTGGTGGATCATTCGTATGAACTTGTGGTGGGTGGGCTAACCAAAAAATTGCAACAAGAATTGCAAAATAGCACCGGAAAATAGATGGTGGATTTACAGCTTTTTTACACCTCCCAGAAAGACAAGCATGAGGTAGAATTACAACGGGTAAAAAAGAAGTTGGCGTTATTGGCCACTTTTCGTTTGTCAATTTTTGCGGCTTTGGCGCTGGGCATTTACCTTTTCTGGGGAACAACAACGGTTTATGTGCTGGCTCCCTTGGGTCTGGTGTTGTTTGTGTATATGGTGTTGCGTTTTGTAGAAGTAAAGCGTCACAAACACTATGTGCAACGGTTGATTGATATCAATAATACCGAATTGGAAATTTTGGCCCGCCGTTATCACCATTTGCCAGACGGGAAAGAATTTTTGCAACCCGACCATCCCTATGCGCAGGATTTGGATGTGTTTGGCAAAGGGTCCTTTTATCAATACACCAACCGAACAACTTTGGTTCAGGGTACAAGAGTGTTTTCAAGACTTTTATTGGATGGTAATCCGAAGGATATAGCCAAAAAACAAGAAGCCATTCAAGAATTGGCCCAGTTGCCTGAGTGGCGACAGCATTTTTCGGCATTGGCTGGGGAAACCAAGCCTAGAATTTCCCCAGATTTGGTGTCCAACTGGATGAAAAGCCATAAACCCTTTACGCCAAAGCGGACAAGAATGGTGACAGCACTTTTTGGATTGACCTCGATCGTATTAATTGCGTTGACCATTTTGGGCCACATACCCGAAAGTTTGGTAGTACTCTGGTTCTTTTTGGGGATTGGGATTGTCGGTCGCTATTCCAAGAGCATTCTCAAGTTTGCGGTTCAAGTGTCCGAAGCGCAGGAAACTATCCAGCAACACCAAAAATTGATTTCTGAATTAGAGGGTCAAAATTTTAAATCGGAACTCCTACAGAACCTTCAAAAGAAACTAGATATTAAAGGTGAAAAGACCTCCAAAATATTGAAAAACTTTAGCCGTAGACTGGACAATTTTGAGCAACAGAATAATCTTTTGGTGCTGCTGTTCGGACAGGGATTTTTACTTTGGAGTCTGTATTTTGCGCATCGTATAGAAGTTTGGATTGAAGCCTATGGCGATGAGGTGGAGGAATGGTTTTCGGCCATTGCTCAGTTTGATGCTTACATTACCTTGGGTACCTACTCGTTTAATCACCCCGACCATTCGTATCCAAATTTGGTTGAGGGTAATGTTGTGTTGCGAGCAAAAGAAGTGGGTCATCCCTTGGTGGACCCTAAAAAGAACATTTTAAACGATTTTGAGTTAGGAAAAGGCCGTTTTTGCATCGTCACAGGTGCCAACATGGCCGGAAAAAGCACTTTTTTGCGCGCGATTGGGCTTCAGATTGTTATGGCGAATATGGGATTGCCCGTAAAAGGAAAGGAAGTGCAGTACGCCCCAGTTCGCTTGTTGACCAGCATGCGTTCTTCGGATTCATTGGCGGATGAGACTTCCTATTTTTATGCAGAACTCAAACGCCTAAAATACATTGTGGAAGAATTGGAAAAAGCAGATGGGTTCGTGATTCTGGATGAAATCCTGAAAGGGACCAACAGTGTGGACAAGGCCGAAGGTTCCAAGAAATTTATAGAGCGTTTGGTGAAAAATAGGTCAACGGGCATGGTGGCCACCCACGATTTAAGCTTGTGTACCTTGGCAGATAAACTTCCGGAAGTGGAAAACAAATATTTTGATGCCCAGATTGTAAATGGGGAGCTGTTCTTCGATTATAAATTCAAAGAAGGGGTGTGCCAAAATATGAATGCCTCTTTTCTCCTAAAAAATATGGGGATAGTGGATTGAAGTCCTTTTTTAACTGTCGTTTTTGATTGTAGTTTCTTTAAAGTCAATTTTTTACCTCTATTTTGTCATTAATACTCAAAGCAATGTTTTTAAATTCTTCAAAGTATTTTGAATTCCATCGAGGCCAAACTCTTATCGATTTTTCGAGATTGTTTTTATCTCGATAATATATTTTCCAAATGTCACGGTCATTAATTTCAGCTAGTGTCTTTTTTATTCCAATGATTTTTTTTAGCGGGATTTTTTCATCTGAATTTTTTGATGAGATAAATAAGAATTGATCATCAAACTCAATTGATTTTGCTCTATCAAAAACAAAATATAAACCAATAAGTAGGAAGATGAATGAAGACAAAATTCCAATAGCTAAAAGGTCATCATTATTTTCAGTCAAGATTTTAAAAATGATTCCAATCATCAATATTCCAATAATTATTGGAACATATTTCCAATTTCTTATGTTTGTTGATATCCGTTTTCTCATTTTAATACTTCGAAAAAGCTCAGTACAAAGTGTATTATATCAAAGGATATTTGCCTTTCTATAAACAGGAGCAAAGTTTAGGAAATTCCATTTCCAATTCAACGTCAGCTACAAACCCTTAACTTGCACATTATGGAAAGAATCGGCCTGTAATCGGAGCAGCTCTTCTGCTTTTTCCTTTTTGTAGCGATAGAGTTCTTCCTCGTTCTTAATATCGGCATAGATTTGTGTATTGATTTCACCATCCGTTTCCATCAGCAATTTGCGTTGCGCCACTTTTTGGGTCACCCAGGTGGCTACCACACTTTCCTGCTCTTCAAATTTGTAATCGTATTCCCCTTTTGGAGCTAAGAGTTTAGCAATAATGGGGGCGGTTTCAATCGCCAAGAACAATAAAAAGATAAAAAATGACGGAAACCATGGCAATTTTCCCAATGCATTGATGCGGGCCATCAGGCCATCAAAACCATCAATAATGGGTTGGGAATTTGAGACGGCGGTGCTGTAGTCAGTTTCCAAAGCGACAATTTGGGCTTCCAACCCTTCAATTTTAGCCGTATTGGTTTCTTTAAGAGCATTCAGTTCTGCTAAGTATGCATCATGCTTTTCCCGTTTTTCCTTATAAACAGGACCTTTGCCCAATAAGCCCGTTCCGGCGGTTCCTTCGGCCTCGGAAATATAGGTGTCGTACAACGAATTGGTCTCTGCCTCTTTGGCGGCTACTTCATTTTTTAGCGAAGCAATGTCTTGGTTTAGACTTTCAATTTTTGGAGTGTATTGCAGGGCCAATTGTTCTTTGTTGTTCAAGGTCATGGCGTTTTTTTCTTCCAATAGCACCTGATTGATTTCCTTTTCAAAAATCTTCATTTCCAAAGGCTTGGAAATCACCACGGCAATAATGATGGCCAAAACAATTCGAGGAGCGGCTTGCAGTAATTCGCTTTTAAAATTGTCACGTTTTTTTATGGTGGAGACAATGTATCGGTCCAAGTTAAAAATCAATAGTCCCCAAATCAAACCAAAGAAAATAGAGGTGAATATATTGTCAAAAACTGTGTAAAGTGCATAACTGCTGGCAATAAACGCCATGATAGCCGTGAAGAAAACGGTGGCGCCAATACCAGCGTATTTATTGCGTTCGCCGTTGGAACAGGTTTCAAGAATAAGGGTGTCGGCTCCCGAACAGAAGATAAAAAATCGTTGTAGCATGATAGTGTTCTTTGATTGACCCTTCGGCTTCCTACCTGTCTGCCAGACAGGCAGGTGCTCAGGGCAGGTTGTTTATTAGAACGTGATTTGGGGTGATTTGTTACATAATCAACGCAAAAAAGCCACTTTTAAGTGGCTTTTTAGTTATATGCAATAATTGAAAAATCAGCCTTTGGCCATTTCAGTATAGTACTTGTAAAAATAGGGGATGGTCTCAATGCCCTTTAGGAAATTCCAGACCCCGAAATGTTCGTTGGGGGAGTGGATGGCATCGCTGTCCAATCCAAACCCTAAAAGAATGGTCTTGCTATCAAAAACATTTTCAAAAAGTGCCACGATGGGAATACTACCACCTGTGCGCTGTGGCACCGGGGTTTTGCCAAAAGTGGTTTCCATAGCTTTGGAAGCTGCTTGGTAGCCATCGCTGTCAATTGGGGTTACATACGCCTGACCACCATGGTGTGGTGTCACTTTCACCTTAACACTTTTTGGGGCCAAGGACGTAAAATACTTCGTGAACAGGTCAGTAATCTCGTGCCAATCTTGATTGGGCACCAATCGCATTGAAATTTTAGCATAAGCCTTGCTAGCGATTACGGTTTTTGCACCTTCGCCCGTGTAGCCGCCCCAAATGCCGTTCACATCCAGGGTAGGTCGGATTCCGAAACGCTCGGTGGTGGTGTAGCCTTTTTCACCATGTACATCATCAATGTCGAGGGCTTTTTTATAGGCTTCCAAATTGAAAGGGGCCTTGGCCATTTCCGCACGTTCCTCATCCGAAATGATTTCAACCTTATCATAAAACCCAGGGATGGTGATGCGGTTGTTTTCATCATGCAGTGAGGCAATCATCTTGGCCAACACGTTGATAGGGTTGGGTGCGGCCCCCCCATATATCCCGGAATGAAGATCACGGTTGGCCCCGGTCACTTCCACCTGAACATAACTCAGTCCTCGGAGTCCAGTGGTAATGGATGGAGTGTGGTTGGAAATCATCCCCGTATCGGAAATTAAGATGATGTCGTTTTTAAATTTTTCTTTGTTTTCCTTTAGGAAATCCTCCAAACTATCGCTTCCTACTTCCTCCTCACCTTCAATCATGAATTTTACATTGCAGGGAAGCTGGTTGTTCTTGATCATGAACTCCACAGCTTTCACATGCATAAAAAATTGACCTTTATCATCACAGGCACCCCGCGCAAAAATGGCGCCGTCTGGGTGTAGATCGGTTTTCTTTATCACCGGCTCAAAAGGAGGGGAATCCCAAAGATTCATAGGGTCCGGGGGTTGCACATCGTAGTGGCCATAGACCAATACTGTAGGTAGGTTGGGGTCGATGATTTTGTCCCCGTAAACCACGGGATAACCCTTGGTTTCGCAGATTTCCGTGTTGTCACAACCGGCATCCTCCAGTGATTTTTTAACGGTCTTTGCCGTTTCCAAAACATCCGTGGAATATGCGGGGTCTGCACTGATGGAAGGTATTTTTAGAAGTTCAATAAGCTCGTTAATGAATCGGTCTTTGTGCGTGTTGATGTAGTTGTTTAGTTGTTCCATATATGTTTTAAAAAGGACACTAAAAGTACAAAAAACAAGTTTTTAAAGTAGGCCGGTTTGCAAATCGGAAAATTGATTTATATTTGCACTCCCTTTTGCGGGTGTGGTGGAACTGGTAGACACGCTAGACTTAGGATCTAGTGCCGCAAGGCGTGGGGGTTCGACTCCCTTCACCCGCACCAAAAGAATATAAGCCTCTCAATATTGAGAGGCTTTTTTATTCTTCTTTTTCAAGCTCAAAAGAGCTAATTGCCCATTTTTTAGTTAGGCATCTATTGAATCTTTTGTTTGGTGAACTAGGTGGTTCCACATCATAAAATTTGATCTCAGTACCCATTCAATCAAAGTAGGTTGTATATTGATGGGAAATAATGAAAAACCAGCATTTATATGAAAACCTCAAAGTTAAACCTCTTGACTATTTTCTGCCTATTCATTATGAAGATGGCATTGGGGCAGGTTGAAAAAGCTCCGGAAAGAACCGAAGGTGAAGGTCCGTGGTCACAGCTCATCATTCGTGGAGCTACCATGGTCAATGGAAATTTGTCCCCGCCCATTGGACCTGTAGATATTGTTGTCGAAAACAATCGTATCGTTGAGGTAAAAACCGTGGGGTATCCTGGGGTTAAGATCAATGAGGCCGAACGCCCAAAACTAAAACCGGGTGGTAAGGAACTTCAAGCTGAGGGCATGTACATTTTGCCTGGATTTGTGGATACCCATGCCCATATTGGCGGAAAAGCACAGGGCACCACCGCAGAGTATGTTTTTAAACTTTGGATGGGTCATGGCATTACAACCATTGCAGACCCAGGAAGTGGAAACGGGTTGGACTGGACCTTGGATCAAAAGAAAAAAAGCGCTGAAAACAAGATTACGGCTCCACGAATTAAGGCGTATACCTTTTTTGGAGCAGGTTCTGAAACTCCTATTTCTACACCAGAACAGGCTAGGGAATGGGTGCGTGCCAATGCTAAGAGTGGTTCAGATGGGATTAAATTTTTTGGTGCACCACCCAAGATTATGCAGGCTGCTCTTGAAGAAAACAAGAAGCTGGGGCTTCGCTCAAAGATGCATCATGCGCAAACATATGTGGGTGAATGGAATGTGTTGAACAGTGCCCGAGCGGGACTCACTTCCATGGAGCATTGGTATGGTTTGCCCGAAGCTTTGTTTTTTGATAGAACCGTTCAGGACTATTCATTGGATTATAACTACCAAAATGAGCAGGACCGTTTTGGCGAAGCAGGTCAGTTGTGGGCTCAGGCCGCGCCTCCTTTTTCTGATAAATGGAACAGTGTAATGGATGAGTTGCTGGAACTGGATTTTACACTTTCCCCAACCATGGTAATTTATGAGGCCAACAGGGATTTGACCCGGGCGCGGAGAGCGGAGTGGCATGAGGAATACACCTTGCCTTCCCTTTGGGAGTTTTATGCCCCTAGTCGACAATCCCACGGATCGTATTGGCATGCTTGGGGTACGGAAAAGGAAGTTACCTGGAAAAAGAACTATGAGCTTTGGATGGCCTTCATAAATGAATATAAAAACCGTGGGGGCAGGGTTACCATTGGTACGGATGCAGGTTTTATTTATCAATTGTATGGGTTTGCATATCCACGGGAGATGGAGTTGTTGCGCGAGGCGGGTTTTCATCCTCTGGAAGTCATCAAAGCCGCTACTTTAAATGGTGCCGAAGCTCTTGGAATGGATGACGAGATTGGAACGATAGAGCCTGGAAAATTGGCGGATTTTGTGATTTTAGAAGAAAATCCGGTGGCCAATCTGCAAAGCTTATATGGTACAGGGAGCATAAAACTTACAGAAGATAATGAAGTGATCCGTGTTGGAGGTGTTAAGTATACCATTAAGGATGGAATAATTTATGATGCCAAACAATTACTTTCTGATGTCAAGGAGATTGTTGAAAAGTCAAAGGCGGATAAAGATTATGAAATAATCCAACCGGGGTTGAAAGGTTCTGATTGACCTACTACAGCATTATAAATCAAAGAAATTAGAGGAAAAGGGCCATTAAATCCAAGATTTGATGACCCTTTTTTATGAACAATTCTAGCTTTCGGGACCATCCCAAATTTTATTTCTAACAAAATCAACAAAGAGCGTTAAAATTCAGAATGATTTTAAATGAAGCGAAAAAGACCTATGAAGTAGTGAAATATCTTTAATATGAAATGTGTAAATGACATTTATATTTTACGAAATCGTTTGCATAAGCCGTTGATTCATAGTAAAATCAATTTATATGATCAAGATTTCAAGGGTTAAGATGTTGTTGTTGAATAGTATTCGAAATAGGAGTATCCAATAAAATTGAATATTTGGTTAAGCCAATAGTAAACCTTCTCTTTTTTAAGTAAATTTTATGAAATCAAAAATATTTGAATATATTAGAGTGGTTTTTTTGAAATAATTGCACTTATTTTTATGCATTCTTCAATGTAAATAACCCCGGTCAATAAAGAAGCATTTTTAAGATCAATGAAGAATCAAACTGAAGATACCATAAGAGGAATTTTCATAAAGCACTATCAGGAATGGTGTGTTCTTTCATTTACATTCCTCCACAGCATGGCAGAAGCGGAAGATGTCGTGCAAGATGTTATGGTCAAACTTTTGACTCGAAAAGATATCCATACTATAGAAAACCTTCCGTCTTATATTAGAGTCTCCATCAAGAATGCCAGTTTATTAAAAATCAAGTCAGGTCAGAAGATTCGTAGATTGGATGACACGGTACGATTGTATGATACTTCCTACGAACAAGAACTAATTGATAAAGAAGGTAAAGTTGAGGTGCAAAAGGCACTAAATGTTTTGCCCGATCAATGTAAAAGGGTTTTTGAGCTCTGTGTTATTGAAGGACTGCAATATAAAAATACGGCAGATGTTCTTGGAATATCCACAAACACAGTAAAGTACCATCTAAAGAAGGCCTTTAAAATTCTGCGCCACAACCTTAGCACTTCGTATTTTTTTAGTCTAATAATTATGATTGTCACGTTTTTTTCTTTAAAAAATTGACATTTTAACAATTCTGCACTACCCGTTTTTTCTTTTTAGTAATTATATAGGTAAATGGTGGAAAAAACCACTTAGTCAAAATAGCCTATGGAAGTCGCTTTACTGATATATAAAAAACTTACTTCAAAACTCACTGCGTCAGAAACGTTGAGACTTTCAGAATGGCTAGAGGCCTCTGACGAGAATTGGGGCATTTTTAAGAAGATTGAAACGTTTTACCGGAATGGTGGAGATATCTCAGGTTTAACACAATTGGATGCAGATCAAGCTTGGGAAAAAGTATTGGAAAAACAATTGGCAAAGAAACGTAAAGCTAGAACCCGGCACATCATTCGCACCAGTTATAAATATGCGGCTGTTCTTCTGATTGTCCTTCTAGCCGGATATGCCTATTGGAATTACAATGGCAGTCCAGAGGATATAATGGACAGCAATCCAAAAGATGAAGGTGTAGTGATTGTCTTTGACAATGGGGAAAAAATCAGACTTTCTTCTGAAAGAAAGCAGGAGGAGCTTTTGGATCAAGATGGGAATAGAATAGGTGAGCGCAATGGCAATCAACTGGATTATTCCGGCAAGGAAAATGTAACGGAGTTGGTCTACAATACATTGTATGTCCCCAATGGGAGACGTTTTGATATTGTCCTATCGGACAATTCGCATGTATACTTAAATGCAGGGTCATCCCTCCGTTATCCAGTCAACTTTATACCTGGAAAGAAAAGACAAGTGTATTTGGAAGGGGAGGCCTTTTTTGATGTTTCCAAAGATACGGATCACCCGTTTGTGGTGACCAGTGGAAACATGGACGTTGAGGTCTTGGGAACTAAATTCAATGTGAATGCCTACCCCGAAGAAACCAACATCAATACAGTACTGGTAGAAGGTTCAGTTCGATTGAACACCAACGAAATAGAAGACAACAGAGACGCATCGGTGTTGTTGGAGCCCGGTCATATGGCCCAATGGGACCAAAAAACCAAATCCGCCCAAACCGAAGAAGTGGATACTGAACTGTACACTGGTTGGATGCAAGGAAAATTGGTTCTCCGGGGAATGCGATTCAAGGATATTTTGAAAAAATTGGAAAGGCACTATGGAGTGTCCATCCAAAATAAGAACAAGAAACTGGAAAACCGAGTGTTTACGGCCACTTTTGATGTTGAAACCATTGAGGAAGTGCTCAATACGTTTGTGGCGGAAACAAATTTTGATTACTTGATCGAAAAAGAGCAAATAACCATTTTAGAATAAATAACCAAAAACCAATTTATACGCCTATGAAATAAAAGCACATAAAAAAATCGGGAGATGCTGCAACATCTACCCGATTGAGATTATTAACTCAAAAAATTAAGTTAACTAAAAACATTACAAAGGTATGAAAAATTACATCAAGAGCACTCTGCCTTGTCTAACTAACAACTTGTCGCTGACGGTGAAACTGACTGCACTTTTTTTGATAGTTTCCTTTTTTTCGACACATGCAAATTCTTACTCCCAGAAGACCAAACTTAGTTTGGATATGGAAAATGTAGAGATTGCACAAGTGTTCGATCAGATTGAGTCTGTTTCAGAATTCAAGTTTTTTTATGACAACAAAAAAGTAAATGCTCAAAGAAAGGTCACCATTAGCGTAGACCAAAAATTGATCACAGAAATACTGGACCAACTGTTCAGTGGCACAAACATCTCTTATCTTTTTAACAAACAACAAATTGTTCTCAAAACCAAGAACGCAATCGATGTCGCGCCCATGGAAGCTAGCCTTTCCCCGCTTCCAGAGGAGAATTTCCAAACTACAATTTCAGGTACGGTTACAGACTCCAATGGTGTGCCAATACCCGGGGCATCTGTAGTTGAAAAAGGAACCACTAATGGGGTGGCCGCTGATTTTGACGGAATCTACCAAATTACGGTTCAGGGATCTAACGCTGTTTTAGTGGTGAGTTCCATTGGTTTTGCCCGTAAGGAAGTCCCTGTAGGAGGTGCCACAACCCTTGACATTACTTTGCAAGAAGATACTCAAAACCTTAATGAAGTAGTGGTCACTGCTTTGGGTATTAAGCAGGAAACCAAGAAACTGGGATATTCCATTGCCCAAGTAGACTCAGATGAGGTCAATGTGAACCGTTCTTCCAATTTTATGAACACCCTTCAAGGTAAGGTGGCCGGTGTAAACATTTCTTCATTGAGTTCCGGACCCGGTGGATCATCCAAAGTTAGGATTCGTGGTCAATCTTCAATTTCTGGCACTAACAACCCATTAATTGTTGTTAACGGTGTTCCAATTGATAATACTTCTTTTGGTACCAGCCCGGGTAGTTCCAGTTCTGAAGTAGGTACTAACAGTGGTGGGGTGTATTCTGATGGTGGTGATGGTTTTTCCAGTATCAACCCAGATGATATTGAAAGCATGACTATCCTAAAAGGTGCCACTGGAGCTGCACTTTATGGTTCCAGGGCGAAAGATGGTGTTATTATGATCACCACAAAGTCCCGCGGACGTCAACAAGGATTGGGAGTTACCTATAACATCAACGTGACGGACCATACGCCTTTGGATTTTACGGACTACCAATATGAATATGGACAAGGTGAAAATGGAGTAAGGCCAACATCGGCCAACCCAACCTCTGGACAGTGGTCTTTTGGTGAGCGTTTTGAACCAGGAATGACCCAAGTTCTTTTTGATGGTGTTGAAGTCCCTTATGTTCCAGTGCGAGACAGAATAAAAAAGTTTTATAGAAACGGTACTGATATCACCCATTCCATTTCCATTTCAAACGGGTCTGAAAAGGGAGGATTCAACCTTTCCCTGTCCAATTTGGGAAGTAAGGGTATCACGCCAAACAATGAGTTCAATAGGAAAACGGTAAACTTTGGGGCAAACTACGATTTGTCTGACAAACTTTCCATTGAGTCCCATATCAACTATTCATACGAGAAAAACATAAACCCACCCAACGTAGGTCAGCAGGATAACACAATTTCTGTTGCCTTGTACAACATGGCCAACTCCATGCCTTTGGATTTGTTGGATGAGAAAAAGTTCAATGCGGAAGGGAACGAGTTTGTGTACAGTAGATTTAGAAACCGTACCAACCCATATTTCACACTTTCTGAACAGTTTAACGAAATAAGAAGGGATAGAATATTCGGAAACGTTTTGGCAAGATATGAATTTGCGCCTTGGTTGATCGGTCAAGTTCGGGTAGGACAAGATTATTGGTCACGCTCCCAACAGTATAATGGGTACCCAACCGGCCAAGCTTCAAGACCATCTGCCCCAGCGCCTTTCTTTAATGGAACGTTTACACAAACCGCAAGACGATATAGAGAGACCAATGTGGATTTCCTTTTGTCTGGTAATGTAAATGTGAACGAAGATTTTGCAGTGGGCTACAACGTTGGTGGTAACCAAATGAGAAGAAGACAGGATTTGAATCGTGTTGATGTAACTGATTTCGTGATCCGCGATTTGTATACCGTGCAAAATGGTAGGGTAAAGAACCCAACATATTCACTTTCAGAAAGAGGAATCAACTCCTTGTACGGAGCTGTTGACCTATCGTACAAGGATACTTACTTTTTAAGTGGTACGGCTCGTAACGATTGGTTCTCCACGCTATCCGAAGAAAATAGAAGTATTCTGTATCCATCAGTTTCCGGTAGTGTACTATTCTCCAATTTATTGGGTGACAGTGCGGAATGGTTGACGCTGGGTAAATTTAGAGCAGCCTATGCCGAAGTGGGAAGTGATACCGATGTTAGCCCATATTCAGATGCATTGTTTTATGACATCAATGCTAACTTCTTTCCTGGTCCAACAGGAGCACCCAATCCAGTTGCTGGTGCCAACACCTCCACACTTCCAAACCCAAATCTACGCCCCATGCGTGTTAAGGAGACGGAAATTGGTGTTGATTTAAGAATGTTCGACAACCGCGTAGGATTGGATTTGGCTGTATACCGTAAGACGACCATAGATCAGATTATTCCAGCTCAGATTTCCAACTCATCAGGATTTATAAGCCAGTTGATCAACAGCGGAGAAAGTAGAAGTGACGGTATTGAAATGTTATTGAACTTGACACCCATTAGAAATGATGATCTACGATGGGATTTCAACTTTAACGCTTCCTACAACAAGACCAAAGTGATCAGCCTCCTAAGTGATGAAGAAGGGGAAAGTATTTTGGTGGGTAACCACATATTCAATGGTTTCCTATACCAAGTTGTAGGTGAAGAAATCGGTCAATTGGCTGGTTTTGGTTACAAGTTCGACGAGCAAGGAAGACAGGTCTTTGCAGATGACGGAAGACCGTTGCGATCAGATGATATCAAATTTTATGGTAGTGCGCTGCCCAGATGGGTTGGAGGTATAACCAATACGGTACGATACAAGGATTTTAATCTGTCCTTTTTGATTGACTTTAAACTGGGCGGTAAAATGATTTCAGGTACCAACTTCAACGCCACTAGGCATGGTCTTCACAAGATGACCCTCCCTGGAAGAGAAACTGGAGTTGTTGGAGAAGGGGTTAACCAAGCAGGTGAACCCAATACTGTTGCTACAGAATCCCAAACCTATTGGGAAGTTGTGCGCTCACAGCAGTTGATTGAACCCATTGTATACAATTCTGGATACTGGAAATTGAGACAGGTTACGCTAGGGTATGATTTCAGGAAGTTTATTCCTGAAGACTCCCCAGTACAAGGAGTGACCTTGAGCCTAGTTGCCAACAATGTGGCGATGCTTAAAAAATGGGTTCCCAATATTGACCCTGATTCTTTTAGCTTCAGTTCTGATAATGTTTCTGGACTTGAATCAACAGGTGTACCGACCACAAGAAGTCTCGGGTTTAACCTAAACGTCAAATTTTAAATAAGACATCATGAAAAATATAGGGAATAGAATCTTAATTTTTGTAATCCTGATAGGTCTATTGGGGTGCGAACAGAATTTTGATGAACTCAATACCAATACTGTAGACCCTACTAGTGAAAGTGTAGATCCCGTGTTTCTATTGAACAATGCAATAGTTGGGTTGGCCTTTGCCCCTGGTAGCAATATCTACTATGACGAAGCCATTGTTCAACAGATTGTAACCCCAAACTCTGGATTTGTGTCTGGGGCAAACTATAATCAGGACAATAGGAACAACACAGGTAATCAATGGGATGATTACTTCGAAAATGTTATAAAACATACGAGTGATGTAATCTTCCAGCTTAACAGTGCAGAATCGGACCGGTCAAATTTGTTACAAATGGCCCGTATTTTGGAAGCCTATGCCTTTATGGTCCTTACTGATGAATATGGGGATATCCCTTATTTTGAGGCAGGTAAAGGATTGTCTGAGCAAGTAGTATTGCCAAAGTACGACCCCCAAGAACAAATTTATCCAGACATAATAAATGAGTTGACCGAGGCCCGGGACGCTTTAAGTGCCTCCGCTCCAGCAGAAAATGGAGAAGCTTTGTATGCCGGCGATTTGGATCAGTGGAGAAGATTGGCCAACTCCCTTTTGGTAAGGGCTGGTATGCGACTCTCCAATGTGGATGCCACTTTGGCACAACAAACTGTTGCAAGTGGTTTTAATGGTGGGGTAATGGAATCTAACGATGACAATTTTGTTATTCGTCATGATACCAATTTCTCCAATCCATACTTTGGTGTTTTCAACGGAACAGAAGCCAATAACTTTTATTTGGTAGATGCTTTTGTAGACTACTTGAGTTCCAATGATGACCCAAGATTGGCTTCACTTGCTATTCGGTACGTTGGAGCGGCCTCAGGACCGGAACAGACAGTGGATATCTCATCCAAAGACCCTTCTGACCAAGTGGGAATGCCCATGGGCTATGACAACAGTACTATTGGTACGGTTGTTAGCGACTTGGGACTGGCCAGTTTCTATGATTTCTCACAATTAGATCGCTTCACGTATGGCGCACAAGCTGCACCATCATTCCTATGTACCTATGCCCAAACCCAATTATTGCTGGCAGAAGCTGCCGTTAATGGCTGGGTAACAGGAGATGCGGCCGAGTATTACGAAAATGGAATACGAGGTCATATGGAGCAAGTAGCGGCCTACGGGGAAAGTGTGGCAATAGCTGATGCTGATATTGACACATACATTGCAGCAAATCCATTGAATTTGGCCAATGCAGCAGAGGAAATCAATACACAGTATTGGGTGGCCTCTTTTTTGAATGGGCCTGAATTGTTTGCCAACTTTAGAAGGTCAGGTTTTCCAGATTTAACACCAAATCCATACCCAGCTCAGGACATTACAGGTGATTTCATAAATAGGCTAACATATCCTACTGCCGAAATTGCCGTAAATCAGGCCAATCTTCAAGAGGCGGTCTCCAGAATGGGACCTGATAACTTGGATACCAAGGTTTGGTGGGATGTAGATTAATAATAACCGAAATTATAACATATAATAAAGCATGAAATCAGTATTAAAACAAATTATTGCTAAGACCAAGCAAGAAGAAAAAGCGTATAGCCTGTCTCGGCAGGCGGAAATAGATAACCCCAAAACAACCGACGATAGACGGAATTTTCTTAAGAAAACCGCTTTGGGGGGAATTGCCATGACCGGTATGATGGGATTGGGTATTGAGGATACCATTGCCCAGACAACCTCCAAGGTAAGTAGGATGTCAGCTCCGTCCGACTTGAAGATCACGGATATGCGATACGCCCTTACCAATGTTATGGGAGGTACGGCCATCATTAAGATTGAAACCAATCAAGGAATATATGGTCTTGGAGAAGTAAGGGATGCCGCCGATGTGCGGTATGCCCTCTTCTTAAAAAGCCGAATTTTAGGAAAGAACCCTTGTAACGTTGAAAAGATATTCAAGAGCATTAAGCAGTTCGGGGGACCAGCCCGTCAAGCCGGTGGTGTCTGTGCTGTTGAAATGGCCCTTTGGGATATCTGTGGTAAGGCCTATAATGTTCCTGCATGGCAGTTATTGGGTGGAAGGTATCGAGATAAAGTGCGTTTGTATGCCGATACGCCCCAAGCCCAAAGTGCTGAGGAACAGAAAAAGTTGATTGACTTTAGAATGAATACCCAAGGGTATACTTGGTTGAAAATGGATGTGGCCATTTCTTCACTTCCGCCAGATTCTGGAACCTTGGTGAATGATAAATTCTGGAGAGATAAAAATGGACGATTATCGCAATGGGGCGATGGTAGAAATTACATGTCCTATGGAAACACCATGCACCCTTTCACCCAAATTCAAATCACAGAAAAAGGTTTGGAAATGTTGGCGCAACGGGTTGCTGATGTTCGGGAAATGGTAGGTTGGGAAGTGCCAATTTCCACCGACCACTACGGACACTTCGATTTGAACAATGGTATACGTTTAGGAAAAGCATTGGATAAGTACAGATTGGCTTGGTTGGAAGATATGGTGCCATGGCAGTACACAGAGCAATGGAGAACTATTTCAGAAGCTCTTGAAACGCCTACCACCACGGGTGAGGATATCCATTTCTTGGAAAACTTTAAGCCAATAATCCATAACAGGTCGGTTGATATTGTACACCCAGATTTGGCTTCATCTGGTGGTCTTTTGGAAACCAAACGAATTGGCGATTATGCTGAGGAATTTGGAATTGGAATGGCCATGCACCAAGCTGGAACACCTGTTTCCTTCATGTCAAACGTACACTGTGCGGCCGCTACCCAGAACTTCTTGTCATTGGAACATCACTCTGTTGATTTGCCTTGGTGGGAAGATTTGGTGACAACCGTTGGAGGATTTAAAATGATCGATAAAGGATTCGCTACTGTTCCTTTGACAGCCCCAGGTCTGGGCATTGAGTTGAACGAGGATGTAGTTAAGGAACACTTGGATCCAAGAGATAAGAGCTTCTTCAAGTCTACGGACGAGTGGAACGAACTTAGATCACACGATAGGACTTATAGTTAGTATTAGTAGCTCAAAAGTTCTTAAGTTGTTTAGTTTTTTTTAAAAGTCGGCCTGGGATTATGCTTTGGAGGTCTTGGGCCGACATTAAAATTTTGTAAACCAATCTAAAATTAGATATGAAATACATTCAAGTAAAAATGATGGTGTTGTTGCTTTGCTTTATGGCCACCGTCAATGGCAATGCGCAACGGGTCGCTTCATCACTGGATTATATTAAGGCCCTGACCAGTGAGTGGGAAGGCGAACGTTTCAATGATGGAAGGCCAAAAGTATCGGATGCCCTACTTTCCAGATTAAAGAAGATACGAATAGAAGAAGCATGGGGCTATTTGCGCCAAAAAGGCTATAACAACCAATACGAGGGAGGTTGGAAGATCATCCACCCCGAGGGTGTTATGACCGGTAGAGTTGTAACGGCACAGTATGTTCCTCTTCGCCCCGATTTAAAAGAATATGTAAAACTACAAGGTGCCAAGGAAAAACGGGATACCATTGGTGGCAGTAACTCATGGCCCATTGAAATTTTGGTAAATGGTGATGTATATGTAGCTGACGGCTATGGAAGAATCATAGACGGAACCCTAATTGGTTCCAACCTTGGTAATGCCATTTACGCCAATTCCAAGAATGGTGTAGTTTTCGATGGAGGTGTTCGCGATCTTGGCGGACTACTGGAAATAGAAGGATTCAATGGTTGGTACAGGGATGAAGACCCTTCTTATCTTCAAGAACAAATGTTGACCACAATCAATGCACCTATCCGCATTGGTCGTGCCACTGTGATGCCCGGTGATGTGGTTTTGGCCAACAGACATGGAACCATTTTTATCCCATCACATTTATTGAGCGAGTTGGTAATCTCTTCAGAAGTAGTGGCTTTACGCGATGAATTTGGATTCCAAAGACTTCGTGAAAAAACATATACCGCAGGACAGATTGATACCCGTTGGACGGATGAAATCAAAGCAGATTTCTTGGATTGGCTAAAAAAATACCCAGAAGCCAAACTGCCCATGACCCGAAAAGAACTGAACGATTATATCGCTAACAGTAGATATTACCAACCATGATGAAGGTCGAATTTTTTAGAAACATCCTTGCAGTATTGGTGATTGGCCTCGTTGTTTCATGCACTTCGCAAGGCGAGGGTGAGACGTTGAACCAGCAAGAGGTTCTACAAGCTGTGGGGGAGCTGGACCAAGCACTTATTGATAGGGATTCAAAAACCTTGTCTTCCATAACCGCACCCAATCTATCCTATGGCCATTCTAGTGGAAACATTCAAGACAAGCAAGAATTTATAGATGATGTAATGAACGGTCCTTTCCGTTTTGTGTCCATCACCAATGAAGATCAGAGTGTTGCCATATCAGGAAACACAGCTATTGTTCGGCATATTCTTTCTGCAGATGCCACAAATGCAGGTAATCCGGCAAAGGTTAGGATTGGAATCATTATGGTATTTCAAAAAAAGGAAAACAATGAGGTCGTTTTGTTGGCCAGACAAGCCTATAAACTCTGAAAAAGAACAGAACTAAATAAGAATTTTTAAGGATAATAAACTGGATATAAACTAACTAAATTCAAACCATGTTAAAAAGAGGAGTATTTGTAACACTGTTTCTCTTTGGACTGGTGGGACAGGTTTTAGCCCAACAGATTTCCAAAGAAGAACTGATTTTCTTGACCCCCGAGTGGAAAGGTGAACGATTTGAGGACGGTAGACCCAAAGTTTCGGATGCCATCTTGGAACGGATGAAATCCGTGAGTATTGAAGAGGCTTGGGCTGTGATGAAAAATGCAGGGTACAGGTATCAAATTGCCGAAGACTGGAAGCTCATCAACCCAGATAGCGTATTGGTAGGTCGTGCCCTAACCGCTACATTCATGCCTGGAAGGCCAGCCGTATGGAAAGCCATTGATGATAGAGGGAAAGCCCAAGGAAAAAGAGGTCAGAATACATGGCCTGTAGATCTTTTGGTGAAAGGAGATGTGTATGTGGCAAATCAGTTTGGAGCAGATATAGATGGTCCAACCATTGGTGATAACGTGGGCAACGCCATTTATGCCAATTCCGGCAACGGAATTGTATATGATGGAGCCTTAAGAGATGTTGAAGGGCTTATGGAAATAGGAGGATTCACATCCTTTTACACCAGTTATGATGCCTCACATCATAATCCTCCTGGCGATTTGAATACCATGATCATAGGCATCAACCAACCCACATTGATTAGAAAGGTGACCGTAATGCCGGGTGATGTGGTTCTCGGTAAATTGGGCGTAGTGGTCTTTATTCCCCCACATTTAGCTGAAAAAGTGGTGACCACGTCTGAAATTGTTCGCTTACGTGATATGTTCGGGCACCAGCGTATCCGTGAAGGGAAATATACAGCGGGTCAGATTGATACCCGATGGGCGGACGACATCGAAAAAGATTTTAGCAAATGGCTCAACGATCATATCGATGAACTTCCCGTTCCCAAAGAACAAATTCAAGAAATACTAAAAAATAGAACCTGGTAATAAAAACTATATAAAGTGAAAAATTCGAGAAGATCATTTATTACAAAATCAGCATTGGCGACAGCCGGTTTGGGTATGGTATCAAGCACTTATGGCAACGAATATGTGCAGGCAATGGACAAAAACCCAAAACTTTCCGCACCATCAGACTTAAAAATAACCGATGTAAAGTGTGGTTTCATTCGTCGCGGTAGTGGCTTGTTCGTAAAAATACATACCAACCAAGGAATTTATGGGTGTGGAGAAGGTGTGGATGCTGTACCAGGAACCTATCATTTGGTGAAGCGAATGGGCTATTTTTTAAGAGACCAAAGCCCGTTTAATGTGCATAAAATTTTTGAAGATATACGTAGAGCCGGCCATTTCGGTGGTGGACAATCTGGAACCTATGTTGCGGTACTTTCAGCTATTGAAACGGCTTTATGGGATTTGGCGGGCAAAGCCCTCGATTTACCGGTCTATAAACTCTTGGGAGGGAAATTCCGGGATAAAGTCCGCGTATACTGTGACACCGCCCTGTACCGAGTTCGCTTTCCTTCTCCAGAGGATTTTGCCAATGCGGCTACTGAAGCTATAAAGAACTGGGGGTTTAATGCCCTTAAATTCGATTTGGATTATGCCAGCGACCCTGACAAATATGATCTATATAACTGGACTGCAAGTCCTGGTGAAATATCTAGGATGTATAACCAGCTTGCGGCGGTAAGGGAAGCTGTTGGGCCTAAAATAGACCTATGTGTCGACATGCACGGACGTTACGACCATGTAACCGCCCAAACAATTGCCAAAAAAGTGGAAGACCTTAACCTAACTTGGTTGGAGGAACCCATACCCGCTGAGAATTTTGATGCTTTCAAGACTTTATGCGAAGAAACAAGCACTCCCATTTCGGCAGGCGAGAACGTTTATCTTGGCCATGGTTTCAAACAATTGCTGGATAATGGAGTTGATATTGTCATGCCCGATTTGCAAAAATGTGGTGGGCTTGGTGAAGGTCAGCGTATAGCCAACCTGGCCAACTTGTATTATGTGCCGTTTTCTCCACACATGGTGGCTTCCTTTTTAGGCGCAATGGCATGTGCCCACGTTTGTGCTAGCGTACCAAACTTCCATTTAATGGAATGGCAATCCTATTTCCACACCGATCCAATGTTCAAGGAAATTGTAACCTATGACGAAGCCGATTGGGTAAAAGACAGTTTTGTGACGGTATCGGAGAAACCCGGTATTGGGGTGGACATTAATGAAGAAGCCATGAAGAAATATGCTCCAGAAGGAATACCTTTCTTTGAATAAAAATTGAAAAACCAGATTTGTGAAGTCGATATATAAATATATTCTTGGGGCGGCAGCGATATTGGCCGTAGCTACTGCCTATTTTTATTTTACTGGCCAGTTTTCCACTTTTGGAATTTTACTAACCTTCTTTTTCCTTGCATTGTCATTTGGGTTTAGGGGACACCATGTTACAAAAGGCTTTTCATTCGCCCTGCTTATTTTTGCAGGAGTAACCATGGCAATGACCTATCCCAAAATGTTTACTAGTTTGGGTGGTTTCGAGTTGAACGCCCTTATTGTGCCCCTGTTACAGATTATTATGTTCGGTATGGGGACTACAATGAGTCTCAAGGATTTCGGCGAGGTGGTAAAAAGCCCGAGAGCGGTATTCATAGGGCTGGTTTGCCAGTTCACCATAATGCCCTTGGTAGGTGCAACCTTGGTGTTCTTGTTTAAGTTTCCGCCCGAAATAGCAGCTGGTGTTATACTGATTGGGTCATCGCCAAGTGGATTGGCTTCAAATGTCATGGCTTATATCGGAAAAGCCAATTTGGCCCTTTCTGTTACTTTGACCACAGTAGCTACGCTATTGGCACCCTTTGTAACACCAATACTAATGAAGACCTTTGGCGGTCAATTAATCCCCATCGATTTATGGGGAATGATGTGGAGTATTATCAAAATCACTATTTTGCCTATTGCAGGCGGACTAATTTTTAACAAACTTTTTCACGGAAAAACGGCGTGGCTTGATAAAGCCATGCCATTGGTTTCCATGGGAGGAATTGCCTTGATTATCACCATTATTACGGCAGCAGGTCGTGACAACCTGTTGACCATGGGAGCTGTGCTCATATTGGTGGGACTTATCCATAACTTGTGTGGTTACTTTTTTGGGTATTGGGGTTGCAGGATTTTCAAGCTCGATGAGCGCTCTTGCAGAACCATTGCTTTTGAGGTGGGCATGCAGAATGCCGGGCTCGCTTCGGGTCTTGCCAATGAAATGGGTAAAGTGGCCACAGTAGGATTGGCACCAGCTGTGTTTGGTCCTATGATGAATATCACAGGATCTATTTTGGCGTCGCACTGGCACAAAAATAGCCCTAAAGATGAGAAGGCATCGAACATGGAAACAGCACAAGAATAAAAAATAGTTGTTTGAGTTAGTTTAGTTATCCAGTGAAGAACGTACTGCATTTGAAGTACGTTCTTCTTTTTTACCAACAACGATTAAATATTGATATTTTTATAATCATTAAACAATATAGAAAATGAATAAAGTAGTGACCTTCGGAGAGATCATGCTACGCTTGGCCCCTCCGGGATTTTTAAGGTTCTCGCAGGCGAACAGTTTTGATGTGGTGTACGGTGGTGGGGAGTCCAATGTGGCGGTCTCCCTGGCCAATTATGGGGTCCCGGTGGACTTTGTGACCCGTCTGCCGAAGAACGATATCGGGGAATGTGCCCTGATGGAGATGCGCAAGCGGGGCGTGGGCACGGACCGGATAGTGTTCGGGGGCGACCGTCTGGGCATCTATTTTCTGGAGACCGGTGCGGTGAGCCGTGGGAGCAAGGTTGTCTACGACAGGGCCCATTCGGCCATGGCGGAGATCGCCCCGGGAATGATCGATTGGAAGAAGGTCTTTGAGGGGGCGCAGTGGTTCCATTGGACGGGGATCACTCCCGCCATCTCACAGGGAGCCGCGGATGCTTGCATAGAGGCCGTTAAGGTGGCCCGAAAGATGGGCGTTACCATATCAACGGACCTGAACTACAGGGCCAAGCTCTGGAAGTACTGCGATGATGCCAAACGGGAGGAGATCATGTCCGAGCTCACCTCATATTGCGATATTGTTTTAGGGAACGAGGAGGACGCGGAGAAGCATTTTGGTATAAAGCCCGAGGGGCTCGATATCACTACACAAGGGGAACATGTGAAGGCCGAGGCCTTCCTGTCGGTCTGCAAACAGATGATGGAGAGGTTCCCCAACGCCAAGAAGGTGATTACCACCCTCAGGGGCTCCATATCGGCCTCGCACAACACTTGGGCGGGTGTCTTGTATGACGGGAAGACCATGTTCAAGTCAAGGGAGTACCAGATTACCCATATCGTTGACCGTGTGGGCGGTGGCGACTCCTTTATGGGCGGGCTGATCTATGGTCTTATCAAGTACCCGGAGGACGACCAGAACGCACTGGACTTTGCGGTGGCGGCCTCTTGCTTGAAGCACACCATAAAGGGCGACGCCAACCTGGTGAGCGTGGACGAAGTGGAAAAATTGATGGGGGGCGACGCCTCTGGAAGGGTATCACGATAAAAACGGAAGAAAATGGCAAGATATACACGGATTGAAGTAATTAACGCAATGATGGGAACAGGAATGGTGCCCTTGTTCTACCACCCCGATGTCGGGGTGGGAAAGAAGGTGCTGAGGGCCTGTTACGATGGCGGTGCCCGGCTGATGGAGTTCACCTCCCGGGGCGACTTCGCCCATGAGGTGTTCACGGAGCTCAACAGATATGCGCTAAAGGAACTCCCCGGGATGATGATGGGGGTGGGTTCGGTGACCGATGCGGCTTCGGCCTCGCTCTACATGCAGTTGGGGGCGAACTTTGTGGTGACGGCCTCGCTGAGGGAGGACGTGGCGGTTGTCTGCAACCGCAGGAAGGTTCCCTATAGCCCGGGCTGTGGCTCGTTGACGGAAATAGCAAGGGCGGAGGAACTGGGCTGCGAGATCGTGAAGCTTTTCCCCGGCTCAACCTACGGTCCCGGATTCGTGAAGGCCATAAAGGGCCCACAGCCATGGACGAGCATCATGCCCACTGGGGGTGTGAGCACCGATGGGGACAACCTGAAGGGCTGGTTCGATGCGGGGGTGGCCTGTGTTGGACTGGGCTCGCAACTGATCAGCAGGGAAACCATCCAAAATGGGGATTTCAAAGGGTTGGAGAACAATGTGCGCAAGACATTGGCCTTGATAGCCAAGATTAAAAAAGACTGATTTTGAGGTTTATTTTTTAGGTTGAATTTTGGAGATATAGATATTGTTAACTCCTTCAATTTCATCAAAAGGTTTTCCACTTGAAAAGAAAAAATAACTACTGTCCAAGGTGACCGAAGCACTGTCTTCGTAAAATTTGGAATTGATGGAATCACCTAAAAGAATTGGTTTTTGCCAAGCACCATTCTTTTTATGGGACATATAGATGTCATCTCCACCCAAACCATTTTTTCGGATAGAACTGAACAATAAAACAGAATTGGCCTGGTTAATATGGCTGGGCCATTCACCACTTTCATCTGTGTTTATGGGATGCTTCAATTTTTGAATGTTCTGGAAAGAGTGATTCACATAATCAGCGCTATAAATATCCCATGTTCCATCCCTATTGGAAGAAAAATAGGCACTCCCGTTGGAATTCATCGTCAAACAACAATCTTGATATTCTGAATTAATAGGATTTCCCAAAGGTCTGGCTGTTTTTTCCAGAAAGTGGTATTTTCCATCATGTTCAATTTCCCAGATGTTCCATAAGTTGGTGCTATTTCCGTTCTTAAGTTGGAATTTATTGGTAAAAAAAGCTTTTGAATAATCCGGGCTAAAGGAAATGCCTGCCTCATAGTCACTTTTAGTAATCTCTAATTTTGTTGGTGGAGTCCATTGATTGTTTAAAAATTGTGAGATATAAAGACTGGATTTCGAGTACTTTTTATCGCTACGCGTAAAAATGATTACCTCTTTTTGTGGCGAGATGTAAGAAAGACTCTCATGGTTTTCCTTGGTGGAAATCAGCCCTTCCTCAAATAAAGTGACCCCTCTTGCATACTGCAGCAATGCATCCGAAGACTTTCCTGGTCCACAAGATGATATGGGAAGTAAGAATATCCCAAGTAATACAGAGCCAACCCATTTCTTTCCCAGAATCATTTTTTATTCAATAGGTGAGCTTCCACCGTTGTTTGACTGATTTTTATATTTTAATTGTATTAGAAAGTCATTGGACTCTAAAATAGGTATTGGATAGGTAGGTTGTAATATTTTCATAGTCTATTTTTTGAACCAGTAGTATGTTCCAAAGGCTTTGGGGTCAAAAACCTTGTCATCTAAACTTGGGTGCAGGTCGATATCGTTGTACCGTTCTGTTTGAATGAGGTGCCCATCCACATGAAACTCAATCCAAGTCTCCATCCAATGCCCTTCAATGTTTTTAAAGTCATCGTATTTTACCTCATAAAGCTCTCCTTGTTTGCCTTGACTGAACCTCCGAACCACATAAAGTTCTTCGGCATCCATCCAGATTTGGGGCTTGCTGGTGTCATTTGGGGTGGACCCCAAAATATAAACCGGTCTTTCCTTGTAGGTGGAAGTGCTGAAAATTGAAGTATCAATCCCTAAACTTTTAAGCCGTTCCAAAGTCTCGGCAGTGGAGTAATGAAAGAGGCCGCCTTCCAAAATCAAAAACTCCTGTATTTCTGGACCACTGTGTACCAAGGAATCCCCTCGGAATACATAAATACTGTCGTTCCGATTAATGTTGGCGTTTCGATTCTTGGAGTCGCCAAAATCTATTCTGAATTCTTTGGGATACCGAATGGCCTCATACCAGGTTGAAGTATCTTGCGGCTGGCCTTTTTCGTCAAAGAAAATGGTCTCCTGAACAAAGGTAAACTCAGCAATTTGGTCTTCACTTTTTTGGGTTTTAATAAAATTGACCAAGGCTTCTACTGAAGCAATGGGATTTTCTTCCGCGGATGTTTCTTTCTTGTTTTTACATGAAACCACGCAAAGCGAAATCAAAATAATAAGTAGGGCATTCCTATTTGGCATTTTTAGGGTACTTCTCATAAGCTAATGTTAAAAATGTCAAAATTAAGAAGGGCGTTGGGTAACAAATTGTACTTTTTGGACACCTGTACGGCAAAATTATGAGCTAAGATGTATTTCAAAGAGTACTATCCAGACCAATTTTTTTCAAGGTATATCGACAGTTATTTTACCGTGGATACCTCCTTGGTCTATGAGGATATTACAGATATTGTGGTGCCCGACGGAACTTTTGGACTGTTGTTCATTGATTCCCAAAATTCCATTCGGCGGAATACCTCCACAGAGGGCCCGCCCATAACCTTGAGCCGGACTAGTTTGTTTGGGCAAAAGACAAAACCGGTCAATTATTACTATTCTCCGGGCAAGACCACTTCTTTTGGAATCAAGATAAACCCAGAAGGACTGCCTTTGTTTTTGGATTACAGCTACAAAGAGCTCAAAAATCTTTTTGTAGAATTGGACGGTCTGGCGGACAAGGATTTAATGGAACTGGAGGAACAGGTCTTTGAGCAACCCTATGTGCAGGGTAAAATCAAGGTTGTGGAAACGTTTCTTTTGAAACGAATTTCCAAATTAAATTCAGAACCGGATTATCTTTTGTTTTCTGCCCTGGTGGAGCACATTAAAGCGAAAAAGGGAGAAATACGCTCCCATATGTTGGCAGCAGATTTCAACATCAACTACAAAAAGATGGAGCGTTTGTTCAAATTTTACATGGGCATTGCTCCCAAAACCTACATCCGTATTATTCGGTTCAATGCCACCATACATTTACACGGTCAACTGACCGATTTAAACCTCACCCAATTGGGTAATGAGGTAGGCTTTTTTGACCAATCTCATTTTATAAGGGAGTTTAAATCATTT
The DNA here is from genome assembly GCF_042651185.1 of Flagellimonas marina. Taxonomy (NCBI): domain Bacteria; kingdom Pseudomonadati; phylum Bacteroidota; class Flavobacteriia; order Flavobacteriales; family Flavobacteriaceae; genus Flagellimonas; species Flagellimonas marina. Next base: position 391,703 of record NZ_JBHSCL010000002.1, on the reverse strand, counting down.
TCTTCCTTGACCCCCAAGGATTTTTTCGGAAAAAAACTATCCACTTCTGAAGAAGCGCTCATGAACATCATTGCACAGCGCTGGAACTGATTTCTGTCCAATTTTTACAATTTTGAGGTGGGACTCCCGAGTAGATTTGCTTTTTGAGCTATATGTAAAGAGACAACAGCACAGCAGCAAGCACCAAACATGATGGGAAGCAAAAACAAGGCAGTATTCAGGGCATTCATTGCTTTTTTATTTTTTCAAGCATTTGTCTATGGACAAGAATTTTATACTGAACTTGAATCGGAACTTCAGGCCAAATTGAACTACATTGTGCAAGAGAATCAACTTCCCGGAGCAACATTTTCCCTCTTGCTTGATGAGCAGCATCAAATTACCTTGGCGGCTGGTTTTTTGGATACCGATGAAAAAATTCCCATGAAGCCAAATACCAAAATGCCTGCTGGCAGTGTCGGAAAAATTTTCTTTGCTGCGGTGGCCTTAAAGATGATTGAGGAGGGCAAACTGGATTTGGAAGATAAAGTGGCTACCTTTTTGGGAAATACAGAGTGGTATCCCACTTTTCCTAATCATGCAGATATTAAAATCATCAACCTGATGAACCATACCTCGGGTTTGCCAAGACATTTGTTTCAGCCGGAATTTTTGGAAGATTTTGCAAAAGACCCCAAAAAGAAGCGAGCACCAGTAGATTGTATTCAATCCGTTGCCAATAAAGAAGCGGTGCATCCTGTGGGGCAGGGTTGGGCCTACTCCGATACGAATTTTATCTTACTGGGATTGATTGTGGAGAAAATAACGGGTCGTGATTATTACGATTTAATTCAGGAGCAGATTCTAGTTCCCTTACAGTTAGATTTAACGGTACCGCAGCAAAAGGATCCAATAAATGGTTTGGCGCAAGGATATGTGGGTTCCAATAATCCATTTGGTCTCCCTAAAAAGGTTCTGGATGAAAATGGGCATCTGGTTTTAGACCCTTCGTTTGAATGGGCTGGTGGTGGTTTTGTCAGCAACCCTTCGGATTTAACAAAGATGCTGAAGTTCATCCATGAAGGTGATTATCTGAATGAAGATACCAAGGCTAAACTGAAAAAAGCGGTGAGCATGTCAACTGGTCAAGCCTTTGATAATGGGTATGGATTGGGAACCTTTGTTTGGAGCAAGAGGAACGATACCCGATACGGGCATTCGGGATTCTTTCCAGGATATGTGTCGCATGTGGAGTATTCCCAAAATCGGCAATATGCCTTGGCCATTCAAGTGAACGCTGATAGTAGTTATGCCTATTTGCAGCAGTTTTTACATGACCTTGAAGAAATTGTGGACAACTACTTGGACCGAATCGATGACCATAACATCCGGCAAAATTTTAAAAGGCAGGAAGACTGTTGGAACAATTCCAATATCGAATGCTATATGGAAGCCTATGCCGTATCAGAACCCATACAAACCGCCTCTCGGGGTGGTATAACCTATGGTTATGAGAATATTATAGGCGATTATAAAAAATACTTCCCTAAAGAGCGTATGGGTAAATTGTATTTTGACAAAATCAAAACAAGACGGTTGAGTGCAAACTTGTATTTTGTGACAGGGCGTTTCAATTTAAAATTTTCCGATAGGGAGGAACTGAGTCGAGGCTGGTTTTCCGTAAACATGAAAAAAATTAAGGGCAAATGGTACATGATCACCGACCACTCAAGTTAAACCCAATGAAGAAACTGTTATTTGCCACTGCTTTAGGTTTTCTGCTGATTTCATGCACTAAAAAGGAAACACTTTCCGGAACTATTTTGGTTGAAAACGTATCTATTGTTGATGTGGAGACCGGGGAATTGCTTCCCAATCAAAATGTGTTGATTCAAGGTGATACCATTTTGGATATTAGAACAGCAGATGGCAATGTGGATTATGAAGTCGGTACCGTAATTGAAGCAGAAGGCAAATTTTTGATTCCGGGATTATGGGACATGCATACCCACCCAGATGACCCAGAGGTTTGGCGGATGAATCCTAAACAGGAGGAAAAAGACCGATTGATGCCCTTATTTGTAGTGAATGGGGTAACGGGTATCCGTGATATGGGAGGCGATATAAAATTGGTCCAACGATGGTGCAGCTTGTACAAAGAAGGAAAGCTGTTGGCTCCAAAAATCTTCGCAGGCGGCCCCTTATTAGATGGCCCAAACCCCATGTGGGATGGTTCAGTGGGGATTAATTCACCTGAAGAAGCAAAACAAGTGGTAGATTCCTTGATTGCTGAAGGAGTCGATTTTCTAAAAATATATTCCCTATTACCTAGAGAAACCTATTTGGCCGTGAGTGACTATGCCAATGAAATCGATTTTCCATTCGTGGGCCATGTGCCGTACACTGTACCTCCTTCCGAAGCCGCCCAAACCGGAATGAAAAGTCAGGAGCACCTGTTGGAAATCCTCAAAGAATGTTCTGACGCCCCAACCGAGGAATTTATGGCATCCCTTCAAGCTATCGATGATCGCATTGAGCGCTCCAACCGACTTAATGATTTTAGGTTGAATACCTTCAACACTTCCAAAGCAGATTCATTGTATGGTGTTTTCAAAGAATATGATATTTGGCATTGCCCCACTTTGAGTATGTGGTACAAAAATGCGTGGTACGAAGATGAAATACCAAAGGATGCAGATTTGGTGGAATATCTGCCTCCCTATTTGAAGGCGTATTGGACCCCAGAACATAACGACCATCTTCAGTATCGGGATAATAAAGACTTCATAAAAACCAAGCAACGGCTTTACGAGCTTTATCTAAAAATGGTCAATAGAATGAACCAGAAGGGTATTAGAATGCTTGCAGGTACCGATATGGGTGCCAACCCCTTGTGCCATCCTGGTGTTGGCCTTCATAATGAGCTATCGGCTTTTGTAGAAGCAGGACTTACACCTACCGAAGCACTTAAAACCGCTACCATAAATCCTGCTTTGTTTTTTGAGATTCAAGAAGAATATGGTACGGTGTCCCAAGGAAAAATAGCAGATTTGGTTTTGCTCAATGGCAACCCTCTGGAGGACATCAACCATGTACGAAAAATTGATTTGATCATTAGGGACGGGCAGGTGATTGATTCGGCCAAAATAGCCGAGATTAAGAATTCCATCAAAGCGGAAAATGCATATCCTTGGAGGGAATAGGTTGATACTTCAGAAAAGCTGTTCGCTAAATTGGAATACGTTGTTAATGAAGGGTTAATGTCCAAATTATACAATTTACGGTAGTGTATGGGTAGTAAGTTGGTTGGAAATAATTTCTACCAACATGTTAAAAAACGTGCTTTTTATTTGTATACTGGGTGTTTTTCTTGCCACCTATTCTCAAAGCTCCCCCCAGATTCAAATCCCAAAATATAGTGTGCAATATGTCTGTCCCCCCTGCGGGTGTTCCAAAGATGGTCAACTGTTTGATGCACCTGCAATTTGCAGCGAATGTAATATGGCGTACACCTCTCAATTAACAGGTATGGAAGATAAACCGAGAAACACGATTTCTAGAAAGACTGCGGCCATTGTATTGTTTAATGGTGCGGACATTATGGATGTTACCGGACCGATGTCGGTATTTGAACATGCTGGATTTAATGTTATCACCGTAGCAAAAAATACCGAGGCAAAGGCAATAGGAATGTATATGAGGTTGTCCCCCGATTATACGTTTGCCAATCTTCCACAAGTAGATATAATAATGGTGCCTGGAGGCGGGGCGGCAGAATCCAATCAAGATATGGAGATTGTACAATGGTTAAAAGAAAGAGCAGGTGAAACGGATACTATGTTTTCCGTGTGCAGTGGCGCATTTTTTTTAGGATTGGCGGGATTGCTGGATGGTAACGAGGCCACCACCTTTGCTTCACTCATACCAAACCTTAAAGCACAGTTTCCCAATGCTAAGGTTTTGAATGATGTAAAATATACCAACAATGGGCACATCATTACGTCATCCGGACTCTCTTCCGGAATAGATGCTTCTTTTGAAGTAGTTGCCAAATATTATGGGGTTGGACGAGCCCAAGATGTGGCCAATAGAATGGAATATCCGTGGAAGCGCAAGCAGGATTATGCGCGGTCACAATTGGCGGATAATTTTATTCTTAGCATGGGAGATTTAGTAAGGCGTTTTGCCACAAAATATCATTTTTCTGAGGGTGACATGACCACTTGGGAATACAAATATCTGCTTTGGGAGGGAGTGGATATTGACGAGTTTATGAAATTCATGGGGAATGAATTTCAAAAGCTTCCTGAATTTACTTTGGAAATAGAGACCCCTAACGAGTTGATAGGAGAATATACCCATCCTGTTTTAGGAAGAGGTCAGGTGGAATTGATTTTGCAAAGTACTGACCAGGGTGTTGAAGCTTCAGTGCGGGCAAGAAGGAAGCAACCCTATAATTTTTGAAAATGGGAACAAGGTCAAAGATTTGTATTAGCGGATTTCTTTTTGTGCTGTTGGGATGTTTGGGAAAGGCACAGACCTCTCCTGAGTTTGTCAATTTGGATTCTTCAAAGGATATTCTTCCAGGGAAAAATGTTGCCATTCCATCTCAACTTGAGACTTATCCCTTGGTAGAACCCACCATTATTTCCCACCAAAATGATAACAACCATCTCCTTGCGGCCGCAATGGTAGTCACGGATATCAATGACCCGTACCAGAGTTGTCGATTGTCCAGTTTTGTTTCAAAAGATGGGGGCAAAACATGGAAAGAAACTGCACATAACTATTGGGGGTATGATCCATGGGTGGCGTTATTGCCCAACGGGAAAGCAGCCTTAAGTTGGTTGGGAACCCCTAACAGTTTTAAAGGTCAATTTCCTTTGGTCATTTTTACTTCAAATGATGGCGGGGAAAATTGGGATTCATCGGTAGAGGTGTTTTCTGGTTTGGGCCATGGACATGATGGAACAAAATTGGTGGGGCACAAGGATGCATTTTATCTGACTACAGTACAATTCAATACCAATATGGGAGCTGATGTAGTGCTTTATGAGTCCAAAAACAATGTGAGTTTTAAGAAAGTGGCCACTATTGATGGGCAAGGAAGGCGACTTAACTTTTGTGAACCGGCCATTCTCACCAACGGTAGGGTAGTGGTGCCCACCATGCATGGCCAAGGAAAAATTTGGACCAATATCTATAACCCCAAAACCCAAGAAATGTCAGAACGCTACGTGGTGTCCCATAATCCAAAACTGGGAAGGGGGTACGCTAGAATGGCTTCGGATGTGGGTGCACAATCAAAATTTACTGATAGAATTTATTTTGTCAGGGCCGTGGCCGATGGGTCAAGTAGTCAAGGCGTTTGGTTGAACTATTCCATGGATCAAGGAAAAACATGGACATCAGAAAAAAGAATAGACCTTTTTAACAATGGCAGGCCAAGTAAGGCCAATGTGCCCAGTGTGGCTGTAAACAAAGATGGCGTGGTTGGAATTTCTTGGGTTGATGGACAACATTCCGACGACCAGAAATCGTATGATGTCTATTTTTCCATTTCCAAGGATGGCGGGGAGCGTTTTCAACGTCCAGTTAGAATAACCGAAGTCAGTTCCAACCCACGAACCGAAGACAATGCCGATGTGGCCAACAAATTTATTGGAGGGGGGCATTATCTGGGGTTAACGGCCAAACCCGATGGTAGTTTTCAATTGATTTGGAGTGATAGTAGGACAGGAATGTTCAAACTTCAGACCTGTAATGTAAAAATTAAATGAAACAATTTGCACTGTTCTTTTTGGTCTTGATAAGCCTTCAGGCGAATGAAGCACAGCAAAAAGACCTAAATGGGTTAGTGTCCCAAATGTCTGGTGCTTTTATATGGGAAATGACCAAGCCAGCATCCCAAACCATGATTAGAAAGGGGGAACGGACTTCAGAACCTTATTTTGAAGGGCAATTGTTCATGTTCAGGGAAACATTTTTTGATTCTAAAATTGAACAAGTGGGATTTTTTGGATATGACACAAAAGAAAAACAAGTGCTCAGCGTGGGACTATACAATGTGGACATGGGGCCACATATTTTAAAAGGGACTCCTGAAAAGTTGGATAAAGGCTATCTGGTGACTTTTTTTGAGAAGGATAAAAAGATTGTGCTCCATATTGAAAACAGGGAACATCATTTTTGGAAGTACTACTCAAAGAACGGTGACCAATGGATGGTTGATGATCTACAAATTGATTTTTACAGAAATCCCAAAGAATGAAGTGGATTGTTGCTTTGGTGTGTTTTTTTCTTGGGTTCTCTGGATGGACACAAGCATTTCAACCCTTTCCAGAAAATCATAATCGATTGGTACAAGGGATTGATTTTTCTTCAGACGGAAAAGTATTGTACATGGCGCTTCCCCATAAAGAAAGAGTACAACAATTAGGAGTTCTCGATGTTGAAGATGCCCCCAGATTGGCTTTATATCAGTCAATAAAAACAAAAAATGGATGGGAAGAACCTGTACTTTTAAAAATCTCGGGAAAATACAAAGATTATGAACCGGCCATTTCCCCCAAGGGAGATATACTTTTCTTTAACTCCAATAGGCCTTTGAACGGTAATCAATCCCATGAAAAGAACAATATCTGGTATTCTAAATTTGAAAATGGAAGTTGGGGACAACCACAAAGCTTGCACAAAATCAATACTCCGGATGAAGAACAGTCTTATACGGCAATGGCGGAAAACGGGAAACTCATTTATACTGCGGAGGTAATCCAAAATGGTAGGCCGCACTTTGCTTTATTTGAAACCGTTTTTGAAGGCAGGGCTACCAAAGTTGGAAAGGTCATTGAGTTTCCGGGATTTAACAAAAATGCTTCCGACCCTTGGATTTCCCCAAACGGAGATTATTTAATTTTCACGGGTTTCGATTTGGAGGATTGGCAAAACACATGTAACCTCTACATTTCTTTTAATCAGTATGGAAAATGGACTATGCCAAAGGAGATAGAGGAATTGAACAGTAAAGGACCCGACTTTTCACCCGCAGTATCACGTAATGGGAAATGGATATTCTACCGCAAAAATTACGAATTCCAACAGCGACACTTTAAAAAAATACTAAAAGGATATTCTAGAAAGCGTACGGAAGATAATGTCCAATAAATACAATTTTAGTTTGTTCTACAATACTATTTTTCCTTAATAATCAAACTCTTGGTTGGTTGATTGCTTGATTGCTGATTGCCCGTTTATCCAAGTAGACGGGCTTTTTTTTTGGTTAAATAGACGATATGAATGGTATTTTAAAAAAGGTTTTGGCCACTGATATGGATGTCACGCCAACCATCTTCGCCCATGGGGCGCAAAAACTCTTCGGGATATGGGGCGGACATGGTCCCTCATGGACTGTTGTGGCTTGGCAACAATGGTGGAACATTCCTCCTTTCTTAACATACACTGTAATCGGTATTGAATCATTTGGAGCCATTCTGCTTATTCTTGGCTTGCTTACCCGTATTTTGGCATTTTTGATTGGGGCAGTCATGTTGGTAGCGGTTTATCTGGTTCATTTTCACTGGGGGTTTTACATGAACTGGTATATGCAGCCCCAGATTGGTGAGGGATATGAATATCATCTTTTGGTTCTTGCTTTGGTGATTGCCCTTATGTTAAAGGGTGGAGGACGGTGGTCCTTAGATGGATTGCTACACCAAAAGTTGTAAACTGCCCTTGAAAAATACGGTAAACTTCTATTTCCAGTTTGGCTCTTGGAACTAAAATTTTATTTCAAAACAGAGGTTGAAGAAAAAAATGTAAGAAAAGAATTACTTTACATAATAAAAGATGTGGTATTATCGTCTTATTTACAATAAGAAACCATAAATGATGTTTCAATTAATTGATAAAAATCAATTTTTTAGTCATTTTAGTATATCTTTAAAAGAGCAATTAGCTTAAAAAACCATATCAACTAGACTTATTATGTACAAGGAAATTTATTTGGTCGATGATGAGGACCTTGTAAACACAGTGAATGCAATCCATTTCAGAAGAATGGGAATGGAAGACAAACTCAAGAGTTTTACAAACCCCGAACTAGCCCTTGACGACCTCAGATTTAGAGATAACCCGAATACAAAAACATTAATTCTTCTCGACATTAATATGCCGGAAATGAGCGGATTCGAATTTTTGGAATTCATGCTTTTGGAAGATTTTCCAGAGACCAATGAAGTGCTGCTGGTTACATCTTCCGAATCTGATGAAGACAGGGAAGAAGCCAAGAAATACGAAAAATACGTTAAGGAATTTATCACAAAACCATTGCGTATTGAGCATTTGGAGGACTACCTTCAAGGTTCGTATACCTAGGTTTGGTTGACCGCATCCAAATCACCTAGATGTTAATCAATTTCAGTTGTTTTTAGATTTTGTCCATAATGCCATAAAAAAAAGTGTTTTTTTAGGATATTTGATTACATCTTTAGGTCAAACTAAAGATTAAAGCAAAAAAACTATTTTTTAGGTCTTGTTGGCAAATTGTTCCCCTTTGCAACATGCTATATTGGTAGTAGAAAAGTTTGTAACGGTGAAAACAAAGCAGGTTAGAGTACAGAATACAATTGAAATTGTTGAGGATGGTCGTGATGTGGTCTGGGCGATGGACAAGGATTTCCTCTTAACAACATTCAACCATTCGTTTCGGGAAAAGTTTAAGGAGGAGCTGGGTAGTGAACCCCAAGTTGGGATGAATCTGCGACCTATTTATAAAGAATCCATTTTTTTTAGTTCTTGTACCAAAGGGTGTGAGCGCGCATTGAATAGCAATGCCACAACAGCGAAACACACTGTGGACCAAAGTGGAACTACCCGTGTGAACGAATTTGCATTTCAGCCGTATATGGACAAATCCGGTGCAATAATGGGCTGTTGCATCTGGCAAAAAGATGTGACCCAAGAAGTTGAGAATATTCAGCGACTGGAGGAAAGTGAAAAAAAATACGGAGAGGTCCAAGAAATAACCAATGTGGGCCATTGGAGCTGGGATATGTTGAAAAATGAGATAACTTGGTCCGATCAACTTTTCAGCATCTTTGGGCAAGTGCCTGGCCAGTTTGAAGCTACCTACGAAGCCCTAATGGAAATCATACATCCGGAGGATCGACAACTTTTTAATGAAGATGTTGAGCGGTGCATTAAAAAAAATGTGATGCACGATATTGTCCATAGAATTGTTATCAATGAGGGTGAAGTGCGCTATGTGCACCAAAAAGGGAAGGCTTATTATGATGAGGAAAAAAAGCCGTATCGTGTGTCCGGGACCACACAAGATGTAACCAAGGATGTGCAGGCCAATCAGCAGATTGTGCAGCAGAACAACGAACTACAAAACTTTGTCCGAATCATCTCCCATAATCTTCGAGGGCCTATTTCAAACTTGCTCATGCTTTCAAAAATATATGAATGGGGCAAGGATGAGGAGAATGATGATATTGTTAGGAAAATTGAGAATACCACAGAGGCGCTAGACCAAACCATTAAGGACCTCAACCTTTCACTATCCATGAAGAATACCGATAAGGAAAGATTCAGACAGGTTAGGTTGGCCGAGGTAATAAAGGATGTGGATGTGTTGCTTTCTGAGGAAGTGTCCAAAACCCAGGCGGTAATCCGTACAGATTTCTCACAAGTGGAATCCATTTTGGGACTCAAAAGCTATTTTGTCAACATTTTCTATAACCTTATCATGAATTCCATAAAATACCAACAAGAAGGGTTGTCACCTTTGATTACCATTTTTAGCCAAAAGGTGGAGGATGGTGTAATTTTGAGTATTTCGGACAATGGTATTGGCATCGAACTCACACCAGAAAAGGAAAGGAAGATTTTTGATATGTACGGCAGACTCAGCGGGGCTACAGATGGTAAAGGATTAGGTCTTTATTTGGTCAAGACCCAAGTAGAGGCCATGGATGGAAAAATTTCCGTGCAAAGTACCAAAGGTGACGGGACCACCTTTACATTACATTTCCCCAAATAATATCAGTTCTTGTTGAAAGGCAAATGATTTAAATCAACATTGCCACCAGAAATGATGATTCCAATCTTTTTATCCGTGAACTGATTTTTCTCCTTGAGCACAGCGGCAAAAGCAACGGCGCTAGAGGGTTCACAGACAATTTTTAAACGTTCCCAGAGCAATCGCATCGCTGCTACAATTTCTTCCTCCGTCACCCTTATAATTTGCTCCACATGTTGTTGTATGATGGGAAAATTTCGATCACCCAATTGTGTTTTAAGCCCATCCGCAATAGTATTTATGCTTGCATTGGTCTCTATGTGCCCGCTTTGTAATGAGCGATACGCATCATCCACTTCAAAAGGTTCTGCGCCAATCGTCTTACAGGATTTTCCAAAGTAATGGACGGCAAGAGCAGTACCGGCAACCAGTCCACCACCACCAACTGGGGTTACTACATAATCCAAATCAGGATATACTTCCAATAATTCCATGCAGGCGGTACCTTGGCCTAAAATAACATCGTCATCATTGGAGGGGTGTATAAAAGTGGCACCCTTCTCTTCTTCAATTTGTTTGGATGCCTGCTCACGAGCTTCCAATGTAGGTTCGCATTCCATCACTATGCCGCCATACCCTTTTACCGCATTTATCTTTACCTGCGGCGAGGAATTGGGCATAACAATATAGGCTTTAACTCCTAAGCTTTGGGCAGCCAAGGATAGCGCTTGGGCAAAATTTCCGGAAGAATGGGTGACTACTCCGTTTTGCTTTTGTGCTTCGGAAAGCTGCATAATTGCGTTGGCGGCCCCACGCATTTTAAAAGCCCCCATTCGCTGAAAGTTTTCACACTTAAAATAAAGTGAACATCCCATCATGGTGTCGATAAGACGAGAAGTTAAAACAGGGGTGTTATGGATAAATGGTTTTATCCTATGATGGCAATCAATGAGTTGCTGTTTGTCCATGAAGAATCCGTATCCTTATTATCAAGAGCATAAAGATAGGAACCCTTTCGTTAATTAAGAGGAATGGTATGCCTGTTCATGTACCTCATCATCTTCGCTCGGAGAAACCCCTTCCATCCCCAATTCTGGAATTACGAACAACGGTATTTGCGTATGAAAAGCGGTTCTTTTTACAATGGGCTTCCGGGTCATTTTTTCCATATAGCCATGCTGATAGTTGAGCAGGGCCAGCAAATGGATGTCCAGTTCCTTGGAGAAAATTTCCAAGGTTTGTGAAACAGAATGGATTTCTGAAACGGTATGCACGTAATGTTCCACATCTTTTAAATACCTGCGCAACATGTTGAGGTTGAACTGTTGTAGTTCAGTCAGGGCCTTTATGCCATCTTGCACATGCACAATCCGTATACTAGCGTTGAACATGTTGGCCATTTCTATCAAGGGGATAAGCTCCGAAATGGTATAAAAACGATTAAAATCCGTAGCAAATGCAATTTCTGACGGGGTGATGAACTCGAAATGGCGGGGTATCGCCAAAACAGGACATTTTTTGGTGTTCTTAATAATCCGGACCGTATTGCTGCCCATAAAAACCTCATCTATGCCCGAGGCACCCTTAGTGCCGGTGACCACCAAATGGATTCCCAAAGAATCCACAAGGCTCTTAACTTCTTCAACCAATAGATTAAATGAGGAAACGGTCTCAAAGTTATGGTTCGGATTCCCATATTTGCTCTTTATTCGGTCTACCGTTTTTTTTAGACTTCTCTCCGAGGCGTCCCTTACGGCATCAACAATGCGCTCACCGTCAATCATTTTGGCCATGAACCTACTGCTTGGAATTACGGGCGTGTACGTATTGAGCAGGTAAAATGTACAACGCTTATTGCGAAACAATTGCATGGTGTAATCAATGGCATTCCATGCATTTTCCGAGAAATCTGTAGGGATTAAAATCTTTTGCATCTAACTAAGATTAAGATGCTATAAAATTACCGCTATGCCCAAGGGAATTCTATGACAATTATCAGCTTTTGAAAATAGATGCTTTAAAAGCCCTCAACGAGCTCCTTAAGTTTGCACTCATCTTTGATGCCGATTTTCTTGCCAGAGGTGCGAATCACCCCTTTTTTCTTGAATTCAGAGATGATTCTGATGGCAGATTCAGTGGCCGTTCCCACTACATTGGAAATATCCTCTCTTGAAAGGGTCAGGGCCAAAAAACCATCCTCGTCTTCTCCAAAGTTGTTTTTAAGATAAAGGAAAGCCTCGGCAATTCGTTGCTTAACGGTCTTTTGTGAGATGTTGACAATAACATCGTCGGCCTCCTTAAGATCGTGGGCCATGTGGCGCAATACTTCTAAAGTAAAATTGGGATTGGATTGAAGGGTATGGGTAATGCTATCCTTTGGAATAAAACAGACCTCCATATCGCTAACAGCAATGGCAGAGAGATTGGTGACTTCTTCCGAGATCACAGATCGTTGCCCCATTACTTCACCTTTAGATGCCAGTTTTACAATCTGGTCCTTGCCCTTGGCACTCAGCTTGGAAAGTTTGGAAACTCCATTCCGGACACAATACACCCCATTAAGTTTGTCGCCTTCTTCAAAAAGTGGTTGACCCTTCTTAATAATCTTGGTGGTCTTGGAATCGGAAACCTTTTTAAGTTCCTCCTTGCTCATGGCCCGTAAGGAATTAAATTGTCGAACAATACAATTCTCACATCTACTTTCCATAACTGACTTTAATTTACCTGACACTACAAATGTAGGGGTAATCCCTTGATTAAAAACTGATAAATGTCATGTTTTCAGAGAGAAGACTATTGCACATTTGTGCCAGGTAAAGCAAATGTAAATGACAAATATAAGCTGTTATCATTGTGGAGATGACTGCGGAAGAAATGTGGTGCAGTTTGATGAGAAGGACTTTTGTTGCAACGGTTGCAAGTCCGTTTATGAGATTTTTACGTCCAATGGTCTCGCTTCGTATTATGACATAGAGGCCAAAGCAGGGAATTCACCCCATGAAGTTCAAAAAAAATATGATTTTCTGGACAACCAGGAAATTGTGGAACAGCTGGTGGAATTCAATGAAGAAGGAATGCAAGTGGTAAGCCTGAGTATTCCATCCATTCATTGTAGTTCCTGTATTTGGGTGTTGGAAAATTTAAATCGGCTCCATCCATCCATTGTAGCTTCCCAGGTTGATTTTCCCAAAAAGACCATTCGCGCTACCTACAAAACAGATGGGTTTTCACTAAAAGCCCTGGTGCTGCTCTTGGGGAGCATTGGATATGAACCTAACATTTCGTTGGATAGTTATGCCAAGCAGGAAAATAAGGTGGACCGCTCCCTGATCTATAAATTGGGCGTGGCGGGATTCGCCTTTGGAAACGTTATGTTGCTTTCATTCCCCGAATATTTTGAGGTGGAAGAATTTTGGTTGGAGCAATATAAGCAGGTCTTTCGATGGTTGATGTTTGTCTTTTCCCTGCCCGTCGTCTTTTATGCGGCGCAAGATTATTTTATATCTGCCTACAAGGGATTGCGGTCCAAATTATTGAATATTGATGTGCCCATTGCCTTGGGAGTACTCACACTTTTTGTGCGAAGTACTATTGATATTGCCTTTGATTTGGGTTCTGGCTTTTTTGACAGCCTAACCGGATTGGTGTTTTTCTTGTTGTTGGGGAAATTCTTTCAGCAAAAGACCTATGCCTATCTCTCGTTTGAGAGGGACTACAAATCCTATTTTCCCATTGCTGTAACCAGACTGAACCACGGTGGGAAGGAAGAGAACGTACAGATTTACAAAATTGAGAAAGGCGATAGAATCTTGGTCAGGAGCCAAGAGATCATTCCTGTGGATTGTGTGTTGGTAAAGGGCACCGCTGAAGTGGACTACAGTTTTGTCACTGGGGAAGCCCAAGCCATTTTTAAAGAACCGGGCGATAAACTTTTTGCAGGCGGCAAACAATTGTCTGGAGTTTTAGAGGTTGAGGTGTTAAAATCCGTTTCCCAAAGCTATCTAACGCAGTTATGGGGAAATTCCGTTTTCACAAAAGATAAGGCAAGTCAATTTCAAACCATTACGGATAGCATAGGCAAACGGTTTACCATAGCCGTGTTGAGTATTGCCTTTTTGGCAACGATTTTCTGGCTTTTTCATGACCCTAGCTTGGCCTTGAACGTCTTTACGGCGGTTTTGATTATTGCTTGTCCTTGTGCCGTAGCGTTGGCTGCCCCATTTACGCTGGGAAATATGGTCCGCATCTTTGGAAAGCACAAATTCTACCTCAAAAACACCAATGTTCTGGAGCGATTGTCCAAAATTGATGCCGCTATTTTTGATAAAACCGGAACCTTGACCACCAATCAGAAGGATGCCATCTTTTATGAAGGTATGGAATTGACCGATACGGAAACAGCTTTGCTGAAAACTACCCTAAGGGCCTCGAACCATCCGTTGAGTCGTTACTTGTATGACATTTTAAAGTCCAATGCCATCATGACGCTGGATGAATTCCAAGAAGATACCGGAAAGGGCATTGAGGGAAGAGCGAAACAACATTCCATAAAAGTAGGTTCTGCAGCCTATGTGGGCAGTAAAACATCCAGCTCTTTAACGAATACCGAGGTCTATGTAAGCTCAGATGAAGATGTAAAAGGCCGTTTTGTGTTCAAGAACAACTATCGGGATGGGTTGAAAGAGGTATTTGCTCAATTGGGCAATAAAATGGAATTGGGCATCCTTTCTGGTGATAACGATGGGGAAAGGGCACAATTACAGGACATATTCCCAAACAATACCCAGATGCTCTTCAACCAAAAGCCAGAAAATAAGTTGGAACACATTCAAGAGTTACAGAAGAATCATAAGGTGCTTATGGTGGGTGATGGATTGAACGATGCCGGCGCCTTGGCGCAGAGCGATGTGGGGGTGGCTGTTTCGGAAAATGTGAATGTCTTTTCCCCGGCCTGTGATGGTATACTGGATGCATCCAACTTTACCAAGCTGCCCACTTTCTTGGAACTTTCCCAAAAGTCCATGAAAATCATAAAAATGAGTTTCCTTTTTTCATTGTGCTACAACCTCGTAGGACTCTATTTTGCTGTAACCGGTCAGTTGCAGCCCGTCATTGCAGCCATTTTAATGCCCTTGAGTTCCATTAGTATTGTGGTGTTTACAACGCTTTGCACCAATTTTTTAGGAAAACGATTAAAATAATTAGAAAGCTGATATATGTCATTTTTTTCACCAAATCACCACAGTAGTTTTACCCCGAAATTCAAACAGGTATGAGTGTCATTTATGTGTTATTGGCCATAAGTATATCGGTGGCCGTGGTCTTTTTTGCTGTCTTTGTCCTATCGGTCAAAAGTGGACAGTACGACGACACCTATACCCCTTCAGTTAGAATGCTTTTTGATGATGAATTGGTTGACAAGGCCGATACACCGGAAAGGAGTACTAAAAGTATCAAACAAACGAAAAGTACAAACCAATAAATATGGAAATTCAACAGTTCCACTACGATAACAAAATCGTTCAAAAGTTCCTATACGCCACCATGCTCTGGGGTATTGTAGGTATGTCGGTTGGCCTTTTGCTGGCCTTTATGTTTTTATTCCCCAATATTACGGATGGCATTTCATGGTTAAGTTTTGGTCGCTTGCGACCCTTACATACCAATGCGGTCATCTTTGCCTTTGTGGGTAACGCCATTTTTGCCGGGGTGTATTATTCTCTTCAGCGATTGCTAAAGGCCCGGATGTTCAGCGATGTGCTTAGTAACATCAATTTCTGGGGATGGCAATTGATCATTGTGGCTGCGGCCATTACCTTGCCGTTGGGGTACACTACATCCAAAGAATATGCTGAATTGGAGTGGCCCATAGATTTGGCCATTGCCGTGGTTTGGGTAGTCTTTGGTTGGAACATGATCGGAACCATTTTAAAACGGAGACAGCGACACCTCTACGTGGCTGTTTGGTTCTATTTGGCCACTTTTGTTACCGTAGCGGTACTGCATATTTTTAATAGCTTGGAGCTTCCAGTAACAGCTTTAAAAAGCTACTCGGTTTATGCAGGGGTACAAGATGCCTTGGTGCAGTGGTGGTATGGCCACAATGCCGTGGCGTTTTTCTTGACCACACCATTCTTGGGACTGATGTACTATTTTGTGCCCAAAGCTGCCAACAGACCTATTTATTCTTATCGATTGTCCATTGTGCACTTTTGGTCATTGATTTTTATTTATATCTGGGCTGGACCCCACCACTTATTGTATTCTTCGTTACCTGATTGGGCACAAAATCTAGGTGTGGTTTTCTCCATTATGTTGATAGCACCATCTTGGGGCGGTATGATCAATGGATTATTAACGCTTAGGGGTGTTTGGGACAAAGTCCGTACCGATGCTACCTTAAAATTCATGGTGGTTGCCATTACCGGTTATGGTATGGCCACGTTTGAAGGACCCATGCTTTCATTGAAAAACGTAAACGCCATTGCCCACTTTAGTGACTGGATCATTGCCCACGTGCACGTTGGTGCTTTGGCATGGAACGGTTTCCTAACATTTGGTATGGTCTATTGGTTGGTACCGCGAATGTTCAAAACCAATCTATATTCAAAAGGATTGGCAAACTTCCATTTTTGGATCGGTACTTTGGGTATTGTGCTCTACGCGCTTCCCATGTACGTCGCCGGGTTTACCCAAGCCTTAATGTGGAAGGAATTCAACCCAGATGGAACCTTGGTATATGGTAACTTCTTGGAAACAGTGACCCAAATCATTCCTATGTACTGGATGCGGGCGATTGGAGGCAGTTTATACATTCTGGGCATGTTCGTGCTACTTTACAATATTGTGATGACCATTCGTTCAGGAAGCAAAGTGGAAGATGAATTGGCAGAAGCCCCAGCTTTGGCAAGGGTAGCCAAAAGACGGGTGGCAGGGGAGACCTTCCACAATTGGTTGGAAAGAAAACCGGTACAATTGACCATTTTGGCCACAATAGCCATTCTTATTGGAGGGGTGGTTCAGATAGTCCCCACCATTTTGGTAAAATCAAACATTCCCACCATTACCAGTGTAAAACCGTATACGCCACTTGAATTGGAAGGCAGGGACTTGTATATCCGTGAAGGTTGTGTGGGATGTCACTCGCAAATGATCAGACCATTCCGAAGTGAAGTAGAGCGCTATGGTGAATACGCCAAGGCAGGAGAGTTTGTCTACGACCACCCGTTTCTATGGGGTAGTAAACGTACTGGCCCTGACTTGCTTCGGGTTGGAGGTAAATATTCAGATAATTGGCACTTAAACCACATGTATGATCCTCAAAGTACCTCGGCAGGTTCCATTATGCCAGCCTATCAATGGTTGGTTCGAAACGAGCATGATCGCAGTGGAGTTCAGGCTAAAATGCGGGCCATGGTAAAATTGGGCGTGCCGTATTCTGATGAGGACATAGCCAATGCAACACAGTCCATGGCAGAACAGGCTCAGCAGATAGAAGAGAATCTGTATACCGACCCCGAGTTTGTAAAAACGTATGAAGCTGACAAGAAATATGCGGAAGAAAACGGATTGGAATTTGTAGAAATGCGTGATCGTGAGATTGTGTCATTGATTGCCTACCTACAGCGGTTGGGTACGGATATAAAGATTAAGGAAACAGGTGAACTGTTATCAGAAAATAAAGAGTAAAAAGAAATCATGAATCAAGAGTCAAGAAACAGGACTAAAATTAAAATGACTTTAAAGTCTTATGTCTTCATTCTTGACTCTATAATCTAATACAACCATGTTGAAATTTGTAAAGAACCATATGGAAACCATTGAAGGCGTGGCCAACTACCCCATGATTTCCTTAATGATTTTCTTCATATTCTTCGTGCTTCTTTTTTGGTGGGTTTTTACTGCATCAAAAGCACATATAAAAGAAATGGGCGAATTACCATTGGACAACGATCAACACCACAAACTATAATATTATGAGCACAAAAACACCCTGGTGGATACGCGTACCCGTACTGTTTTTCTTAATCTTCGGATTAATGGAATACTTTGTGGATTCTGGTGATAAACCGGCCATTATAGAATACCCCATTACTCAGTTTTTTATGCTGTTGGTGTTGATGATTCTTATTGCCATAGAACTCATTTTGGGTTCCATTGAGAATATCATGTTCCAGACCCTTTCTGAAGAAAGCAAGGAGCGTTATTTGGCCGCTAAAAATCAGAAGTTCAAATGGACTTGGGCCAAAAACCTTATGAAACGTCTAACAAGAACGAAACCCATTGAGCGAGAGGAGGAAATCATTATGGACCATAATTACGATGGTATTCGTGAGTTGGACAACGTACTCCCTCCATGGTGGGTTTATCTCTTCTACGCTACCATTGTCTTTAGTGTAGTGTATTTGGTGCGCTTCCATGTTATTGGAGAATATACACAAGCCGAAGAGTATGAGCAAGAAGTAGCGGCAGCTCAGAAAGCCATTGAGGAGTATAAAAGAACAGCCAAAGATTTGGTGGATGCCAGCACGGTTGAATATTTGTCAGACCCGGCCGACTTGGCTGCAGGGGAAAAGATTTTTGCGGCCAACTGTGTGGTTTGTCACATGGCTGATGGCGGCGGCGGAATTGGCCCAAACCTAACCGATGAATACTGGATTTTGGGTGGAGGCATTAAAAATGTTTTCAGCACTATTTCCGAAGGAGGCAGAGCTGGTAAGGGTATGGTAGCTTGGAAACAGAACTTTAAACCCGCTGAAATTGCGCAAGTTTCCAGTTACGTGATTTCATTGGGAGGAACCACGCCGGCCAATCCAAAGGCGCCCGAAGGTGAAATTTGGGTTGACCCCGATACACCGGATGAGCCAGAGCAAACCGAATTGGAAACCCCGCCTGCGGAGCAGGTTTCTGATTCAACGGAAGTAACCATGAATTAGTCCTTTTGGGGTCGTCTATGGTAGCGTATGAAATGATGAATTAATTTAGATGGAAGAGAATTTTAGGGATTCCATAGGCACGATTACACAAGAAGGAAAGCGAAATTGGATTTTTCCAAAGAAGCCCAGTGGTAGATATTACGACTATCGAAAATATGTGAGCTACGCGCTGTTACTGTTTTTGGTTGCGGCTCCCTTTGTAAAGATCAATGGGCATCAATTTTTAATGTTCAATGTGCTGGAACGTCGTTTCAACATCTTTGCACTTCCTTTTTGGCCCCAGGATTTTCATCTTGTGGTCATTTCTATGATCATTGGGGTCATCTTTGTTGCTTTGTTTACCGTAGCCTACGGCCGTATTTTTTGTGGATGGATATGTCCGCAGACCATCTTTTTGGAAATGGTGTTCCGAAGGATAGAATATTGGATTGATGGTGATCGTGGCGCCCAAATGCGTTTGAAAAAAGCACCTTGGAACGGCGAGAAGATTCGAAAACGGGTGACCAAGTGGATCATCTTTTTTATCATCTCCTTTTTGATTGCCAATGTGTTCTTGGCCTATTTGATTGGGAGCGATAAGTTGATTCAATACGTTACCGATGGACCTATGGCACACTTGGGAACCATGGTGCCCCTACTGATTTTTACTGCGGTCTTCTATTTCATCTTTGCCTGGTTTCGGGAGCAGGTCTGCATCATTGCCTGCCCTTATGGAAGATTGCAAGGGGTGTTGCTGGATGAAAAATCCATCGTTGTGGCCTACGACCATAAACGGGGAGAAGCGGAAAATGGCCGTAAAAAGTTCAGGAAGAATGAAGATAGGGAGGCCTTGGGCTTTGGCGATTGTATTGATTGTTTTCAGTGCGTGAATGTTTGTCCTACAGGGATTGACATCCGTAATGGAACCCAGCTGGAATGTGTAAACTGTACCGCTTGCATTGATGAGTGCGACCACATCATGGACAGTATCGATAAACCCAGAGGGTTGATTCGCTATGCAAGTGAGGCGGAAATTACCAAAAAGGAAAAGTTCAAGTTTACACCCCGCATGAAAGGATATACAGCGGTACTTGCGGTGTTGACCGGAATATTAATAGGAATGTTGTTCCTTAGAAATGAAGTGGAGGCCAATATTTTACGATTGCCCGGGCAATTGTATGAACGAAAAGAAAACAATATCATCAGTAACGTTTACACTTATAAATTGGTGAACAAGACGACCAAGGATATCGAGAATGTGTCCTTTAAGCTGATGTCGCACAAGGGGGAAATCAAAATGGTATCACAAGATCAATTTACAGTTCGTGCTGAGGAACTGACGGAGGGAACTTTGTTCATAGAGATCAACAGTTCAGCATTGACAGGAGACAAGGATAAATTGAAAATTGGGGTGTACAGTGGTGACAAGCTCATAGAAACAACGGTAACACAGTTTTTGGCCCCCAGGAGTTATAATTAGATATTGAACAAGAGACAAGAGACAAGAGAAAGCAGCAAAAATAGGATGAAAAGAATTATTGACTAATTACACTTAAAACAATAAAAAATGAAAATAAATTGGGGAACAGGAATCGTGTTGGCGTTTATAGGTTTCATCACCTTCATCCTATACTTTGTGTATAGAATGAGTACTGATGATAGGGCCAACCATGATTTGGTGACCGAGGAGTATTACAAAAAGGAGTTGACCTATCAGCAAGATATTGATGCCTCCAAAACCGCAAATGAATTCAACGCGAACTTAAAAGTGGAAAAATCCGAAAAGGGATTGACCATTAGCTTCCCGGAGCGTTTTGAGCCAGAAAAAATTACGGGTATAGTGTCCCTTTATAGACCGTCCAACAAGCATTTGGATACTGACTTTCCTATAAGTTTGTCCAAAACACATTTGCTCATACCTGACAATCGCTTGGTGGGCGGTCGCTGGGACATTACTGTAAAATGGCAGTATGAAGGTAAGTCCTTTTTCCACAAAGAAAAATTAGTGTATTAGATTATGATGACGTCCGCTGTGGTTCTGGGAGCATTGGGAAGCTTGCACTGCTTGGGCATGTGCGGCCCTATTGCATTTATGCTGCCTTTGGACCATGGAAACACTCTAAAAAAGACAGGCCAACTTTTTATCTATCATGCAGGTCGATTATTAGCCTATGGCATCATTGGGGTGCTCTTTGGTTTTTTGGGAAAAGGACTTTCCCTTTTTGGGATGCAACAAAAGCTGTCCATAGCCATTGGAACCATCATGATTGTGTTGGTTTTGATTCCCGCAAAACATTTGAACGGACATCGTTTTTTGAAACCTATTTATTCCATTCTGGGAAAGGTGAAATCCAAATTAGGGGGAGAACTCAAAAAAAAGACACCTGACGCTTTCTTGACGATTGGCTTTTTGAACGGATTTTTACCCTGTGGATTGGTATATATGGCCTTGTTGGGAGCGATTGCGCTGGGCTCTCCCTTGCAAGGCGGATTTTACATGATGCTCTTTGGAATGGGGACCATACCCTTAATGTCGTTAGCGGCCTTTTCCAAAGGAATGTTCAGTAATTCCATCAAATTTAAAATTCAGAAACTGATTCCCGTATTTGTGGTGCTCATTGGTATTTTGTTCATTGTACGCGGGTTGGGATTGGGTATTCCCTATGTGTCGCCCAAGCCTATGCCTTCGGACTCAATGACAGCCACCATAGAATGCCATCAACCTTAAATCAGTTTAAAATGAAAACAATAAGAATGGCCAATCGTTGATTTGTGAAAAATAATTTCAGGGAGGCTATTCATCAATTTCGAGTATTCTCTTGGTTGTTACGATAAACTAAAAAGGGGAAGTAGTATGTTCTACTTCCCCTTTTTTGAGTTGCACGAAACCAATCAAAAAAAATGCAACCCATTAAATTTTAAAGGTCATTACCGGAATGTTGGAATGGTTGGCAATATCCTCGCCTATACTTCCCATAAAGAAATGGGACAAACCTTTTCTTCCGTGTGTGGGTATACCGACAAGGTCAGCAGATACTTTGTCACAGTAGTTGAGTACACCTTTTTCAACAGTATAGTCATTATAAATTTCGACTGCTAGTCCCAGTTGGGCAACATCCAGGAATTTGGAAACTTTCGCATAGGTGTCCTCGGTGCTCAGAAACTCATCTCCAGGCGTGTTCACATATATCAATTGCAATTTGGCCTTGAGCAGCTCGGCCATTTCTATGGCTTTTTTAAGCGCAGGAATGTTTTCCTCTGAAAAATCACAGGCAAACACGAAGTTTTTAGGATTAAACTTGTCTATTCCACCCTTTATGACCAACACGGGGACATCGGAGTTACGGACAACCCTTTCAGTATTGGACCCAATAAAGATTTCTTGGAGTCCATCAGTGCCATGGGAACCCATCACTACGAGGTCGGCGTTGTGCTTTTCGGCCACTTCGTTTACCTCACTGAACACTTTGTAGTGTTTAATAACTGGAACGATTTTGATATCTTTTAAATAGGGTTTGTCCAAAAAGTCGGCGAAGCGTTTTTCACCGATTTTGATCAAATGCACAACTTGTTCTTGGGATACATAGCCGGAATCGCTCATTATTGCTGGTGAAAGTTCCAGCATATGGAGCACCAACAACTCGGCTTTGTTTTCTTTGGCCAAGCCTGCAGCTACTTTTAGTGCGTTTTCAGATTGTTCTGAAAAATCTACCGGTACAATTATATTTTTCATTTGCTTGTTTTTTTAGGTTAAACGGTCATGGAAAATATTCGGGTTTCCGGTTTCTTCCGGAGTAGTTTCAAGTCAAAGGCCATGCTGATGTTTCTCACAAAAGGCCTGCCTTTTTCAGTTACGGAAATCTGATTCTCATCAATTTCTACTAAGCCATCTGATTTCATTTCGGATAGGTTTTGGATAATACCCTGAAAATCGACGACTTGGGCTTCTCTCTTTTTCCAAGTGGTTTGAAATC
This sequence comes from Flagellimonas marina, assembly GCF_042651185.1. Lineage (NCBI taxonomy): Bacteria > Pseudomonadati > Bacteroidota > Flavobacteriia > Flavobacteriales > Flavobacteriaceae > Flagellimonas > Flagellimonas marina. The sequence goes on along the minus strand of NZ_JBHSCL010000002.1, from coordinate 368,814 downwards.
GGCACATTAAGTTAAGAATATGCCTTCTTATGATTTCATCCTCTTCATTAAGTATGTGTCCCCTAAAAATAGGAATAACTCCATCCGATACCAAATGTTCGTACTCCTCCAGACTTTTTACATTTTGGGCAAACCCATACCAACTATCGCTTATACTCGATACTCCCAAGCCAATCATTAATTGAGTCTTCGATGCGGTATACCCCATAAAGTTTCTGTGCAGGGTTCCACGGGTCAATGCTATATACAGGTCATCGGTGGGAAGGGCAAAATGGTCCATGCCCACATCGTTATATCCATAATCCCTAAGCATTCTTTTTCCCATTTCATACTGAGCTTTTTTCTCCACTGAGGAAGGCAGATCAGCTTCTTTATAACCTCGCTGTCCATTACCCTTTAGCCAAGGAACATGGGCGTAACTGTAAAAAGCAATTCGGTCTGGGCGCAAGGCATTGGTCTTTTTAAGGGTTTCCTCCACATGGCAACAATCTTGAAAAGGCAGTCCGTAGATGATGTCGTGCCCAACAGAAGTATAACCGATTTCTTTGGCCCATTCCGTAACGTTTTTCACATTTTCAAAGGGCTGAATTCGATTTATGGCCCGTTGTACGGTCATGTTGTAGTCTTGCACACCAAAACAGACCCTTCTGAACCCTACTTCAAAAAGGGCCTGTAGATGTGCTTTGGTCGTATTGTTCGGATGTCCTTCAAAACTGAATTGTGCATCTTCTGCCTTTTTGCCGTGAAGTAGAATTCCCTCTATCAATAACTGTAAATGTTCTGGAGAGAAAAAGGTTGGCGTTCCCCCACCTAAATGGAGTTCTTTAATAACTGGCTTAGTGCCCAATAAATCAACATATAACTTCCATTCCTTTAGAACACTGTTGATGTACGGAGCCTCCAGATCATGTCTCTTGGTGATGCGTTTGTGGCATCCACAAAAGGTGCACATACTATCACAAAAGGGCAAATGTATATACAGGCTTATCCCTTCTTTGGGATTTGTCTGAAACGTCTTCAATACTGTCGATTGCCAGGACTTGCCCGAAAAATTTTTCAAATCCCAATACGGAACTGTTGGATAACTGGTGTACCTAGGGCCTGGCACATTATATTTTTGTACTAATCCACACATAGCTCATACCATATTATTATGCGACCAAAATTAGGTAGTGAGGCCAGAATAAAACATGATAATTGTCAGCTGTGCCTCTAGGAAATGGATAGTTCCATAGTTTTGAGACCTGACGGGTGTCAACTTTGTGTAGATTGAATGGACCTGGAAGTGATTTTACCAGAGTAAAGGATAGTCGCTCAATAGTTATTTTGGTATGCAAAATCAGTTTAATCCAGTTTAAAAAGGTTTTTTGAAAACAAGGGGTGTTGCAAAACGCTTGAATATAGAAAATTGCAGGAAAGTGGGTTTATTGACCAAGGCTGGAAGACGTAATTCCATGCTCTTTTTGATTTTCCCAAATTAATGCAGCGGCACCACAGATGGCAGCTGTTTTACCTTCCATTTCAGAATACATCAATTTTACTTTGCCCTTATAGACTTCTAAAAGGTTGGCGTTGAAATAGCGTTCCAAAGGCTCCATGATCCACTTTCCGCTATTGGTGAGTCCGCCCATTAAAATGAACGCCTCTGGTTGGGTGAAAGCCGTAAAGTTGGCCAAGGCCAACCCCATGATTCTTGCAGTATAGTCAAAAGCCTTTAAGGCAATCTCATCACCCTCTTCGGCAGCCTTGGTAATATCCTCCCCGTGTAGGTCGTTGTAAGAGACTTCCCTAAACCTACTATCGACCATATATTTGCTCAACATGTACAATATGGTGCGTTTAAGGCCAGTGGCCGATACATAGGCCTCCAATCCACCCCGTACCCCAAGCCCGGTAAGCCTGCCATCTCCCAAAGTCATGTCTACATGGCCCAGTTCGCCGGCAAAACCATCATATCCGTCAATTAATTTGCCATTGGCTACAATACCGGCCCCGAAACCCGTTCCCAAGGTAATTACGATAAAATCGGTCATGTTTTTGGCACCTCCAAAGAGCATTTCACCCAAAGCCGCGGCACTGGCATCGTTCATAATACGCATGGGCATGGGCATCCGTTCCTTTAGTTTTTTAATAATGGGTACGCTTTCTTTCCAGACCAGATTACTGGCATTTTCTATGGTTCCATTCTTGCTGGATGCGTTGGGGGCACCAATACCACATCCCAAAACGTTTACCTCTTTTCCTAACTTTTGTATAAGCCCATCTGACATTTTCTTGATCTGGTCTAAATAGTCGTTGAGATTTGGAAAATCTTTTGTTCTAAAAAAAGTCTGCTCAAGACATTCACCGTTTTGGTCCACCAGTCCTATCTTGGTTTTGGTACCGCCAATATCAACACCTATTACAATGTCCATAGTCAAAGTTGTGTTCTGTTGTTGTTTTTTAAATATAACCATTCTGATTTCAAAAAATAAGCTAAGAGGTGCTTAAATAAGGAGATTTTTTAAAATGATGTAGAAGATATAAACCTGACTTGTGTCATGTTTTAGATGGCCTGGCTACTCTAATTTTGAGATGAAAAGGAAAATCTGGCAATTGGCAGGATGGCAAAAGGATACATTTCCATGGTTTTTTCGCTATCCCTAGCTATTGAATCCTTAACTTCACCCTTATGAAATCAAGAATACTTACATGGGGCATTTTGCTTCTTCTAGGTTGCTCCTCCACGAAGTTTGTGAGTACCTGGAAAAACCCGGATATCGTACTTTTTGATGCCCACAAGGTTTTGGTGGTGGGGTTGGCACAGGATGAGAATATTCGCATGGAGTTTGAGACCAAGTTGGTCGATAAGTTGTCTGAAAAACAGATTGAAGCCATGCGCAGTATTGATGTTTTTGATGTTGAGTTTACATCGGCGCAAAGGTCTGAAGAGGAAATTGCCCAAGTGGAGCAGCAATTGTTGGATAAGGATTTTGATGCTATTTTGTTTACCAAGGTGTTGGGGGTTGAAAACAAAAGGACCCTAAAAGAAAAGGTACACAATATTGATAGAATGTTCAAGCGGTTCAGTGCCGACTATTTGGAACATCAAGATATTTACAATGACCCTGAGGCCTACGATTCTTTCAATATCTATCACGTGGAGACTTCGCTCTATTGCATTTGCGATGGTAAGGAAATAGAGCTGATTTGGCGGGGAGACCTAGATGTTGCTGAAACGGTCAAGGTGGATAAGACAATTGACACCTACATTAAATTGATTACGGACAAAATGGGGGAACAAGAAATCATCTTTTATTAAGAAGACAGTCCAAGCGCTTCCAAGACACCTAGAAAATCCAATAAAATACAAACGGGTATCGCAATTAGGATAACGATCAAGACAAAGACCATTATTCGCAAAAACCCAACCATAAGTTTATTCCCAAAAGAAATTTCATCAGACATAATAGTGTAATTTACTCCAATTTACGGAATTATTCAGTTATTGGCCCTAACACCCAATGGGTTATTCGATTAAAGGTTGAATTTTTAGAGTAGCGGTGGAATTAACTTGACTTTCCTTTTTTACTGCTCAACATTTTGCCCAGTTCTTCCAAACTTATCCCTTTGGTTTCGGGCATCATAAAAGTGACCCAAAGCAATTGTAGAACCATCATAAAGGCAAAAAAGATAAAAATAGGCCATGGATTGTCCTTGAAGATCCCTATTTCTGAATCTAAAAAAGTAGGGGTCAACAAAGTGATTAATGCCGCAAATACCCAATGGGTTCCTGTACCCCACGATTGGCCGTAAGACCTAACTTTATTGGGGAAGATTTCTGAAATGAATACCCAAATCACCGCTCCTTGTCCAACGGCATGGGAGGCGATAAATATCAAAATGAAAATAAGCAACAGCACCGAACTTGCTCCTGAATAAAAACACCAACCTACCATGGCCAAACTAATAATATAGCCAATGGAGCCGATGTACATCAATTGTTTTCGGCCCAATTTGTCAATCAGGGAAATACCAACAAACGTGAAAATTAGGTTGATGATACCAATGGAAATAGAGCTGAAAAGCGATTCTCCCGTGGCCAATCCGGCACGCTCCAAAATTTCAGGGGCGTAGTAGAGTACAAAATTAATTCCGGAAAGCTGGTTGAAAAATGCAATCAAAAAGGCCAGTATCAAGGCTTTGTTGTACTTGCCCGAAAAAAGGTTGGCCTTGTGTTTTTCAGTAGTGTCCTGTAGGGCGATTTTTATTTTGGTGAGATGCACCGTTGCTTGTTCGGTGTCGATTCCCAATAAGGTCAATGAACGAATGACCACTGATTCTTCCCTGTTTTTCATTAAAAGCCATCTTGGACTATTCGGAATTTTGAAAACCAATATGGTATAGATCAAAGCGGGCAGGCCTTCAATGCCCAACATCCATCTCCAAGCTACGCTCTCATCAAAGACGACCCCTATTAAATAGTTGGAAATAAAAGCAATTAAAATTCCAAAGACAATATTGAACTGGTACATAGCGGTTAACTTGCCTCGGTTTTCGGCTGTGGATATTTCTGAAATGTACACAGGAGCGGCTACGGATGAAGCGCCAACACCAACCCCGCCAATAAACCTGAAAAATGAAAAGCTATAGGCCTCTGGTGCGAATGCTGAGCCTACCGCTGATGCAAAATAGAGCACTCCAATCCAGAAAAGAGTCTTTTTTCTTCCCAAGCGATCAGTGGGAATTCCACCCAAAAGTGAACCCAAAACAGTGCCCCAAAGCGCCATGGACATGATAAAAATTCCGTGGAAGGTGAAAATGGAATCCCCCAAAAACCAATTGGTGCCCCAAATTTCCTTAATGGGTTGGTTGGCCCCAGAGATGACCACGGTATCAAAACCAAATAAAAAACCCGCTAAGGCAGCGGTCACAGAAATTCTAAAAATACGTTTGTCCATGTTGGCTCAATTTTGCTAAAGCTAACTAAAATTTAGAGAATTTCTTTGATGTGGTCCATTATCAATATAGTAGCTCCTAAATTATTGGCAATGTAATCTGAGTTGATTTTCCCAGTTTTTGCTATGGATGTTGGGTTGGCCAAAAAACTGTTCATAATGCTGGTAAAGCTTTCTTGGTTGTGGATGGGAAGAATACCCTTTGCGTCAACAAGGTCCTCCGCCTCCTTAAACCCTTCAAAATGGGGTCCGATGATGACCGGTACACCAAACACTGCAGGCTCCAAGGTATTGTGCAATCCAGTGGCAAAGCCCCCGCCAACATAAGCAACATCGGCATAGCTATAAATCTTGGTCAAAAGCCCAATAGTATCAATAATAAGGACATTGAAAAGAGATACATCTTCACCCTTTAATTGGGTATAACAGACTGTTTTTTTTGTTAAGGCTTTGGTGATATTCTCAATATGAGCCTGTTTTATTTGATGTGGGGCCAAGACAAATTTGATGGAGTCTGGGGCATCGTTGATGAAATTAATCAAGATTTCCTCGTCTTCCGGCCAAGTGCTGCCAGCCACTAAGCAAAAAAGATCTTCTTTAAATTTCGACATGAAATCCAGATGGTTGTCCTGCTTCAAAATTTCAGAAACCCGATCAAAACGTGTATCGCCACTAACGGTACTGTTTTTAAAACCAATAGACCCCAACAGTGCTTTTGAGCCTTCATCCTGTACGAAGAAATGGGAAAAGGCTCGTAAACTGTTTCGCATAAAACCGCCAAAAGATTTAAAATAAATCTGTTTTTTGGAAAAACGACCGGATACCAATAGGGTGGGGATGTTTCTTTGCCGTAAGTGGTGAAGGTAGTTAGGCCATATTTCGTATTTGATGAAGATGGCCAATTTGGGGTTAAAAATTTCCAAGAAATATGCTGCATTGGATAGCGTGTCCATGGGGAGGTATACTACTACATCGGCAGCAGATGTATTTTTCTTCACTTCATATCCTGATGGAGAAAAAAACGTTAGTACGATTTTGTACTCCGGATAGGCAGATTTTAAACGTTCAAGAATGGGAAGTCCCTGTTCAAATTCACCCAACGAGGCCACGTGCATCCAAATGGATTTGCTGCCCGAGGGAAGTTTGGTTTTCAGCTCGGAAAAGGTTTTTTTTCTGCCCGAGACAAACAGGTTTATCTTGGGATTGAATAGGGCAATCACATGTAAGCCATACCAAGATAGCTTTATCAGAATCGTGTAGACAAAACGTAGCAACATCATATTTCGCTAAAATACATTTTTCGGCAATAGGGCATTATGGCATCTTTATTTCATAATTTTGCAGCATAATTTATTCGGATGAAAAAAATACAGATGGTTGACTTAAAAGGTCAATATGAAGGTATAAAAAACGAGGTCAATGACTCCATTGCAGAGATTTTGGATTCTTCGGCATTCATCAATGGTCCCCATGTGCAAGCTTTTCAAAGCGAATTGGAGGAATACTTGGGTGTAAAACATGTGATTCCGTGTGCCAATGGTACCGATGCCCTTCAAATTTGTATGATGGGGCTTGGTTTACAGCCCGGAGATGAGGTGATCACCGCTGATTTTACCTTCGCGGCCACGGTTGAGGTCATTGCGTTGTTGAACTTGACCCCGGTTTTGGTAGATGTGGAACCGGATACATTTAATATAGACATAAAGGCCATTGAAATGGCAATTACGCCAAAGACCAAGGCTATTGTTCCGATTCACTTGTTTGGGCAATGCGCCAATATGGATGCCATTATGGAACTGGCCGAAAAGCACAACCTCTATGTCATTGAGGACAATGCCCAGGCTATAGGTGCCACCTATACCTCTGCGGATGGCAAGAAACAAAAGGCAGGAACCATTGGTCATGTAGCGTCAACCTCATTTTTTCCATCAAAGAATTTGGGCTGTTATGGTGATGGTGGGGCTATTTTCACCAATGATGATGATTTGGCCCATACCATTCGTGGTATGGTAAACCATGGCATGTACAAAAGATACTATCATGATGTGGTCGGTGTGAATTCACGTTTAGATTCTATCCAGGCTGCTGTTTTACGGGCAAAACTCCCCAAATTGGATATGTACAACAAGAAGCGTTGGGAGTCAGCAGCAAAATATAGTAAGGCTTTTGAAGGGCAAGCCCATATTGTGGCACCTAAAATTACCTGCGTCTGCGAAGGTGGAAAGGCCTCCTGCGATTGTCATGTTTTTCACCAATATACCCTTAAGATAACCAATGGTAAACGGGATGGGTTGGTGCAACATTTACAAGATAACAACGTTCCTTGTGGAGTATATTATCCCGTTCCTTTGCACAAGCAAAAGGCGTATACGGACGAGCGTTACAATGAAGAGGATTTTCCAGTTACCAATCAATTGGTGGAACAGGTGATTTCCCTACCCATGCACACGGAGTTGGATGATGAACAGATTCAATTTATTGCCAACTTGGTCATTGACTTTATAAACAAATAAGAATGAAAATACTCGTAACTGGTGGTTTGGGTTTTATCGGTTCCCATACCGTTGTTGAATTGCAAAATGAAGGTTTTGAAGTGGTTGTGGTGGACAATCTCTCCAACGCATCCATAGATGTTTTGGACGGCATTGAAAACATAACAGGAAAAAGACCCATTTTTGAAGAATTTGATTTACGGGATAAACCCAAAGTCAAAGCATTTTTCCAAAAGCACAGTGATGTTGCTGGTGTCATCCATTTTGCGGCATCAAAAGCCGTTGGGGAAAGTGTGGAAAAACCGCTTCTTTACTATGAGAACAATCTTGGGGTGCTGGTATACCTGCTTCAAGAGTTGACAAAAAAAGAAAATGCCAATTTTATATTCAGTTCGTCATGCACCGTCTACGGCCAGGCCGATGAACTCCCCATTACCGAAAATGCACCTGTGAAGCCTGCTGAATCGCCTTACGGAAACACAAAACAAGTGGGTGAGGAAATTATTCGGGATACGTGTAAAGTAACCCCAAATGTAAAGGCCATTGCCCTGCGATATTTCAATCCGATAGGAGCCCATTCCAGTGGCGAAATAGGAGAACTTCCGTTGGGGGTTCCCCAGAATCTGGTGCCTTTTATCACCCAGGCAGGCATTGGGTTGCGTGACCAATTATCTGTTTTTGGTGATGATTATCCTACCGCAGACGGAACCTGTATTCGGGATTATATCCATGTGGTGGATTTGGCCAAAGCCCACGTTAAGGCATTGCAGCGTCTACTCAATGGTGAGAATGATGGAAATTATGAGGTCTTTAATCTAGGAACGGGAACCGGTAGCTCAGTTTTGGAGGTTATCCAAAGTTTTGAACGTGTTTCTGGTCAAAAATTGAACTATAAAGTAGTCGGTAGAAGGGAAGGTGATGTTGTACAAGCGTATGCTGATACCGCGAAGGCCAATAGAGTTCTGGGCTGGAAAGCGGAATCTACCCTGGACGAAGCCATGATGTCCGCTTGGGAGTGGGAGAAGAAGGTGAGGCGTTGACCTTGGCCTCAATTTTTGGAGTAGACCGAATTTTAACAATAAAGAATGATACGTGAAGTTTTTCCGATCCTTTGGAGTAGGTTTTCTCGTAAATAGTATATGCTATCCAACTTTACCAATAGTCTTCAATTGCTTGAGGTGGTCCAAAAGGAGCAGCTTTACAAAGAATTGGTGCTTCAAATTAAAAAGGATTTTGAACTGGCCAATGTGCCCATCAAACTTACTGCTGACATTTCCCCTGAAGAACTGAAAACAATTTTACATGAAAAGGTATATGTTCTAATTGTGGAAAGATTCGAGCAATATCTAAACTTGTTGTATGTAGTGGACATTCCTGAAAGTGAAGTTCGTAAGATTGTTCCATCTGATGCCGTCGACATTGCTGCTGAAGTTTCCTTTTTACTGCTGAAACGGGAATGGCAAAAAGTGTGGTTCAAGAACAAGTACAGTTCATAAGGCTTGACTTACACCTTCACGTAAATGCCTTTTTTGTCCATAAAATAACCCACGACCCAACAAGTAAACATAATCCAAAGGGCAAATAAAAGTGAACCCATGTAACCGCCAGCGGTGGCCACAAATACATTTTGGGCAATCCATCCATACAATGAGCCTCCCTCAACGGGTATGGAAAATAAGCTGATGATAAACAGTTCGGAAAGTAGATAGATGAACAGGGGGTTTTTGCCAAAAACTTCAAAAAAGTAGGTCCACCGTTTTACTTTCTGCATATCTAAAATATACACAAGTACGGCTATAGCGAATAGGTCAATGCCGCTAGTGAGCAATACAAAGGAGCTTGTCCATAGTTTTTTGTTGATGGGCAACAACAAATCCCAGGCCAATCCGGCAACCACAAGGGCAAAGCCCATCATCATTAATTTGGCAACCGTTTCAAAATTTTGTCCATTTTTCTGGATGAATCTTCCCGTGAGATACCCTGCCACCACGTTCACTATGGCCGGTAGGGTGCTGAGCAATCCCTCGGGATCAAAAGCGATGCCCTCCCCATGGTACATGTGATTGGGGCCAATGAGCCAGGTATCCAGTTTTAGCACAGCATTTCCAGTAAGGGTGAGGTCGCCAAAGGCAATCAATATAATATGATAAAGCACCAAGGCGGCAATGCTGAAAATAATAGCCGTTTTCGTCTTCACATAATGTAAAAGGATGCTTGCAAACAAATAACAGAGGGCAATGCGTTGCAATACACCAAAAATTCTGGTTTCAGCCAAGGGTTTTAGTTGGCCATTTTCAAAAAATGGAAACCAGTATCCCAAAAAGCCCAGTAAGAAGATGATGGCAAATCGCTTCAACACCTTCTTAAAAAATGCGGAACTGCCCATGGTTTCGTACTTTTTCATGCTGAAGCTCATCGAGTTTCCCACTACGAACAAAAAGGTTGGGAAAACTAGATCCGTCAACGTGAAGCCATGCCATTTGGCATGAAGCAAGGGCGAAAAAGTGGTATCCCAGTTGCCTGGGGAGTTTACGATGATCATTAAGGCAATGTCTAAGCCCCTGAAGACATCCAAGGAGAGGTAGCGGTTTTTTAAGGTGGACATGGTTGGTTGTTTTGGCTAAGCATCCAAGGTATGCTTTTTTTAGAAAATTGACATATAATTCCATTATTGTTGTTTTAGGATGGGTTAGGCCCCCTAGTTGTGAAATCATCTTTTTTTAAGACAATAATTTGGTTAAAACCCTCTTGTATAAACCGTAAAACCCGTATTTTTGACAAAATTTTCCATAAAGTTTTGGAAATACACGAATAATGGACAAATATTCATTTTTAAATGCTGCGCATACCTCATTTTTTGCGGAGCTGTATGATAAATACCTAACGAACCCTGATAGTGTTGAGCCCAGTTGGAGGGCTTTTTTTCAGGGATTTGATTTCGGTCTGGAGGGTTCATTGGAGGACTTGGGCATAGAATCCGGGCAAACAGGAATGGCAGTGCTTTCCAATGGGAAAAAAGTGGAAATGCCGGAGACCCTTCAAAAAGAGTTTCAGGTCATCCGTTTGATTGACGGGTACCGTTCCCGGGGCCACTTGTTCACCAAAACAAACCCTGTACGGGACCGTAGAAAGTATGAACCCACCTTGGACATTGCCAATTTTGGATTGTCCCAAGAAGATTTGGATACTGTTTTTGATGCCGGTAAAATTCTCGGTATTGGTTCCACTTCCCTAAAGGAAATCATAGCGCATTTGGAGCGCATCTATTGTGATTCCATCGGTGTGGAGTACATGTACATCCGCACCCCGGAACGCATCCAGTGGATTCAGGACTGGCTCAATGTAAACGACAATCATCCAAACTATACACCAGAAGAAAAAAAGAACATCCTTAGAAAGTTGAATGAGGCTGTTTCATTCGAAGGGTTTTTGCACACCAAATATGTAGGGCAAAAACGTTTTTCCCTTGAAGGAGGCGAATCGTTGATTCCTGCTTTGGATGTGATTATTGAAAAAGCCGCTGACAAGGGTGTAAAGCAATTCGTTGTGGGTATGGCCCACAGGGGGCGGTTGAATGTGCTTACCAACATTTTTGGAAAGTCGCCAAAGGACATCTTTAGCGAGTTTGATGGAAAGGATTACGAAGAAACCATTTTTGATGGGGACGTAAAATATCACTTGGGATGGACCTCAAAACGTGAGACCGACTCGGGGAAAATGGTCAATATGAACATTGCCCCAAATCCATCGCACTTGGAAACCGTAAACGCTATTGTTGAGGGGATTTCCAGGGCCAAGCAAGACCGCGACCATAGCGAGGAAATATCGGAGGTATTGCCGATTTTGATTCATGGTGATGCCGCTTTTGCTGCTCAGGGAGTCGTTTACGAAACAATTCAAATGGCGCGTTTGGATGGATATACCACAGGAGGTACCATCCATATTGTAGTGAACAACCAAATTGGATTTACCACCAATTATTTGGATGCAAGGTCATCAACCTATTGTACCGATGTGGGCAAAGTGACCCTTTCTCCCGTACTTCACGTAAATGCCGATGATGCCGAGGCCGTGGTTCATGCTACAACTTTTGCATTGGAATATAGGATGCGCTACAAACGGGACATTTTCTTGGATTTGTTGGGCTATAGAAAATATGGTCACAATGAGGGCGACGAACCTAAGTTTACCCAACCCTTATTGTACAAATCCATCTCAAAGCACAAAAACCCGAGGGATATTTATGCCGAAAAATTGATTGCCGAAGGAGTGATTGATGAAAACTACGTAAAAGAACTGGAAGAAAAATACAAGAACGATCTTGAGGAGAATCTTTTGGATTCCCGTAAAATAGAGAAGACCAGAATAACCCCTTTCATGCAAGATGAGTGGGAAGGATTTGAGCAGGTCACCGAAGAGGCGATGCTGAAACCCATGGACACTACCTATGAGCTTAAAAAGTTGGATGAGGTCGCCAAGAGCATCACCAAACTCCCCGAGGATAAAAAATTCCTCAGAAAATTGGTGCGTTTGGTGGAAGCTCGCAACGAAATGTACTTTAAGGACAACAAATTGGATTGGGCCATGGGTGAATTATTGGCCTATGGATCCTTGATTGAGGAAGGTTATGATGTGCGAATGACGGGTCAAGATGTGGAACGTGGAACGTTCTCGCACCGCCACGCTGTCATCAAAACCGAAATGCATGAAGAGGAAGTGGTGTTGTTGAACGAAATGGGAGATAACCAAAATGGGAAGTTCCATATCTACAACTCCCTGCTATCAGAATACGCCGTTATGGGCTTTGATTATGGCTACGCTATGGCAAGTCCAAACACCCTCACCATTTGGGAAGCGCAGTTCGGGGATTTTAGCAACGGGGCCCAAATCATCATAGATCAGTATCTTTCCGCCGCTGAGGATAAATGGAAACTGCAGAACGGATTGGTTCTGTTGTTGCCCCACGGGTATGAAGGTCAAGGTGCGGAGCACTCTTCCGCCAGAATGGAGCGGTATCTTCAGCTTTGTGCCAAGGACAATATGTACGTTGCCGATGTAACCACTCCGGCCAACCTGTTCCATTTGTTCCGCAGACAGATGAAGGCCAAGTTTCGTAAACCTTTAGTCGTATTTACGCCAAAGAGTTTGTTGCGCCACCCCAAAGTAGTGTCCACCAAAGAAGAAATGGCCAACGGAAGTTTCCAAATGCTCATTGATGATGAAGCGGCCAAAGCGGATAAGGTAAAAACCTTGGTCTTCTGTACAGGTAAGTTCTATTACGATCTTCTCGACAAAAGGGAAGAACTTAATAGAGATGATGTAGCTTTGGTTCGTTTGGAGCAATTGTTCCCATTGCCTGCAAAAGAAATGCGAAGCATCATCAAAAAATATAAGAATGCGGATGATGTGGTCTGGGCGCAAGAGGAACCTAGAAATATGGGTGCATGGGCCCACATGCTGATGCACTTTGATGAAGCCAAACAGTTTCGAGTGGCATCCCGAAGATTTTACGGAGCACCTGCTGCAGGTAGTGCCGTACGCTCAAAAAGACGTCACGCCCAAGTATTGGAGTACGTTTTCGACAAGAGCAAGGACAATATGAAAATTCGATAAAACAAGATAAACTATAACAGAATGGTTTTAGAAATGAAAGTTCCCTCACCTGGGGAATCCATTACAGAGGTTGAAATAGCCGAGTGGTTGGTTGAAGATGGCGATTATGTGGAAAAGGATCAAGCCATCGCTGAGGTGGACTCAGACAAGGCTACATTGGAACTTCCGGCGGAGGAAAGCGGAATAATTACCCTTAAAGCTGAAGTTGGGGATGCCGTGGCCGTTGGTGAGGTGGTATGCCTTATTGATACCAGTGCAGAAAAGCCCGAGGGCGATGCCCCAAAAGCTGAAAAGAAAGAAGAGCCCAAAAAAGAAGAACCTAAGAAAGAAACACCAAAAAAGGAGGAACCCAAAAAGGAAACCTATGCTTCGGGGACGCCTTCTCCAGCGGCCAAGAAGATTTTGGATGAAAAAGGAATTGAGCCCTCATCTGTTTCCGGCTCTGGAAGAGACGGAAGAATCACGAAGGAAGATGCTGTAAAAGCGGTTCCATCCATGGGTACGCCAACTGGTGGGAATCGAGGTGAGTCACGCTCCAAACTGTCCATGTTGCGTAGAAAAGTGGCAGAGCGTTTGGTAGCTGCAAAGAACGAAACCGCCATGTTGACCACCTTTAATGAAGTGGACATGTCGGCTATTTTTGAATTGCGTAATCAATTCAAAGAAGAGTTCAAAGAAAAACATGGTGTTGGTTTGGGCTTCATGTCCTTCTTTACCAAAGCGGTAATCCGCGCCTTGCAAATGTATCCTGCCGTTAACTCTATGATTGATGGCAAAGAAATGATTTCGTACGATTTCTGTGATATCAGTATTGCTGTTTCTGGGCCTAAAGGTTTGATGGTTCCCGTTATCCGAAATGCAGAAAACTTGACCTTCCGTGGTATTGAGGCTGAGGTAAAACGATTGGCACTCCGTGCCAGGGATGGACAGATTACTGTGGATGAAATGACCGGAGGTACTTTTACCATTTCCAATGGTGGGGTATTTGGTTCCATGCTGTCCACGCCAATCATCAACCCGCCGCAAAGTGGCATCTTGGGCATGCACAACATTGTGGAACGCCCAATTGTTAGGGATGGTGCCATTGCCATTGCTCCTGTTATGTATGTGGCCTTGTCTTACGATCACCGAATCATTGATGGAAAAGAATCCGTTGGGTTCTTGGTGGCTGTAAAAGAAGCATTGGAAAGTCCAGAAGAATTGTTGATGGACGGCAACGTGAAGAAGGCGTTGGAGTTATAACATTCAATAGCTCTTGGGTGGAACTAGAAGTAAACCCATTCAAATTAAGACAAGGAATCGATGCGGATTGCCAATAGCAACGAAAATGATATTCCTGAGATTTTTAGACTATATCGTCTGGCTACCAATTTTCAGAAAGTAAAATTTCCCGAAAATCAGTGGCCAGAGTTTAGTGAAGAATTGGTTTTATCTGAAATCAAGGATAATAGGCAGTTCAAATTATTGATTGATGAAAACATAGCTTGTGTTTGGGCTATTACTTACAGCGACCCACAAATTTGGGAAGAAGACGAAAACAATTCATCTATATATATTCATAGAATTGCCACTAACCCCAATTTTAGAGGAAACAATTTTGTTCAAAGAATTCTAGACTGGTCTATTGGCTTTGCCAAGGATAGGGGTAAAACATTTGTTCGGATGGACACATGCGGAAAAAATGACCGTCTAATAGAACATTATACCAAATGCGGGTTCGAGTTTTTGGGAATTAGGAGGCTCAAGAACACTTCAGATTTACCCTCCCATTATGAAAATGCAGATGTTTGTTTTTTTGAAATGCGATTGGATTAAAACACCACCTTATTTTAGATAAAGGGATTTTTTGCTGTAATCAATCACTGCTTTTCCTTTTTTAAGGATATCTGCTCCAATAATCCCATCAACCGGAAGAGCATTGTGGGAAGTGAGTGCTTCGTTTACATGGGAGAGGTCAAAAAGTACAATTTTTTGTCTACTCCTTTTCCAATCTCCAATTTGGATTTTGTTTTTGGTAGATACCAAGGTTTCCATTTCGGTTGCCCCGGCACCAGCGGCTTTAATGTCGGAGGTTTCCGAAAGCATTTGGAACACATCTATTTTGTCCATTCCAATGCAGGTATTGGAAGCACCGGTATCCAGAATAAATCTGCCTGTAACCCCATTGATTTTGGCCACGACTTCAAAGTGGTTGGTCTCGGTGAACACCATGGAAATCTTGGTGTAGTTTTTTGATTTGAGAAACTTTTTAAGTGATGTCATATATAAACTGTCCCCTTGAGGGGACTTTAGGGGTGTTTAAAAGTTTTGCAACCTCTAAGATAAACCTATTTTTGCGATATGATGATCACCGATACCCATACCCATCTCTATAGCGAAGCTTTTGAAAAGGACCAGAAAGCAATGATGCAACGTGCCTTCGATGCTGGCGTGGAGCGTTTCTTCGTTCCTGCTATTGATTCCTCCTACACGCAGTCCATGTTAGAGTTGGAATCCAACTATCCCAATAATGTCTTTTTAATGATGGGCTTGCATCCCACCCATGTCAAGGAAAACTATAAGGAAGAACTGACCCAAGTGGAAGAATGGCTATCCAAACGGAAGTTTTATGCAGTGGGAGAAATCGGCATCGACCTATATTGGGATAAAACCTTTTTGAAGCAGCAGCAAGAAGCGTTTGTATATCAGATTCGGTTGGCAAAAAAGTATAAATTGCCCATTGTGATTCATTGCAGGGATGCGTTCGATGAAATTTTTGAGATCTTAGAGCAGGAAAAAGGAGAGGACCTTTTTGGGATTTTCCATTGCTTTACGGGAACCTTGGAACAGGCCCATAAGGCCCTATCCTACAATATGAAATTGGGCATTGGTGGTGTGGTCACCTTTAAAAATGGTAAAATAGACCAGTTTATAGACCAAATCGACCTAAAACACATTGTTCTAGAAACGGACTCCCCTTATTTGGCCCCAACGCCCTATCGTGGAAAACGCAATGAAAGTGCCTATATTGGTAGAGTGCTGGAAAAGCTTTCTGCACTATATCATATTTCGGAAGAAGCTATTGCACAAATCACTACTGATAACTCAAAGGAAGTATTCGGAATCTAAACCATGAAACAAAAAACCAACATACTGCTCATCTATACCGGAGGGACCATTGGAATGGTAAAAGATTATAAGACCGGTGCACTTAAAGCTTTCAATTTTGACGAGTTGGTTAAGAACATCCCAGAATTGAACCAATTGGATTGTGTTCTAAGGGGAGTGTCTTTTAAGGAACCGATTGATTCCTCTAAAATGAATCCGAAATACTGGGCGTTGATTGCTTCCCTAATTGAAGAAAACTACGAGGCGTTTGATGGGTTTGTGGTGCTTCACGGCAGCGACACCATGAGTTATTCTGCATCGGCACTAAGTTTCATGCTGGAAAACCTGGACAAACCGGTCATTTTTACGGGATCGCAATTGCCCATTGGAGATTTGCGCACGGATGCAAAAGAGAATCTGATTACTTCCATTGAAATTGCATCGCTAAAAGAAAAAGGTAAGCCTGTAGTACAGGAAGTGGGACTGTATTTTGAGTATAAGCTCTATCGTGGGAATCGGACCACCAAAATCAATGCAGAACATTTTGAGGCTTTTGCTTCACTCAACCATCCGCCTTTGTTGGAATCGGGAGTGCACCTAAAAGTACATCATGCCAATTTGTTGAGCCGGCCACAGCGAAACAAAAAGCTTCAAGTGCATAAAAAAATGAATGACCGTGTGGCCATCTTAAAGTTGTTCCCGGGATTGAACCAAAATGTACTCAAATCTGTTTTGAACATTCCTGAATTGAAAGCCTTGGTTTTGGAAACGTACGGTGCAGGGAATGCACCAATGGACGAATGGTTTTTACAAGAATTAAAAAATGCCGTAAAAAGTGGTCTGCACATAATTAACGTAACCCAATGCTCTGGAGGGAGTGTTTCCATGGGGCATTATGAGACCAGTGAAAAGCTCAGGGAAATGCAACTTATTAATGGAAAGGACATTACAACCGAAGCTGCAATTGCCAAGGTAATGTACCTTTTGGGAACAGGTGTCTCGGATAAGTTGTTCAAGACAATTTTTGAAACACCACTCCGTGGTGAGATGGTGTAAAATTAACGCCTCAAATTTCTATAACTGATTATTTTTTTGTTTATTGGTCGGCCCAAGAAAGGAATTAGAGAGGTGGCCGAGTGGTCGAAGGCGCACGCCTGGAAAGTGTGTATACACCAAAAGTGTATCGAGGGTTCGAATCCCTTCCTCTCTGCTAGGTATTTTAGTTTTACAATTACAAAAATTTTATATCTTTAACATTATTAACTAACTAAATTTAAGTTTAAGAAAAATGAAAAAAGTAACCTTTACTCTGGCTGCTGCCGGAATGTTTGTTTTGGGAACTACAACTGCATCTGCAGCAATGTTGCAAGAAGAAGCGGCCAGTCCAAGTTTCACCCAAGTATTGAAAGAGCAATTTATCCAAGGAGGTCCTGCCTTTATGGGAATTGTACTTCTTTGTTTGATCTTGGGGTTGGCAGTTGCTATTGAAAGAATAATCTATTTGAATTTGGCGACCACCAATACCGCTAAATTGAAGCAACAGGTTGAAGACGCCTTGGCTTCCGGTGGTGTAGAAGCTGCCAAAGAAGTATGTAGAAACACAAAAGGACCCGTTGCCTCCATCTATTACCAAGGTTTGGATAGAGCAGGTGAAGGATTGGAGTCTGCTGAAAAAGCTGTTGTTGCCTACGGAGGTGTTCAAATGGGACAATTGGAGAAAAACGTTTCTTGGTTGTCTTTGTTCATCGCCATTGCGCCCATGCTTGGGTTCATGGGTACGGTAATCGGTATGATCGCGGCCTTCCAGAAAATTGCTGCTGTAGGTAACTTGAGTGCCTCTTTGATTGCTGGTGATATTCAGGTGGCGTTATTGACTACAGTATTTGGTTTGATTACAGCTATTATCCTACAGATTTTCTATAACTATATCATTGCTAAAATCGATAGTATCGTAAACGACATGGAAGATTCTTCCATTGCCTTGATTGATATGTTGGCAGCCCACAAGAAGTAATTTACGAATCAAAAACTATCGAGAATCATGAATAAGATTATAAAAATAATACTCATTGTCATCGGGTTGGTAGCAGCCGTTCTTTGGTTCTCCTTGCCATCAGCTGATGACCCAGATGCCATCAACAGTGGTGCCATGAACTTTATGTTCATTATCATGTACCTATTGTTGGCGATCGCGGTTGTGACTGCACTGTTTTTTGGACTTTCAAAACTGTTCACCACACCGGGTAGTATAAAGAAGGCCCTTTTTGCCCTTGGTGGATTGGCTATTGTTGTAGCCATTTCATATGGCCTTTCTTCAAATAACATGGCTGTGGTTGAAACAATGTCCCAAAGGGGTATTGAAACTACGGAAGGAACTGTAAAAAACATTGGAATGGGATTGAATGTATTTTTTATCCTTACTGCCGTTGCGGTAGTTCTAATGATTTTTCCAGGCTTGAAAAGAATGTTTGTTAAGTAAAAAGTTGAATTATGCCTAGAAGAAAAGGAGCCCCGGAGGTTAATGCCGGTTCCATGGCAGACATCGCGTTCTTGCTGCTTATCTTTTTCTTGGTTACCACAACCATTGAAACAGATGCAGGATTGGATCGTATGTTACCGCCCATTGAGCCGCCAGAAGAAGACGTTATCATAAAGCAGAAGAACATTTTTACGGTGAACATCAACAAAAATGGACAGTTGCTTGTAGAGGATAACCTGATGAAATTGGAAAATTTGAGAGAAGCTGCAGTTGCGTTTCTTGAAAATAATGCCGATGGGTCATGTACCTATTGCAAAGGAAAGAAAGATCAGGCTTCCTCGGACAACCCTAGTAAGGCCATTATCTCTTTGAAGAATGATAGGGAGACAAAGTATAGCACCTATATTACAGTTCAGAATGAATTGGTGGGGGCCTATAACGATCTTCGTAATCGTGAAGCACAAAGATTGTATGGTCAGGATTTTACCAAAATGGAAGCGGAGTACCTTAATCCTGAAACACCTTCATCCGTTCGGGATGATTTGAAGGATAAAGTGAAGCGTGTTCAAGATATGTTTCCACAAAAGCTTTCAGAAGCAGAAACATCAACTAATTAAAACTATAATTCAGTATGGCCAAGTTTAATAAAAAGAAGGAAGGTGATTTACCTGCGGTATCCACGGCTTCATTGCCCGATATTGTTTTTATGTTGTTGTTCTTCTTTATGACAGTGACCACTATGAAAGATAGTTCGTTGTTGGTTGAAAATACACTTCCCAATGCAAGTGAGATAAAGAAATTGGAGAAGAAAGATCGTGTGATTTATATCTATGTTGGTAAGCCGACCCAAGAATACCAAAAGGTTTTTGGAACGGAACCAAGGATTCAGTTGAACGATAAGTTCGCCAAAGTGGACGAAGTAGGGTCCTATATTTTGGCTGAGCGTGCAAAAAAGCCTCAAGAGCTTCAAAACGTATTGACTACTGCACTTAAGGTTGATAAGAATGCCAATATGGGTCTTATCACTGACATTAAACAGGAATTGAGAAAGGTAAATGCCCTAAAGGTTAATTATACGACCTATGAAGGCAATGCTTTTAACAATCTACAGTAGGCAATAGCTTAGATTTAGTGGGAAACGCTCCAAATACTAATTTGGAGCGTTTTTTGTTTAAAATTTGAAATGGTTCATAAAGTGTCGCGATATTTCATAGTGTTTCTAGTGATGTTGGCTTCGTTGCATCTCAAAGCCCAATCAGATTCGTTGGAATTGGATGACGGGAAATTCTCTAGATATCTCGAAGACCAGTTTTATATTGGCTTTGGATATAACTTGCTGCTGAACAAGCCTACTGATGCGGTTCAGAGAAACTTATCGTACAATCTACAATTGGGCTTTATCAAGGATATTCCCTTGAATGTAAGACGGAACTTTGGCATTGGCATTGGTTTGGGGTATGCGGTAAATTCTTACTACAGCAATGTGGTAGCCGCCCAAAGTGGTGATGAGCTTACGTACGAAGTGTTGAATACCTCCGAGTTCAATAGAAATAAACTGGGAACCCATTCCCTTGAGCTGCCTTTTGAATTCAGGTGGCGTACCTCCACTGCTGAAGAATATAGGTTTTGGCGAATCTATGCCGGAGCCAAATTGGGTTATGTCTTTTCGGGCAGATCGCGCACGGTAATGGAAGATGGTACCATGGCATTCTCCAATCCTGATATCAATGAATTTCAATACGGCCTTATCCTAAGTTTTGGCTATAATACTTGGAACGTGCATGCCTATTATGGTCTTAATCCTTTGTTGGAAAATGGCACCGATCTCCAATCTGGAGAATCGCTCGATTTAAATGTGTTGCGTATTGGCGTTATTTTCTATATCCTATAGCCAATACTTCAAAATAATCAGTTGTGAGCAACAGCCAATCAGGAAACCAATAAACAGCTCCGCTCTATTATGTGCCTTTAAGTAGAGTCTAGAAGTTGTTACCAACCCCGTAAACAGTACAAAGAGACTTATGGCCAGCGTAATATTCACTTCAAAATGTATGCTGAGCCCAACCATGAACATTAAAATGCTTCCCATACCCAAAAGGTGCATGCTGGTCTTAAATTTTAAGAATAAAAGAATAAGTGCGGTTGCGGTAGCCGTTAAAAGCCCTGTAAAAAAGTAAAAAAGTTCATGTACGTAATTATTGGGAATGACCTTATACAGAATCATCAAAAATAAAATACAGCTAATATAAAGGGGGTATTTTCGTTCTTCAATGGTGGGCAAAAATATAGAGTGAATGACGCCTAGATTCTTCAAAATCAAAAAAAAGATAATCGGAATGATGACCGTTAGTATGAAAATGGGGAGAATGTTGCCGCTTTGTATCTCCAATGTACTATATGGCGCCACTATAAAATAGAGAATGGTGCCTCCAATGGGTATAAACAAAGGGTGGAAGAGGTAAGATACAATGTTGAATAGATGGCGCATTAGATTTCCTTTCTTAGCCTTGCCACGGGAATTCCCAATTGTTCCCGATACTTGGCTACGGTTCTCCGAGCTATTGGGTAGCCACGTTCCTTCAGAATTTTGGCCAACTTATCATCCGTTAGAGGTTTTCGCTTTTGCTCATCCTTGATAACGGTTTCCAGTATTTTCTTGATTTCTTTTGTGGATACATCTTCACCTTGCTCATTTTTCATGGCCTCGGAGAAGTAGTCTTTTATAAGTTTAGTGCCATAAGGTGTGTCTACATACTTGCTGTTGGCCACGCGTGAAACTGTGGAGACATCCATATCAATTTCATCCGCTATATCTTTTAAGATCATAGGGCGCAATTTTCGCTCATCACCAGTCATGAAGTATTCCTTCTGATAGTTCATGATGGCACTCATGGTTACAAAGAGTGTCTGCTGACGTTGCTTAATGGCATCAATGAACCATTTGGCCGCGTCCAATTTTTGCTTGATGAAGAGTACGGTGTCCTTTTGCGATTTGGATTTTTCCTTGGCATTCTTATACCCCTGAAGCATGTTGCTGTATTCCTTGGAAACATGCAGCTCTGGAGCATTTCTTCCGTTAAGGGAGAGTTCCAGTTCCCCATCCACAATTTTAATTGAAAAATCGGGAACGATATGCTCAATCATGCGGGTGTTGCCAGAATACGAGCCACCTGGTTTGGGATTCAACCGTTCTATTTCCGTAATAGCTTCTTTAAGCTCGTCTTCGCTAATGTGGTGCTTTTGAATAAGCTTTGAATAATGTTTCTTGGTGAATTGGTCAAAAGACTTCTCCAAAATGGTTATGGCCAGTTCCACAGCAGGTTTTTGTTCCTTTCGCTTTAATTGAATGATGAGGCATTCATCCAGCGACCTTGCACCAACACCTGGCGGGTCCAACTCCTGCACTACCTTCAATACGGACTCAATCTTTTCCTTCTCCACATAAATGTTCTGTGTAAAGGCCAAATCGTCCATGATGTCCGCAATAGGTCGTCGGATGTACCCACTCTCATCCACGCTGCCCACTAAAAATTCGGCAATGGCCCACTCTTCATCATCCAAATACACCGTGTTTAGCTGATTGATCAAATACTGGTTAAAAGAAATCCCTGCAGCATACGGAATGCTCTTTTCGTCATCATCTGGACTGTAATTGCTGGTCTGGGTTCGGTAATCCGGGACTTCGTCATCACTTAGGTAGTCATCAATATTGATGTCTTCCGCAGAAATGGTCTCGTTATCCGCTGAATCATCATAGCTGTCCTCGTAAGGATCATCCATAGTATCGCTCTCCGCCTTTCCACTTTCCAATGCAGGATTTTCTTCCAACTCTTGTTTCAAGCGTTGCTCAAAAGCCTGTGTAGGCAATTGAATGAGCTTCATGAGCTGAATCTGCTGTGGAGACAGTTTTTGGGAGAGCTTAAACTGTAGATGTTGTTTCAGCATACAGATTGATTTACAATCGTCCTTCTTATAAATTTAAGAAATCCAATTAAAACTCCGCATTCTGCGGTGTTCTAGGGTAGGGGATTACGTCCCTAATGTTGCCCATGCCCGTGGCAAATTGGACCATACGTTCAAAGCCAAGTCCAAATCCACTGTGCACAGCCGTTCCAAAACGTCTTAGGTCTAAATACCACCAGAGTTCTTTCTCATCAATGTTCAACGCCTTGATTTTTTGTTGAAGTACATCCAGACGTTCCTCACGTTGGGACCCCCCAACAATTTCTCCAATACCAGGGAAAAGAACATCCATGGCCCGTACCGTTTTTCCGTCCTCGTTCAGGCGCATGTAAAACGCCTTGATGTTGGCTGGGTAATCAAAAAGGATCACAGGGCATTTAAAGTGTTTTTCCACCAAAAAGCGTTCGTGTTCGCTCTGTAGGTCAGCACCCCATTCATCAATAGGGTATTGGAATTTTTTCTTTTTGTTGGGCTTGCTGTTTCGTAAAATATCGATGGCCTCCGTATAGGTAACTCGTTTAAAATTGTTTTCGACCACAAATTTCAACTTCTCCGTCAAGTTCATCTCGGAACGCTCATTTTGAGGTTTGGTTTTTTCCTCATCCAATAAACGTTTTTCTAAAAAGTCAAGATCATCTTTACAGTTGTCCAAAACGTATTGAATGATCCATTTAATGAAGTCTTCCGCCAAGTCCATATTGGCATCCAAATCATAAAAGGCCATTTCAGGTTCAATCATCCAAAATTCGGCCAAGTGTCTTGATGTGTTGGAGTTCTCCGCCCTAAAGGTTGGACCAAAGGTGTATACTTTCCCCAAGCCCATGGCATAGGTCTCGGCCTCCAACTGCCCTGAAACAGTCAGGTTGGTTTCTTTTCCAAAAAAATCCTCGGAATAATCCACATTGCCTTGCTCGTCAAGGGGAGGGTTTTTGGCATCCAAAGTGGTCACCTGAAACATCTCACCAGCCCCTTCGGCATCGGACCCAGTGATGATGGGGGCATGGAAATAATAGAATCCATTTTGCTGAAAATAACTGTGAATGGCAAAAGACAATGCTGAACGAACACGCATTACAGCTGAAAATGTATTTGTCCGTACCCGCAAATGTGCCTTTTCACGCAAAAATTCCAAAGAGTGCTTTTTTGGTTGAATGGGATAGGTTTCTGGATCGGCGGTACCATGAACAAAAATATCGGTTGCCTGAATCTCCACACTTTGTCCCTTACCTTGACTTTCTTCCAGCGTACCAGATATTTTTAGGGCTGCACCTGTGGTTATTTGTTTAAGGATGGTTTCATCCAAATTTTCAAAATCCACCACACATTGAATATTGTGCAGGGTTGAGCCGTCGTTCAAGGCTATAAATCGGTTACTCCTAAATGTTTTTACCCATCCATTTACTACAACAGGTTCTCCTACGGGCTGCTTTTCCAGCAATTCTTTTATGGAATAAGATGTCATTGTCAAGCTATCGTAATTTAATGGGTAAAGATAGGTTTTTGATAAAAAATGAGGGCAATGGATTTGCCATATTTATGGCATTCCCTAGGATTATTTGTCCTTGAGGTTGTCCTCTTCCTGTGGCAAAATATCGATTTGGGGTTCTTTGAGGACCTGTTTGTTCGCAATACTCCGTTCCAAGGATAAGAGCAGTGACGGTAGTAAAATCAAATTGGAAAGCATGGCAAACAGAAGGGTTGCAGATACTAGCCCACCCAGTGCCTTTGTGCCTCCAAAACTGGAGATAATGAATACTGAAAAGCCAAAGAAAAGCACAATGGAGGTATAGAACATACTTACCCCGGTTTCGCGCAGAGCGGCATATACTGAGCGCTTAATATGCCACTTATGGGCGGCCAGTTCCTGCCTATATTTGGCCAGAAAGTGAATGGTGTCGTCCACTGAAATGCCAAAAGCGATACTGAACACCAAAATGGTGGAAGGTTTAATTGGAACGCCCAAATAACCCATTACACCTGCGGTGATGACCAACGGGAGTAAATTGGGTACCAAAGAGATAATCACCATTCGGAATGAGCGAAACAAGTAGGCCATAAAAATGGAAATCAAACCGATGGCCAAAGCAAGGGACAACAAAAGATTTTTGACCAAATATTTGGTCCCCTTTAAAAATAAAAGTGCCTTTCCGGTCATAAAAACCTTAAAACGCTCCGAAGGAAAAAACTTGTTGATGGCCTGTTGTACATCCTCTTCAATTTCCTCCATGCGGTCAATCTTTACATCTCGCATGTAGGTGGTTAAACGGCCTGTTTGTCCAGTACTGTCCACGAAACTTTTTAAAAGGTCTCCATCGCTGGACGATTTTCGAGCCACATCCATGATAAACGTATTCTCTTGTGATGTGGGCAGTTGGTAATATTTTGGAATACCATTGTAAAAGGCCTGCTTCGAGTATTTGATCAAATCCACTACGGATAAGGGTCTGGAAAGTTCGGGAATCTCATTGATAACCGTCCCCAATTGGTCCATCCGTTTTAGGGTAGCGGGTTTAATGACCCCATTTTTACGTTCGGTATCCACAACAATTTCCATGGGCATGATTCCATCAAACTCTTGTTCGAAAAAACGGATGTCCTTAAAAAAGTGAGTGTTTTTGGGAAGGTCTTCAATCCTGCTCCCTGTAATTTTTATTTGATAAATGCCGATGATGCTCAAAACCAAAACCCCAACAGTGACCAGATAGACCGCAATTCTATGGTTTCGGACAATACTTTCCATGCGGTTCACAAAAAAGTCAATCCACTTTTTGTTGAGATGTTTCAAGTGCTTGGTCTTGGGAAGCGGCATGAAACTGTATATGATGGGGATAATCAATAGGGAAAGGATAAAAATGCCCACAATGTTGATGGAGGCGACAATGCCAAATTCTTTGAGCAGGTCGCTATCCAAAATAATGAACGTCGCAAATCCAGAGGCTGTGGTAATATTGGTCATTAAGGTGGCGTTGCCAATTTTAGAAATGACCCGTTGCAGGGACAGTGCTTGGTTTCCGTGTTTTTTGACCTCTTGTTGATATTTATTGATAAGGAATATGCAGTTGGGTATTCCAATTACAATGATCAATGGCGGAATCAATGCGGTTAGAATGGTGACCTCGTATTTTAATAGTCCCAAAAATCCAAAGGCCCACATCACACCAATAATAACAACGCACATGGAAATGAAAGTGGCTCTAAAGCTTCTGAAAAAGAAGAAGAATATCAGAGAAGTAACCAAAAGGGCCGCCAAAATGAAAACTCCAATTTCGTCCACAATGGATTTGGTGTTCCAAGTTCTTATGTATGGCATTCCGGAGACGTGCACATCCAGCTGGGTTTCTTCTTCAAATCCTTTTACCAAATCACCAAGATCATTCAAAATAAACTGGTTCCGAACCTCGGTATTCATAATGTCCTTATCCAAATAAGCAACAGTTTGTATGGTGCCGCTTTTTGGGTTGTAGACTAAATTGTCGTAAAACGGAAGCTCATTGAAAAGGTGGTTGATAAGGGTGTCCACCTCTTTTTGGGTCTTGGGCGAATTTTTGATGAAGGGCTCCATAACAAAAGCCTGTGCTTCATTATCTTTTACCAATACCCGAAGATTGTCCGTGGAAACCACAAAATCAATTTCCGGAAAAGCTTCCAATTGCTTGCTGAGTTTGTTCCAACGGTTGAAGTTTGTAGGGGTGAACAGCGCGGAATCCCGAACGGCTATTACAATGGCATTGCCTTCTTCCCCAAAAACCTTGGTAAAAGCATTGTATTCTACGGTAGCAGGATGGTCATCTGGAAGAATATTGGCCTCGGTATTGGAAAACTGCATGTTTTTCCATTGTAGGGCCAAAAAAACGGTGAACCCGACAATGGCAATGAGAATGAGAATTCTATTGCGAAGAATAATACGTGAGACCTTAGGCCAAAATCCTTTAGTGAGCTTTGCTACCATTTGGGTTTTGTTGGGCGCAAAGGTAGAAAATGATAAGCTGTGTTCCTAGGAAACAGTAGAATCAATATTGGGGTTTTATACCTTCATGATTTCAGCTTCCTTGTTGGCCAAAATAGTATCTATTTTTTTGCTGTAGGAATCGGTAAGTTCTTGAACATCCACCTCGGCATTGCTCAACAAATCTTCGGATATATCCAAGGCTTTAAGTTCTTTGTTGGCATCCTGTCTGGCACTTCTCACACTTACTTTGGCATCTTCTGCTTCTGCTTTGGCCTGTTTAACCAATTGTACACGTCGTTCCTCTGTCAGTGGTGGGACGTTGATGATTACCATTTCTCCGTTGTTCATGGGGTTAAAGCCCAAATTGGCGTTCATAATGGCCGTTTCAATTTCGCCCAAAAGATTTTTTTCCCATGGTTGCACGGAAATGGTCCTCGCATCTGGGGTGTTGATGTTGGATACTTGGGAGAGTGGGGTTTGGGAGCCATAGTATTCCACCATTACCGTGGAGAGCATCATTGGACTTGCTTTACCTGCACGAATTTTAACCAACGCTTTTTCCAAGTGGGTAATGCTCGCATCCATGCTTTCTTTGGTAGTGTCCAAAATAAATTTAACCTCTTCGTCCATAATTTTTAAAATTTATAATCCAAAATCAAAGTATATGCCAACTTAAATGTTGACAACGGTTCCAATATTTTCACCGGAAACTATTTTCATAAGATTGCCCCGCGTGTTCATATCAAAAACAACAATGGGCAGCTCATTTTCCTGACTTAGTGTGAATGCTGTGGTATCCATGACCTTAAGCCCTTTAGAAAGTACTTCCTTGAAAGAAAGTGAATCAAACTTGGTTGCACTTTTGTCTTTCTCTGGATCAGAGGTATAAATGCCATCAACACGGGTGCCTTTTAGGATAACATCGGCATTGATTTCAATGGCCCGCAATACCGCAGCGGAATCTGTTGTGAAATAGGGGTTACCGGTACCACCTCCAAAAATAACGACTCTTCCTTTTTCCAAGTGGCGAACAGCTCTTCTTCGGATGAAAGGTTCGGCCACTTCATTGATTTTTATGGCGGATTGCAATCGCGTCTCAACCCCTTGGTGCTCCAAGGCACTTTGGAGCGCTAAACCATTGATTACGGTGGCCAACATGCCCATGTGATCTCCCTGAACCCGATCCATTCCTTGGCTGGTTCCCGCAAGACCCCTAAAAATATTTCCACCGCCAATAACAATGGCAACCTCAATACCCTTATCCACTACGGATTTGATGTCTTCGGCATATTCCGCCAACCGTTTGGCATCAATACCGTACTGCTTTTCGCCCATGAGGGCTTCGCCACTAAGTTTTAACAGAATTCTTTTGTATTGCATTGAGGGTGTCTTGAAGTTCGGACAAAAATAATCAAAAATATTTATGGGAAACCATTGAAAAAAGAAGGGGACTTAGAAGGCTTAGCGCAAAAAATCCCTACATTCTGTAACCTTTTTAAAAAACTAAAGTATATCCTCCAGTAGACCAAAGACCACGGAATTGCAAAACCTGACCGACAACACTTTAATGATGCAAGTGAAAAATGGAGACTTGAACAAGTTGGGCTTGCTCTATGAGCGGCACAAGAAAAGGCTTTTCGGATTTTTCTACAATTTGGGAAACAACCCGTCAGTAAGTGAGGACTTGGTACAAAACGTTTTTGTGCGCATCCTTAAATATCGGAAATCCTATACAGGGGAAGGGTCTTTTGCGGCTTGGATGTTCCGGATGGCCCGAAATGTGAATTACGATTACCATAAAAGAGTGAAGAAGCAAAGGGTGTCCCCAGGAATTTCTCCAGAAGACGCCAATATAGGTTCAGAAGATGGCCTTAATGAAGCTTTAGAACAACAAGGAAATGCTTTTTTAGTGAAAAAGGCCCTCAATCTTTTACCTGCTGATAAGAGGGAAATATTGTTGTTGAGTAAATATCGGGAATTGAAGTTCTATGAAATAGGAGAGATACTGGGTTGTACAGAGGGAGCGGCCAAGGTGAGGGTGCACAGGGCCCTAAAGGATTTAAAAACTATTTTTTTACAACTGGAAACAAGATGATGGACCAAGAAAAGTTTGAAATACAGGCGATGGATTTTATGAGCGGAACAATGTCGTCTAAGGATACCAAGGACTTTGAAAAGTTTCTCGCCGAGAATCCAGAATATGACGAGAAATACAAAGCCTTGCTGGCGTCATGGGAATTGATGGAAAATCTTGATACTCCGGAAATTTCTCCGCAAATGGATGAAGCTTTCTTTTCTATGCTTTCCGATGAGATGGAAAGGAACAAGAAGAAAGAAACCAAAAAGCCATTTTGGGATGGGATTTTCACGGTGTTCAGGCCGCAACTGGCCTATGGGATTCTTCTGTTGGCCATTGGGTTGGGTGTTGGGTATTATTTGAGCTCACCTCAACAACCCAAACCTATTGAAACCACAGTTTCCAACAATGAAACTGAAGAAGTACGTCAAAAATTGGTGTTGACTTTACTTGAGCAGCCTTCCGCCAATCAGCGACTGCAAGGGGTAAGTGAGGCCAACAAATTTGAGAATGCTGATGAAATTGTGATCAAGGCTCTTTTACAAACTTTGAACAATGATTCCAATGTAAATGTGCGTTTGGCTGCCATTGAATCTTTGACGAGTTATGTGGACAATCCCATGGTACGACAAGGGTTGGTGCGGTCCATTCCAAGCCAAGAGTCGCCTATTTTGCAGATAACCTTGGCTAATCTTATGGTGGCCCTGCAGGAAAAATCATCTATTGAGCCCTTCAAAAAATTGCTGAAGGAAAAGCAGTTGGACACCACCGTGAAGAAGCGTATTGAGAGTAGTATAGAATCAATCATATAGTTTATTTATCAATCTACCCTAAAGGGTAAAATCAAATTACGAACAGTTAAATTTTAGAAAGATGAAACAGTTAGTTGTCATGTTGTGTCTCTGCCTATGGGTATGGACGCCAAGTGTAAAAGCACAGCAAAAAGAGTTTAAGGAGACCATTACAAAGGAACTTCCATTTAGTAACAGTAGTAATAATACGGTGGTGGTGAAGAATGTATTTGGGTCTGTAAATGTTGAGGGATACCAAGGGAGCAAGGTCATTTTGGAAGTGGAGCGAAAAATCATGGCGCGCAATTCGGAAGATTTGGAGCTGGGAAAGAAGGAGTTGCAACTCAAAATCATTCAGGAGGATAATCGCATCATTTTTCATCCGGATGCACCCTATATCAATTTTGATGCCGACAGGCTTCGGTATAATTGGTGTAATGATAATGGTGATATACCGTACGATCATAATTTAAATTTTACCATAAAGGTTCCCAATACGGTACAGGTCAATGTAAGCACAGTCAATAATGGAGTCATTGATGTAAAAAACATCCGGAGCAAGTTCATTATTGCGGACAACATCAACGGTGGAATCAGTTTGAACAATATTGCAGGGAAAACAAAGGTGAGTTGTATCAACGGTAAGGTGGACATTTCGTATGCGGAAAACCCTACGGAGGAATCCATGTATCATTCCCTAAACGGAGATATCACCATAGCCTATCAGAAATCACTTTCAGCCAATATTTCTTTTAAGACTATGAACGGGGAAATGTACACCGATTTTGATGTAAGCAAACAGTTTGTAAAAACAAGCAAAAATACTGGTGATAACAACAAACCCAAGTATAAGTTTGAAGCCAATCCGGTTGTGCAAATTGGAAGTGGGCAAGTGGACTTTGATATAGAAACCTTGAATGGGAATGTATTCATTAAAAAAATATAAATGATGAGAGCAATAGTTATAGTAATGCTACTTCTTGTGACAAATGCAGTAGTAGGGCAACAAAAGGAAATAGATTTATTTACGGTGCCTTTGAGCAATCCTAGCAAAGCGGGCAAATTGGAACTAGATCAAATCAGTGGTTCCATTTCGGTGGAAGGTTATGAAGGTAAGGAAGTGATTGTAAAAGTTTCGGTGATGGATGGTAATAATTCCTCTTCAACCAAAAATGGAATGAAACGCATTGGTGGATCAGGATTGAACATAAGTGCTGAGGAGAGCAACAATGTGGTGGAAATAGACAATGAAGTATGGAACCGAAAAACCGATTTTGAAATAAAAGTGCCCTATAACTTTTCGTTAAAGTTGAGTACTGTGAACAACGGGGACATTGACGTAAGTGGAGTAAAGGGTGATTTGGAAATCAGTAATGTTAATGGAAGCATTACGCTTGAAAATGTGGAAGGAGCAGTTTCAGCAGATACCACCAATGGAGTTGTTAAGGTTGATTTTAAAGCCATAGACAATTCGGCGAATATGGTATTCAGTAGCTTTAATGGGAATGTAGAGGTTACTTTTCCAAAATCGTTAAAGGCCAACGTAAAGGCAAAATCAGATATGGGTGATGTGTATACTGATTTTGATATGGCTCTAACAGAAAGCAGGCCGGAAGTAGATAAAAAGCAAGGCTCTGGAAGTTATAAAGTTACCTTGGAACAATGGGTGAGGGGAAAGATCAATGGTGGTGGCCCTGAATTGCTGTTCAAGACGTTCAATGGCGATATCTTGATAAAAGCGAAATAACAGAAAGTCCAAAAACAAAAAAAAGCACCTTAAACAGGTGCTTTTTTTATGTGTAATATTTAAATACTTATCCCAAAGCTACTCTAGAAAAACCGGTAACGGTCAAATCTCCGTTTACGGATTTCACGTATTGGGCTACACTCTGCTTACTATCTTTGATAAAATCTTGGTTCACCAAGGTGTTGTCTTTAAAGAAACGCTTCAATTTACCTTTGGCAATGTTGTCCAACATTTCCTCTGGCTTTCCTTCTTGACGCAATTGATCTTTGGCAATCTCAATTTCTTTGTCGATAACAGATTGGTCAACACCTTCTTCGTTAAGGGCAACCGGGTTCATGGCAGCAGCTTGCATGGCAACATCTTTTGCGGCTTCAGCGGCACCATCAACGTTTGCAGACAACCCAACTAAAGTTGCAATTTTGTTACCTGCGTGGATGTAAGATCCAACAAAGGGAGCACTCAATTTCTCAAAACTGCCAATTTCGATTTTCTCTCCGATAACACCAGTTTGTTCTGTCAACTTATCGGAAACAGTCATGCCGTTGAAAGAGGCCGCAAGGAAATCATCCTTACTATCAAAGCCCAAAGCTAGGTCTGCCAGTTCTGTGGCTAATTTCACAAAGCTTTCGTTTTTGGCAACAAAGTCGGTTTCACAGTTTAATGAGATGATCACACCTTGAGTGTTGTCATCATTTACCTTTGCGATAGCGGCACCTTCAGAAGAATCTCTGTCAGCTCTGTTCGCTGCAACTTTTTGACCTTTCTTTCTTAGAATTTCAATTGCTTTATCAAAATCACCATCAGCCTCAACCAAAGCTTTTTTACAATCCATCATTCCAGCTCCGGTGGTCTGTCTTAATTTATTTACCTCAGCGGCGGTAATCTTTGCCATTTTTTATGCTTTTAAAAATTATTGTAAAGTAAAACACTATTAAAGTGTTTTGGTTTAGGACAATGTTAAATCAAGGTTGAATTATTCAACTCCCCCTTTTACACTGTCTTGCCATTCTTTTAATTCATCCCATTTTCCTTCTGCAGCCATTTTAGCTTGTTTTGGCCAAGAAGTAGGGTCCAAGTGGGCCAAGTTTGAGCTGGCCTCGGTCAAAATTTCCTTGATTTTCTCAGGGTCAGCTTTGGCCAATTCTGCGTAAGTAGCAATTCCGCTGTTTACAATGGCTTCAGCAGCTTTAGGTCCAATACCTTCAACTTTGGTCAAGTCGTCTGCTTTGGCTGCTTCTTTCTTTTTAGCGGGCTCGGCAGCTTTCTCTTCTTTCTTTTCTACAACCTTCTCCTCTTTTTTGGCAGCAGGCTTTTCCTCTTTCTTAGCTGCAGGCTTAGCTTTCTTTGGTGCTTTTTTCTCAACTACATCGTCATCATCGTCATCAGAAACAACAGTTTTTGCAACTACTTCTTCCTCTTCCTCCTTATCGTCTTGTTTATCATTTTTGCGTTCGGCCAAACCTTCGGCAACTGCTTTGGTCACTTCTTCCAAAATCGCTTCAATGGATTTTCCGGCATCGTCATTGGCGGGAATCACAAAATCGATAGGTCTTGGGTCAGAATTGGTATCGACCATGGCAAAAATTGGTATGTTCAATTTTTGAGCCTCTTTCACAGCAATGTGCTCACGCATGGTGTCCACAATAAAGATGGCACCGGGCAAACGGGTCATGTCGGCGATAGAACCCAAGTTTTTGTCCAATTTTGCACGTAGACGGTCTACTTGCAATCTTTCCTTTTTGGAAAGGGTGTTGAACGTACCATCTTTTTTCATACGGTCAATGGCAGCCATTTTCTTAACAGCTTTACGGATAGTGACAAAGTTGGTCAACATACCACCAGGCCATCTTTCGGTGATGTACGGCATGTTTACTTTGGATACTTTGTCTGCAACAATGTCCTTGGCTTGTTTTTTTGTGGCTACAAAAAGGATTTTACGTCCAGAGGCAGCAATTTTTTTAAGGGCCTCGTTGGCTTCCTCCAATTTTGCTACTGTTTTGTAAAGGTTGATAACGTGGATACCATTGCGCTCCATGTAGATGTAGGGCGCCATGTTGGGGTTCCACTTTCGTGTTAGGTGTCCAAAATGCACACCTGCTTCCAGTAAGTCTTTTACTTCAATTTTACTTGCCATTTCTTGTACTTAGTTTACGTTCCGTTGTAGTAGCAATGGAATGGTGGTCACTTACGTTCGCCCAGCCCATTTAGATGCTAAACTAAATTCCAAAAAGTCGAATTGTTTTTTCCTTTTTGGAACAACGACAACTTGGTTAAAAATTTAACCCTGAAACAATTTTCAGGGTTTTCAATGAACTTATATAGTGGTGCCAAAGGCACCGAAATATTAACGTTTGGAGAACTGGAATTTCTTACGGGCTTTCTTCTGTCCGAATTTCTTTCTTTCCACCATTCTTGGATCTCTTGTCAATAGACCTTCTGGCTTAAGAATTCCTCTGTTCTCGGTATCGATTTCGCACATTGCCCTGGACAATGCCAATCGAATAGCTTCTGCCTGACCTGTGATTCCGCCTCCGTAAACATTTACTTTTACGTCGTAAGCATCTTCGGTATCGGTCAAGGTGAAAGCTTGCTTTACTTTGTATTGTAGTGTACCTGTGGTAAAGTACTCGTTCAAGTCTCTTTTGTTGATGGTGATGTTTCCTTTTCCTTCAGAAACATAAACCCGTGCCACGGCAGTTTTTCTTCTACCTATCTTATGAACCACTTCCATTATTTGTAGTCGTTTAAGTTGATTGCTTTTGGTTTTTGGGCTTCTTGACCATGTTCGGCACCGGCATATACTTTTAAATTTCTAAAAAGGTCTGCTCCCAATTTGTTCTTGGGCAACATTCCTTTTACAGAATTTTCAATGATACGCTCTGGGTGTTTGGCCAAAACCTCTTTGGCAGTAGCAGAACGCTGACCGCCTGGATAACCTGTATAGCGAATATATTCTTTGTCATCCCACTTATTGCCGGATAGATTTATTTTTTCGGCATTGATGATTACCACATTATCACCACAATCTACATGGGGAGTGTAATTGGTCTTGTATTTTCCCCTAAGCAACTTGGCTACTTTTGACGCCAATCTTCCCAAGGTCTGTCCTTCAGCATCAACCAATAACCATTGCTTGTCAACGGTAGCTTTATTGGCGGAAATAGTCTTATAACTTAATGTGTCCACTTCTCTAAAAATATTGATTTTAATAACCTATCCCGATAAACGGGCTGCAAATGTACAATTATTAGATTGAATTACAAACGGTTGATTGGGAATATTTTTTCTCTTTTTTTATTTACGGTTTCATGGGTTCAAATTCAGGCTTCATCCTGTAGTTGAAATGTTAAAAAAAACCTAAATGGATTTGGTCATGTAACAGTTCCAATTTTTACGGGTCTATCAGTTACATCAATCAATCAACAACAAATCAGTGAAGCAATTCTGCCTTTTTCTCACCTGCTCTTTTTATGCCTTAATCAATCACGCCCAAGATTCCACCAACGTAGTTCCAAAAAAAATATACATGACCCAATCCTTGCGTTCCGAAATTGCTCCTGAAATAGATGGGCTGTTGAATGACACCGCCTGGGATTTAGTGGAATGGGGCGACAATTTCATAGAGCAACGACCTGATGAGAACACCCCACCTGGGCAGCAGTCAGCCTTTAAAATACTGTACGATCAAAAATCATTGTACGTAGGGATACGCTGTTTTGACACCGAACCAGACAAAATTGAAAAGCGCTTGTCCAGACGAGACGGTTTTGAAGGGGATTGGATAGGTATTTTTATCGATAGTTACCACGATAAGCGCACCTCTTTCGGTTTCATTGTAACAGCTGCTGGGGTAAAGGGCGATGTTCTTGGTTCCAATAATGGCAACAATGAGGATGATAGCTGGAACCCTATTTGGTATGTGAAAACCCATACTGATGAAGAAGGGTGGACCGCCGAAATGCGTATTCCGCTCAGCCAGATTAAGTTTGGACAGGCTGAGAATCAGGTGTGGGGATTGCAGATCATGCGCCGGTATTTTAGGAATGAAGAGCGTTCGGTATGGCAACGCCTTCCACGAGACGCAGCAGGATGGACCAGTGAGTTTGGAGAGTTGCACGGTCTCAAGAATATTCAGCCGCAGCGCCAATTGGAAATACAGCCCTACACCGTGGCCAAGACGGAGACTTACGAACCTGAAGAAGGCAACCCTTTTCAAGATGGAAGCGAAGATGACATCACAGTAGGGTTGGATGCCAAAATAGGTATTACCAATGATCTTACGTTGGATTTGACGGTTAACCCGGATTTTGGTCAAGTGGATGCCGACCCCTCTGCTATTGCTCTAGATGGATTCCAGATTTTCTTTCAAGAGCGACGCCCCTTTTTTGTGGAGAACAAGAACATTTTCGATTTTAATGTGTCGCAGTCTGAGGCTGGGAACACTTTCGGGTCGGATAATATTTTTTATTCTAGACGAATTGGAAGAAGTCCACAAGGCTATCCTGATACTGATGATGGTGAGTTTGTGGATCAACCGGACAATACACCCATCATTGGAGCAGCCAAATTCAGTGGGAAGACCAAAAATGGCTGGGCCATAGGTGTGTTGGAAAGTGTTACCGCTCAACGAACGGCCACCATTGTCTCCGATAACGGGGGGCCTAGAAAGGAAATGGTGGAACCGTTGACCAATTATTTTGTGGGTAGGCTCCAGAAGGATTTCAATGACCGTAATTCCTATATCGGTGGAATTTTTACCGCTACCAACAGAGAGCAACTACCTGAAGAATTGAATTTTCTCCACAAATCAGCTTTTACGGGAGGCTTGGATTTTAAACACCAATGGAACAACAGGGACTGGTATTTTGGAGGTAATGTCACCTTCAGTCATGTAACAGGAGGCGTTGAGGCCATCAAAAATACCCAAGAGTCCATTACGCACTTGTTCCAGCGGGTCGATGCCGATTACATACAGTTGGATTCAACCCGAACCAATTTAACGGGGACCGCCGGGAATCTTCAAATAGGAAAACTCGGTAAAGGTAATTTTAGATTTGAAAGCGGAGGCACTTGGCGCTCCCCCGAGCTCGAACTCAACGATATTGGATTTCAACGACAATCTGATGATATACGCCATTACACTTGGATTGGATATCGAACCCTAAAACCGGATAAGACCTTCAGACAATTCGGCATTAATTACAATCATTGGACGGCCTGGGATTTTGGGGGCAATCATAATTACATGCAATTCAATACTAATAGTTGGCAAAACTGGAAAGGCAACTGGTTCACGAACATTGGATTGAACTATGCTCCCATTGAGTATTCCAATTTTGCGCTTCGCGGTGGACCTAGATTACGACTATCACCTTGGGTAAGTTTTTGGAACAATATTGAAACCGATAACCGTAAGAAAGTCCAATTTGCTTTTTTTCATAATGGCAGAAAAGCTTTGGACAACTCCTACAAATCCTATTATATGGAAGGTGGAATCAACTACCAACCCATCAACGCGCTGAGAATTTCTGCGTTTCCCTCACTGCGAATCAATCATGATAAACTTCAGTTCATAGATAATTTGGATGCTGTCAATGGTTCGCCACGATATCTTAATGGGGAGATTGACCAGCGGACTTTGAGCATGTCGGTTCGCTTAAACTATACTATAAATCCTAACTTAACCATTCAATATTGGGGGCAACCTTTTATTTCCCGCGGACGATATTCCAACTTTAAGCATGTCACCAATCCAACCGAAAAAGTATTTGAAGATAGGTTCATGGGTTACGACTCCAATCAGGTTGAACTGGCTGATGGGGTATATTCCGTGGATGAGGATATGGACGGCGTTGAAGACTTTAATTTTGATGACCCCGATTTTTCTTTTGTGCAGTTTCGTTCCAATTTGGTAATTCGGTGGGAGTATATTCCAGGTTCGGAAATATTTTTAGTGTGGTCTCAAGATGTATCCCGGGATGGTGACCCTAGTAATGGACTTTTACCCAGTTTGGGCGATAATATTTTTGGTCAAAAGCCACAGAATATCTTTTTGTTGAAAGCAACCTACAGGTTTGTATTGTAAAGTTACCTTGTCAATTCGAGTGGTTTTTGGAGTGGAACAAAAAACTGTATCAAGAATTTAAACTGGGAAAAAAAGAAAGCAGTTCTTGATACTTTTCCTATTGGAAAACTCGAACTGACATTCATTTTACACGGATGTTGAACTAAATTCAGCATGACGGTCACACACCCATTATTTTCCGCAACGCGTTAACCAAAGCCTCATTGGCTTCTTTATTACCAATGGTGATGCGCACCTTTCCCGGGGCGCCAAATTGTGAAACTGGTCTGACCATAATGCCTTCATCCATCATCTTGTCCGTGAACTCCATTTCGGGCAAGGGTGGGTCAATGATAAAAAAATTGGCTTGGCTTGGCCAGTATTTTATTCCCAGTTCATCAAATGCTTTGGCGATAAACGTTCTGCCTTCTCTTACCGTTTTCACGGTTTCAGTTATGAATTCCGTATCGTTCAACGCTCCAATGGCCGCTTCGATTGAGGTTAAGGGCAACAAAAATGGTTTTTGGATCAAGCGAACATAGTTGGCAATAGTGGCTGTGGTGTACCCATACCCAATACGTTGCCCTGCGAGACCGTAGGTTTTGGAAAAACTGTTGAGTCCAATGACATTGTGGCCTTCCAAAACATAGGGCAATGCAGTGACGTAATCCTCAGCATCGGCAAAATGGCGATACACCTCATCAAATACGATAACAATGTTTTTAGGGATTCGATTAAAAAAATCATCCAATACCGCTTTGGGAATATAAGTTCCCGTTGGGTTGTTCGGACTGGTCAAAAAGATGATTTTTGTCCGTTCTGTAATGGCATTTAAAATACCTTCCACATCTAAATCATAGTTGGGAGCCAATAACGGGACGTCAATTTGTTTAGCACCATACCAACGGGAAAAAACGGAATAGGGCAGGAAGCAAGGATTGGAAAAAATAACTTCATCACCCTCATTGAGAAAAGCCCGCAGGATTATATCTATCACCTCCGAACCGCTATTGCCACCTAAAAATTGATCAGCAGCCAGTTGACCCTCAAAATCTTGGGCCAGTGCTTCACGCAAACGAATATCGGTCTGGTCTGGGTAAACATCTATTTTGTCCAAGACAGCTTTCATGGCAGCGATGGCCTTGGGCGATGCGCCCAAAGGATTCTCGTTGGAAGAAAGCTTATAGATTCTTTTAAGGGAAGCCGGTATGTTTTTGCCACCCTTATAAACTTCTTTGGGTACCAAATGGGGTTTGAAGATGGATTGGATTGTTTTCATTATCACTAATCTTAAAAGGAAAAGCTTATGATTTCGTTATGGGCTTTTGAAAATAAATACTTATGAGGAACTGACCTTTTGAATGTCAAATAATCAAAATATTTTGGTAAACACCTTTATTTTTTAATTAGAAATTGAGTCGAGCAAAGTTTGTTCCTTATAAAATTCTGTTTGTTTTTTTATCGAATCTTTCAATTCATTATTGTTCAAGATTAAAGAGTCAATCGATAATTTCAGAAGTGGAACCTCTTGTTTTAGCGAATCAACTTTGTTATTAAGATTATTATTCTCTTCGCTCAACCAATAGTTGGATATCCCAAAAGCAAGAGTTAGAGCGGTTGATAAAACAATGCCAAATACAGAAATGCGATTTCCAGTAGAAAGATTTTTCCACCAATCAGTAATGTAAGTGACTAAGAAATATCTTTTTCTAACCAAAGTCCAGCCCTCTTTCAGATGTGTTTGCAATTCACGAGGTGTTACAGTCTTAGATTCATACCCCATCATCATCATCCATCCTTCGGATTTTTTTGAACGTTTTAATTCGTATTTAATCATTTTGGGGTCATGTATGAAATGGTTATCAACTTTTTATGGGTTGAATAGATCGTTGTTAATTATTCTCCCCAAACAACAAATACGCCATCGCCTTTTCTGTATCACCCACTTCCAATAGTTGTTGGGCCAAGGTATGCAACTCGGACTTGGAAGCTTTTTCCAAGCCTTCCTTCTCAATGATCGCTTTTATTTCCTTCGTAGAAGGAACACGTTCCAAATTTCCCAAACGGCCTAAATTGTTACCGGTAAGCACCGTGCTTTCCCGAATGCCTTTGGGCAAGGCGTCCACACCAATGCCATGGGTACGGATGGGTTTCGGAATCTCAAACAACGATTCTCTGATGGCTCGGATGTACCAGTTACCACCCATACGGCCCACCAAATCCAGTTTTTCGGTGTCCAGCACCCCATTGGTAAAGTAATCATCGTTTACATGGATCATATCAACCTGTACAATGACCAAGTTTCCGGCACCCGGTGTTTGTGCTAGTTCAACCACCTCCAAAACGGTGCACTCAAAAGATACGGGCGCTTCGCCCACGCGTGGCGGTTTCACTTTTACACTGGGGACTTCGGTAAAACCTGCTTTCACGAATTCGTTCACCCCTTTGTCATACGCCGTGCTGGAGAGCGACATTTGCTCGGCCATGGCATGGTTCACCACATTGATAACCACTTGGGGCACTTCCACTACATTTTGATGGGTATGTTTTAGGGAATTGTCCCTACCGCTTCGGGCCGGGGAAAATATCATAACGGGTGGACTGGAGCTGAACATGTTGAAAAAACTGAAAGGGCTCAGGTTCACGTTGCCTTCCTTGTCCACTGTACTCGCAAAGCAAATGGGCCGCGGCGCAATGGCAGTAGACATGATACTATAAAGTTCTGGTTGGGACAATGTTTTGGGATCTAAGGTTTTGATCATCAATTCTATTCTATATCATTTCCACGAAGGTGGAAATCTATTTAATTATTATAAAGGTGACTGAGCGTAGTCGAAGTCACATTAAATTCACAGTGGTTTCGACTACGCTCAACCACCTAGATTATTTAGCCGGCAACACTTTAGTGGTCACTTCGCCAAATCCGACTCTAATATCGCCATTTTGGGCATACCCCCGCATTGTTATTGTATCACCATCTTCTATAAATTTGCGCTCGGTTCCATCTTTCAGTGGGATGGGTTTTGTGCCTCCCCAAGACAGTTCGAGCATGGAGCCAAAACTGTTTTCTTCTTGCCCCGAAATCGTTCCCGAAGCCATCATGTCCCCAACATTGATGTTACAGCCATTTACCGTATGATGTGCCAATTGTTGACTCATGTTCCAATACATATACTTAAAGTTACTTTGGCAAATTTTTGTTTCTTCAC
Organism: Flagellimonas marina; assembly: GCF_042651185.1. Classification (NCBI taxonomy): domain Bacteria; kingdom Pseudomonadati; phylum Bacteroidota; class Flavobacteriia; order Flavobacteriales; family Flavobacteriaceae; genus Flagellimonas; species Flagellimonas marina. The sequence continues at coordinate 328,406 of NZ_JBHSCL010000002.1, read as the reverse complement.
TGTTCTCTGGTTGGATGCCCACTTCCAGATGGATATCGTAGTTCTTTTCTCCTTCGTATTGAAGATACGGCAGTACTTTGGGTTCTTGTTTTGGTCCGTTTGTCCTGAAGGGTTCCAAAGCTTCCAGGGTTATGACCCATGGCGAAATGGATGAAGCGAAATTCTTCCCCAAAAACGGCCCCAGTGGCACATACTCCCATTTTTGAATATCTCTGGCCGACCAATCATTGAACAAAACCAGCCCGAAGATGTAGTCTTCAGCATCTTTTGTTGAAACGGATTCACCCAATTCAGTGTCTTTTCCACAGATAAAACCCATTTCCAGTTCAAAGTCCAAACGTTTTGTTGGTCCAAAAATGGGGGATTCCACACCATTGGGCATAGTTTGGCCTTTGGGACGATGAATGGGCTGTCCGCTCACAATTATTGAACTTGCCCTGCCGTGATACCCTACGGGTATATGTTTCCAATTGGGCAAAAGAGCATTCTCAGGATTGCGGAACATTTTTCCCACATTGGTGGCGTGCTCCAAGCTGGAATAAAAATCGGTATAATCGCCAATGGAGACCGGCATGTGCATTTGTGCCTCGGATTGCTTTACAAAGAGTTCGGGCTTTCCCGCCAAAATGGAATTATCGTCTTTGAGCCAATACTGAATCTTTTTTCGAACCCGTGTGGTGATTTCCTTTCCCAACGAAATAAAATCATTCAAAGTGTCTTTTTCCAGTAAGGCCGTGTTGAACTCAAAGACATCGAACTCAGCTAAAGCAGCCAAATCAAGGATGTGTTCTCCAATGCCTACGCCCACGCGAGGACTTCTATCCTGTGTGGAAAAAATCCCGAAAGGGATGTTATTAATGGAAAAATCTGAGTTTTCAGGTATTTCTATGATCATTCAAAAAACGTTTATGCCATTCCCATGGAAATGGGAGTCTATTTTAGTTATTTCGAACTGTCAGATTGAGCCTGCCTTTGTCGGCAGACAGGCGCAGTCGAAATCAAAGTGAGAAATCTCAATTTTGGATTTCTCAATCGGTACGCTCATTTCGAAATGACATTAAATCCATCAGTTCTACTCCAACCACGACTTGTAATACTTGCCATCATCAATTTTCAGGGCGTTCTCGGTAACCTTCAAAGGCTTAAAAGTATCAATCATCACCGCTAATTCCTCTGTTCCTTTTTTGCCGATGCTGGCCTCGTAAGTGCCAGGATGCGGCCCGTGGGGAATTCCCGCCGGATGCAATGAAATATAGCCTGGACCTATTCCTTTACGACTCATAAAATCACCATCCACATAATACAATACCTCATCTGAATCTATATTGGAGTGATTGTAAGGTGCTGGAATGGATTTTGGGTGATAATCGTAAAGTCTCGGACAGAACGAACACACCACAAAAGCACCGGTCTCAAAAGTTTGGTGCACCGGTGGTGGTTGGTGTACCCGCCCCGTTATGGGTTCAAAATTGTGGATGGAAAATCCGTAGGGATAGTTGTAACCGTCCCATCCCACTACATCAAAAGGATGTGTGGCATAGACCAATTGGTGCAACATGCCCTGTTTTTTGATTTTCATCAAAAACTCACCCTTTTCATCGAAGGTTTGAAGGTCTTTTGGCAATTTATAGTCGCGCTCACAGAAAGGGGAGTGCTCCAATAGTTGCCCAAACCAGTTTCGATAGCGTTTTGGGGTGTAGATGGGGTGGAACGACTCAGCATATAAAATGCGGTTGTCCTCTGTATCAAACTCAATTTGATAAATCATCCCACGCGGAATGATGAGGTAATCTCCATATTCAAAAGGGATATTTCCCAAAAAGGTTTTTAGGGTTCCCGAACCTTTATGGATAAAGAGCATTTCATCCGCATCGGCATTTTTGTAGAAATAGCTCGTAACGGATTTTTGTGGAGCTGCCAACCCTACATGAACGTCAATGTTTACCAAAAGTGGCTCTCGTGCTTCCAAGAAATCATCTTTGGGTGCTACATCAAAACCGATGAACTTACGGCTGGTAATGTTCTTTTCCACAGCAATTTTTGGACTCACATCCAAAGCTTTACCAATTTCCTTAACCTGAGTAGGTCTGTGGATGTGGTAGGAAAGCGAGGACATCCCATCAAATCCGATAGTGCCAAAAAGCTGCTCGTAATAAAGTCCGCCCTTGGGTTTCTCGAATTGGGTGTGCCGCTTTTGCGGAATTTTCCCGAGTTTATGATAAATAGGCATTTTTCTTTAGGTTTAGAGTTAGGAGTTCAGAGTTCAGAGTTCAAAAAATTCATAACTCAACACTCATCACTCATAACTATGATTAATGCAATGTGCCCCGAAGCTCTTGCTCACGCTCAATGGCTTCGAACAGTGCCTTAAAGTTACCTTTTCCGAAGGATTGTGCGCCTTTTCTTTGGATAATTTCGAAGAACATTGTGGGTCTGGGCTCCACAGGTCGGGTGAAAATTTGAAGCAAGTAGCCCTCATCATCACGGTCTACCAAAATACCCAGCTCTTTTAATGGGGCAATGTCCTCATCAATTTCCCCAACGCGTTCACCAACTACCTCATAATAGGTGTCAGGCACGCGAAGGAATTCGACACCACGACTTCTGAGGTCTCGGACGGTTTTTATGATGTCATCTGTGGCCACGGCAATATGCTGAACGCCTTCCCCTTCGTAAAAATCCAAATACTCTTCTACTTGCGATTTTTTCTTGCCTTCGGCAGGTTCATTGATCGGGAATTTGATACGTCCGTTACCGTTGCTCATCACCTTGCTCATTAAAGCGGTGTATTCGGTGGAAATGTCCTTGTCATCAAAAGAGAGAATATTTTTAAAACCCAATACATCCTCATAGAAATTGACCCAATGGTTCATTTTGTTCCAACCTACATTGCCTACCATGTGGTCCACAAATTTCAGTCCTGTGGGTGAGGGGTTGAATTCTGGAGTCTCCCATTTTTTAAAACCGGGTAGAAAAATACCATCATACGCTTTTCGCTCCACAAAAATATGTACTGTTTCACCATAGGTGTAGATGCCGGAACGGACCACTTTTCCGGTTGAATCTTTTTCTTCTTTGGGTTCCATATAGGATTTGGCGCCTCTTTCAATAGCGGCATTGTACGCATAGGTGGCGTCATCTACCCATAGGGCCACAACTTTTACCCCATCACCATGTTTGTCTATATGTTTTCCGATTTCAGTACCACTTTTAAGAGGAGAGGTAAGTACCAATCGGATTTTGTCTTGGACCACAACATAGCTTTCACGGTCTTTTAATCCAGTTTCCAATCCGGAATAAGCCAATGATTGAAAACCAAAGGCAGTCTTGTAAAAATGGGCGGCCTGTTTGGAATTGCCCACATACAATTCAATGTAGTCCGTGCCATTTATTGGCATAAAATCTTGGGCTTTGTTCGATGATTTTGGAAGTGTTTCTGTTTCCATTTCAGTAGATTTTTATATGTTGGATTGAATATTGTTGCTAATGCAACAAAAATAATCTTTTTTGGAACACAGCAAGGGTTTCTAGACCAAATTTTAGGTTAAAATTGGCATAAGATGCTGGTAAACCTTGGAATGTCATATAAAATGAATCCCTATTTTTGTGCTAATCGTTTACAAATGCTCAACCACATAGATGAAATACAGGGAATTGGATTGCACCTTGACCTAGTGCTCCGAAAAATCCAAAATGCCTACTTGCGGACGTTTGAGGAACTGAACGTGGAAATGACCATTGAGCAGTGGGTAATTTTGCACCGGATTTATGAGTTGGGTGATGAAGCCAGTCAGCGGGACATTGTGCAGAGCAATTTTCGAAACCGAGCTACCACATCACGCGTAATTGGTGGATTGGAGCGCAAGGGCTGGGTAGGTAAAACCCGTTTTGATGGGGATCAAAAACGGTTTAAGTTGGAATTGACACCGGAAGGGCAGGAGGTCATAGATTTGGTTATGCCCAAAGCGCTTCAATTGCGAAAGCTGGCTGTTAAAAACTTACAGCCTTCAGATTTTGCTACTTTCCTTGCAGTGTTGGATCAGGTTGGTGAAAACTATTCGCAAGAAGACTGATTGCATCTTTGAAATAACTTAAAGATTCGTTTTCGTTAAGGTGTAAAACCTATGGTTTCGCTCCGCTTAAAACCAATACGGTGTGCAACGATTTCAATCTTTTGGTCAGAGCGCACTGGAATTGGTCCGTTGTAGATTTTCCAAGGGGCATCCGATTCAAACCGATACCCTATTGATGCACCATCGGTAGCACAGGAAATATGTAGCAGTCCATCCGCAAACTCCAACTCTGGAGCAGCAGTCAAAGGTTGTTGTTGATTGGGCCAAAAACTTTCTATGAGTTCTTTTTCAGGCTGTAGCCCTGTATCGTCGATATGTTCAATCCAGTCGGTACAGGCCCGTCTCATTTTTTCCAATTGCTCCTGAAATTCCGGGTTTTGGGCAAGGTTATTTAGCTCGTGTGGGTCATTCTCTAGGTCGTAGAGTTCTTCTTTTTGTTTTGGATGGGCAAACCATACGGCTTGTTCGGGAGTCAATAGATTTTGTTCCTTCAATTGAAGCAGTTCTTGCATAATGGGCATTTGTTTTCGATACGCTACGTCTGAATACACGGGTTTATCCAATTCATAATTCCTGATATATTTGAACCTTTTGTCCCGTACTGAGCGCATGTGATCGGTAAATTCATCGAATCGGTCAGCCGCGCCAAACGCATATTCAGGTTCATTGGCACGCATATACTCGCCTAAAAAAGCCTTGCCTTCCATGTAATGCGGAGGCTCAATTCCGGCTAAGGAAAGCGTGGTAGGAGCTAGGTCGATAAAACTGATAATGCGATTATCCCTATGTCCATAAAACTCCCCATTGGGAAAACGAATGATCATGGGTACTTTTAGCCCGCTATCATACAGTACCCTTTTTTGTCGTGGCAAAGGACCTCCATGGTCCGTGTACCATACCACAATGGTGCTATCTAGGAGCCCATCTGATTTTAACGCTTCTAAGATTTGCCCTACTTTATTGTCCATCTCCAAAATGTTGGAGTACATGCGCCTAACATCCTTTTTGCCCACTTCCGTGTTGGGAAGGTAGGGAGGTACTGAAACTTCCAAGTATTTATCCACCCAAACCGAATCATTCGCTTTTGACCAAATTCTGGATTCGTGGGTCACCTCAATATTAAAAACAGAGAAAAAAGGAGTGTTGCGCGGTCGGTTTCTCCAATGCGCGGCGTCACTGCTCTCATCCCAGGCTGTCATTGTTTTCCTGAATTGATAGTCTTCTTTTTTGTTGTTGGTGCAATAGTATCCCGCGGTGCGAAGGTATTCTGTGAACATTTTTACTTCTTCCGGGGGTACAGCCTCATAATTGATACTCTCTGCGGGTTTGGATGCATAATTGTTGATGACTTCTTCTGAAACAGTGTCACTGAACCAAGGCCCTGTACGCATATGGCTGGCACCTATACTGTTGGCATACATTCCGGTGATGATGGAAGAGCGCGCAGGAGCACAAACAGGGTGGGGTGAAAAAAAATTATCATAGCAAACGCCTTCTGCTGCCAATTTGTTGAGTGCTGGAGTTACAATTGTGCTATCTCCAAAGGCTGGAATGTAAGGGCTTAAATCTTCGGCGACAATCCAAACAATATTAGGTTTAAAATCTAATTTAGGGTTTATGATGGCTGGCTGTGCATTTTCAATTTGTTGTTTTTTGGCATTTTTACAGGCCAAAATCAGGATGGAGAATGCTAAACAGAATAAAATTCTTTTCATGGATATAAGTTAATGGATTTTTGTTCAATAGTATACTTCTTCAAGAACATTTGATAATTGGGAGAGTGGTATAAAGAAAGGGTCACAGATCTTCAATAATATTGATAATCCGACGAGCAGCATCAAAAAAATAGGCTGATTCATAACTCCAAGTATTTTACAATACCACCCTCTTGTTTGTACCATTTTAACATTAAATAAACATTTGAATCCTCTCTGAAGATAATTTAGCATAGAAACTGGTGAATTTTATAGACGCACAGGTTGGAAATCAGCCCCAATTTTGCAGTGTATAATTAAATATACAGTGTTATGGAAAAAAATAGAATTTATCCGAATAAATGGCAGACCGTGCCTTTCTCATTTGATCTATTGAATCAGATAGAGAATAGGGGAAGGGCTGTCCAAGAATTGATTTTGAAAAATGAAGCTGCGACAGAACTCCATGTGTCTGAAATGAAATTGAACATCACCAGGTTTTCCGCTTTTGATATGGAAGGCAATGAGCATATTGTTTCTGATTTTAAGGGTCAAAGTGCAGTAACGCTGAAAGGAATTTCATCTGGAGAATTTTTACGCTCTAAAAATGTAGTTGCTCTTCCTGAAGGGACATATAGAACACTGCGCTTTTACTTAGCGAAGGAGGGCAACGAGTTTAGATACCGGGATGGTGTGCAAGAGTCAGTTGACCATTTTGACAGTCTGGATTTTACCATTGAAAATGGACTTCAGATTAAAGGAAATGAAGCCACTGAGGTAAAGTTGTGGTTTGACTTTGCTCCTTTCCTGTGGAGCAGTCATTTTAAGACTTTTTTGGATTTATTTAAAGGAAACAAAAACCCAAGGCCCCGTTTGGCGAACAGTTTCGGGAATTAATAGTAGCTATGAAATGGAAGAAAAGGCACCCAAAGTTGGGTGCCTTTTTTAATTTTGCCTTTCAAAGGTTTCTCCGAAAGCTTCAAATGATTTTACAGTGGCGTCCGTCCCAATGTTGAAATTAAAATCTATCGCTGCCCGATATGGATTTTCTTTGGTGGACATGAAAGTGTCATAATGCCAATGTTGGGTGGGCAACATCAAGAAATCATTGAAATTTACGGTCAATCCAGCGTCGGTGTTTTTTACCATCGCCTTGCCTAACATTGGGTGGGCATACTCACCTTCGTACTGCTCCAAAGGCAAAGTTGTTTTGGTATCCGCTACCTTTTCATCACGCAGTTTTTGATGATATTCTTTTTCCTGTTCCTTTAATTTGGAATAAAGTTGAAAGACTTCTTCGTGCCAATTCCTGCTATTGTCATCAAAAGCAAACAAATCCATGGATTTATAAAGTATGGCATGCCGTAATTCTGCATGGTCCATATTGGCAAACACATAAACGGCGACATCTTTATCCCTAATGATCCCACAGATGGCAATCAAACCACCGATGCTACCGGTATGAAAGTCCAGCTTTTCACCGCGATAATCATGTTGAAACCATCCCAAACCATAGGTTTTCCAGTGGGGCTTGGTCAACTGTTGCGTGGGGTAGAAGCTAGCATCGGTAACAAAGGCGTGGGGTTTGAAGAGATAATCGAAGGTGTTTTTGGATAAAATAGTATCATTTTTGACCACACCGTCATTCACCAAATACTTTAGGTAATTGGTAACATCCGACATACTGGACCAAATCATTCCAGCAGCACCGATTTGGTCCGCAAGATTGTAATCCACTTGGACGATTCCATCATCCAAATCGTTGAGATATGGCGTTGTATAGTTTCCTTTCTTAAAAATGTCGACGGATTTTGCCACGGCATCGTTCATACCAACGGGCTTAAAAATATTTTCAGTGACAAATGCTGTCCAATGTTGGCCGCTTACCGCTTGAATCACCTCACCGGCGGCAGCGTACATGATATTGTTGTAGTCAAACCCTCCCCGAACCGGATAGTTCTTTTCTGAAAGTGCAAATCGCTGAAGCGTTTCTTTGGTAGAAACACTGTCCACGGCCCAGAGCAAATCGGCTTGTTGGATTCCTAGATTGTGCGTGAGCAAATCCTGTACACGAGCTTCTTCAGTCAGATAGGCATCTGAAAGGTTAAAATACGGCAGGTGTTCACGGACTTTGTCCGTCCAGTTTAATTTACCTTGGTCGACCAGAATGCCCAGTGCTTGGCAAACAATGGCTTTGGTGGTGCTGGCCATGGTAAAGAGCGTGTGTTCATCCACAGGGGATTTACTTTCCAAATTTTTGACCCCGTAGGCTTTTTGGAACACGGTTTCACCATCCTTTACCACTACGGTGACCAATCCTGGGATTTCCCAATCGACCATACCTTTTTGAATCATGGCATCAAGTTGCTTGGTTTTTGCGTTTTGTGCAAGAGCGATTGTTGATGCACTTAGCACAATGGCCAAAAGGAGGGTTGTTTTTTTCATGGTTTAAAGGTTGGCGGTTAGCACACTAATATACAATCATTTTCAGTGGCGCGAAATGCTATTGTCCACTAAACATTGCTGTCGGTGCTGCGGTCATCATAAAAATTGGTGAGGATGGACTCCAGTTCCTCTTTTCCAGATACAATTCGCTCCACTTGGTCCCACAGACCTTCTGGGAGTAAGGGGCGAAGCGGTTGTTGCAATTGGGTAATGTTGCCGAAGACCTTCTCAATTTTTTTATCCCAGACCTTATAGTATTTCAACAAGTCATCTGGGTAGACGATTTTACGGCGGGTGCCCTCATCAGCGGCCCGAAAGGGAAGGGGGATGTTGAGGTAGCCATAATCATCTGTGAGTTGCTCCCCCGCATGGATATCGCGGATGGCAATCTCAAAATCGTAGGCGGTGGTGAGGCAGTTTGAGTTGAAACTGTGGTTCACATACCGGCCGTTGTCCCAACAAAGGATGTAATTGCCCTTGTTGTTGCGAAAGGTGTACGTATCAAGTATGTTTTGGTAGGTGGGGTCCATTTGTTGGAGTTCCAAGGGCGTGAACTCGCGGTCCAAACGGTCCAACACCCAAGTAATGGTTCCTGCGGGAATGAACTTGGTAGCCACCACGCCGTAGCCAATCTCACTGCTGATAAAACGTAATTCTGTATCGGGATGAATCATTCTATACTTCTTGAATTTTTAATTGAAGGTATAAAATAGTTGGATTGGTTTTGAAGTATTTTTTTGGAGCAAAATGTCCTTAAATAAACAAGTAACTTTTTAATGCGAAACGATTTTAAGTCCAACTAGTGATATTACCAAAGTGGTTAGGAAAAGCAATCGTAAAAAGGTGGTTGGTTCTTTAAAAACAAAAATTCCGACAAGAACCGTTCCCACTGCCCCAATTCCGGTCCAAACGGCGTATGCAGTTCCAATCGGAAGGGTTTGGGTGGCCTTTATTAAAAGTCCCATGCTTATAATAAGGGTCACCAAAAAACCTCCGTACCATAGATACATATCGGTTCCTGTGGACTCTTTTGCTTTTCCCAAACAAAAAGCAAAGGCCACTTCAAATAAACCAGCCACAATCAGTATAATCCAATTCATGTTTTACTAAAATTAAGTATTTAGCCTTCTAGTTTTCTTGGCTTTGATTAAAGATAGTGTTTTGTAGGATTTCTAATTCACCTGAATCATTCAAGCGGGAAATCAGGTTTTACCTTTTACGAACAAGCGCCAACAAACCCAAAAAGGGGCCTAAGGCCAATACCATGTACATCTTATTTGAGATGGTAAAGGTGTTTAGTGCATTGAGCAATTGAATGCTGACTATGGTAATGGCAAAACCGATACAATTTACGATGGTAAGTGCGGTGCCTTTGAGTTCAGGCAAGGCATTTTGAGCCACCAAAGTGGAAAACAAAGGCGAGTCCGCTATGACGACCATCCCCCAGTAAAGTAGAAAGGCTATAAATGCTGATTCTGAGGTTTGGGCAAATAGCAATGGCGAAACCAAACAGCATATTCCTGAGAGAAGTAGCGCCACAAAAGCCACCTTTTTTGTGCCTAAAGCCTGTGCTAAATAGCCGCCCAATACGCAGGCCAATCCCCCGATGGCAATGATGAAAAATGATAGCAGTGGAATGTTGAAAGTTGTAGCGGGATGTATAATGCTATACGTTTTCAGCATTAGGGGTACAAACGCCCAAAAGGCATACAATTCCCACATATGTCCAAAATAGCCAAAGGCTGCCGAACGAAATTTACCGTTTTGGAACACTTTTAAAAAAGCGGACAAGTGCAGTTTCTGATTCGGTTTTCGGAAGGGGCCGTCGGGGACCAAGCTTACCATCAACACCCCGCCCAACACGGCCAGGGATGAGGTGCCCACTAAGACCGATGCCCATGAGAGGGTATGGGTCACTTCTTTTAATAAATGGGGAAATGCGGTTCCCACAACCAATGCGCCGACCAAAAAGCCAAGGGATTTACCAAGGCCTTTTTCAAAATAGTCTGCGGCGATTTTCATCCCTACGGGATAGATGCCGGCCAGAAAAAAACCAGTCGAAAATCGAAAAGCAAGAAGGGACATCAATGAATTTCCTTCCCAAATCACCCCTAAATTGAACAAAGCGCCCAGCAATGCACAGCATAAGAATACTTTTGAGGGTGAAAACCGGTCTGCAATGGATAAAATGGCAAAGACCAAGGTCCCCATAATAAAACCGAATTGTACTGCCGAGGTTAAATGTCCCACTGCACTTTCAGTTAATCCAAAAGAGGACACCAAGTTGGGCATGACCCCATTCCCCGCAAACCAAAGCGATGTACAGCAAAACTGGGACACTACAATAACAGGGAGTATGATTTTTGATGGGTTCATTTACTTTTTTTCTTCTTAAATATGATTTTTAAATCGGAGTATAAGTAAAAACCAACAATTGTTAATGTTGCGATTGCAGTGAAGTAATTTCCTTGTTTTAAGACGAAAAAGATAGAAACGGCGATTAAAAAAAATGAAAGAGGATAGGTAATTGAACGCAATAGAATTTTTTTCCAGCCCCATTCTTTTTCGGTTGAGGAATTCTCAATCTCCATATCCAATAAATCATAGATTTCTTCCAATTGAATTTCTTTTTCCATTTTATAAATTCTGAAACCGATAATGACAAGAGTTCCGAGAAAAATGAAGCCAAACAAAATTTTCGGCCAATTTTGTGATAGGTCAAAATCATCAAAAACCCAATAAAACCATGGAATACAGGTAAGAATGCAGAATAGACTCAAAAATAGTCTGCCTGCTGGATTAATACGATCCGAAATTTTGATTAAATGGTCATCTTTGTTTAAGTCAAAATGAAAAATTGGATAAAACAGACCATTCCAAAAATTCATCTTCCAAACTTTTATTTCCCGATTTCCAATTTCACCAGATGGACGAGAATCTCTCTTTATTATTGTCCATAAATGGGTTTCAAAAGAATCGGTTTTCTTTTCCTCGATTAGTTTGACAATGTCTGATCTGGATATTTCCACAAGTAATTTTCGAATTGGTATTCAAGGATATTTTATGAGCAGGAGGTTAATTAAAGTTATTCAAACAAACATTGTTTATATCGTCAATTATTGCATATCCAATGAGAGATATTAGTGAAATGATGTAAAACATATAACAGAGGCGATAAGAGATTTTATAAAAAATTGAAGGTTTTATGAACTCAAACTCTATTGAATCTGCATTTCCATCAATTAATTTATGGGTTTGCTCAATTAACTTTTTTCTAGAGCGATCTAATAAATGCACTTCGGAATACAAAGAGGTTAAACCAAAAAGGATACCTAATCCAAGCGTAGATATTGAAATAATAAAGAATATAGATCTTAGCTGTGAAGTTTGGTCATCAGATTTAAATGAAACTATTATTCCAAAAAGGCCAACGGAAATGGTAATAATTGTTTTTAACCATGAATAATACTTTTCCTGTCTCTCATTTTGGGTTTCTTGTATTTCAAGAAGTTTTTTTTGCAATTCTTCTCTCGATGCCATTTCTCAATATTTGAATAAGCGGTCAAAATCAATATTAATCATCAATGCGCCTCCAACCAATTCTTGCCTACACCAACTTCCACGTCCAAAGGCACTGAGAGTTTATAGGCGTTTTCCATTTCGGATTTGATGAGTTTTTTCATTTCCTCCAACTCAGGTTTGTAGCAATCAAACACCAATTCATCGTGCACCTGCAGCAGCATCTTGGTCTTGTATTTTCCTTCGGAAAGCTTTTTGTGGATGTTGATCATGGCAATTTTAATAATGTCCGCAGCACTTCCCTGAATGGGTGCGTTCACGGCGTTTCGTTCCGCAGCTCCACGCACCACTTGGTTCCCCGCATTGATGTCCTTTAAATAGCGTCTTCGACCCAGAATGGTTTGCACATAGCCATTATCACGTGCAAAATCTACCAGTTCGCTCATATAATTGCGCAATTTGGGGTAGGTCTTGTAATAGGTGTCGATCAATTCTTTGGCCTCGGTACGACTCAAATCGGTTTGGTTGCTCAACCCAAAAGCGGAAACCCCGTAAATAATCCCAAAATTCACCGTTTTGGCATTGCTGCGCTGTTCGCGGGTCACCTCTTCAATTGGTACATTGAACACTTTGGATGCGGTGGAGGCATGAATATCTTCGCCATGTTTAAAAGCCGAAATCATGGTGTCCTCTTCACTCAAAGCCGCAATAATGCGCAATTCTATCTGGGAATAATCCGCAGCCAGCAAAACATGGTTTTCATCCCGTGGAATAAAAGCCTTTCGCACTTGCCGACCCCGCTCAGTTCGGATGGGGATATTTTGCAAATTTGGATTGTTACTGCTCAATCGACCTGTGGCGGCCACAGTTTGCATATAATCGGTGTGCACTCTACCGCTGTGTTTTTGTACTTCGTTAGGCAGGGCATCTACATACGTGCTTTTGAGTTTAGCAAGTCCACGGTAGTCCAACACGTTTCTGATAATCTCATGGTCTTTGGCCAAGTAGGAAAGTACATCCTCCGAGGTAGAGTATTGCCCCGTTTTGGTTTTTTTTGGCTTGTCTACAAGATTCAATTTTCCGAAAAGAATGTCACCGAGTTGCTTGGGCGAAGCAATATTGAACTCCTCTCCAGCATCTTTGTAAATTTTTTGCTCAAGTTCTGCGATGTCTTTCTCGAGTGCAGTCGATAGGTCTTTTAAATAGGCCTCATCCAAATTGATGCCCTCTCGTTCCATATCGGCAAGTACGCGAAGCAAAGGCACTTCAATATCCTCAAAAAGTTTGTCGGTTTTGGCCTCCTTCAACTCCGGTCTAAACTTTTGTGCCAATTGATAGGTGATATCAGCATCTTCCACGGCATATTCGGTCTGTTTTTCCAAAGGCACCTGCCGCATACTCAATTGGTTCTTTCCTTTTTTTCCGATGAGTTCGGTAATGGAAACGGGAGTGTAATTAAGATATGTTTCCGAAAGCACATCCATGTTGTGGCGCATATCGGGGTTGATGAGGTAATGGGCCAACATGGTATCGAACAATTTGCCTTTGACCTCTACGCCGTAGTTGAGCATCACTTTGATGTCGTACTTGAGGTTCTGCCCAATTTTTTCGATGTTTTCCGCTTCAAAGAAAGGTCGTAATTTTTCGATGAGCGGCATGGCATCGTTCTTTGTTTCGGGAAAGGGAACGTAAAAACCTTTACCGGCTTCCCAACTGAAGGCGATACCAACCAATTCGGCTTCTAGAGGATTGATGGAAGTGGTCTCTGTATCAAAACACACCGAAGTCTGGGCCATTAAGTTTTTCAAAAACAATTCCATGGCCAACCCGGGCTGAACCATTTGGTAAAAATGCTCCACATCGGCGATGGTCTTTCGGCCGCTATGGTCCTTAATGGTGGCAGCGGCTTCGGTTGGGTCTCCTCCAAATAGGGTAAACTGACCGCTCCCTGCTACTTTGGCTTCTTGCTTGGCGGTCTCGGTGCTGGTGACTTGGGTAGCGGGTTCCACTTCGCCTGAAAATATTTTCACAAATTGTTCCCTTAACCTTCGAAACTCCAGTTCCTCAAAGATTTTCTGTACTTCTTCGGCATCGGGCGGACACATTTCGTAGTCTTCGGCATGGAATTTTACATCACAATCAGTTTTGATTTCGGCCAATTGGCGTGAAAGTCGGCCCAACTCGGCATTCTCTTCCACCTTTTCCTTCATCTTACCTTTAAGTTGGTCCGTATTGCTCAACAGGCCTTCCAACGAATCGAACTGTTCCAGGAATTTTTTAGCGGTCTTGTCGCCCACACCAGGCAGGCCGGGAATATTGTCACTGGCATCGCCCATCATCCCCAAATAGTCAATTACCTGCTCTGGACGTTTCACCCCAAACCGTTTTTGTACTTCAGGAATGCCCCAAATTTCAATACCGTTGCCCATACGTGCCGGACGGTACATGAAGATATTTTCACTGACGAGCTGCCCAAAATCCTTGTCGGGGGTCACCATAAAAACCTTGTAGTTTTCTTTTTCGGCTTGTTTGGCGATAGTGCCAATAAGGTCATCGGCCTCGTAACCTTCCAATTCCACAATGGGAATTTTCATGGCCTTCAAAATCTGTTGGATATACGGAACGGCGATTTTGATGGCATCCGGGGTCTCATCCCGATTGGCTTTGTAGTCTTCAAACAGTTCGGTGCGCTCCACACTACCGCCTTTGTCAAAAGCCACTGCCAAATGGTCGGGTTGTTCCCGTTTTATGACATCAAAAAGGGAGTTCATAAATCCCATGATGGCCGAAGTATCCATCCCTTTGGAATTGATTCGTGGGTTTTTAATGAGTGCATAGTATCCCCGGAAAATCAAGGCGTAAGCATCGAGGAGAAAAAGTCTTTTTTGTTCGGACATGGTGTTCGGTTAGCAATTACAATTATCAATTAACAGTTTTCAATGGGCAGGATTTAAAAGTAGAAAAAAGAAACAAGAAACAAGAGTTAAGTTCAAGAGACAAGTTCAAGAGTCAAATACAAAAGACAAGTTCATCTTTGTTCCTGCTTCCAAAGGCGCAGCGGTCTTGATTCTAACTGTAAAAACTGCTCACTTGTCGATTCTCGTGTCCCTTCTCGCTGTATTCGCGATAGGTAAATCCCGGATGGACACAATAACCACCGGTTTCCCCATTTTTGTTGATGGCCAAAAAGCCAATCTGAAAATCTTTCCGACCTTCATTTTTCTTCATGATTCGTTTTACTCCTTCTTCACAGGCTTCTTGTGGGCTTTTCCCTTGTCGCATCAATTCCACGATCAAAAAACTACCTACGGTACGGATTACTTCCTCGCCGACCCCGGTTGCCGTTGCTCCGCCCACTTCGTTATCCACAAACAATCCGGCTCCGATAATGGGAGAGTCCCCAACACGTCCAGCAACTTTATAGGCCATACCGCTTGTGGTACAGGCTCCCGAAATATCTCCATTTTCGTCAATGGCCAACATACCGATGGTGTCGTGGTTTTCAATATTAATGGTGGTCTCGTATTTTGAGGTTTTTAACCATTCTTGGTATTGTTGTCGTGTACTTTCGGTTAGCAGGTCTTCTTTTTCAAACCCCTGTTCATACGCAAATTTTTCTGCGCCTTTCCCTGCTAATAAAATGTGTGGGGTTTCTTCCATCACTTTTCGGGCCACGGAAACGGGGTGTACAATATTTTGAAGGTAGACCACCGAGCCACAATTTCCATCTTTATCCATAATGCAGGCATCCAAAGTCACATTGCCATCGCGGTCGGGACGTCCCCCTTTGCCAACAGTTTCATTGGTTTCATCGGCTTCTTCAACCCGAACACCTTGCTCCACGGCATCCAAAGCAGTTCCTCCTGCGCTCAATACTTCCCAAGCTTTGCTGGTGGCATTGCCAAAATTCCATGTACAGACTACAATGGGTTTTATGGGTTGTTTTGGCGCTACTACATTTTCTTCAGTCTTGTTTTCTGTGTTGCAAGCGGTTAGGGTAGAGGCTGATACGATTCCAACTGTGGTAAGGCTGGAATTTTTAAGAAATTTGCGTCGTTTCATGGAAAGGGATGTTTATTTTTAAGGGTGATAAAGATAGCAATATGCTTGTAGAAGTTTGCGCCAATTCGCTGGAATCAGCTTTAAATGCCCAGAGTGCGGGTGCTGATCGGATTGAGCTTTGTTCCGAACTTGGGGTGGGGGGCATTACACCTTCCATGGGGTTGATAAAACTAGTGAAGGAGCGTTTGGATATTCCGGTTCATGTGCTTATCCGTCCACGTAGTGGACATTTTCATTATTCCATTACTGAGTTCGAGGTGATGAAGGCTGATATTGAAGCGTGTAAAGAATTGGGCGTAGATGGCGTTGTATCAGGAATGCTTCACAATAATTTTTCTATCGACGTTGAGGGAACCCGAGAGTTGGTGGAACTGTCAAGGCCCATGCATTTTACGTTTCATCGCGCGTTTGATTGGTTAGATCATCCTGAGAGTGCACTGGCAACACTCTCGCAAATAGGTGTTGATACTGTTCTTACTTCTGGCGGTACATCTTCTGCTGCGGACGCTTTGGAAATTTTAAAAACTTGGCAGTCTCAGACCTCTATTATAATAATGCCCGGTGGCGGTATCAATCTCACCAATGCCCGTAATTTTAAGGAAGCAGGGCTCCAGATTATCCACCTATCTGGAACTACCTTTGGCAATTCAGTAGATGTTTCTGGGAAAATCAGTATGAATTCGGCAAAACATTTGGTGGAAAATCAGGTAGGAATTACGAATACCATGCTGGTGCAAAGTGTGGTGCAGGCCGTTAAATAAATCCAAAATCCCTATTTTTTAGAAGATTAGCAATAGTTTTGCAGAAAGAAATTGCATGTCTCGTCTTATCATTCTAGGAATTTTTTATGTGGTGTTGGCTGTATATGGATTCCAAGCTTTTAAAACCTTATTCCGCAGCCCATGGATGCATTGGGCCTATGGATTTCTTTTTCTGGGTGCGCTGCTGTTTTTGGTGATTAAAATAATGACCTTACAGGCTAATGATGGCTTTAGGGGAACAGTGGCCGTTGCTGGTGGAATTTTTGCCGCTTTTTTCCTAATGGCCTTGGTGCTCGGCTTCTTTTTGTTGTTGGAGGATGTTATTCGACTTTTTGTGTTTGGTTATAACAAGATTGCCACTTGGTCCAGCTCGGAAACTGCCCATTTTCCTTCCCGAAGAAAATTCATCAGTGGTTTGGCCCTTGGTTTGGCCAGTTTGCCATTTGGGGCCATGTTGTATGGAATGTACCGCGGAAAATACAATTATCAGGTGTTGAAGTATGAACTGGAGTTCGATGATTTGCCCGATGCGTTCCACAACTATCAGATTACCCAGATTTCTGATGTGCACAGTGGCAGTTTTGATGATTACGACAAGGTGACCTATGGCGTTGATCTTATCAACAAACAGGAAAGTGATGTGATTTTCTTCACGGGGGATTTGGTCAACAACAGGTCTGACGAGTTGTACCCTTGGAAGGATGTTTTTTCCCGTTTGGAGGCTAAGGACGGTGTATTTTCCATTTTAGGAAACCATGATTATGGAGATTATACTTCGTGGAAAACCAAAGAAGCCAAAGCACAGAATCTTGAAGAGTTGAAGATGATGCAGAAGGAAATGGGCTTTGATTTGATGTTGAACTCCAATCGCTATTTGGAAAAGGGTGGGCAACGAATTGCTCTGCTCGGAGTGGAAAACTGGGGCCGCGGTGGATTTAAAAAGGCCGGCGACCTTCAAAAAGCCAAGGAAGGTATCCATAAAGACGACTTTAAAATATTATTGAGCCACGATCCTTCCCATTGGGAAGATGTGGTGCTGCACGATGATTATCACTTTCACCTAACCTTGAGCGGACATACCCACGGTATGCAGTTTGGGGTGGAGATTCCGGGATGGATAAAATGGAGCCCTGTGAAATGGCGCTATAAATATTGGGCGGGAATCTACAAAGAGTTGGACCAGTTCATCAATGTAAACCGAGGATTTGGATTTATTGGGTACCCTGGTCGCTTTGGCATTTGGCCTGAGATATCGGTAATCACGCTTAAGAAGAAAGGTTTAACGTGAATTTAACGAGCCTCAATATCGTAAAGCGATGACTTGATGTAATACTTTAACAATTTTTCTTACTTTTGACTGTAAACCATTGAATACATGTCAAAGTTTGGTGAACTCATAGATTTAAAGGTCCCTGTGTTGTTGGACTTTTATGCAGAGTGGAACGAACAGTCCACCTCCATGCACCCTGTTTTGCGCGATGTAGCGGCAGCCCTTGGCGATAAGGGAAAAGTGATAAAAATAGATGTGGACAAGAACAAGGAGCTTTCTCAAGCGCTTCGAATTAAAGGATTGCCCACGTTAATGATCTATAAAAAAGGAGAAATGGTCTGGCGACAAAGCGGAGAACAAGATGCCAATACACTGATTGGCATCCTAAACGAATATATTTAAAGCGAGGTCCACCTCGCTTTTTTTATGGTTCTACCCGGGCACCGTCCTGTACGGCCTCAATAGTGTCCAAAGGAATGGAATCTTCCAAATCTGGATTGGGTTCTAAAATAGGTTCCTCCAATACATCTTCCTCTTCACCTACAAATTGAGAGAACTTGTCGATGTACTCATTGAAGATCAGCGTTTCAGATTCTGCCAAATCCCTATCCTGGTTTTCAATTAGGATATCAATGTTCCTTCGATAGGCTTGCATGTCGGCCAAAATATCGTCAATCTTTTCATACTGTTCATCCAATGGAATATTGGCATAATACTCCAAATGCTCTTGGTAGACTTTCTTAAGTTTTTCAAAGAGCGCACGGGCCTTTTCTGTCTCACCAACTTTGTAATAACCATCAACAAAAGGTTCCACAAAGGCATAGAATCCATAGTGGTCAACAGGCATGTTGTTCATGGCAATGTCAATTACATTCTTGGCCTTATCAATTTTATTTTCGGCGATGAGTTGCTCCATTAAGCGGGCGATATTACTCCTGAACGACAACCCTTGCGAACGGGTTTGAGGGTCGTGGTAGATGTCCTCACTTCCAGAGTTGCCCCAATCCCAATCTGTCACAATATCGTACATAAGCTCTGTGTCAATTCGCCCCATTTCAAAGGAATTTCGGTTCTCGGTTTTGATTGGGACCAATTTATAGGCCAGCCCATCCAATTGGAGGTAATCTTTCATCCAAATGTATTCAGCACTGTCAAAACTTCCCCCTGAAAAATAGATGGGACGCTTCCAGTCATTATTGGCAATAAGATCCAACATTAAAATCCTATTTTTTGGCAAGATGCTCTGCGGAAGGTCAATGTCGATATAATCCACGATCAAAGCCGAATCCTTTTCCTTGACCAATCCACTTTCCAAAACATTTTTCTTATTGACCGGAATACGAATTTTGTTGGTAGGATAATAAATGATATCCAAGGTGCTTTGGGGATATTGACTAATATCGGCTCCTTGGCTCTCCAATAGGTGTCCAAATTTGGTCTGGGGTTTATCGCTGCCTACCCAGTTGATGAAGTCTTGAATGCTCCAGCGGTTGTCCGTGATTCCTCGATAATAGATGGCATCACGCGTGCCGTAGCGATATTTGTCATGGGTAAGTTGAGATGGTATGGGGTCGCTTTCATAAGCTTTACGCTTCATCTGGTCAATGTACCAATCTGTCGCAAAAAGGCTGGTATTTACAATTCGGACATCGGTTCTGTACTCCTCAATTTCCTGAACATACCATAAAGGGAAGGTGTCATTGTCTCCAATGGTGAACAAAATGGCGCCAGCATCCTCTTGGCAAGAGTCCAGATAGGCTTTTGCGGTGGCAGGAGCAGTGTATCGGTTAGACCGGTCATGATCATCCCAATTCTGGAAGCCCATCAACATAGGGACGGCCAACAAGCATATCGTGGCAATTACAGGGGCCGCTATCTTGGGTGCGATAAGTTTCCGGAATTCATCGAACAGGCCATAGACGCCAATGCCTATCCAAATACAGAAAATATAAAAAGAACCTACAAGTGAATAATCCCTTTCCCTAGGTTGAAAGATATAGGGGTTTGTATAAAACTGAATGGCGAGACCGGTAAACAAGAAAAATACGAGTAGTACCCAAAAGTGTTTCGGGTTCTTGGAAATTTGGAAAACAATTCCAATGATTCCCAAGAGCAATGGCAAAAAGAAATAGGTGTTCCTTCCTTTGTTGTTTTTCCAATCACTTGGGAGGTTTTCTTGGCTGCCCAGTCGAAGGCTATCCATAAAACCAATACCGCTGAGCCAGTGTCCATTTTCATCATACCTGCCTTGTACATCGTTCTGCCGGCCTACAAAATTCCACATAAAATAGCGCATATACATATACCCAAATTGAAATTCAAAGAGGTATTTTATGTTTTGCCAAACCGTGGGCGGCTCCACTTCAATATACTCCCCAAATTCACGTAAAAACCGGATGTATTGTTCGCTGTCCAGTTCTCCTTGGGAATAGGCGGTCTTGAACTGGCCCACTGCCTCCCTAAGTTCGTTGTTGGAGATATATTCGGATTTTATACGGAAGTCCAGGGCGCCAAAATAGCGCATGTAGTTTTCGGCATGCTGATCGCTCCACATTCTGGGCAATAGTCCCACATGCTTTTTGTTAGGACCTTGAATGGCATTTTCGTAGTGGTTTACGATAACGTATTTTCCGAGCTTATGGTCTTTTTCATATTTGGGACTGTCATCTTTATCTTCTCCTGCGGGAGCGAACGTATCAGAATAATAAGCCCCATAGACTGGACTTTCCACGCCGGGGTATTGTTCCCGATTGTAATAGGCCAAAAGTGCACGGGCGTCGGCTGGATTATTTTCATTTACCACGGTTTTTGCATTGGCACGGATGGGTAACATCAACCATGAAGAGAAACCGAGAAAGACAAACATCATACAGAGTACGATGGTATTTCCGGAGTAGTAATTGTGTTTTCGGGTGTATCGCAGTCCAAAGTAAAAAGCTGCAATAAACAGGAGTCCCATAATAATGGTTCCTGAGTTGAAGGGCAGTCCAATTTCATTGATGAAAAATACCTCGCTCCAACCAAAGAGTTCCAAAACATAGGTCAATGAAAATTTGTAAACCAATATCAACAGGCCTATGACAATGATATTGGCCAAAAGGAAATTCTTTACGGTAGTCTCCTTATATTTTTTGAAGTAGTACAGCAACCCTATGGACGGAATGGCCAAAAAGCCCATAAACTGGATTCCGAACGTAAGCCCAACCAAAAAACAGATAAGTAGAAGCCACCGATGTCCTCTCGGATCATCTAGATTATCGGTCCATTTTAGGCCCAACCAAAGTAAGAGGGCCATAATAAGGCTGGCCATGGCATACACTTCGGTCTCCACGGCGTTGAACCAAAAACTGTCTGAAAAGGTAAACGCCAACGCCCCAACCAGACCGCTACCCAAGATAGCAATGGCCTTGCTGTTGGTAATGGTTTTATCCTTGGCAATCATTTTCTGTACCAAGTTGGTTATGGTCCAAAAAGTAAACAATACGGTAAAAGCACTGGAAACTATGGATACGGCATTGACCATGAGTGCAATTTTGGAGGGGTCCCCAAAAGCGAACATGGCAAAAAAGGCACCGATCATCTGCAAAAGCGGAGCTCCTGGAGGGTGTCCTACCTGTAGTTTTGCAGAGGTTGAAATATATTCCCCGGCATCCCAAAAGCTTCCGGTGGGTTCAACGGTTATGGCGTAAACAATAAATGCTATGGCGAAGGAAATCCATCCAAGGATGGTATCCCATTTTTTGAAGTCTTTTGCAAACATAGAGATGGTTGTTAACCAAGTTGTGGCGAATTTAGTAAATATCAGAGAGAAGGTTCGCCCTTTTTGAAAAAGCTTTAACAGTAATGGAGCAAAAATTAGCGTGTAATCTTGCTAAAATATTTGTCGAAACCAAAGTTTGTTATAAATTTGCACGCTCAATTGTGGTACTGGCCTATGGTGTAATTGGTAACACAGCTGATTTTGGTTCAGTCGTTCAAGGTTCGAGTCCTTGTAGGCCAACAAAAACCCCTAAAATCAATGATTTAAGGGGTTTTTTATTATTGAGCTGAGACTCAGTATCCATCTTTAACCTATCAATGGAGGTCTATCCATAATAAATGGTTGGTGATAGTACCTTCTCCCCGTAGCTTTGTAAAGCGCATTGGCCAAAGCACCCATAATGGGTGGGAAAGGAGGTTCTCCCATTCCCGTTGGATCCACATCACTTTTCACAAAATGGGTTTCAATGGCTTTTGGGGCTTCACTATGTCGAATTAAGCGATACCTGTCAAAATTGGTCTGTTCAGGAGTCCCATCTTTGAAGGTCAGTCCACTGTACATAGCATGGCCAATTCCGTCAACTGCCCCACCTTCTGACAGATTTGAAGCAGCGTCAGGGTTTATCACTATACCACAATCAATAGCAGCAGTAACTTTTTGGACAACTGGGGTGTCACCTTCCATTACAATATCAAGTACTTGCGCCACATAACTTTGATGACAGAAATAAGCAGAAACGCCACGGGACACTCCAGCTTCATTTTGTTCCCAATTTGATTTTTCCCTTACCAATTCCAACACACCGGCATATCGTGAAGCATCATAATCATTGGACTCTGGACTACCCACAGGATTTTCTTCGGCACGTTTCAGCAATTCCAATCTGAAATCGATGGGGTCTTTGCCCATTACTTCGGCCAATTCATCCAAGAAAGACTGTTCTGCTCCAGCAATAAAATTGGAACGCGGTGCTCTAAACGCACCTGTGGTGATATTGGTATCAACCGTAAAATCTTCTGCCAAATAATTGTCAATGGCACCGGCAGGAAAGCGGTTGGCAAATAACGGGCTCTCTGGTATTCCACCCGCTTTCACATGAAACCCGATTAGGTTATTATCGGCATCCAATGCGGCGCGGTAGGTGGCGTAGTACGATGGTCGATAAATACCTTGGGACATATCGTCTTCACGGGTGTACATCAATTTTACGGGAGCTTTCATCCGTTGTGAAATAGCAGCGACTTCGACCATAAAATGACCGTACAATCTACGGCCAAAACCACCACCTTGACGGGTCATCTGAATGTCCACTTTTTCCAAAGGCAATCCCAAACGTTCTGCCACGGCTGGCTCCATCCATTCTGGGGTTTGGGTAGGCCCAAGCAACTCGGCATGGTCTTCGGTCACATTGGCAAAAAAGTTCATGGGTTCCATGGTATTGTGGGCCAAGAATGGACAACTGTAACTTCGTTCAATAATTTTGTCCGCACCTCTAAACGCTTGCTCTGGGTTCCCATCCCTTCGGGCGACCTTAGCATTGCGTGCAATCAATTCTTTTAATTGTGCAGTATGGCTATCAGAATTTTCCATGCCAGCGGGATGTTTCACTTCCATTGCATTCCCGAACAACGTAAGGTTTTGGGTTGTGTCCGGTGCATCTTCCCATTCAATATTCAATGCTTTTTTAGCCTGAAATACTTGCCAAGTCGTTTCTCCCACAACCACGACCACTTCATTAAAGGCGGTAAAATGAAACGCCATTTTATCAAAGTCATCATCATATAATTTTATGGAAAAAACATCACGAATACCGGGGATTTGTTTGGCCTCTTCGGCATCAAAGGATTTTAATCGTTTACCGAAAGCTGGTGGGTGTACCAAGGATGCAATCAACATACCTTCGCGTTGAACATCAATGCCAAATAAGGGTTTGCCGGTAACTATATTTTTACCATCCACATTTTTTCGTGATGTACCGATTATGGAAAATTCTGACCTTTCTTTGAGTTCAACTTCTTCGGGCACCTCTATTTGCGCCGCTGCGGAAGCCATTTCTCCATAACCCGCTGAATTGCCACTGGCCTCATGTGATAAAACTCCAGCTATTGCAGTAATTTCACTGGCAGGGACCTGCCAAGCTTGGGCAGCAGCTTCTTTTAACATATGCCTAGCGGTAGCTCCCGCCATACGTAGGTTCTGCCAAGAGCTGCTGATGGACCTACTGCCTCCAGCGACTTGCCAGCTATACAAATTGGTGTTGAGCGGCGCCTGTTCTACGACCACATTTTTCCAGTCTATCTCCAGTTCGTCCGCTACGATCATGGGCATGGATGTTCGTACATTTTGACCAATCTCAGGGTTGGGGGACATAATGGTCACTACGCCATTATCGCCAATTTTTAGGTAGCCATTCATTTCATACCATTCTTCGGGCATTTCCAATTCCATGGCAACGGCTTCGGCAACCTTGGGTTTGCAAGCATTAAAAAAGCTGAAACCGAGAACCAATCCACCCCCAGCCAAACTGGTGTTTTTAATAAAGGCCCTACGACCTATTTGTGTTTTTATGAGTGTCATTTTTTTAAAAGTTTAGGGTGAATTAAGAGTTGTTTTCTGCAGCGATTTTAACGGCTTTTTTGATGCGGATATAGGTTCCACAGCGACAAATGTTACCGTTCATGGCTGTTTCTATTTCATCATCTGTTGGGGAAGGGTTTCTTTTTAGCAATGCCGAAGCTGTCATGATTTGCCCAGCTTGGCAATAGCCACATTGCGGAACATCAACTTCCAACCACGCTTTCTGTACGGGGTGGTCTCCATGCTCCGACAAGCCTTCAATAGTTGTGATTTCTTGCTCTCCAACGGCGGAAACCGGTAATTGGCATGAGCGCACTGCATTGTCTCCTAAATGAATGGTACACGCGCCGCACTGTGCAATGCCACAGCCAAATTTGGTGCCGACCATTTGTAAATGGTCTCGCAATACCCAAAGCATTGGTGTGGTTGCATCTACATCCACTGTTTGGGATTTTCCGTTGATTTTTAGATTGTATGTTGCCATGTTGAAATTGTTTGTTTTAAGGTACTAAATTATCCGTTCGGATTGTGTCTAAATTATTGGTATTGTTTGGATTGAAAAATTATTTTTTTATGTGCTTGTTCAACTCCCAAAACTGTAGTTTACGGATACGTTCCATATAAAATCATCTTCGGGTACGATTTGGGTATCGATGGCTTTGTTAAAAATGGCCGAGATCGATACGGGAAAATCCCTTTTGGCCAGAGTCACGAAACCTACCGCATAGAATCCCTCCTTGTCATCCATTCTCAAATAATAGGTTTGAGGGGATATATTAAAATAGAGGTCTTTGGTTATGTTGAGGTTGTTGAAATAGGAATTCAGCACAAGAAAATTAGTCTGTTTTACGCCCTCGTCGAAACCTCTGCCATGTAGATAGTAGATACCAATTCCTGTATTTTCTCCTAATTTGTAATTGGGTGCTATTTCAGCGGCCAAGTACCGTCGGGATTCCAAGATTTCCTCAGGTTGCCCATCACGAATTACGGTTACCGTTCTGAAGTTTAGTGCTGGATGTGCCCCCACCCTCAAGGAAAATCGTTCTTTTTCAACCGCTTTATATCGAAACCAAAACAAAAATGACCATGGTTTGCCCTCTAGGGCAAAACGCATATCGGGTTCAAAGCTCAATTTGCCTTTGGTGAATTTTAAGTCGAACAGCAAAGCTGGGTCACCCAATGAAAAGGAGGGTACCAGCGAAATTCCATTATGGGTAACGCTGGCCATACCTTTAAAATCATCCAAAAACTTACGCTCACCCTCTTGGGAGTACCCTTGGTACAATAAGGTTGCAAAAAGTACCAGTAAGAGATTGGCGTTTTTCATTTTCGACTACACTACAGATTCATTGTATGTTTCACTAGACAAACTTTAAATGATAATTACTCGCTCAATTTTTTTGCTACACTGTCATAATATTCTTGTGTTACCACTTCTGTCCAAACGGTAGGTGTTTCTCCGCCGTAGATGGCCAGATAGGTCACATCACTATTCTTGGAAGAAGAATGCCAATGTTCCGTGTTTTTTTCGCATCTGATTACATCACCCTCTTTCAGAACCGTTGGTTCCTTTCCTTTTTCTTGATAGTAGCATTCACCATCAACGATGATCAATACTTGTACAGATTCATGGGTATGCCAGTCTAAGGTGGAATTCGCCTTAAATGTTGCCTTGGTAATGTTGTACGTTAAATCGCCATCTGCTTGCAAAACAGGATTTAGCCAAGCTTCTCCAATGTAATGTGTGTTAGGTGCTTTGAAACCTTCGGTGAAATAGGAAGAAACGGTGTACTTTGAATCTTGGGCAGAAATGCTTGCAGATATGGCAAACACGATGAAGCAAATTATTTTTTTCATGATGTTGTTTTTTTAAGATTTTCCATCAAACCAAAAGTATTCATCTATGTAAGTGGAAGTAATACCCAGATCACGGATGTTTATACCATTATTACGGATTTTGTGCATTGAGGTTGATTAGCTGACAATCAATCCCTTATCTTTAGATAAAATTTAACAATAGATGGAAAACGTATACCATATACAATCAGTGGCGGATTATTTCGCTTGGCGAAATTCCAAACCAGATCATCCACTGGTGGGCATTTTGAATTATGAGCGAACAACCGCATATCCGGATTATTCGTACGACGGTCTGCAGTTTGATTGCTTTGCTGTTTTCCTGAAGGATGCCAAGAACTGCAAGTTAAAATATGGCGGTGGTGAATATGATTTTGATGAAGGTTCCATGGTGTTTATGGGGCCGGGTCAAAAAGCGGGAATTAGTTATGACCCAGATTACAAGCCCAAAGGGTATGCCTTGATTTTTCATCCCGATTTGTTGTTGGGAAGTGATTTAGGGCGAAAAATCAATAGCTATACTTTCTTTTCCTACTCTGTGAAAGAAGCCTTGCATTTATCTGCCCGTGAGCGCGGGCTGATTTTAAGTGTAATCGATAAAATTCAGTATGAATTGGAGCAAAATCTGGACAAGCACAGTAAAAATTTGATTGTGAGCAATATAGAACTCTTGTTGGATTACTGTCTTCGGTTTTATGACCGACAGTTTTTGACCCGTGAGATTCCCCATCAGGGAGCCTTGGAAAAATTTGATGTGTTGCTCAATGATTACCTGTCTTCGGAAAAACCACAAAAACATGGCTTGCCCTCAGTAGGGTATTTTGCGGACCAACTCAATCTGTCCCCTAACTATTTTGGGGATTTGGTGAAAAAGGAAATGGGCTACTCGGCACAAGAATACATTCAGAACAAGCTTATTGATGTGGCCAAGGAAAAGGTGTTCAATCCCAACAAATCGGTCAGTGAGATAGCATATGAGCTTGGATTTAAATATCCGCAGCACTTTAGTAGGTTGTTCAAAAAGCAAGTGGGGCATTCGCCGAAAGAATTTAGAAGTCTTAATTGACCTGAAAGTAATGGCTGAGGAAGAAAATAGCATTTTTGAGCTAATGCTTATTGGCGGCATTGTTCCAAAGGAACATTCGGGCTGGCCAAAGGCATGGAAGTTGGTGAATAGAGCCATAAGGCTTTCGGCTGATTTAAATACCGCTACAAGTGTTGATGAAATTCGAGAGAGACTTTCGGAACTTATAGGGAGTCCCATAGATACTACCACAAGGGTATTTGTTCCTTTTTATACCAATTTTGGAAAGCACATCAAGCTTGGCAAAAATGTTTTCATAAATCATGCCTGTACCTTTCTTGATTTGGGGGGCATTACCATTGAAGACGATGTACAAATCGGCCCAAAGGTAAATTTGATTACCGAAAACCACCCACTTGATCCTTTGAATCGTAAATCCTTGGATTTGAGTTCTATACTTATTAAAAAGAATGCTTGGTTGGGGGCGGCCTGCACCATTTTGCCAGGGGTAACTATTGGAGAAAACTCCGTTGTCGCTGCTGGGGCCGTAGTAACCAAGAATGTGCCTGATAATACCGTGGTAGCAGGGGTTCCGGCCAAGGTGGTAAAGCAATTGGACGCGAACAGATAGGCGAATATGAAAAAACTTGGCTTACTCACTATACTGACAATTCTTCTATTGGGTTCGTGCAACCGGGGTCATATAAATGAGACTGAGGTAGATTATGATCGTATGATGGTCCGTATTGCCGAGATTGAAATTGTCCCAGAATTTCGGGACGACTATGTGGCTATTTTAAAAGAAGAAGCGGAAGCTTCGGTACGGTTGGAACCCGGGGTTATTTGTATTTACCCGATGTTCCAACAGGACAATCCGAACCAAATTAGGCTATTGGAAATCTATGCCAGTGAAGAAGCTTACCAATCACATTTGCAATCACCACATTTTATACACTACAAGACAAGCACGAAGCACATGGTAAAATCGCTGCAATTGGTGGACATGGAAGCCTTAGATCCTGAAACCATGCCCGCACTTTTTTTAAAGTTAGGGGAATGAGTAAGCCGAGGAGTGTTTAGGACTTTCAAAATACTTTTGCTAACTGACTCGAAATCAGATAAAACACAAATCTCTTTTAGTTTACCGACAAATCTTCTCGCTCCACCACCGTATCCCTTACAAATAGTTTCTCAATGGCATTATAGGCTTCTATATCTTGCAATGGATTTTTTGACAGAAGCAACATGTGGGCCTTTTTTCCAACGGCAATGGATCCCACAGAATCCAATGCAAAAGCTTGGGCATTGTTGATAGTGGCCGAGGCCAATATTTG
The DNA here is from genome assembly GCF_042651185.1 of Flagellimonas marina. NCBI lineage: Bacteria > Pseudomonadati > Bacteroidota > Flavobacteriia > Flavobacteriales > Flavobacteriaceae > Flagellimonas > Flagellimonas marina. The sequence continues at coordinate 300,030 of NZ_JBHSCL010000002.1, read as the reverse complement.
ATCTAAGGGCATACCGGCTTCTTTCATCAATTTGAGCTCCCAATATCCATTGTGTCCAGGTTGATTTCCATAGGTTGGGGCAGAAGGGGTATCCGTACCAAATAGGATACGCCCATTATTATCAGACAAGTATTTAAGTGCCAGCATGGCCTGTGCCTGGATACCGCCATAGATTTTATGCACTTCTTCCGTAGGAAGTTCTGAAAAAAGCTCTTTGGCAAACCATTGTCCCTCTTCAGTTGCATACCACTCCAATAGTTTATGCGGCACTACTTTTTTGAGTTGGGGGTCGTTCAGAAACAGGAAGTCCGCCAATGCTTCCTCACCAGCAAGAACGGTGAGCGTTGGGGTGTAACCAATTTGCTTCTGAATTTGCAGGTCCAACACGTTTTTAACTTCGTCAGGCAACGAATCTGACGGAACATTTCTGTATTCGCCCCAGTTCCACATGCCATGGGCAATAACATCAACTCCCACATCGGTTAGGAAGGAATGGGCTTCCAATGAATTTCCATGAACCGTCAACACCATTCCATTCTTGTGGGTGTTTTCCATTAAATCGTTCATGATCTGTTTGGTTGGAACGGGTAGTTTTGGCATTCCCCTAAACCCGGACTCGTAATAGGATTTTACGGCGATGCCACCAGACTTTTTGATGCGCTCCACCACAGCTTTTGGCGTATGGTCGCTAGGATTGAATTTATCAGGAATATTATCTGCTTCGCTTTCCAAATAGATGAAGTTTGGTGCTCCATCAAAACGGAACTCTTCAGGAGCAAAATTCATGGGATAGCCATTTGCCACGGACGCCCCTGATCTTCCGGTATGGTATAGATCGGGGTGTAGGGGTTGGCTATTAAAGTCTGAAATTTGTTTTTCTGATATTCCACCCAGATTGATCAGGGTTGTAAATCCAAAATAGAGATAACTTTTGGGCATTTGTGCGATGAACGCCTCCGCCAGTTCTCCATGGGCTTCCATTTGGTATGGAAGCATGCCTTGCACTTCGGTAATATGGGTGTGGCTATCTATTAATCCGGGAATCAAAAACTTCCCTGTCCCATCAATGCTTTCAAAACTTCCGTTGATAGTGGGCTCTTCTTCCCCAACATAGATGATTTTACCTTCTTCTGTAACAACATGACCCACATAAGGGGAGTAGGTGCCATCTTCGGATGTTATGATGTGCACATTTGAAATATGGATTCCGTTGGAAAGAGTAAGGACCGTTTTGTCACTTTTGCAAGAAACCACAACTATAATGGCTCCCAAGAGAATAAGAAATTTGTTCATTGGATTTTTGTATGTTTTTACCAACCAGGTTATGAATAAGGTGCTTAAATTTTGGAGACCAGAAACAATATTCCTCCCCGGATACCTTTATAGGCTATGAAGCATAATATTGTTAAAACCAGACCTATAAGTATGGGCAATATGCCACCAAAAGTGTGCAGCATTCCATATACAAACCCTAAAAAGCATTCGGGCAAATAGACGGGTCGGAACAACGCGATGACCACAGGCAACACTATTAAATATTGCATTATTTCCACAAGTCCAAATGCCCATAAAATGCACATTGCAATACCCAAGGTAAGTGCGCCAAAAAATCGGTACAAAATCCCATTTGAGTCGTTATAGGAGGTTGTCTTATTTCGTCTTTTTTGAAGTAAAGTAACCACCACATAGGTTGCTAACGGGACAGTAACAAGTCCCCACCAGTTGGAAACCCCTGGTAAATTATCATCTGCCAGTAAATGATGGGTAATAACGCCTCCGTTCAAATATTCCACAATAATCAGGGCAAGGGTCAATGCCAAGGCTCCCAGTGTAAGTGGTATTTTGTGGTCTAACAGGGTTAGCGGTTTCATGGTTGTTTGTTTTTCGTTTCTATGTGTTTGGACCGTAAGATACTTAATTCAAGCGGCTTAATCTTTTTTCTAAACATGGTTTCTTGCATTACTAGAATACATAGACCAGCCCTTGGGAACTGATATTGCTCATTATATTCTTTTTAGCATAGGGTGGTCAGAATTCAGTTCCAATAAATCCCACAGGTTGCCATAGAGATCCTTGAAAACGGCCACTGTTCCATATTCTGCTTCTTTCGGGTCCCTAACAAATTCAATTTCCTTGGATTTCATTTCGTTGTAATCCCTCCAAAAATCATCAGTATGCAAAAACAGAAAGACCCTTCCTCCCGATTGGTTGCCTATAAATTGCTCTTGTTCTGGTTTTGATGCCCTTGCGAGCAAGATTGTTGTCCCAGTGGAATTAGGCGGGGCCACAACCACCCATCTTTTGTCCTGTTCGGGTTGGTACGTATCTTCTAGCAAGTTAAAATTGAGCTTTTTGGTATAAAATTCAATGGCTTCATCGTAGTCTTTTACCACCAAAGCAATATGTATTATAGATTGTTTCATTCAGGAATTTTTTAGAAGAAGACGGGAACAACACTATATGGTAAATCTTTAGTTTTTGGGTTTAAAAATAAGGGTGTCCAATTCCAAATATTTTTCTTTCATAAGACTTAAGGCAAAAGCCGCCGCTGCAGCGCTGAATACGGAATAATCAAATGCGCCTTTTATTCCGGTTGAAAAAGTCATGGAGAAGGCAAATAACAAAAGGAGAAACCCGCTCAATTTCGCAAACAATTCTGTTTTAAATCCGATAATCAAGAAGATGGCAAAAATAACTTCCGCTGCCGTTGCCAAGGTTCCAATGGCCGGAATTATGGAATCGGGAACCCAGGGGTTGATCAATTCTGTATAGCCCAAGAAATTTTCCCAATTCCCCCAAACCGAAATTTCTTCGTCCCACATCCCAAATCGGTCCGCAACTGCGGATAGAAATCCTAATGATAGTGCAAGCCGCAAAAAGAGCTTGATTGCTTTATGGTTCATGTATAACAGTGCTTATTTTTGATTGTTTCCTTTCTTAAATGCTGATGATGGGCTTATTTATTCCTGAGGTTTTCAATAAATCCAGCATCCACCCAAAAGATATCTACATTTTCGTAACCATCATTTTCATTTGCAGCGGGGCCAACGGTTCTATTGAAAAAAAGGTATTTTCCATCTGGTGTAATGCTGGCGCAGGCCTCCCATGCTTCCGTATTTATTTTGTCCCCTAAATTAATGGGATTGTCCCATGAGCCATCTGACTGCCGGAAGCTGATATAAATATCAGAATCGCCATAACCGCCCTCTCTCTCGCTATCAAAAATAAGATAGGACTCATCTGGAGCGATGAAGGGGTGGAAACTTTTGCCAGTATTGATGGTGTTGGGAAGACGTTTTGGTTCTTCGTGCTTTCCATCAATAAATTGCGAATACCAAATATCACCTGTAATATCCGGTTTAAACTCATCAAAAAAATAGGTTCCCTTGTCCGATACGGAAAGACGCATGGTTGGTAAGGTATCAAAGGGTGAAGTGAGAGCTTCCATTTCGGACCATTCACCAGTTTCTGTGCGCTTTCTGTGCCAACTGCTCAAATATAGGGTCTCTCCATCCGAAGAGAAAAAGGGTTGTCCCCTACGGGGAGCAGTGGCCGTTTCATGCCATTGGCCATCTTTGTTGGTAAGGGTGACCATTTCTTGTTTTTCCTTGTTCGCATCCCGTCGAATAAAATAAAATTCGTTTAGGTCGGGTGTAAAGACACCACTCACCTCCCAATCTTCTGAAGTCACTATTCCCGGAGCAAAAGGCTCTGGGGTGGAGCCAGGCGGTTTTTGGCCCAAATAAAGATTATCTTCTTTGGATGTATTAGGGCCTTCTGTTTTCTGATTTTTGGAACGGCAAGCACCTGCAATCAACAACAGGGTGAATGCTAAAAAAACAAGGTGATTTTTTTGATTGGAGCGTATTTTAAAGGTTTTTGTCATGATGATGAGTCTGGGTTTGGGTAACGGTCACGGCTATGAGAAGTTGCATGGGGTTAGCACTTAACTTTGCAAGTACATACCAAACTGAAAATCCGCGAGGATTTTCAGAAGTAGGCGAGAACAAGCAATTACTTATAGCCATTGTTAGCTGCTGGCTTTTATTTTTAATGATGATGTTTTTCTTTATGTTGTTTCAATAAATCTTTTCCATAATCATTCCCATTTGGTGTCCTAACAACTGTATGGATATGATTTCTTGACGGTTTTCCGTCATCTGCGTTTGGAACTCCGACTACTCTCTGATGGTCAAATTCAATAAGTACAACTGGACTGTGAATTCGATAATAAAATACAGCATTCTCATTAGTTTTTCCAACCCAAGAAAACCAAGTGTTATCTATATGTGCGATAACCTCTTCCATTTTAACTTTATCGTGTCCCTCTCGCATATTGCTTATGTACAAATAAATCAAGTCCAATAGTTTTTGTCTTTGTTCATTGGAAAACTTTGAGACCTGAATCCCTTCATAATTGAGCGTTAAATTATCTTTATTGGCTTCAGCAACATTGTTATTGCCAGTTTTTATATTTGAAATTGTAGCCTCCTTCTGTTGCTCTAATGTCAGGAATTGCATTAAGGCTAATCCAAAATTCTGTTCGTCTTGAAATAGGGTATTTCCTTTATATTTTCCAGAGGTGGTGATTATTGGTTCTCCACCCATAAAAACTGGTGACATTACAACTTGGTCTCCTAAAATAAAATAATTAATAACTAAATGATGTCCATCCAATTGCCAGCCCCAAGGTTCGATACTTGAAGGTTTTCCCATAATAGTAAAGAAATACAATTCTTCATCATAATCCGATGAACCACTATTTAGTTCTTTAAGAGTTTGGTCAGTCTTCATAATGTCCTTACTCAGTTTAAGTCCCTTGGCACTTAATGACTCTTGAATTAATTTAAAAGCATCTTTCTTCTGAATTTCATTTAATTCTTTGATGCTAACTCCTTGTCTGTCATATATTCCATTGTCTACGTTACACCATTTCCTCCATTCCTCATCATTTATGTCAAAAGTTGTGGTTTGAAGTTGTGAAGGTGATAAGCCATTTAAAAAATTTTCAGCGGCTTTTTGAATTGGTAAAGTTGAAACTCCAGTAGAACGAATTTGAAATAAACCTGTCGAATCTCCCTTTTCTGTAAAAATTCCAACATAAGATTCTTTTAGGGCGTCGGCCTCCATTTTGGCAAAACGTTCTTTTACAGGATTGACCTTTTCAACGATATTCGATGGATTGGCATTTCCCTTTTGGTCTGTTTTCTGTTTACAACCAACAAAAGCGAGTAGTAATATTAATGTAATTATAAGCTTCATAATGATGTGTTTTCAGCTTGCAGCTAACTTGTTTATATAGATATAAAATCCATCTATATACACCCAAAGCAGAATGGTATCGATGTAAAGGGTTACTTTTATGTATTTGCACTTCTCTTTCAAATGTACCATTATTTCAAAATGTAATCGGATTGAAGAGAAGCAAGAGTGAGATGAAAAAAGAAAACCCTGCAAATTTGCAGGGCTTCCCATAGTATTGGTTTGGTTGTATGTCTATCTATGTTAATTTTTATTCACTCTATAGGTAATTCTACGGTTGGTAATCACGGTACCAACGGTAAGGCTCAATGTGGCTTCATTGGAGGTTAAATCCCCACAGGTAGATCCTGAATTGGAAACCTGCACGCGATAGATATAGCCATTTTTATCCATATCTGGACTGGTCACCGTCAGTGTGGCCGTTTGCGTTCCTGAATATTCGGCCCCATCCGTAATGGTCGCAAAAGAACCTCCCCCGTTGGTGCTTACTTCCCATTGGTAGGTGTCGGCGCCGTTTGTAGTCACCGAAAAGGTTCCGTTGTTGCCAACCACCAAATTTTGGTCGGTTGGTTGTGATGTTATGGTAAAAGGCGTTACGGTGATAAATTGGTAAACATCCAATGAATTGCCAGAGGCATCCGTAATCCGATACGTTCGGGTAATGGTCTCTGGATTGGTGCCTCCATCACTCACATCACTAATAAAAGTTACGGTAGGGCTTGGGTCGCAATTATCCGCTTCATCCGTAATGCTGGAAACATCGGCTGCGGGAATATCTGCGTTACAATACACCGTGACTGGCGAAGGAGCCGTTGCAGTTGGATCTGTATAATCCACGGTAATGGTTGTAGTGGCTGCTAAATTGGGATACGGTGGGTCTCCCGGCATACCACCATACTCTACTAAATATCCTTTAGGTTGATAGTCTCCGCTACCCGCTCCAGTGTTGGAAAGGTCGTTCCATGATCCGGGCAAACCTACACCTGGAGCCGTAATATGGGCATAATCTTCATCGCCACTATTATTGGGCTCCCCACCATTCCAGAATTCATAGGCAAAAGCGGTTCCTCCTGCAGTTCCACGCCAGAACAGGGTTCCCGCCTCGGGTCCGGTTACCCAGTACCAATCGCCTTCCAAAGCAGCATCGCTGGCTCCTATCCATCCAGCGCCTGGCGCCTGAGAACCCAAAAGATCGGATTCATCCTGAATGGAAATAGTGGCCAAATAGCCTTGTAAGCCATAAAAGGTTCGCAAGGCAGCTGCATCACGCGCGTTGGTCCAGGTAATGCCTAAAGAGGGCACATATTCGTAATAATGCCCGGTTGATTCCAAGTAGTTGGCCTCATTCAAAACAATTGAAAAGGTACGGGTATCGCCTGATGTTACTGTTGCTGTGGTTTGGAATTCAACAGCGGCTACGGCTGCTTCGAATTCTGCCAAAGTTGTTGGCCCAGTCAGGGTTAACCTTCCTTCGGAAACATCCCAGCTTGAAGTAATATTGGGGTGCGTCCCTGTGAGGCTTAAAACATCACCGGAAACATCATAGTTTGATGAAATTTGAATATAGACGGCATCCAAAGTGGTATCATCCGGATCTTCAATGGAAACACTTTCCACAATGGCAATGGCATTTCCGGGACAGAATTCTTGATCGCCCGTGGCTGTAATTGACGGTGGTTCGTCATCGTCAACAGTATCGTCCCTAAAATCCAAATCACCGCCAGAGGCCACATCGCCATCAGAGTCAGGAAGCATAAGTGTCCCCCCTGTGGTGTTCAACGGATTGTCTATATCTCCCCCTGGATCACCATACCCGGTTGTGGTATCTATAGCGTTATCCAAACCGTCCCCGTCGCTATCTGTTCCGGAAAGGGTCAAGGCTGCTTCGCTGGTGTCGTTAGTGCCATCATTGTCGCTATCTGTATCCATAAAGTCGGGAGTACCATCTGAATCTGAGTCTACAGGGGAAATTCCACTAGACTCATAAGCGTTGTCCAAACCATCATTATCCGAATCAGAGCCTGATGGTGCCGTATATCCTAATGAAGTTTGGGCTTCCACATTGTCTGGGATGCCGTCCCCGTCGCTGTCCAAATCTTGGTAGTTGGGGATTCCATCACCGTCGGTATCCACGGTGGTACAATCCACAGCTCCACCATACGTGGCACCATACACCCTGGCCCCAGCTTGGTAGGCTTCTATTCTGAGGTATTCCAAACCACTGCCACTAACCGTGAATGTGATTTCTTGTATGGAACCGGGAGTAACATTGTCAGCATTGGCTATCCATCCATTATTACCTCCGGCAGCTGTTGAGCGTTGCAATTGCATATCGGTGTCCGTTACCGCAGGGTCTGCTCCTAGAAAAACACTGACCGAAGTGCCAACGGCCAATACTTCCGGGAAGCGCAGCAAAATTCTGGAACTGCTTCCTGGGTAAGTACTTGGTGGATTGGAGGCATAAGTAGTTCCCGGGCTTCCTTCTGCGTTGGATGGATTGCTAAAATGGGCAAGATTTGTAGCTGTTTGCACGTAATTTCCTCCTAAGCTACCACATTCGTCGGTATCTAAAATACCGTCATTATCATCATCAACATCCGCACTGTCCTCAATGCCATCACCGTCCAAATCGGCCATAGGAGTACTACAATTGGAATAAAGTATGGAAAAAGGAATGTTCTGTTTGGAGATGGAAGGGCCTTGGTACTGAACGGTCAAGGTTTCACCACCACTATTTTCAAAAAAGAGCACTCGTATATCGTGCAGCCCTGCGGTTAGTGTTACAGTTCCAGATCTTTCTTGGTTGCTGTGAGCTCCGTCATTATCTACAACCTGAACGCCATCAATATAGAGCTTAGATCCATCATCCGAAGAGGTATAAAAGGTATATGAACCTTCTGTGTCTATTTGGATATAACCATCATATCGAATGCTAAATTGGTTGGTATCGCCAGGATCTATTAAATTTTGCAGGGCATCTACATCAAAACTGGTATAGGTTCCAGTGCCCAAAGCACCAGAAGTTGGGATGTTGTCAACAGTGTTGCCAGAGGGAGAGCTGTCATAAAACTCAAAGTCCACCTCGCCATTACATATTCCCGAAACTCCAGTCACCAGTACATTATCAATAAAGTATTGTTCGTCATTATCATGATTGAGCATTCGCACTCTGATTTCCAATGTGGAATTTCCAGAAATGGGCAGATTTACGGTATAAGAAGGGTCCAAGGGGTCAGAGTCCGATCCGGATACATTCACAAATTCTTGCCATGATCCACTATCTATTCGGTATTGTCCAATGAAATAATCACTTCCATTGTCCATTTCATCTTCATCATCTACCCATGTGTCCATGCTGAAACTTACAAAGTCATACCCGCTAATACTAATGGGATTTGTTGCCCAAGTGCCTTCGGCATCCAAATTCCTTCCCCTCAATGTATTGTTCCTTACAGATAGTCTGTTACCAAGATTTGTGGTCCAGCCTGAAGCCGACGCACCTGTTGCTGTTCCGCTTGAAGTATTATTGTCATAAGTGAAATTCTCGCTCCAAAGGGTGGTCTGCGAAAAAGAAAGGAAAGTCCCCCATAAGAAGAATACCAAAAGTGCCTTGTGGCCTTTGGAAATTCTTGGTGCTATCTCCTCAGTGAACAAAGTTGAGGTCATGTTCTACATTGATTTATATGCAAAACTACCTTCATATTAGGCATTGGAAAATATTTGTTGTGAAATTGGGGAATAGGGATGTTTAACCCATGATTTGTAATGTTTCTTGCTGCTCAGTTTTGTAGTAGAATGATAATGAGGTTGAATTAACCCGGATTCTCTAGAGTTTGGCAGTGCATTTTCACTAAAATACTGGGGCAAAATGAGTTTTGTTTGACTTAGGTTGCACATCCTGTATTAATTGTCGTATATTTGCACCACTGAACGGATATAAAAGTATTCATGAGGGGACTTAGGTCCCCTCTTTTATTACTGAATTCTTATGTTTAAGGAGAGAGTGAAGTCGCTGTTAGACAAGGCTTTGGAGGAGCATCCATCGTTGTTTCTGATAGATTTTACGGTGGGCGGAGATAACAACATCAGAGTGATTTTGGATGGGGATACAGGTGTCAATCTTCAGGATTGCATGGACATCAGTAGGGCCATTGAGCACAATTTGGATCGTGAAAAAGAAGACTTTTCCTTGGAAGTCACCTCTGCGGGAGCTACATCGCCACTACTGTTACCGCGTCAGTACCATAAGAATATTGGAAGAAAAATAAAGGTTAGGACAGAGGCTGAGGAATTGGAAGGCACCTTGACCCAGGCTTCGGAAAATAGTATTACCTTGGAGTGGAAGGCCCGTGAGCCCAAACCAGTGGGTAAAGGAAAAGTTACCGTGCAGAAGAAGCAGGAAATTGCATATTCTGACATTCAACAAGCAAAAGTGATATTAAAATTTTAATTGTAGATCAAAAATGGAAAACCTAGCGCTCATCGAATCCTTTTCGGAGTTTAAGGACGATAAGTTTATTGACAGGGTGACCCTTATGGCCATTTTGGAAGATGTGTTCCGAAATGCACTCAAGAAAAAATTTGGTTCCGATGATAACTTTGATATCATCATCAACCCAGATAAAGGGGATTTGGAGATTTGGAGAAACCGTGTGGTGGTCGAAGATGGTGAAGTGGAAGAACCCAATGAAGAAATCTCGTTGTCTGAGGCCAGAAAAATTGAGCCCGATTTTGAAGTGGGCGAAGATGTTTCTGAAGAGGTAAAATTGATAGATTTGGGAAGAAGGGCCATTTTGGCGTTGCGCCAAAACCTGATTTCCAAGATCCATGAGCATGATAATACCACCATCTACAAGCAATTTAAGGACTTGGAAGGTGAGATTTATACAGCTGAGGTACATCATATACGCCATAAGGCTATTATTTTGTTGGATGACGAAGGGAATGAGATCATCCTTCCCAAGGAAAAGCAGATTCCATCTGACTTTTTCCGTAAGGGAGACAACGTTCGAGGTATCATTGAGAGCGTGGAATTGAAAGGAAACAAGCCCGCCATTATCATGTCCCGAACTTCTCCCATTTTCTTGGAGCAATTGTTCTTCCAAGAGATTCCAGAGGTGTTCGATGGTTTGATTACCATTAAAAAAGCTGTTCGTATCCCTGGGGAAAAGGCAAAAGTGGCAGTGGACTCCTATGACGATAGAATTGATCCTGTAGGTGCTTGTGTGGGGATGAAAGGTTCCCGTATCCACGGAATTGTTCGTGAACTCGGTAATGAAAATATTGATGTCATCAACTGGACCAACAATCCGCAATTGATGGTGACACGTGCATTGAGCCCTGCAAGGGTATCGTCTGTGAAATTGAATGATGAGAAAAAAACCGCCCAAGTATACCTAAAGCCAGAGGAAGTTTCCAAGGCTATTGGTAGAGGCGGACATAACATTCGATTGGCGGGTCAATTAACAGGATATGAAATTGATGTGTTCCGTGAAGGCGTTGAGGAAGATGTGGAGTTGACCGAGTTTTCGGATGAAATAGAAAGCTGGGTGATCGATGAATTCAAGAAGATTGGATTGGATACCGCGCGCAGCGTTTTGGAGCAAGATGTGTCTGACTTGGTGAAGCGTACCGATTTGGAAGAGGAAACTATCCAAGAAGTCGTTCGCATCCTCAAGGAAGAGTTTGAAGATTAAACTATATATTAGCAGCGAAATTTAGGGCAAGTAAGACAATTTATGGCAGGAAACCCAACAATACGACTTAATAAAGTTCTCAGGGAATTGAACATTTCACTAGATCGGGCAGTGGACTATCTTACCTCCGTTGGACACGACGTAGAGGCACGCCCCACTACCAAGATTACAGACGAAGTGTATCAAGTCCTGTTGGATGAGTTTCAAACGGATAAGAGTAAAAAGGTAGCTTCCAAAGAAGTTGGTGAAGAAAAACGCAAGGAGAAGGAAGCCATCAGAATCCAGATGGAACAAGAGCAGGAAGAACGCAGGTTGGCACGGGAGAAAAAGAATGCCGAACAACAGGTGATCAAGGCCAAAGCGGAGCTTTCCGGGCCAAAAACTGTTGGCAAAATTGACTTGGATAAGAAAAAAGAAACTCCAAAGGAGGAGGAACCAGAAGAAAAGACCGAAGCCCCTAAGGCCAAGGAACCTGAAACTCCAAAAGCTGAGGCCAAACCCAAAAAGGTAGAGGAACCCAAGGAGTCAAAAAAGGAAGCAAAACCTGAAGAAAAGGAAAGCGAGCCAGAATCTGGAACCATAAAGACCCAATACCAAAAGCTGAGTGGTCCCAAGATTACAGGGGATAAAATTGACCTTACCCAGTTTAACAAGCCCAAAAAGAAGAAAGAGGAGCAGCAAAAATCAAGTGGTGGCTCTTCTGATAGTAGCTCAGATAGAAGGAAGCGTAGAAAACGCATTGTTAAAAGTGGTCCGCAATCTGGAAACGGACGTCCCAATAAAGGTGGTGGCGGCCAAGGAAGAAGAGGACAGCGAGGTTCCGCTCCCAAGGTAGAGCCTACTGAGGAAGAAGTACAAAAGCAAGTGCGCGAAACCTTGGAAAAACTCCAAGGAAAATCCAGTAAGGGTAAAGGCGCAAAATATAGAAGAGAGAAAAGGGATCAGCACCGTCAGCAGACAGAAAAGGACCTGGAGCAACAGGAGCTGGAAAGTAAAATCCTAAAGGTTACCGAGTTTGTTACAGTTAACGAACTTGCCACCATGATGGATGTGTCCTCAACCCAGATTATTTCGGCATGTATGTCCTTGGGTATCATGGTTACCATGAACCAGCGCTTGGATGCAGAAACACTCTCCATTGTTGCTGATGAATTTGGCTATGAAGTGGAATTCATCACCGCAGAAATTGAGGAATCCATTGAGGAGGAGGAAGATGCTCCAGAAGATTTGAAATCGAGGGCGCCGATTGTTACCGTTATGGGACACGTTGACCACGGTAAAACCTCTTTGTTGGATTATATTCGTGAAGAGAATGTAATTGCAGGTGAGAGTGGTGGAATTACCCAACACATCGGAGCATACGGGGTTTCCTTGCCAGATGGTCAAAAAATCACCTTCTTGGATACCCCAGGTCACGAGGCCTTTACGGCGATGCGTGCGCGTGGTGCCCAAATTACGGATATCGCCATTGTGGTGATTGCTGCGGACGATGACATCATGCCCCAGACTAAGGAGGCCATAAGTCACGCCCAAGCCGCTGGAGTTCCCATAGTATTCGCTATCAACAAAGTTGATAAGCAAACGGCTAATCCTGATAAAATCAAAGAAGGTCTTGCTCAAATGAACCTTTTGGTGGAAGATTGGGGTGGAAAAATCCAATCCCATGACATTTCGGCCAAAACTGGACAAGGGGTCAAGGAATTGTTGGAAAAAGTATTGTTGGAAGCCGAGTTGCTGGAACTGCAGGCAAATCCAGATAAGTTGGCTTCAGGTGCCGTAGTGGAGGCCTTTTTGGACAAAGGACGAGGCTATGTGTCCACTATTTTAGTACAAAGCGGAACGTTGAATATTGGAGATTATGTCTTGGCTGGAACCTGTAGTGGTAAAGTTAAGGCAATGCAGGATGAACGTGGAAAGACTGTGAAGAGTGCAGGGCCCTCTACACCTATTTCAATTTTAGGGTTGGATGGAGCGCCCCAGGCTGGGGATAGGTTCCACGTGCTTGAGGATGAGCGTGAAGCCAAGCAGATAGCAGCTAAACGTTCGCAATTGCAACGTGAGCAATCCGTCCGTACACAACGACATATTACACTGGATGAAATCGGTCGAAGAATTGCTTTGGGTGATTTCCAAGAGTTGAATATTATATTGAAAGGTGATGTGGATGGTTCTGTGGAAGCATTGACGGATTCCTTCCAGAAATTGTCCACAGACGAAATTCAGGTGAATATTATCCACAAAGGTGTTGGCGCCATTACAGAATCTGATGTATTGTTGGCCAGCGCTTCAGATGCCATCATCATAGGATTTAACGTAAGGCCAATGGGCAATGCCCGAATGGTAGCTGATAAGGAGGAAATCGATATTAGAATGTACTCCATCATCTATGATGCCATCAACGACCTGAAGGATGCCATGGAAGGGATGCTTTCTCCAGAGATAAAAGAGGAAATTACCGGAACTGCAGAAATTAGGGAGACTTTCAAGATTTCAAAAATTGGAACCATTGCGGGTTGTATGGTCACCAATGGTAAGGTCTTTAGAAATTCGCAAGTACGCTTGATTCGTGACGGTGTGGTAATTTACACTGGGGAATTGGCTTCGTTGAAACGATTTAAGGATGATGTGAAAGAAGTATCCAAAGGATATGATTGTGGACTTCAGATAAAGAATTATAACGATATCAAGGAAGGAGACATTGTGGAAGCCTTCCAAGAAGTTGCGGTCAAGAAAAAGCTGTAATTTTTCAAATACAGGTTGAATATAAAAAATCCCGCAAGTGCGGGATTTTTTATTATTGGGAACTGCTTTCCGGCTTTAAGAGCATGGCATCTGGATATTTTTTCCGGACTTCCAAATACTTTCGTTCCGCTTCCAATTTGGTTCTGAACCTGCCCAATCGAACCCTATAGGTTGGTGATTCAAACTCTATTTTGGAGTACCATCCCGGGAAATCGATGTCCACTTGGTTCTTGAGGTTCTGTGCTTTTTGAAAATTGCCAAAACCTACCTGGATTTGGTAAAATTCTGCCTTGGAATTCGCCTCGGCATATAATTTTACAAGTTGCTCTATTCTGGGGTCCTGCTGTATGGACACGGTACCTTCCTGTGCCGAAAGTTGAAAAGCCAGCCCTGTCAGAAATACAATAAATACGGGTGTTTTCATGGAATTTCGGTGTTTTTTAATTTTATTTTTCACAAATGTAATTCTTTAAGTTCTAAACCAGTGAATCGCCTATTATTTAGAATGCTTATAAATTAGATGTTATCAATACCTTAACATTTCAAAAAATGACTCTATGTCGTACTTTTGTCACCAATTTTGGTAGGTGAAAAGCTATTGCTCTCAATATCAATAGAAAGAATCATACCAAAGATTTCGACAGAAATTTCGATAATATGAAAAAGGTTTTATACCGCCATCTATTTTCTAAAGTTTTAGGTTTTTCTCTTTTACTTTTTTCCGCTTCATTTTATGCTCAAGAGGAAGCTGCCAACGCAACTGCGGAGGATGCTACCCAAGAGGTTGCTGCCGATGCTGCTGGGGGTGACCCGGCGAAGGGAAAACAGATCTTCAATCAAAACTGTGCCGCTTGTCACGCCCTGGACCGTAAAATGACCGGTCCTGCCTTGGCCAATGTGGAGCAACGTCTTTCCGAAGAGGAGGGATTGGACAAAGAATGGCTCTATGCATGGATCAAGAACAGTCCTGGGGTGATTGCTTCAGGAGATGCCTATGCCAATAAAATCTATGCCGAATACAACCAGGCGGCCATGACACCTTTTCCAACCCTGTCCAATCAGGATATTGATGATATTTTGGCCTATACCGCTGCACCGCCATCTGCGCCTGCACAAGCAACTGCTGCGGCAGCTGGAACGGGAGAGGTTGGGGCTGCTTCAGGTGGAATTTCCAACGAAATAATTCTAGGTGCGCTGGCATTGGTGTTTGGTCTGTTGGTAGTGATGTTGATTTTGGTCAATAAGACCTTGCGTCGTATTGCTGAAGCCAATGGGGTAATCCTTGAAAAAGAAAAAGCAGAAAAGCGAGTGCCGTTATGGAAAGCTTTTGCACAAAACCAGTTCTTGGTATTGATGAGTGTCATCTTTCTGTTGCTGGCCAGTGCCTATTTTGCTTACGGGTGGATGATGCAGGTTGGGGTTGATCAAGGATACGCTCCGGTGCAACCCATCCATTTTTCACACAAAATCCACGCAGGAGATAACAGGATTGAATGTAAATACTGTCATTCCTCCGCAAGGGTTTCCAAACATTCCGGCATACCGTCATTGAATGTGTGTATGAACTGCCACAAGTCCATCTATCAATATACTGGAAATCCGGAAGGGCCTTCCGCAGAAGATTTGGCCTCTGGATATACCAATGAATTCTATACCAAAGAAATCAAGAAATTGTACAAAGCTGTTGGATGGGACGAAGAGAACCAGAAATATACCGGCGAGGCACAACCTGTGGAGTGGGTTAGAATCCACAACCTCCCTGATTTTGCCTATTTCAACCACTCACAGCACGTTTCCGTCGCGGGAATTGAGTGCCAGACCTGTCACGGACCCATAGAGGAAATGGAGATTGTGGAGCAGCACTCACCACTGACCATGGGATGGTGTATCAACTGTCACCGTGAAACCAATGTTAAGGTTGCTGGCAATGCATATTATGAAGCTATCCATGCGGAACTATCCAAAAAGTATGGGGTTGAAAATTTGACCGCAGCGATGATGGGTGGTTTGGAATGTGGTAAGTGTCACTATTAAGAATATAAAGAAGATAATCTCAGATATATCGTATGGCATCAAACAAAAAATATTGGAAAAGCGAAGCGGAGTTAAATCCGAACGATTCCATTGTTGAGGCGCTAAGAAATAACGAATTTACAGAACAGATTCCCGTGGATGAGTTCTTGGGCGACAAGGAGAAATTGTCGGCTTCAAATACCAACAGAAGGGATTTCTTAAAATATGTTGGATTCAGTACCGCGGCAGCTACCATGGCAGCTTGTGAAGGTCCTGTTCGTAAATCCATTCCGTATGTGGTGCAGCCAGACAGTATTGTTCCCGGTGTGGCCAATTACTATGCAACCACCATTGCAGATGGGTTTGATTTTGCCAGTATTTTGGTGAAGACCCGTGAAGGTCGACCCATTAAAATCGAAAATAATACCGATGCCAAGATTAATGGAGGGGCCAATGCCCGTGTTCAGGCATCCGTTCTGACGCTGTACGATAGTAAGAGGGTTCAAGGGCCAATGGCCAACGGTGAGCCCATTGAATGGAAAGTATTGGGGGCTACGGTGCGAGCCAAATTGGGAAGTTTAAAAGGAGGCAACAAACAAGTTGTGCTTCTTACCCAGACCTTTGCCAGTCCATCAACAGATAAATTAATTGCCGAGTTCAAAGCGGAATATGGTGAAAATGTAAACCACGTTGTTTACGATGCCATTTCGGAAGATGCTGCCCTAAGTGCTTATAATGCTGCTTATGGTGAGCGTGCTTTGGCTGATTACGATTTCGAAAAAGCGGATGTGATTGTCTCTTTCGGGGCTGATTTCTTGGGAGATTGGCAAGGTGGAGGATATGACAGTGGATATGCCAAAGGACGCGTGCCCAAAAACGGCAAAATGTCCAAGCATATCCAGTTGGAATCTAATATGTCATTGACAGGGGCCAATGCCGATAAGCGTTACCCGATGACCCCAACCCAACAAAAAATTGCTTTGGCCAAATTGTATGGTAAGTTGAATGGAAGCAATGTGGGTGGTGGTACCTCAGATGTTGATGGAGCAGTTGATTATGTAGCTGCCCAAATCAAGAAAGCTGGAAGTAAGGCAGTTGTGGTTTCTGGATTGAATGATGTTCATGCGCAAACTGTTGTATTGGCCATCAACAAATTGTTGGCCAGTGAGGCTTTTGATGCAGAAAATCCAAAATATGTACGTCAAGGGGATGTTGCCAAAGTAACCAAGTTGGTTGCCGATATGAATGCAGGTCGTGTTGGTGCTTTGATCATGGCTGGAGTGAATCCAGTGTACACCCTTCCAAATGCAGATGAATTTGTGTCAGGGCTTGGGCAAGTAGATCTTTCTGTTGCCTTTGCCTTCAACAATGATGAGACTGCGCAAGCATCACAATATGTTGCCGCGGCATCCCACTACTTGGAGTCTTGGGGTGATGCACAATTCAAAAAAGGACAATATAGTTTGATGCAGCCTGCTATCCGGGAATTGTTTGATACCAAGCAATTTCAGTCAGCACTACTGACATGGATGGGCAGTGAAAAAACATACTACGATTACCTGAAAGAAACATGGAGTACCGATATCCTTCAGGGAGGTTCTTGGAACCAAGCACTTCAGGATGGTGTTTTTGTGCCATCCGCAGATGCTCCTGTTGAAGGGGAGGAACAACAACCTATGGTTGCGGCCACTGAGTCCGCCGAAGAGGAAGTTGAGCCAAGCATCGTTCCGATAGCTTCTGCGATACGTTCTTTGGTAAACGCAACAAGTAGCGGAACCGAAATGGTGTTGTACTCCAAAGTGGGTATGGGAGATGGTCGACAAGCCAATAACCCATGGTTGCAAGAATTCCCTGATCCTATTTCTAGGGTTTCTTGGGACAACTATGTAACGGTTTCCAAAGCTGATGCTGAACAATGGGGCGTGGAAAACTTTACCGTGGCAAATGGTGGGGTGAATGGTAGCTATGTGAAGCTTACCGTTGATGGAAAGGTGTTGGATAATGTTCCTGTAATCGTTCAGCCTGGGCAGGCTGTTGGTACTGTTGGACTTTCATTCGGATACGGAAAGAAAGCCGGAATGCAGGATGAAATGGCCACAGGTGTCAATGCATATACATTGTACAAAGATTTCTCCGATGTTCAATCCGTAACAGTTGAAAAGACTGCTGGAGAACACGAGTTTGCTTGTGTGCAACAACAAAAAACACTGATGGGTCGTGGAGATATCATCAAGGAAACTACCTTGGAAATCTTCAATACCAAAGATCATGCAGAATGGAATCCCATGCCGCATGTTTCCTTGAACCATCAAGAAATTCCGGTCACATCTCCAGATGCTGACCTTTGGGAAAGCTTTGACCGTTCTATCGGACACCACTTTAATCTATCCATTGATTTGAACGCTTGTACCGGTTGTGGTGCGTGCGTGATCGCATGTCATGCCGAGAACAACGTTCCCGTGGTTGGAAAACAGGAAATCCGTCGCTCACGAGATATGCACTGGTTGCGTATTGATAGATACTACTCTTCAGAAGATACCTTTGAGCAGGACAATGAGAAGAAAGAGGGCATGGACGGTCTTTGGGGCGATAATGGTTCTTTGGGCGGATTCCGTCAAATGGAAGACCCATCAGCCAATCCCCAAGTGGCTTTCCAGCCGGTTATGTGTCAGCACTGTAACCACGCACCTTGTGAGACCGTTTGTCCGGTTGCGGCTACATCGCACAGTAGGCAAGGTCAAAACCATATGGCTTACAACCGTTGTGTAGGTACAAGATATTGTGCCAACAACTGTCCTTATAAAGTACGTCGATTCAACTGGTTCTTGTACAGCGACAATGATGAGTTCAATTTCAACATGAACAATGATTTGGGCAAGATGGTCATCAACCCAGATGTCAATGTACGATCCAGAGGAGTTATGGAAAAATGCTCCATGTGTATCCAAATGACTCAAAAGACCATCTTGGATGCTAAACGAGATGGAAGGGTTATCAAGGATGGTGAGTTCCAGACTGCTTGTTCAGCGGCATGTAGTAGCGGGGCAATGGTCTTTGGAGACATCAATGATAAGGAGAGCAAGGTAGCCCATTTGAAGGAAGATGATAGAATGTACCACTTGTTGGAGCATGTGGGCACAAAACCCAATGTGTTCTATCATGTTAAGGTAAGAAACACAGACGAGGCTTAATCAATAATAAGAAGTAACTAGAAGATAAATTATGGCGTCGCATTACGAAGCACCTATTCGAAAGCCCTTAGTACTCGGAGATAAAGGATATCACGATGTAACTGTTGATATTGCAGCTCCAGTTGAGGGAAAGGCCAACAAACAATGGTGGATAGTGTTCTCCATTGCTTTGATAGCATTCCTTTGGGGTCTAGGATGTATTATTTATACCATTTCCACAGGTATTGGGGTTTGGGGTCTTAACCGAACCGTGAACTGGGCCTGGGATATTACAAACTTTGTTTGGTGGGTAGGTATTGGTCACGCAGGAACCTTGATTTCGGCGGTATTGTTGCTCTTTAGACAGAAATGGAGAATGGCGATTAACCGTTCCGCAGAGGCAATGACCATCTTCTCAGTTATCCAGGCAGGATTGTTCCCGATCATTCACATGGGTAGACCATGGTTGGCTTATTGGGTACTTCCAGTTCCTAATCAATTTGGTTCCTTGTGGGTAAACTTTAACTCACCCTTGCTTTGGGACGTATTTGCGATTTCAACCTACCTTTCCGTATCCTTGGTATTCTGGTGGACAGGATTGTTGCCTGACTTCGCCATGATTCGTGATAGGGCGGTAAAACCCTTCCAAAAGAAAATATACAGCCTGTTGAGCTTTGGTTGGACAGGTCGCGCCAAAGATTGGCAGCGTTTTGAGGAAGTTTCTTTGGTATTGGCCGGTTTGGCAACACCTTTGGTACTTTCTGTACACACCATCGTATCCTTTGACTTTGCCACATCGGTAATTCCGGGATGGCACACCACCATCTTCCCGCCCTACTTTGTTGCGGGTGCGATTTTCTCCGGATTTGCCATGGTGAACACGCTTTTGATCATTATGCGTAAAGTGTGTAACCTTGAAGCATATATCACTGTACAACATATTGAGTTGATGAACATTGTGATCATGATTACAGGTTCCATCGTAGGATGTGCCTATATCACGGAGTTGTTCATTGCTTGGTATTCGGGAGTAGAATACGAACAATACGCCTTCTTGAACCGTGCTACAGGGCCTTACTGGTGGGCATACTGGTCCATGATGACCTGTAACGTGTTCTCGCCGCAGTTCATGTGGTTCAAAAAATTGCGTACCAGTATCATGTTCTCTTTCTTCATATCTATTGTGGTAAACATAGGAATGTGGTTTGAGCGTTTTGTGATCATCGTAACCTCATTGCACAGGGATTACTTGCCCTCTTCTTGGACCATGTTCTCCCCAACCTTTGTGGATATCGGAATATTTATTGGAACCATAGGATTCTTCTTCGTATTGTTCCTATTGTACTCAAGAACGTTCCCGGTAATTGCACAGGCGGAAGTAAAGTCCATCTTGAAATCATCAGGTGAACGCTATAAGAAATTGAGGGATGCCGGAAAACCATTGTATGAAATGCCCGCAGGTGTCAACAAGGTGGTAAGTCAGAAGGAATCCATCACAGATGATGTGTTGATGGGCGAACCAAAACCCACCGTAGGTGATAAAGTAGGGGTTTCCGAATTGTTGGGCTCCATCGGAACTTTTGATCCAGCAACTGAAACACCTGACGATTTGAAAAAGATAAAAGGTGTAGGTCCTGAAATGGAACGCACTTTGAACGAAATAGGCATATTTACCTATGCCCAGGTCGCCAGAATGACCAAAAAAGAGTATGATTTGTTGGACTCGATAACCGGAAGGTTCCCAGGGCGCGCTCAACGCGACGATTGGGCGGGACAGGCAAAGTTGTTAAACAATAAAAAATAGTTATGGCATCAAAAGTTATACAGGCACTTTACCACGATGACGATGTGTTGATGCATGCCGTAAAGAAAGTGAGGGCAGCGCACCACCATATAGAGGAAGTGTACACACCATTCCCTGTCCACGGTCTAGACAAGGCCATGGGATTGGAAGATACCCGTATCGCAATCACCTCCTTTATGTATGGATGTTTGGGATTGACCGTTGCCATTGTGATGATGAACTACATCATGATCGAGGATTGGCCTCAGGATATTGGTGGTAAGCCCAGCTTTAGCTATTTGGAGAACATGCCTGCCTTTGTGCCGATCATGTTCGAGTTGACGGTTTTCTTTGCAGCTCACTTAATGGTGATTACCTTTTACCTTAGAAGTAAAATGTGGCCCTTTAAAAAAGCGGAAAACCCAGATGTACGTACAACAGATGACCACTTTTTAATGGAAATCGGCGTACACGATAATGAAAAGGAACTAACCGATTTGTTGTGGGAAACAGGTGCGGTGGAAATAAATGTTACAGAAAAGGAGTCTTAAAACTATGAAGCATTTAGGTAAAATAAGTGTTGTCTTGGTCTTGGTACTGTTGGTTGCAGCTTGCGCCGATAAAAACAGTCCCAACTACCAATATATGCCAAACATGTACGAACCCGTAGGATATGAAACCTATCAAGGTGTAGACAATGGGTTGTTCCCCGAAGGAACAGCGGCCATGCTTCCTGTTGAAGGAACCATTTCCAGAGGCTATATGCCCTACGAGTTTGAAAACACGCCAGAAGGTAAAGAGTTGGCACGTTTAAACCCTAGCCCATTGGATTCCTTGG
Organism: Flagellimonas marina; assembly: GCF_042651185.1. Lineage (NCBI taxonomy): Bacteria > Pseudomonadati > Bacteroidota > Flavobacteriia > Flavobacteriales > Flavobacteriaceae > Flagellimonas > Flagellimonas marina. The sequence goes on along the minus strand of NZ_JBHSCL010000002.1, from coordinate 278,526 downwards.
ATATGGAGGATAACATGGTAAAAGGTGCCGAATTGTATGCGATTTATTGCGCAGTATGTCACGGACCTAAGGGAGATGGACAGGGCAATTTGGTAAAACGTGAAAAAATATTGGGTGTTCCCAGCTATGCGGATCCAGCACGTAACATTACTGTGGGTACCACATACCATACCATCTATTACGGATTGAATTCCATGGGCTCCTATGCTGCACAATTTGCTAACGAAAAAGAAATGTGGCAGGTGTCCGAATACGTGATGAAATTAAAGGAAGACCTAACAAAATAATTGGATAAGAGTTGATTATGTATACCTTTTCAAACAGACTAAAAATAGGATCTTTCATTGCCATGGGTCTTGGACTTATTTTCTTGGCAATAGGCTTTGTATCCGCACCCTCAACCGTGGAAGAGGCAAAAGCTATTGTGGCAGCCGCCCACGGAGATGGTCATGGTGGAGGTCATGCCGAAGAAGCAGTAAGTCATGGTGAAGACCATGGAGCCCAAGCTGCCCATGGAGCTGAGGCAAGCCATGATGAAGGTCACGATGCCTCCCACGATGAGCATTTGTTGCATCAATTGCAGAACAGACCGTGGGCCGCGTTGTACGTTGCTGCATTCTTCTTCTTTATGATTTCATTGGGGGTACTGGCATTTTATGCCATTCAACGAGCTGCTCAAGCTGGTTGGTCACCTTTGCTGTTTAGAGTAATGGAAGGGATAACTGCGTACATTGTTCCCGGAGGTATAATTGTTTTTGTGATATTGGTACTTTCTGTATTGCACATGAACCACCTGTTTGTTTGGATGGACTCAGAGGTAGTCGCACATGATGAACTGCTGCAAGGAAAAGCGGGCTATTTAAACCCAACCTTCTTTTTAGTTCGTGCTGCAATCTTTTTGGGTGGTTGGATTTTCTACCGTGAATACTCAAGAAAATTGTCCTTAGCACAAGATGAATCCGACGACAACTCCAACTTTGTAAAAAACTTTAGATGGTCTGCCGGTTTCTTGGTATTTTACTTGGTAACCGAGTCCATGATGTCTTGGGATTGGATTATGAGTTTAGACCCCCACTGGTTTAGTACCTTATTTGGATGGTACGTGTTCGCTAGCATGTTCGTATCGGGTATTACTGTAATAGCCATGGTGAGCATCTATCTGAAATCAAGAGGGTATTTGGAAGTGGTAAACGATAGCCATATTCATGATTTGGCCAAATTCATGTTCGGTATCAGTATTTTCTGGACCTATTTGTGGTTCTCGCAATTCATGCTGATTTGGTATGCTGATATCCCTGAAGAAGTTACCTACTATATCGCCCGTTTCCAAGACTATAAACTGCCGTTCTTTGGTATGTTGGTCATGAACTTTGTGTTCCCATTGTTGGTGTTGATGAACAGCGATTACAAGCGGGTGAACTGGTTTGTGGTAATGGCTGGTATTGTGGTATTGGCGGGACATTATTTGGATGTTTTCAATATGGTGATGCCTGCTACAGTAGGAGATCAATGGTATATAGGATTACCTGAAATAGGTGGGATTTTGTTCTTTGGTGGACTCTTTGTGTACTGGGTGTTCAATACCCTAACAAAGGCTCCATTGTTACCAAAAAGAAACCCATTTATTGAAGAAAGTAGACATTTTCATTATTAATACGATTTAAGTCTTAGATAGATACACGATGACTGCATTATTAACTTTGACTGTTTTAGTACTGGTGGCGATTGCAATTTGGCAAATGACCAAAATCTTCGAATTGTCCCAACTCAAAACAGAGCACACTGAGGTAGCAACTGACAATGACAATAAGAATAATGGCTATCTTATGTTTGGATTCCTCGTATTCATCTACGGAATCACCATATTTAGTTTTGCAAAATATACAAAAATGCTGTTGCCAGAAGCGGCATCAGAACATGGAGGTGAGTATGATCAATTGATGTGGGTATCCTTTGCCATTATTTTCTTTGTTCAGTTCATCACCCAAGCTCTATTGCACTACTTTGCCTACAAATACAGAGGTGAAAAAGGGAAGAAAGCACTTTTCTTTGCCGATAACGACCGTTTGGAATTTATTTGGACCATTATTCCTGTGATTGTATTGGCAGGGTTGATTCTGTGGGGATTGTACACGTGGTCTAACATTATGGATGTTAACGATGAAGATGACCCCATCATCATTGAACTATATGCGCAGCAGTTTAATTGGACGGCCCGTTATGCTGGTGATGATAATGTTTTAGGTGATGCCAGTGTACGTTTGATTGATATTGACAAAGCCAATGTTTTGGGATTGGATGAATCCGACCCTAATGGTGAGGACGACGTCATTGTAAAAGAACTGCATTTGCCTGTAGGAAGAAAAGTGAATTTTAAAATGCGTTCCCAGGACGTATTGCACTCCGCCTACATGCCCCACTTTAGAGCGCAAATGAACTGTGTTCCCGGTATGATTACACAATTTTCATTTACACCCACCATCACCACGGAAGAAATGAGATTGAATCCAGATGTTGTGGATAAAGTCAAAAGAACCAATGCCATTAGAGCTGAAAATGCACAAGAGCCTTGGGAATTTGATTACGTGTTACTTTGTAACAAGATTTGTGGAACATCACACTACAATATGCAAATGCGGATAGTGGTGGAGACTGAGGAGGAATTCAACAATTGGATGGCGGAGCAAACTACCTTCAAGGCGAGCATGGCACCCGCAGAATAATATTAGGCTAGGAAAAGAACCAAAATAAATTTAAAAGAGATTATGTCAGCTACTGGACACGAACACGGACACGACGATCACGGGCATCATCATAAGGAGACCTTTATCACGAAGTATATCTTCAGTCAAGATCACAAGATGATATCCAAGCAGTACCTTATTACGGGTCTTATTATGGGATTCATTGGTATTGCAATGTCATTGTTGTTTAGAATGCAATTGGCCTGGCCAGGGGAATCGTTCCCAATTTTTGAAGCCTTGCTTGGAAAATGGGCCCCCGATGGTGTTATGGATGCCGATATCTATTTGGCATTGGTGACCATTCACGGTACCATTATGGTGTTCTTTGTATTGACGGCCGGATTGAGTGGTACCTTTAGTAACCTGTTGATTCCGTTGCAGATTGGGGCACGGGATATGGCATCAGGCTTTTTGAACATGGTGTCCTATTGGTTGTTTTTCTTGTCTTCGGTAATCATGGTGATTTCTTTGTTCGTTGAAGCAGGACCAGCCGCCGCAGGATGGACCATTTATCCTCCATTGAGTGCACTGCCCATGGCTCAACCTGGTTCTGGGGCCGGTATGACCCTTTGGTTGGTATCCATGGCCATATTCATTGCATCTTCATTATTGGGCTCTTTGAATTACATCGTAACCGTAATTAATCTAAGGACAAAAGGAATGTCAATGACCCGTTTGCCATTGACCATCTGGGCCTTCTTTATTACCGCTGTAATTGGTGTGATTTCATTCCCAGTTTTACTTTCTGCAGCCTTGTTGTTGATTATGGACAGAAGCTTTGGAACATCATTCTTCCTATCCGATATCTTTATCCAAGGAGAAGTATTGCATTATCAAGGCGGTTCGCCCGTATTGTACGAGCACTTGTTCTGGTTCTTGGGTCACCCCGAGGTATACATCGTATTATTGCCGGCATTGGGAATTACTTCCGAAGTAATGTCCACCAACGCACGTAAGCCCATCTTTGGATATAGGGCGATGGTTGCCTCTATTTTGGCAATTGCCTTCCTATCCACCATTGTATGGGGCCACCACATGTTTATCTCCGGTATGAATCCATTCTTAGGCTCTGTATTTACGTTTACAACCCTTTTGATTGCAATTCCATCGGCAGTAAAAGCATTTAACTATATCACCACACTCTGGAAAGGTAATCTGCAATTGAATCCGGGGATGCTATTTTCCATTGGGTTGGTTTCTACCTTTATTTCAGGAGGTTTAACCGGAATTATTTTGGGTGACAGCACATTGGATATCAACGTTCACGATACCTATTTTGTAGTGGCCCACTTCCATTTGGTAATGGGTATTTCGGCATTGTACGGACTATTTGCAGGGGTATACCATTGGTTCCCTAAAATGTTCCAAGGTAGAATGATGAACAAGAACTTAGGGTACGTGCACTTTTGGATTACTGCAATTTGTGCCTATGGGGTATTCTTCCCAATGCACTTTGTGGGAATGGCAGGAGTACCGAGACGTTACTACCAAAACACGGCTTTCCCAATGTTTGATGAGTTGACCAACGTTCAGGTATTGATGACAGTATTCGCTATCATCGCTGGATTGGCGCAATTGGTGTTCGTATACAATTTTATCTCCAGTATTTTCTACGGAAAAAGAGGTCCTTTGAACCCATGGAGCTCCAATACCTTGGAGTGGACAGCGCCACAAGAGCACATCCATGGTAACTGGCCCGGTGAGATTCCACACGTATACCGATGGGCCTATGATTACAGTAAGACCTATGAAAATGGAGAGTACATTATTGCGGGACAAGATTTTGTGCCACAGAACGTGCCTTTGCAAGAAAACGAAGAAGAGCTCAATCATTAACGAGTTTCTGTTAAAAATATTCGGCCCATCCTTCAGGATGGGCTTTTTTTTGGCATCTGGTTGAATCACAATAGTTAGCAGTATTTGTAATATCTTTAATGCACTATACCCCAAAAAAATAATCGTGAAAAAAATACTTGTAGTTGCCCTGCTCATTGTTCCCATAATCGTAATGGCGCAACGTAAACCCAGAATAAAAGGAAGTCGTATTGTAACCGAGGTCAACGAGGAACTGCCACCCTTTAATGCTATAGTTTTAAATGATAATTTGGATATTGTTCTAAAGAAATCCTTTGGGCCGGGTTATGAGATTGTGGCCGATGATAACCTAATCGACATCCTCAAATTTGAGGTGCAGGATGGCACCTTGGTCATTAGTTCCTATTATGATGTTACTGCAAAAAAGCAGCTCGATATCACCGTGACCTATACAGAACTTAGGGCAATTTCCATAAAAGATGGGAGTGTTAGCTCATCGGACATCATTGAAAGTGATGAGCTTTTTGTGGATGGATTCAACAACACCAAGTTGGATATCAAAGCCAGTGCATCAGTAATGGATATTAATTTGGAGGATACCAGTCATGGCGATTTTAATGTGGATGTAGATTCGCTTAACATTACCATTGGGAATAGGGCTGATGCTTACATCTATGCCGTAAACGGAACCAGTTTGGTAGACTTGGACGAAAACGCAGCCTTGACTTTTGAAGGAACATCAAACACAATTCAGGCACGCTTGGTTGGTAATTCAAAATACAAAGGAGAGGCCATGGAGGTTGGAACGGCTAAGGCAACCTTGGAAGAAGATGCCACCGCCGACATTTATGCACATGGCGATTTTGAACTGAGTGCCAAAGGAAGAACTAGAGTTTATTTGTATGGTGCACCCAAGATCACGATTATGGAGTTTTCGGGTACTGCCCAACTCATCAAAAAGGACGACTGACGCATTATTTTACGATGGGAGCGGTAAGGCAATGCTCTGGAATCCCAAAGCCATCCACTAAAACCTCTATATGGGGACGCAATTCTGTAGATAACCGTTCCACACGCTGCCGAATGGCCTTGGATTTGGTTCCACCGATATAACCCTGTTCCAAATACCATCGCGCATTCGTATGAATTTCATGTAATGCATAGAGTGCTCCCAATTTTTCCAGAAGACCCCTGTATTCCTCATCCTGAACACTGGTGCAAAAATCACTGAATATTTGATAGGCCAGTTCCACACTATAGGCCTTTCCCAAAGCCAGCAAATGCGTCTGCACTTTTAAAAAAGCTTGATAGGATGGCATCCCTTTTTTAATGTAACCACGAATTCGCATAGCCAAAGTGTAGGTCAAGCGTCGCGTTCTGTAATTAAAAGCATGTTTGTGAAACTTTGGATTGTACAAATGCTCCGCATCCACTTTATTGGAATATAGTGGGTTGATGGCTGTTAACTTATCCGAGAGCTGTGTTTGTAGCAATTTAAGCACCGATGCAAACCCAGCACTGTTGAACTCTGCTTTAAAATCAGATAGAACACCTTTGGCCGCCAATTGTAGTAATACGGTATTGTCACCTTCAAAAGTGGTAAAAATATCCACATCGCCTTTGAGGTCTGCTATTCGATTTTCCAATAAGTATCCTTTTCCGCCACAAGCTTCGCGGCATTCTTGAATGGTCTCATTGGCAAACCACGTGATAACCGATTTCAATCCCGCCACTTGGGTTTCAATTTGCCGTTTATCAGGCTGTGATTCGTCACTATACCTTTTCATCATTTCCTCCAAAGTGACGTGGTACACATAAGCACTGGCTACGGCAGGGGTCAATCGCAGTTGATGTGTGGGGTAGTCCATAATCAAATCCTCTTGGACCTTAACGCTGTCATTGAACTGTCTCCTGTTCAAAGCGTATTTTACGGCAATGGCCAAAGCCATCTTTGAACCGCCAAGCGCACCTCGCGCTACGCAAATACGACCACCCACCAAGGTGCCCAGCATGGTAAAAAAGCGTTTGCTAGGATTTTTAATGGAAGAATGGTAAGTGCCATCAGACTTGATTTCCCCATACTTGTCCAAAAGGTTCTCTCGAGGTACTGTAACATTGTTGAACCAAATTTTCCCATTATCTACCCCATTTAGGCCAAGCTTATAACCATTGTCTTCTACCGTAATACCTTCAAGCAGTTCGTGCTTTTCATTTCGTAAGGGAACCAGAACGGCATGCACTCCTTCGTTTTTTCCATTAACAATCAGTTGGGCAAATACCGTAGCTATCTTGGAATGTAGCGCATTACCAATGTATTCCTTATTGTCATTTTTCCCTGGAGTATCAATTACGATGGAATCTGTGGTTGGGTCATATGTAGCGGTAGTTTTGATTCCGCGCACATTGGAACCATGCCCGGTCTCGGTCATGGCAAAACAGCCCAGTAAATTTGTGGTTCCTGCATCGGATAAGTATTGGTCATGGTGTTTTTTGGTTCCTAATTTTTGAATACTGCCTCCAAAAAGTCCAAATTGCACCCCGAATTTTACGGCCAGACTGCCTTCAACAAACATTAAGTGTTCAAAAATGGAGGCATAGGCCGGCATGTTTCCCGTTCCGCCATATTCTGAGGGGTACGCTAGGGCACCATATCCCTTTTGGCCTAAAACTTCAACCTGTTTTAAAACCTTGCCCCGGAATTCCGCTTTGTCCCTTCGGATGTCCCATTTAAAAATGGATTGGTCCAAGAAGTTTCGGAATTCATCTACCACCAAAGAATGTGGTCCCTTCAAAAGATTGTCCAATACGTTGGCATCATATTGGTCTGAAGTTTTTTCATGCACCACTTCAACTTCAAACAAATGATTGTAATGGTTGGGCTGAATTCCCAAGTTAATCTCGATATGCTTTAAATGCTCATTAAAACCCAATGTATCCGAATGCGTATTCACCAATCGCTGACTAAGAGAGGTCAGAGGATAGGTGTCACTCTCAATAAGTTTCACCCCAGAAGTGGCAATGCTTTGTTTCCACGTTTTTAACTCTTCATCCGAAGGTGGATTTTCACGAATAAGCCAAAGTTTAAGTTGCTCTTTTTCACTGGGGTCAAGGGAAGAGTCCTTCTCAATGGTATTTTCAACAACGGAAATTTCTGAAGTTGATAAGAGGTCATCGGACCAAATAACATAGAAAAAAGGAATGTATTGTAAAATTCCAAGGGAATAATCTGTAGTAACCATAATTTGAGCGTTGAGGCAAGGCCTATTATTTCAGAATAACTAAGGTAAGGCTTAGAATATTAAGATGTGCATGCAAGCTCATTTTAGGTGAAATGGTTTTAGGCTGATTGGGTTTTCAACTATATTTGTTAAGAGATGAATGAACATTTAGACCCGACTGCTGAAAATTTTTCCCAAGAAGAGCTAGACATTGAAAGAGCGCTCAGACCCATCACGTTTGAAGATTTTACGGGTCAGGCACAGGTATTGGAAAACCTGAAAGTATTTGTTGAGGCCGCCAATTTGCGTGGAGAAGCCCTAGACCATACGCTATTTCATGGCCCTCCGGGATTGGGAAAAACTACCTTGGCCCACATTTTGGCCAATGAGTTGGGAGTGGGCATAAAAGTGACCTCGGGCCCAGTGTTGGACAAACCCGGTGATTTGGCGGGGTTGTTGACAAACCTTGAAGAACGGGATGTTCTCTTCATTGATGAAATCCATCGGCTGAGCCCCATTGTGGAAGAGTATCTCTACTCTGCCATGGAGGATTATAAAATTGATATCATGATTGAGACGGGCCCCAATGCCAGAACGGTGCAGATAAACCTTAGTCCGTTTACATTGATAGGTGCCACAACACGCTCTGGATTGCTAACCGCACCCATGCGAGCTAGGTTTGGCATTCAAAGTCGGTTGGAATACTATAACACTGAACTACTTTCTACCATCGTGGAGCGAAGTGCAGAAATCTTAAAAGTGCCGATCAGTCAAGATGCAGCAATAGAAATTGCCGGGCGGAGCAGAGGCACTCCAAGAATTTGTAATGCCTTGTTGAGAAGGGTACGGGATTTTGCCCAGATTAAGGGTAATGGAAGTATAGACTTGGATATTTCCCAATTTGGACTGAAAGCGTTGAATGTGGATGCCCATGGTCTGGATGAAATGGACAATAAAATCCTCACCACTATTATTGATAAATTCAAAGGAGGGCCTGTGGGAATTACAACCTTGGCCACGGCGGTTTCGGAAAGTGCTGAAACCATCGAAGAGGTCTACGAGCCTTTTCTAATTCAACAAGGGTTTATTATGCGCACCCCAAGAGGGCGTGAAGTCACCGAATTGGCTTATAAACATTTGGGGAGGATTAAGGGCGGTACACAAGGAGGGTTGTTCTAATGGTATCAACTCTGGCATCCCTTAACTATCATCTTTAATCCCCATTGCAACGTTTCTATAGATTCTTTGGTGCTTAGGTCACACACATCCTTAGTTGCTATGATGGATTCAATGCCCATTAATACCACTGCAATATTCATCAACTTTTTCTTTTTTTGTGAATCAAGGTCTATAGTGCTGGAAGCAAAATAGTCCCTAACTACGGAAATTCTATTTTGTCCCCTTTGTTTTGGGTTGGATGAAGCAAGGACAGCAACTAAAAACTTTCTGGAGGTATTTTCATTGTCGAGAACAAACTTTAAATAAGCTTTTTGAAATCCAAGCATGGCGTCCTGTAGAGAGTTGTTTCTAAACTGCTCTATTAAATCTGTTGGGTCGGGTACATTAAGTTGTAGAAGCAATTCAGTGGAAAGCGCATCAATATTCGTATAATATCTATAAATGGTGGCGCGCGAAATACCTGCTTGTTCGGCTATATTTTCCATGGTGAGCTCTTGCTCCATTTCTAAAAGTTGTTGGGCGGCCAAAAGTATTCTTCTTCGGGTCTCCTGTTTCTGATTTTTACGCCCCGACTGTAAATGTTCATTTTTCATGAGACAAATATCTCATAAAATTTTGAACAGTAAAAATTTATGAATATGTTTGTGAGGCAAAAATCTCATGAAAATGAAAAGCACTAGTTCAAAATGGGTTTTGGGACAAAAAGTAACCATACACCCAACAACAGGTGATTATGATATGGTGGTCTGCGAAACTCCAGCAGGGGCGCAAGGACCTCCACCACACATACACAATCAATATAAAGAAGCTTTTTTGGTGATTGAAGGGGAGTTGGAGTTCTTTGTGGATGGTAAGATTCAAGTCTGCAAAGCAGGCGAGTCGATGGATGTTCCGCCGGGAACCCTTCACACCTTTAGTAATAAAAAAGACCAACCATGTACTTGGGTAAATATTCACAGTCCAAAGGGGTTTTCATCCTTTTTTGAAACCTTTGGTATTTCAGAGAGTGAAACCAATGCTGTTGAGAAGTCGGTACATCCCGAAATTATCCATAAAGTTCTGGCCACCGCGAAGGAGTACGATATGTTGATTCCTCCACCTTCCATGAATAAATCATAGCCTTTTGTATCTTGGTGCTTTCATCAGATTGATAAGTGCCTTTTGAAGTCAAGGAGAATCCAAACCGATTTAATCAAGACCGAAGCCAAGCGTCTCGGTTTTTTGTCTTGTGGTGTTTCCAAAGCGCAATTTCTGGAAGAAGAAGCGCCAAGATTAGAGAGATGGCTCAAGAACAATAGGCATGGTGAAATGCAGTACATGGAAAACCATTTTGACAAGCGACTAGATCCAACCAAACTGGTCGAAGGTTCAAAATCGGTTATTTCCTTGTTGTTGAATTACTATCCTTCCGAAGAACAAAACCCAGACTCTTATAAAATCTCCAAATATGCCTATGGAACGGATTATCACTTTGTGATAAAAGATAAGCTCAAAAGGCTGTTGCAGTTCATTCAGGAGGAAATAGGGGAGGTGCACGGAAGAGCCTTCGTCGATTCTGCTCCGGTTTTGGACAAGGCCTGGGCAGCCAAAAGTGGTTTGGGATGGATGGGCAAGCACAGCAATCTGTTGACCCAACAAGTGGGCTCATATTACTTTATTGCCGAACTTATCGTTGACTTGGAACTGGAATATGATACCCCAGTAACGGACCATTGCGGTACATGCACTGCCTGTATCGACGCCTGCCCCACGGAAGCCATTGTAGAGCCTTATGTGGTGGACGGCAGTAAATGCATTTCCTATTTCACCATCGAGCTTAAAAATGAGATTCCCTCAGAATTTCAGGGAAAATTTGACGATTGGATGTTTGGCTGCGATGTTTGTCAAGATGTATGCCCTTGGAACCGATTTTCAAAACCACACCAAGAACCCTTGTTCAATCCTAATCCGGAGTTACTCTCTTTCACTAAAAAAGATTGGGAGGAAATTACCGAGGACGTCTTCAAAAAAATCTTCCAGAAATCTGCAGTAAAGCGAACCAAGTTGTCTGGGCTTAAACGGAATATTGATTTCATTAAGGAATAGAAAAGTCTCTGATCAGGTCTTTCAGGAATTATTTCCCCACCCATTGCGAAAAAATGCTATCTTGAAGTCGGGTTTTTGAGAAATTCTCAATTATTTCCTATATCCATTGCTAACTAACTAAACTCGCGCAACAATGAAGATTACCAAACCAAGGTTGAACTTTTGGCAAATCTGGAATATGAATGTTGGATTCTTCGGAATCCAATTCAGTTTTGGGTTACAGCAAACCGCCGTTAGTCCCATTTTTTCATTTTTAGGGGCCCATCATGATGAATTGCCACTCCTGAACTTGGCTGGTCCTGTGACTGGGTTGTTGATTCAACCCATTATTGGTGCCATATCAGATAAAACGTGGTCACCTAAATGGAGTGGTCGTCGTAAGCCTTTCTTTTTAATTGGGGCCATATTGGCCAGTTTGTGTCTTTTTGCATTTCCATTTAGTCCTGAATTATGGTTTGCTGTGGGACTTTTATGGATTTTGGATGCTGGCAACAACACTGCCATGGAGCCCTATCGGGCTTTTGTGGGGGATAAACTACCCGATAGTCAATTGACTTTTGGTTATCAGATGCAAAGCCTATTTGTGGGAGCTGGAATTACCTTGGCCAATCTATCACTTTTTATGTTCCAACACTGGTTTAGTACCCCAGTTGAGGGAGGTGGTCTTTTTGATGCTAGCGCGGAGAGTGTTTCTTCGATACCCACTTGGGTGTACTACTCCTTCTTTTTGGGTGCATTGGCATCTATTGGAACCGTGATGTGGTCCGTTTGGAAAACCCCAGAAATTCCTCCATCACCTGAAGAACTTGATGAAATTAAAGAACTCAATAAAAATACTCCAGCGCCAATCATTCAGATATTGAGCGTACTTTTTGTCATTTTTTCTGTCCCGTTGGCTTTGGGCTATCTTGTTGGCGGAGTTTATCCAGCGCTTTGGGATAATATCAACCTTTGGGTCATTGTCGTTTTGGTGTTTGCCTTTTTTTGGTTGTACATGCTATATAAAATCATTAAAAGGAATACCGGAAACCCAACCATCAAAAAACTGGGGGAAACTTTGAATCCCCTGCTTGAGGCTGCCGAAGCTATTGGGGTTATGCCAGGATTTTTGTGGAAGCTTGCCGCCGTTTATTTGTTTCAATGGTATGCATTGTTCGTGTACTGGCAGTTTATGCCACCTATGCTGCGCAGTAGTCTTTACGGGATAACCAATGAGGATAATGAACGGTTTGAATCCATAATGTCTTCTTTTCGGGAAGGAGCTCAAATCAGTGCGGAAGATATGACCTTCGCGGAGCAGATTCAATCTTTGGCCGAGCAGGCATTGGGCCATGCTGGATTAATGAACGGGACTTACAATTTTGTCACCATGCTCGTGGCCTTGGCCTTGGTGCCCATTGCTTCACGGATTGGTTCAAAATTGGTGTATGTCCTCTGTCTGTTTTTAACGGGAATAGCTATGTTGAGTATGCCCTTCATAACGGACAAATGGCTATTGTTGGCGCCAATGGTCTTATTCGGAATAGGCTGGGCCGCTATGATGGGTATTCCTTATGCCATGGTTTCTAAGGTAATTCCAGAAGAACGTCGTGGGGTATATATGGGTATTGTCAATATGATGATCGTTATTCCCATGCTGATCCAAACCGTAAGTTTTGGGCCAATTATAAAAAATTGGATGAACAATAGCGCAATCAATGCTATTTTGTTTGGAGGCATATTTTTTATCATAGCTGGGTTGTTGGCCATGCGGCTTAACCTTCCTAAAGACAAAGTGGATTCTGAGTTGGATACAGAAATTCCCGAATGATTGTGAAGCAAAGGGCTGAGGCCCTATAATTTGTTTGAGGTTTCACTTTTCTATCAAAATTGGTGTTTATGGTATTACCCTAAAACCAACGAATGCCCTACCTTTACCCTTTCATTAGCTACTATATGAGTAAGGAAAAGCAAAGAAGAGAGGCGTTGCTTTATCACGCCAAGCCACAACCAGGAAAGATAAAGATAGTGCCAACCAAACCCTATTCAACGCAAAGAGATTTGGCATTGGCCTACTCTCCAGGGGTTGCCGAGCCCTGTCTGGAAATTGAAAAAAACAAAGACGATGTCTACAAATACACCGCCAAGGGAAACATTGTTGCCGTAATTTCTAATGGAACTGCTGTTTTGGGGCTGGGCAATATTGGGCCGGAAGCATCCAAACCGGTAATGGAAGGAAAAAGCCTGCTCTTTAAGATTTTTGCGGATATCGATGGAATTGATATTGAATTGGATACCGAAGATGTCGATAAGTTCATAGAAACCGTAAAGACCATTGCCCCAACGTTTGGGGGAATCAATTTGGAAGATATTAAAGCTCCCGAAGCATTTGAAATTGAACGTCGTTTAAAGGAGGAATTGGATATTCCCGTGATGCACGATGACCAACATGGGACAGCCATAATTTCCGCAGCAGCTCTGTTGAATGCTTTGGAGTTGACCGACCAAAAGATGGATGAGGTCAGAATAGTGGTCAGTGGAGCCGGAGCAGCAGCCGTGTCTTGCACAAAATTATATAAAGCGTTTGGGGCAAAGGCAGAAAACATTGTGATGTTGGACAGTAAGGGGGTTATCCGAAGCGATAGAGACAACCTGAGCGAAGAGAAGAAAGAATTTGCCACAGACAGAAAAATAGATACACTGGAAGAGGCCATGAAAGATGCCGATGTGTTTATTGGACTTTCCATTGCCGACATTGTAACACCTAAAATGCTAAAGTCCATGGCAGACGACCCGATAGTTTTTGCCATGGCCAATCCAAATCCAGAAATTGCCTATGATCTGGCTCTGAAGACCCGTAAAGATGTCATTATGGCTACAGGTCGTTCCGACCATCCCAATCAAGTGAACAATGTACTCGGTTTCCCTTTTATTTTTAGAGGAGCATTGGATGTTAGGGCCACCAAAATCAATGAGGAAATGAAAATGGCAGCAGTCCGTGCATTGGCCGATCTAACACGTGAGCCTGTACCGGAACAGGTAAACATAGCTTATGATACAACCCGATTGGCTTTTGGGAAGGAGTATATTATCCCAAAACCATTTGATCCGCGGTTGATAACCAAAATTCCACCTGCGGTAGCCAAAGCTGCGATGGAAAGTGGTGTGGCCAAGTTCCCCATACAAGATTGGGAAAAATATGAGGAAGAACTCTATCAAAGATCAGGCAACGACAACAAAGTAGTGCGATTGATGCACAACCGGGCCAAGCTGAACCCAAAACGCATTGTTTTTGCCGAAGCGGAACTGTTGGATGTTCTGAAAGCAGCACAAATTGTACATGATGAAGGCATTGCCATGCCCATACTTTTGGGGCATAAGGAGACCATAGAAAAGTTGAAGCAGGAGCTGGATTTTGATGCCGAAGTGCCCATAATAGACCCACGATCGGATGAGACCAGTGCCATGCGTACAAAGTACGCTTTGAAACTTTGGGAAATCCGAAAGCGAAAAGGAGAGACCAAGTACAGTGCCCGGGTAAATATGGGCAAACGAAACTATTTTGGTGCAATGATGCTTCAGGAAGGGGATGCTGACGGAATGATTTCGGGATATTCGAGAGCATATCCAAGGGTGCTAAAACCGGTTTTTGAAGTCTTGGGTCGTGCCAAAGGAGTTAAGAATGCTTCCACAGTAAACATTATGATTACAGAAAGAGGGCCGCTTTTTCTTGCGGATACCTCCATCAATATCAATCCTAATGCCGAGGAATTGGCGGAAATCGCCCAAATGACCGCCAATGTGGCCAAGACATTTGGTTTTGAACCGGTTATGGCCATGTTATCCTATGCCAATTTTGGCTCCTCAGGACACCCCCATGCCCAAAAGGTGAGGGATGCGGTTAAGATTCTTCATGAGACAAATCCTGATTTGATCGTTGATGGTGAAATTCAGACCGATTTTGCCTTGAGCCAAGAATTGTGCAACAACAATTTTCCTTTTTCTAAAATTTCAGGAAAGAAAGTGAACACATTGATTTTCCCTAATTTGGAATCGGCCAACATTACCTATAAATTGCTCAAAGGATTACATGAAGCGGATTCCATAGGCCCCATTATGGTAGGTTTGCCCAGAGCGGCCCATATAATCCAGTTGGGTGCAAGTGTGGATGAAATGGTAAACATGGCCGCAGTGGCAGTAATCGATGCCCAAGAACGGGAAAAACGACGAAAAGCCAGAATGGAATCCTAATTTCAAAATAAAAGTGACCAAAGGTTAGCCCAATGATCAACCATTTAAGAGGAAAATTGGTAGAAAAGAATCCCACCTATGCCATAGTGGAGTGCAATGGGGTGGGGTACTTTTTAAACATTTCCTTACATACCTTTTCCTTGCTGAAGGATGACGAAAACATTCACTTGTACACCCATCTTTTGGTAAAGGAGGACTCCCATACACTGTTCGGTTTTGCCGAGCGATCAGAACGGGAGATATTTAGGTTGCTCATTTCCGTTTCAGGGGTTGGGTCCAGCATAGCGAGGACCATGTTATCCTCACTCTCACCAACCGAAGTGAGGGATGCCATTGCCAATGGTGATGTAGCTTCCATACAGGCAATCAAGGGAATTGGGGCCAAGACGGCCCAACGCGTAATCTTGGACCTTAAGGACAAGATTTTGAAAGTCTACGATATGGGAGAAGTTTCCCCACAATCAAACAATACAAGTAAAGAAGAAGCGTTATCTGCTTTAGAGGTTCTTGGTTTCACCAGAAGACAATCTGAAAAAGTGGTTGACAAGGTGCTTTCCCAAGACCCTTCACTTAGCGTCGAGAACACTATTAAATTGGCGCTGAAAAATTTGTAACTAGTTTGAAAAGAGGGGCAAAACCAATGCTTAAACCATCGAGTTTTAAGTACATTTTCTTGTTTACTTGTTTCTTTGCCGTGACCACCATGATGGGTCAGGAAACCGATGAACAGGCTCAAGATTCTGTACAGACAGGCGTAGCGCTTGGTCGCTTGATATTGGATGACCCAGACAGTATCGTTGCCAAGTATACCTACGACCCAGAGACCGATCAATACATCTACACAGAGAGCATTGGCGATTTTAATGTGAGTTATCCGCTCATCCTTACCCCAGACCAGTACTATGATTTGGTTGAAAAGGAAAGGATGAAATCCTACTTCAAGGAAAAAATAGATGCCTTTACCGGTAGAAAGGAAGGAAGTGAGGAAGCTCGAAAAAATCTACTGCCCAATTTTTATGTAAACAGCAACTTTTTTGAATCCATTTTTGGAGGTAATACCATTGAAGTAATTCCACAAGGTTCTGTGGCCATGGATTTAGGAGTGTTGTGGCAAAAAAATGATAATCCAGCATTATCACCACGAAACCGAACCAACCTTTCCTTCGATTTTGACCAAAGAATCAGTTTAAGCTTATTGGGAAAAGTGGGCGAACGGCTCCAAGTAACCGCCAACTATGATACCGAGGCCACTTTTGATTTCCAAAATTTGGTCAAACTGGATTACACGCCAACCGAGGATGACATTCTTCAGAAAATTGAAATTGGTAACGTAAATATGCCATTGAACAGCTCCTTGATCACCGGGGCACAAAGCCTTTTTGGGGTAAAGACACAATTGCAGTTTGGAAAAACCACCGTTACCGCAGTTTTTTCTGAGCAACGTTCCCAAAATAATACCGTTGTAGCACAGGGTGGGGGAACCTTAAATGAGTTTGCTCTTACCGCTTTGGATTATGATGAGGACAAACACTTCTTTTTGGCCCAATACTTTAGGGACAATTATGACCAAGCATTACAAAACTACCCCTTCATAAGGAGTCAAATACAGATTACCCGTTTGGAAGTATGGGTGACCAACCGTAACCAGCAGACCTTGAACGTACGGAATGTGGTGGCCATTCAGGATTTGGGTGAAGCTTTATCGGATAAAACCCGAATCGGAAGAAACAATGGGGACCCAGCAGGATTTTTTAACCCGGCGGCCATTGCTACCGGGCTTCCCCAAAATGCGGCCAACGACTATAACCCTAACCAAATTGGTTCCGGGGCACTGACCCCTTCCATTCGTGACATAGCCACCGTGGAAGCTGGTTTCAATATTCCAGGGTATCCGGTAAACCAAGGTTTTGATTACGCCATTTTGGAAAATGCGCGAAAATTGGAACAGGGGCGGGACTACCAATTCGATTCCCAATTAGGGTATATCTCCTTGAACCAGCGTTTGAGCAATGATGAGGTGTTGGGGGTTGCGTTTCAGTACACCTTCAATGGCGATGTTTACCAAGTTGGGGAATTTGCCAATGGTGGTGTGGATGCCACAACCGTTTCAGGCGGTGTAAATCCCATTATTGAGAACAATACCCTTATTCTAAAACTTTTGAAGAGCAATATCACCAATGTGGAAGATCCCATTTGGGATTTGATGATGAAGAACATCTACGCCACTGGAGCTTTTCAGTTGAGTGAAGAGGATTTTAAGTTGAATATTCTTTATTCCGATCCCACTCCACGGAACTATATTACTCCTGTTGATCCCAATGCAGGGTGGCCCGATGGTTTGGAAGACCGAATTTTAATCAACGTTTTCAACCTAGACCGCCTAAATGTCTACAATGATGTGCAACCCGGTGGGGATGGCTTCTTTGACTATGTGCCCGGTATTACGGTAGATCCCCAATCAGGACGTATCATCTTTACCAAAGTGGAGCCTTTCGGGGAATATTTGTTCGAGCAATTGGGCGGTGGAACCTATGATGTTGAGAATGATCAAGGCTATAACGCCAACCAACAGCGGTACGTGTTCAGAAACATGTACGCCAAGACCAAAGCAGCTTCGTTACAAGATGCCGAAAAGAACCGATTCCAGATAAAAGGTCGATACAAATCTCAAGGAAACAACGGTATCCCTATCGGTGCCTTTAACGTTCCAAGAGGTTCGGTAAGAGTAACGGCCGGTGGGCGTCAACTTCAGGAAGGGATTGATTATACCGTGAACTATCAGGCGGGGACCGTTCAGATTTTGGACCCCAGCTTACAAGCCTCCAATACGCCCATCAACATTTCCGTGGAGAACAATGCTGTTTTCGGACAGCAGACCCGAAGGTTTACCGGAATAAATGTGGAACACCAGTTCAATGAAAATTTTGTGCTGGGTGGAACGCTTCTCAACCTGAACGAGCGACCACTAACCCAAAAATCCAACTACGGAATCGAACCTGTGAACAATACCATTTTTGGTTTGAATGGAAACTTCAGTACCGAAATGCCCTTTTTGACCCGATTGGCCAATAAATTGCCCAACATTGATACCGACGTACCATCGAACCTGTCATTAAGAGGTGAGGTGGCATTTTTGAAGCCGAACTCACCGAAGAATGCAGATTTCCAAGGAGAGACCACTACCTATTTGGATGATTTTGAAGGCGCACAGGCATTGATTGATATCCGTTCGTCGCTGGGATGGACCTTGGCGAGCCCGCCAGTTGAATTTATTCAGGACCGAACCGATATCGACGTAGGATACGAACGGGCCAAAATGGCTTGGTATACCATAGACCCTATTTTTTATACCAATCAGAGACCAGCAGGACTATCCGATAATGATATTTCGTTGAATTCCACCCGTAGGGTGTTCATTGACGAGGTCTTTACAGAAACAGATATCGCCCAAGGGCAAACACAAGTGCAGAGTACCTTGGATATTGTCTATTACCCCAATCAAAAAGGGCCCTATAATGCCAATCCCAGTTTTGAAACGGAGACACCAGATGCCAAATGGGCCGGTATTATGCGTCCCTTGAGCAGTACCAACTTTGAACAATCCAATGTTGAATTTGTGCAGTTTTGGGTGCTAGACCCTTATGTGGATGGTGAGACCACTGATGCCAATGCAGGAGAATTGGTGTTGAACCTAGGGAACATTTCCGAAGATATTCTACGCGATGGCCGTAAGCAATACGAAAATGGATTGCCGGCAAGTACCAACAATGAAATACCGCGACCTACAATCTGGGGTCAGGTTCCCTCAACCCAATCATTGGTATATGCTTTTGATGCTGATGAAACCAACCGAACTGCACAGGATGTTGGTTTGGACGGATTGGATGATGCTGCGGAGCAAGCCATTTATAATGGTCCTGCGGAAGATCCTGCCTTGGATAACTATCAATATTATTTAAATAGGGACGGAGGTATTTTACAACGATATTCAGATTTTAACAATACCGATGGAAACTCGCCTGTGGCCGTGACCAATACCAATAGAGGTTCCACAACTTTGCCCGATGTCGAGGATATTGACCGGGATTTGACGATGAACACGGTGAACAGTTATTACGAGTACCGTATCGAAATCAAGCCCAATACAACGATCAATGACAAATATGTAACGGATATCCGCGAAGGACAAACTCCTTCATTGCCCAATGGTACCCAATTGAACAGAAGATGGATTCAGTATAAAATTCCATTAAGTGATTTTACAGATGCCGTGGGCGGAATAACCGACTTTAGGTCCATTAGCTTTATGCGGATGTACCTCACCGGATTTTCAGATGACGTAGTGCTTCGTTTTGCCACTTTGGATTTGGTTCGTGGTGATTGGCGTACGTATACCAGGTCTTTGCAGCCCGATGTTGACAATGACCCATCGGATGATGGTACCGTAACCGATGTGAACACCGTGAACATTGAAGAGAACTTTGGACGTCAGCCAATTCCTTATGTACTGCCTCCAGGAGTTGTGCGGGAGCAGTTGAACAACAATAACACCATTATCCGCCAGAACGAACAATCCTTGTCTTTTGTGGTGGAAAATCTTGAATCTGAAGATTCGCGAGGGGTTTTCAAAAATGTGAACATTGATGTACGTCAATATCAGCGGATAAAAATGTTCATGCACGCGGAGAAAATATTAAGTGGGGATTATTCCGATGATGATACGCCTTTGGTTGGTTTCTTGAGAATTGGAACCGACTTTTCGGAAAACTTTTATCAGATAGAATTACCGCTTCAGTTTACGCCGTTCAATGTTACATCAGCAGACCAGATTTGGCCGGATGTCAACCAAATTGACATTGCTTTGGATGATTTGAACAAGGTAAAATCGAGAGGTATTGCCGAGCAGACACTGAACCAAATCAACTACTATGAGATAGTGGATGGCGAAGTGGTTCCTGTGGATGAATTTTCGCCTAGGACTTTAGGAAGGGTGCGGATAGGAATTCGAGGAAACCCATCCTTGGGAAGTATCCGGGGGATGATGGTCGGAATCAAGAACATTGACGATTTGCCGGCTAGAGGTGAGGTTTGGTTCAACGAGCTACGCTTGGCCGGATTGGACAATAACGGGGGATGGGCCGCTATTGCTGCATTGGATGCCAACATGGCTGATTTTGCCAATGTTTCGGCCACGGGAAGCAAAAGTACTTCTGGGTTTGGGTCCATTGACCAAATGCCCAATGAGCGGTCTAGGGAAGACGCCATTTCCTACGATGTGGTCACCAATGTAAATGTGGGGCAATTGTTTCCGAAGAAATGGAATCTACAATTGCCATTCAACTATGGTATATCGGAAACCTTGATCACTCCTGAGTTCGATCCTGTTTATGACGACCTAAAATTGGAAGATCTCATTGCAGCAGCTCCAACTCCAGAGGAGGCTGAAGACACAAGAAAAAGAGCTGAGGATTATACCAAACGAACAAGCATCAACCTGATTGGGGTCCGAAAAAACAGAGGTGAAGAGGCTGAGGCCAACTTCTTTGACGTGGAAAACTTCACCTTTAACTATTCCTATAATGAAACCAATCACAGGGATTTTGAAGTAGCTGACCTTCGGGATCAAAATGTGAACACCGGGTTTGTGTACAACCACAATTTTAAACCGGCACCCGTGGCCCCTTTTGCCAAGAAGGATTCTCTTTTTATGAGCAAATATTGGCAATGGCTCAAGGATTTGAATTTTAATGCTTTGCCTACTAGTTTGTCAGTAAATGCAAACTACCTTCGTTCCTTCAATCAACAAAGATTTCGTTCGGTTTCAAATGATAACAATGCCGATTTGTTGGAATTACCGTTGTTACAGCAGCGTAATTATCTCTTCAATTGGCAGTACACCTTGAATTATAGCCTGAGCAAATCCTTGCGATTGAATTTGACAGGATCCAATAATAATATTGTTCGGAATTATTTCAATATGGATGATGATCCAGACTCGGGTATTGACGAGACATTGGACTTATGGGCAGGTTTTTTTGATGTTGGGGAGCCCAACCGTCATGCCCAACAAATGCAATTGAACTATGAATTGCCGTTCAGTAAGTTTCCGTTCTTGAATTTCATCAATGCCCAATACACCTATACCAGTAATTTCGACTGGCAACGTGGTGGTGACGCACTGGCTGAAGTGGTACAGGAAGCATTGAACGACCCCAATGCCCAAATCAATACGGTGCAAAATGCCAGCACCCACAATATTACCGCCAATATGAGTATGCAACGCCTCTACGACTATTTGGGTTTGAAGAAGCGAGATGGAAAGGTTACGGCGAACCAAGCGGCCATCAGAAGGGACAAAGCGGGTAACCCTGCCAATGATGCGGATGGCAACGCACCCAAGAAGACCAGTAAAGGGTTCAATACCTTGGTAGATGTGTTGACCATGGTAAAACGCGTGAACATAAATTATAGCGAGAACCGTGGTAAGGTCTTACCGGGATATACCCAGTCCATCGGATTTATTGGAACAACGCGTCCCACTTTAGGGTTTGTATTCGGTAGCCAGGCCGATGTTCGGTTTGAAGCGGCCCGTAATGGATGGTTGACGACCTTCCCTGAGTTCAACTCGCAGTATATGCAAAATTCAACCAAACAATTGAACATTACAGCTACGGCGCAACCTACCCAGGATATTACCATAGACTTGACCGCCGACCGCCAATTGACCAATAGCTACCAGGAAAACTTTAGGGTGAATGATTTAGGGGGTGGACAATTGGAATATGAGACCTTGTTGGGCAATACCTTCGGAAATTTCAGTATTTCAACCATCATGATCGGGACCATTTTCAGCAAGAGTGATGAGTTTGATTCCGAAACTTTTGAGACCTTTAAACAAAACCGACTAACCATAGCCAACAGACTTGTTGCCGATAGAGGGGAAAGTCCAGGTACCCTAGATGAGGATGGATTTCCAGAGCGCTATGGAAAAACCCAGCAAGAGGTGTTGCTTCCTGCATTCTTTGCAGCCTATACAGGTCAGGATGTGAACCGGGTGAATCTGGATGCCTTCAGGCAAATTCCTATTCCAAACTGGAACATTAAATACACGGGATTGATGAAAAACAAGTGGTTCCGAAAGAAATTCAAGCGTTTTTCATTGAGCCATGGATACCGCGCGGCGTATTCCATCAACTCCTTCCAAACCAATTTGGAAAAAAGAAATACTGCCACAGATCCTGAAACTGGAGATGTATTGCCAGACAACATTATTAATAATGTGGTATTGACCGACCAATTCAACCCATTGATGCGGGTTGACTTTGAAATGGCCAATTCCTTTAGTTTCTTGGCTGAGATAAGAACGGATAGAACCCTCTCGCTCAGTTTTGACAACAATTTGCTAACCGAGATCAACGGTAAGGAATACACATTGGGCTTGGGATATCGCTTTAAAGATGTAAAGTTCGTGACCAATATTGGGGGCGAAAAAACACGCTTGAAGGGAGATTTAAACCTAAAGGCCGATCTATCACTTCGTGATAACATCACCATTATCCGCAACTTGGATATTGACAACAACCAAATAACATCCGGGCAACAATTGGTTTCCTTAAAGTTTACAGCGGATTATGCCTTGAGCAAAAGCTTGAATGCCCTATTTTTCTACGACCATTCCTTCTCCAAGTTCGCGGTTTCCACAGCGTTTCCGCAAACCACGATCAATACAGGTTTTACCTTAAGGTACAACTTTGGCAATTAACCGGGGTTGACTCTGAATTTGTCCCAAATTTAATTGGAAGCTTTGTTTGAAAACCAAACCATGATCCGTTACATTTGTCCATCGACTAATTTCAAACTTTGACAAATGAACATACCATCCGAACTAAAGTACACCAAAGACCATGAATGGGTCAAGATCGACGGAGACATTGCAACTGTAGGAATAACAGATTTTGCCCAAGGAGAATTGGGTGATATTGTGTATGTGGAAGTGGAAACCGTGGATGAAACCTTGGATAAAGAGGAGGTTTTTGGAACAGTTGAGGCCGTTAAGACGGTTTCGGACCTTTTTTTGCCACTGAGTGGTGAGATCATTGAGTTCAACGAAGCCTTGGAAGATGAACCAGAAAAGGTCAATACCGACCCGTATGGTGAAGGCTGGATGATCAAAATCAAAATGAGCGACGCTTCTGAGGTTGACGACTTAATGAGTGACGCGGATTACAAGGCATTGATTGGTGCTTAAAAAACACAGATATACCTTATTATTTATAAGCTGGGTGATGTTCATAACAACGCTCAGCTTATTTTCTTTTTCCGATATGGATTTGGATACCGGAAAGTTAAACATCCCCTATGCGGATAAAATGACGCACTTTGTATTTTACATGGTCTTTACGTTTTTAGGATGTTTTTTTGTAAGGGAACGTACCCGCGGCCATTTAAAATTGGGTAAAACAATTGTCTACGTTTTGCTTTCAGCTATTGGGTATGGCATACTTATTGAGGTTTTACAATATACACTTACAGACGATAGAATGGCCGAATTGGGCGATGTTTTTGCAAATTCTTTAGGAGCATTTGTAGGAATTGGCCTAGTTCAATGGCTTTTTTCCAAGAAAAGGCCGTTAAAATGGAAATTTTAATTGCTTATTTAACGAATTAATAATTAAATTAGCGAACACTAAATTCAAAAAGATGGAACCAAAGAAGAATCCAAAAGCTGATGTAGGAAGAAACAGTTCACTCTATTTTGTTGTAGGGCTGGCAGCTGTTTTGGCATTGGTGTATGGAGCCATGGAATGGAAAAAATATGACAAGGCAAACGATTATGATATTGCCCTTAACGTTGAGGATCAGCTGGACGAAGAAGTGCCAATGACCGAACAAATAAAAACTCCACCACCACCGCCACCACCTGCAGCACCTGAGGTTATCGAGGTTGTTGAGGATGAAGAGGAAGTTGAGGAAACCGTAATAGAATCCACCGAGACCAGTCAAGAGGAAGAGGTTGTTGAAATAGAAGAAGTAGTGGTGGAAGAAGTTGAGGAAGATATTTCAGTTCCATTTGCTGTTATTGAAGATGTACCTGTTTTTCCCGGTTGTGAGGGAGCCAGTGATAAAAAAGCATGTTTTCAGGAAATGATGCAAAAGCATATCCGTAAAAACTTCCAATATCCAGAAATCGCCCAAGAAATGGGAGTTCAGGGAAGGGTAAACGTAATTTTCGTTATCCAAAAAGATGGAAGTATCGGAAATATTAGAATGCGTGGACCGGATAAAAACTTGGAAGCAGAAGCAATGCGTATTATCAAGAAATTGCCAAAAATGACCCCCGGAAAACAAAGAGGTAGAGCTGTAAAAGTACCTTTCAGTATTCCAATTACATTTAAGCTTCAGTAAAAGAATTATAAATTCCTGTTGAGGCAGGAATGGGAAAAGCCCTGATAGAAACATCAGGGCTTTTTTTATGTATATATTTCATAACTATCATAAAACCTTGTATTTGGTTGGATAAGATGTAGGCTGACATTATCTTTGCCAGCCAATTATATGTGTGGATGAAATCTGCTGTAGGTTCCGTTAAAAATACGTCCCTTTCCTTACTATTTTCCGATTTTAAGGAGATCACCAAGGCCAAGCTGGCCATTAGTGTGGTGTTTTCATCCATCGCCGGATATTTTTTGGGCGCTTACCAGATCAATGCAGTTTCCCTTTTGCTCTTGACTTTTGGTGGATATTGTATGGTTGGGGCCTCCAATGCCTTCAATCAGGTTATTGAGAAGGATTTGGACGCCTTGATGAACCGAACCAAAAACCGACCCATACCCTCAGGGCGAATGTCGGTTAAAACGGCGCTGACCATAGCTATTGTACTTACCGTTCTTGGGGTAGTCGCACTATTTGCCCTAAGTCCCAAGACCGCAATGTTCGGTGCCATATCCATTTTTCTGTATACCAGTGTGTACACCCCCTTAAAGACAAAGACGCCATTATCCGTTTTTGTAGGAGCTTTTCCAGGTGCTATTCCCTTTATGTTGGGCTGGGTGGCTGCCACGGACGATTTTGGCATTGAGCCTGGAACCCTTTTCATGATTCAATTTTTTTGGCAATTTCCTCATTTCTGGGCACTGGGCTGGATGTTGGACGAAGATTATAAAAGAGCAGGGTTTAAAATGCTGCCCACTGGAAAAAAGGACAAGGGAACGGCCATGCAGGTTATTCTCTACACCATTTGGATGATTGTCATTTCCGTTATTCCAGCTTTTGGCATTACGGGAAGGTTGAGCCTGTCCATTCCAGCAGCAATACTAGTACTTTTAGCGGGCCTGGTAATGCTCTTTTTCGCATTCAGGCTTTACGAAAAACAGGAAAACCGCACGGCAAGACGTTTAATGTTGGCCAGTGTCACTTATATATCATTGATTCAAATAATCTACGTAGTAGACAAGTTTATTTCATAAAATGGATTTAACCCAAGGAACAGCAGAGGAAAAGAACAAAAGGGCGAAGAAGATGATGCTCTGGTTTGGCATTGTTAGTCTTATCATGGGGTTTGCCGGTTGGACCAGCGCCTATATTGTGAGCAGCAAAAGGGATGATTGGATCAGCGATTTGGAATTGCCCCAAGCTTTTTTCATTAGCACGGCAATAATTATCCTGAGCAGTATCACCTATTTTATCGCCAAAAAGTATGTGAGTAGAAACGACCAGAAAATGGGGACTATCTTTTTGCTGGTCACTTTAGTTTTGGGAATATCCTTTATTGTACTTCAGTTCAATGGATTTTCTCAGATGCTGGAAAACGGCTACTACTTTACAGGGCCTACCAGTAATATTAAAATGTCCTATGTGTTTTTAATTGCAGCGGTGCACATTGCCCATGTTGTAGCGGGCTTGATATCGCTTTTAGTGGTCTTGGTACAGCAAATGCGGGGAAAATATATGCCGGGTGATATGTTGGGGATGGAATTGGGGGCCACCTTTTGGCATTTTTTGGATTTTCTTTGGGTATACTTAATACTATTTATGTATTTCGTGAAATAAATCTTTGTTCAACAAGTTTTCATTCAAGTTTATCTTTTTGAATACGTCAAAAGGTGTAAATTTGTGAAAGTTTTACTAAAACGACCTTTTTATATGGATACAACGGTTACTACCGGTACAGAAGACAGCGTTTGGGGAGGCGGAAATAGACCACTCGGCGCTAGCTATGGAAAAATGATGATGTGGTTTTTTATTGTCTCGGATGCCT
Source organism: Flagellimonas marina (assembly GCF_042651185.1). Taxonomy (NCBI): domain Bacteria; kingdom Pseudomonadati; phylum Bacteroidota; class Flavobacteriia; order Flavobacteriales; family Flavobacteriaceae; genus Flagellimonas; species Flagellimonas marina. The sequence goes on along the minus strand of NZ_JBHSCL010000002.1, from coordinate 251,998 downwards.
TGACCTTTTCTGGGTTTTTGGTGTCGTACGGCTTTTCCAGGTTTAAGTTCATTGAGACTTGGCCCATTGCCGATGAGGTATTTACCCACGTACCCTTTTTCCATGGAAATTACCCCATGTACTATGTGGCCTTTATGACCTTTATTTTGATTATGTCTTCCGTGACCATGGTATTGGCTGTGGATGCAGGACATAAAATGAAACAAAACAGTGTTATTCTCTACATGTTCCTGACCATTATTGGAGGTGCCATTTTCGTTGGTTCACAAGCATGGGAATGGGCTACCTTTATTAAAGGAGATTTTGGAGCGGTTGAAACCAAAGGAGGTCGTATCCTACAATTTGTAAATGCAGAGACTGGTGAAAGAGCGGCATTGGCTGATTTTGCCACTACACTTCCAGAAGAACGGATAAAACATTTGAAGAGCGAGGGCATTTGGTTTGAGCAAGAAGGGTACAAAACTTCATTCTCCTTGAATGAGGTGGTGGAAGGATTCAAGACTACACCAAATATTCTTATCCGAACTGAAACAATCAATGAAGAAGGTGAAAAAACCCTTTTGAACAGGGAAGAATCTTTGGCCAAATTATTGGACGCCTCACAAGTCGTTGAAGGTGCAAACCTTATCCATAATGAATACGGTAGCCGCCTTTTCGCAGATTTTTTCTTCTTTATCACAGGGTTCCACGGATTCCACGTATTCTCTGGAGTAGTGATCAACGTAATCATATTCTTTAATGTTATTCTCGGTACCTACGAGCGCAGAGGACATTATGAAATGGTGGAGAAAGTGGGTCTGTACTGGCACTTTGTGGATTTGGTATGGGTATTCGTATTTACATTCTTTTATTTGGTATAAAAACATTGATTAGATAAATGGCACACGAGCATAAACTTGAGATTTTTAGAGGACTGGTAAAGTTTAAGTCGAACACCCAGAAAATTTGGGGTGTGTTGATATTCCTTTCCATTGTAACGGCTGTTGAAGTTGCTTTAGGTATCACCAAACCACGGTTTTTAACGCACAACTATTTCATAGGCATGAAGCTCTTGAACTGGATATTCATTATCCTTACATTGGTGAAGGCCTATTACATTGCGTGGGACTTTATGCACTTGCGTGATGAGAAGAGTTCCTTGAGAAGAGCAATAGTTTGGACCCCAATATTCTTGGTCTGCTATTTAATATTCATCCTTCTTTTTGAGGCGGATTACATTTACAACGTCTTTAAGGAAGGCTTTGTAGCTTGGAATTTCTAAACAGGATTTAAGATAGTAAAAGACGGTTTTTCAACCGTCTTTTTTTATTTTTGCAAGGCTTATAATGTTATGAAAAAGACCTTTGTTTTAGTGGTTCTCTTCATCTTTCCATTGGTGGCCTATCTGTTTTTTGCCTCAGGGGTCAACAACTTTGGAAAATTGCCCACACTTACCGAGAATGTCCCTGATATTTCACAGGTGGATTCCTCAGTCACATTGGATGGAAAAATTACCATCTTGGGCTTTTTGGGGAGTGATGTGGAAGGTAAAAAAGGCAATGCCTTTAACCTGAACCAAAAAATCTACAAACGTTTTAGTGAGTTTCAAGATTTTCAAATGGTAATGGTGGTGCCGGAAGAAAGTAGAAACCAAATCGAACCACTTCGGGAGGAACTCAGTGAGCTCTCCGATGACCAAAGGTGGAACTTTGCCCTTGGAAGCAACGAAGCAATACTAGCATTTTTCCAAGAACTGAAAACAGACATCACATTAGACGCTGATCTTTACACACCTTATGTGTTCATCATAGACAAAGACCGCAACCTAAGGGGAAGAAATGACGATGAGGATGAAGGTGTCAAATTTGGGTTCAATACAACATCAGTTGCGGAACTCAACAATAAAATGGAGGATGATGTCAAAATAATTTTGGCGGAATATCGTCTCGCTTTAAAAAAGAACAATGCCGACAGGATCAAATAACAAGAAGAAGTATACCTACGTTTGGGTATCAGCGATTATTTTGGTTTTTGGGATTTTCGCCGTCTATGAAATTACCAAAAGGGTCAAAAGTGGCACTGTGGTGGAAAACGACCGTATGAGTATGGCGGCAGGGCAAAACAAGGTGGGTTTTGTAGTAAACCAAGGTAAAAAACGAAAAGTGCCCGAATTTCAATTTCTGAATCAGGATAGCACATTGGTCACCAATGAAGACTATTTGGGAAAAGTGTACGTGGTAGAATTTTTCTTCACAACATGCCCAACCATTTGCCCCATAATGACCCAAAATTTGGTGGAATTACAAAACACATTCAAGGATAATGAGGAATTTGGTGTGGCATCCTTTACCATCAACCCCAGATATGATACACCGTCTGTGCTAAAAAGATATGCAGAAAAATATGGTGTCACAGATAAGGATTGGCACTTCTTGACAGGCAATCAGGAAAAAATCTATGAACTGGCACAAGAGGGATTCTATATTTTGGCCAATGAAGATGAGGAAGCCCCTGGCGGGTTTGAACACTCTGGCATGTTCGCCCTGATCGATAAAAATGGGTATATTCGCTCGCGCGAAGACCAATATGGCAACCCACTGATATATTACAGAGGTACTATTACAGAAAAACAAGGGGTAAACGCGGATGGCGAAGCACAGCAGATTACCATATTAAAAGAGGACATTAAAAAATTGCTGGCAGAATAATGGAAGATTCAATCAAGGAAAAGAGAATTAATAAGTGGATTACGGTGACCTCCGTGGCGATTCCGCTGGTTGTAGCATTATTGTTTGCATACAAAATACCGAATTCGGAACCTCTAACCTTTTTGCCGCCTATTTATGCAACCATAAACGGTATTACCGCAATTTTGTTGGTAGTGGCCGTAATTGCAATTAAAAACGGAAGGAGGGCTTTGCACGAAAAGCTCATGACCACTTGCATCTTTTTGTCGGCCTTGTTTTTGGTCATGTACGTGGCCTATCACATGACTTCCGAGACTACACTTTATGGAGGAGAGGGAAACATTAAATATGTGTATTATTTTATTTTGATGACACACATTGTACTTTCCATATCGGTGATTCCTTTGGTTTTGATTACCTACTCAAAAGTGTATTTGGATGATTTTGAAAGTCATCGGCTATGGGCCAAATATACCTTCCCCATTTGGCTTTATGTGGCAGTTACGGGCGTTATTGTCTATATCATGATTTCACCGTACTATTAATGGCACAGATAGTATGAAGACTAAACTTTTCTTGATTACACTGCTTATATTAATTTTTCCATATACCATGGAGGCCCAATGTGCCATGTGCAGGGCGGTAGTGGAAAGTGAAGCCGATGGAAGTACAGCGGAAGGCATCAACAACGGTATTGTATATCTTATGGCTATTCCTTATATTTTGGTGGCCGGTCTCTTCTATTTTATTTACCGGAGAATGAGAGGATGAAAATTTTTGGGAAAATTTCTTTCCCAAAAGTGTAACAAACTCAATTTGATGAAGTCCTATAACTGTACGCATGCGTACATCATCAATCAAAACACTGACCTATGTTCGATATTGAACGGTGGCAAGAAATATTTGACACCATCCGAAAGAACAAGCTTCGTACCTTTTTAACTGGACTTTCCGTAGCCTCCGGTATCTTCATTCTTGTAATTTTATTGGGTTTTGGGCAGGGTATGCGAAATGGCATTGAACATGAATTTGAGCAAGACGCCTCTACCAGTGTTTGGATTTGGCCGGGAGTGACCTCCAAAGAATATAAGGGTCTCAACCCAGGGCGACGCATTCAATTGGTCAACGAAAACTTTGAAAAGGTCAGTGCCATGTTCAACGAGACCATTGAACATGAATCTGCTCGAATATATGTTGGTGGTATTAGCGTAAATTATGGCAAGGAAGCATTGATCTATGGGGTACAGGGTGTGGGCCCAGATTTTCAATTCATTGATAATGCCTCCATGGTAGAAGGACGATTTATCAATTACCAAGATGAAGTTTCCACAGGAAAGGTGGCCATCATCGGGAATAAAATCAAGAAAGATGTTTTCAATGAAGTGGATTCACCCATTGGGGAGTTTATCGATATTTCTGGGATTCCATTCAAGATTGTAGGTGTATTCAATGAAATGGAAGATCGCGAGGAGGAAGTAATCTACATCCCGATCACAACGGCCCAACGTGTTTTTAATGGAGGCGATAGGGTAAGTAATATGTCGTACACCCTTCCACCAGTTGAAAATTTTGATGAAGCTGTGGCACAATCCATCACCTTTAAAAATAATCTCAGACAATATATTCAACAGGCACATACCATAGCCCCGGATGATACAGGTGCGGTGGAAGTTTGGAGTGCCTTGGAGGAAGCCAAGCGCTATTACGGACTTACCAACAACATTAAGCTCTTTTTTTGGTTTGTGGGCATTTGTACCATTATTGCCGGAGTTGTAGGGGTAAGTAATATTATGCTGATTGTAGTTAAGGAACGTACTAGAGAGATAGGAATTCGCAAAGCCTTGGGGGCAAAGCCTTGGTCCATCATTGCCATGATTTTGCACGAATCCATTTTTGTGACCGCTATTTCTGGCTTTGCTGGTCTCATTTTTAGTATGGCCTTATTGGAATTGGTGGGTCCACATGTTGAGATTGACTATGTGAAGAACCCCTCTGTAAACTTTAACGTGGCCTTTTCTACCGTGCTTGTATTGATTTTGGCAGGAACCTTGGCTGGATTTGTGCCAGCTTGGAGGGCGGCACGGGTTCAGGTCATAGAATCACTGCGTGATGAATAAAAAGAGTTTTTACCATGTTCAATAGAGACAGATGGCGCGAAATATTGGAAGTCCTTACCACCAATGTGTGGCGTACCATATTCACGGCTTTTGGAGTTTGCTGGGGTATCTTTATCCTAATAGTATTGCTGGCAGCTGGGAAGGGGCTCGAAAATGGCATTAAGCAAGATTTTGGGGATACAGCCACCAACACCATGTTCATGTGGACCAGAGCCACGACCAAACCTTATGAGGGGCTTCCCAAGGGAAGGAGTTTTGAATTCAAGATCAGTGATGTGCAAGCCATCCAAGATAATGTTCCCAATCTGCGATTCATCTCACCCAGAAACCAATTGGGCGGATTCCGGGGGTCCAACAATGTGGTACGTGGAATTAGAACTGGAGCCTATAGTGTGTATGGAGACTACCCAGAGATTATCAACCAAGACCCCATGACGGTAACATCCGGTCGTTTTTTAAATTTCAATGATATTAAAGAGAAGCGAAAAGTGGCCATCATTGGCCAAGGGGTCAAAAATGACCTTTACGATCGGGACGAAGAGGTTTTGGGAACCTATATCAAGATTCAGGGAGTCAATTTCATGGTCATAGGAACGTATAAAAAGAACAACAGTGGAGGAGGGGAAGAAGGACAAAAGGAAATTTTTGTGCCCTTTACCTCATTCTCGCAAGCGTTCAATAGAGGAGAAGATGTGGGGTGGATGGCCATAACGGCCAAAGATGGAAGCTCCATATCCCAATTGAAGGAAAAGATTGTCCAAGTCATGAAGGAAAGGCATAAGGTACATCCAGAGGATAATCGCGCCATAGGTTATTTTGATCTTTACGAACAATACAACCGAGTGGAAAGCCTTTTCGGTGCGCTAAAAGGTGTGGCTTATATAGTTGGAATCATGGTTTTGCTTTCTGGAATCATCGGGGTCAGTAATATTATGCTGATAGTTGTTAAGGAACGCACCAAGGAAATTGGAATTCGGAGGGCATTGGGGGAACAGCCTTGGTCCATCAAAAAACAGATTCTCATGGAATCCATTTTTCTCACCATCATATCAGGTATGGTGGGGATTATTTTAGGTTCCCTGGTCATTTATGGAATCAACTCTCTGTTGGACAGTGTAGGGCCAGTGGATATGTTCATGAATCCCAGTGTTAGTGTTGGGGTTGTAAGCGGTGCATTGCTCATACTGATGATATCCGGTCTTTTGGCAGGATTCATTCCGGCGCAAAGTGCCATTAGGGTGCGGCCCATTGAAGCATTACGAACAGAATAAACAAAATCAAATCAATCAAAATTAGTTAGATAAAAATGAAAAAATCGGTAACCATTATCATCCTGTTGCTCATCGTGATCGTATTTGGGGGCTCTATGTACTATTTGTACTCAAAAAATGCGGAGGATCCCGTGGTGTACGAAACCGAAACGCCATCCACCCAGACCATTGTAAAAAAGGCAGTGGCCACAGGAAGTATTCTTCCTTTGGAAGAAGTATTGATCAAACCCAACATTTCGGGAGTGATTGAAGAAATTTATGTTGAGGGGGGTGACTACGTGAAATCAGGCGACCTATTGGCCAAAATAAAAGTGGTGCCCAATCTTTCCGCTTTAAACGATGCCAGAAATGCCATTGATGAGGCCAAAATTAATTTGGATGATCAAAAACGAAACTATGAGCGCCAGTTGACGCTTTTTAATAAGGGTGTTATCTCCAAAACGGATTTGGAGCGTGCACAAGTATCCTACGATCAGGCGAAGCAGTCGTATGGAGCCGCCAATAAACGCTACGATATTGTCCAGACCGGAACAACAAGTGGTCTCAGCAGTGCGGCCAATACTTTAATCAAGGCCACAGTGAGTGGAATGGTACTTGAAGTTCCTGTTGAGGTGGGGAATCAGGTCATTGAAGCCAATAATTTTAATGAAGGAACCACCATTGCCGCCATTGCGGATGTGGACAAAATGATTTTTGAAGGTAAGGTGGATGAATCCGAAGTGGGGAAAATTAAGGAAGATTTGCCCCTGGAAATTACGGTTGGTGCCATTGAAAATAAAGTTTTTGATGCCGTCTTGGATTACATCGCTCCCAAAGGGAAAGAAGAAAACGGGGCCATTCAATTTGAGATAAAAGGCAGCTTGAAAAAACTGGATACCACTTTCATAAGAGCTGGGCTGAGTGCCAATGCCTCTATTATTTTGGCACGGGCCGACAGCGTTTTGGCTGTAAAGGAAGCTTTGGTCCAGTTTGATGATGACACCAAAGCACCCTTTGTGGAAGTGGAGACTTCGGAACAAAAATTTGAACGCAGAGACGTGGAGTTGGGTGTTAGCGACGGAATTTACGTAGAGGTTAAATCGGGTGTCAATGCCAATGACAAAGTAAAAGTCTGGAACGCCATAGAGGAAGATCCTTCAAATTAAGTAATCATTTAACATAAAATTTCAACACTATCTTGTAACAATTTAACAACTTGTATGTCTTACATGCAGAAGTTAAAAATTAGATAGCTAACATAACCAATCATGATAGAAATCAAAGATCTTCACAAATCCTATAAAATGGGAAGCAATTCCCTTCATGTTCTAAAAGGGATAAACTTCAAGGTAGATGATGGGGAGCTTGTGGCCATAATGGGATCTTCGGGATCGGGAAAATCAACGTTGTTGAACATATTGGGAATGTTGGACGGAGCAGACTCTGGCGAATATACCTTGGATGGAGTTCCCATTAAAAATTTAAGTGAAACCAAGGCTGCTCAATACCGAAACAAATTCTTGGGATTTATTTTTCAATCCTTTAACCTTATCAATTACAAAAGTGCCTTAGAGAACGTGGCGCTCCCTCTATATTATCAAAAAGTACCCCGAAAAGAACGTCAGGAAAAAGCCATGCAGTATTTGGAAAGGGTTGGACTCAAACCATGGGCCAACCACCTTCCCAGCGAGCTGTCTGGTGGTCAAAAACAACGGGTGGCCATAGCTAGGGCAATGGCTGCTGAGCCCAAAGTGCTTTTGGCGGATGAGCCTACCGGTGCTTTGGACAGCACAACCTCCTATGAGGTCATGGATTTGATCCAAAAAATCAATGATGAAGGCAACACCATTTTGGTGGTGACCCACGAAGAGGATATTGCCCATATGTGCAAGCGTATTGTGCACTTAAAGGACGGTGTTATTGTTGAGGATAAAAAAATAAAACAAGTAAGGGCGGGACAGCATGTTTGATCGGGACAACTGGAAAGAGATATTCGAAACCATTCAGAAAAATAAGGTAAGGACTTTCCTTTCTGGTTTTACTGTGGCTTTGGGCATCTTAATATTTGTTGTTCTCTATGGTTTTGGGAATGGGCTCATAAATACCTTCAATGAATTTTTTGAAGACGATGCCACCAATACCTTTTTTGTATTTCCTGGTAGGACTTCCAAGCCTTATAAAGGATATAAATCCAATAGACAAATTGAATTTGATAATTCAGACTTGACCGACATTGAGGAGTATTTTCCATTATTTGTAGAATATATTTCTCCACGGGTGGACAGAGGTGGAATGGTTAAGTACAAAAATGAATCTAATAATTATACCACAAGAGGGGTTAGTGAATCCTATCAATTTGCAGAAAAGACAATTATTATGAAAGGCAGATATCTTAATCAAGAAGATATCAAAGAAAAGGCCAAATATGCAGTAATTGGTAGGCTGGTGGAAAAAGATTTGTTCAAAAATGAAAATGCCTTGGGGAAGTACATAGATGTTACCGGAAGTGCGTTTAAAGTCATAGGTGTTTTTCAAGATGATGCAGGGGATGATGAGGAAAGAAGAATCTACATTCCCTATACAACAAGACAGTTAATAGAAAAGAATACGGATAAGATAGATCAAATTGTAATAGGGTTTAAACCTGAAATAGGATATAACGGGGCCATGGCTTTTGAGAAAAAGCTCGGAGACTTTATACGGGAAAAGAAATTTATTGACCCCAATGATCAACGGGGTTTCTTTATTAGAAATGTAGCCGATCAGCTAAAGCAAAACCAACAGTTTGCTGGAGTTTTGCAGATAATTGTGGCTTTTGTGGCTTTTGGAACCATAATCGCGGGTATTATTGGTATTAGCAATATCATGGTATTTGTTGTGAAGGAGCGCACCAAGGAGATAGGGATACGAAAGGCTTTGGGCGCTACACCTAAATCCGTAATAGGAACTATACTTTTAGAATCTATTTTCATCACTACAATATCTGGAGTTGTAGGTATGGTTATTGGTGTAGGGATGTTAAGTTCCTTGGGTGATACGCTAAAGGACTATTTTATCACGAATCCTTTCATAAATATGGGTACTGCTGTATTTGCTACCATAGTATTGGTTTTTTTTGGAGGATTGGCCGGATACATACCTGCTAGAAGGGCAGCTAGAATAAAACCAATCGTAGCGCTAAGGGACGAATGATATGAAGTTTATTTTCGACAGAAATACTTGGCAAGAAATATTCGGTTCTATCGGTAAGAATAGGACAAGGACCATTATCACTATCATAGGTGTATTATGGGGAATTTTTATCTACATAGCATTGTCAGGTGCAGCCAAGGGAATGGACAATGGTTTTGAAAAAGTCTTTGAAAGTGTTTCCATGAACAGCATGTTCGTTTGGGGGCAAAGTACAAGCATGCCCTACGAAGGGTTTAAGACGGGCCGACCCATGCAGTTAAAATTGGGGGATGTTGCTAAATTGGAAAATAGAATACCTGAGATCAACAATATTGCCCCTAGGATTACTTTAGGAAATTTTGGGACCGATCCCGTTTTTACGGTACGAGGACAAAAGTCCGGTTCATATCCTGTTAATGGTGATTATCCAGTTTATACCAGAATAGCAACAAAACAGATTTTTGATGGCGGAAGGTTCATTAATGATGAGGATATTAAACAAGCTAGGAAAGTCTGTGTTATTGGAGAACGAAACGTTCAAGAACTTTTTGAAAAGGATGAAGATCCAATTGGTGAATTCATTAGAATTGGGGACGTTTATTTTCAAGTGGTAGGAATTCATAAACTATCGCAAGGTGTAAGCTTTGACAGTGATGCTGCTATTTTTATTCCTTTCTCAACGTTTAGGAAACTATATAATACTGGTGACAATGTAGATTATTTCTGTATAGCCGCTTATGATGATGTTGATGTGGTTCAAGTAGAAAAAGATGTAAAGGCCTTGCTTAGAAACATTCATAGGGTTAATCCAGAGGATGAAAGAGCATTTGGTTCCTTTAACCTGGGGGAGATGTTTACCAGGGTTTCGGGTTTTGCCAAGGGAATGACATTCTTAAGTTTAATAGTGGGTATTGCAACCATATTGGCAGGGGTAATTGGTATTGGAAATATCTTGCTGATATCAGTAAAGGAGCGAACCAAGGAGTTGGGTGTGAGAAGAGCCCTTGGAGCAACTCCTAGGGAAGTGCGTTCCCAAATTATTTTGGAATCTGTTTTTCTTACCATGGTTGCAGGGATTATGGGTATAATTTTGGGTGCAGGTGTATTGTCCATAATAAACAATCTCACCAAGGATTTAGATTTCCCATATACCAATCCCACAGTACCAATTCCTTATGTTCTGGGTGCACTTTTGATAATGGTGGTGTTAGGAACCTTGATTGGGTTAATTCCAGCGCAACGCGCAGTTAGCATAAGACCAATAGATGCATTAAGAGAAGAATAACAACCGTTTAATAAACACTTATAATGAACAAAATTGTAAAATATATTTTAATAGGAGTTTTGGTGCTAGGTGCACTTTGGGCCGCTGTTTTCTTTATTAAATCGAACAGTAAATCTGCTATTACATATGAGACTAGTCAACCCTTCGTTTCCAGCATTGAAAAGAAGACAGTAGCTACGGGTAAGGTTGTTCCAGAAGATGAAATTGAAATAAAACCTCAAATTTCAGGAATCATAGAAAAGATTTATTTGGAAGAAGGGGCCAAGGTTCAGGCTGGTGACCTCATTGCAGTAATAAAAGTGGTTCCCAATGAACAATCATTGAATCAAGCCAGTGGTAGAGTAAGAAATGCGGAGCTCGCCTTGAACAACGCCAAAATTGAGTACGACAGAAACAAAGCACTTTTTGATAAAGGGGTTATATCCAGTCAGGATTTTAACAACCAACAACTGACGTATAATCAAGCTAAACAAGAACTGGAAAATGCCAGGGCAGACTACCAAATTATACGTAGGGGGTCGGCTGGAGGTTCTTCAAGTGCAAACACCAATATCAGGGCCACGGTTGATGGCACAATTCTGGAGATTCCTGTCGAAGAAGGAGACCAAGTAATCCAAAGTAATAACTTCAATGATGGCACTACCATCGCTTCCATTGCGGATTTGGGTAAAATGATTTTTGAAGGAAAAGTAGATGAAGGAGAAGTAGGAAAACTAAAAGTAGGAACCCCATTAAAAATAAGTTTGGGAGCCGTTGAAGATGTGGAGTTAGATGCCAAATTAAAGTTTATTGCACCAAAGGGTATCGAAGAGACAGGAGCTGTTCAATTTAAGATTGAAGGCGATGTAGAGGAAAAAGATGATGTGTTTATTCGCGCGGGCTATAGTGCCAACGCCTCCATTGTTTTGGAGAAGAAAGATAGCATTCTTGTGATACCCGAAGCAGTATTGCAATTCGACAAGGAAACGGATAAGCCTTATGTAGAAGTAGCCGTTGGTTCAGTGGAAGAACAAAAGTTTGAAAGAAGGGATATTGAGACCGGTATTTCAGATGGAGTGAATGTGGAAGTTTTATCTGGACTTACCAAGGAAGATAAAGTAAAACATTGGAACAAAACCGAGCCTATTAAGAAAGGCGATGAAGATTCAAATAGCTAATGAATCAACCAGAAACCGAAATCAAAAAACGACAAATCAAAAAACGAATGAAACGTAGTATTACGACCTTTCTATTGCTTTTCGCCATATGTGTTTCCAATGCGCAAATGCGCAAATGGACCCTGCAGGAATGTGTGGAATATGCAGTGGAGAACAATTTAACAATAGAGCAGTTTGAATTGGATTTAGAGAATGCCATAATCGATAAGTCAGATGCGTTGGGAAATTTACTTCCCAATCTCAATGGGTCAACATCCATATCGAGCAATACGGGTTTCTCCATTAATCCAACGAATAACCTGCCCACAAACCAAACAGCCTTAAACGTTAACATGGGACTTAGTTCCAACGTTACCCTGTTCGATGGTTTACGAAATTTACACCAGATAAATAGGGCCAAAATCAACGCCATAGCCAATCAGTATCGGTTGGATGACCTAAAAGATGATATTCGGTTGAGCGTGGCCAATGCCTATTTGCAGGTGCTTTCCAGCAAAGAGCAATTAAAGACCTTCAAGGCGCAATATGCGGTTACGGAGCAAGACCTGAACCGTACCAAGGAGTTGGTGGAATCCGGTGTACTGCCCCGAGGGGATTTACTGGAGATCGAAGCGACTGCGGCCACACAACAACAACAGATTGTGAATGGGGAGGGAATGGTGCTGATATCCCGAGTAAACCTGGCGCAATTGCTTCAAATAACCGATTATGAGAATTTTGATATAGCTGAAGAAGAGTTTTTAATTCCGCCTTCAGACATTTTGGATAATTCCGCAAAAGTAATTTTTGATAAGGCACTGTCTTTTAGAAATGATATCAAGTTTTCAGAGTCCAATGTGGATTTGGCCGAAGAAGACCTAAAAATTGCAAAGGGAGCGTATTATCCTACACTATCTGCCTTTTTCCAATATGGAACACGGTATTCCGATGTGACCCAAATCCCCGGGGCCAATGGGCCCTATACCCCCAATTTTACGGACCAACTTTGGATTTTTGATGGTATCTCCTACGGAGCACAATTAAATGTGCCTATTTTTAATGGATGGAGCACCAAGAACAATGTTAAACGGTCCCAAATAAGTTTGGAAAGAGCCAAATTGCAGTTGGAACAGACAAAACTGGATTTGGAAACCAATATTCAGCAGGCCTATGTGGATGTAAGCACTTTTGAAAAAGCCTATGAAGCCGCGGAAAAGACTTTGGAGGCACGTAGATTGGCCTATGAATATGCCAAGGAACGTTATGATGTAGGTTTAATGAATGCTTTTGATTTTAGCCAGGCACAAGCAAGGGTGGACAATGCTCAGGCCGATGTAATCCGTACCAAATATGATTATATCTTCCGATTGAAAATTTTGGAGTTTTACTTTGGTCTTCCCATTTCTTTAAACTAGTATATTTGTGGCCACTATGGCCCTATTACTCAATTTAGAAACAGCAACTACCAATTGTTCGGTATGTATTTCCAAAGGAAGTGAAGTTATTCTCCTAAAGGAAAACAATGCGGTAAACTATTCCCACTCCGAGCAATTACACGTATTTATCAAAGAAGTCTTACAAGAGGCTTCTTTGTCATTTTCAGACCTGGATGCAGTTACCATCAGTAAAGGGCCAGGTTCCTATACCGGGCTTCGGATTGGGGTTTCCGCAGCCAAGGGATTGTGTTTTTCGTTGGATTTACCATTGATTTCGATACCTACCTTGGAAAGTATGGCGCATCAGGTGCAATTGGAAGAAGGGGAGTTGGTCATTCCGGTTTTAGATGCCCGAAGAATGGAGGTCTATTCAACTGTATTCAATCATCAGTTCGAAAAAATCAGGGAGACGCGAGCGGAAATTATCGATGAAAATTCTTTTGCCGACTATGTTTCCGAACATAAAGTACATGTGGTAGGTAGTGGTGCCGCAAAGTGCAAAGATGTGCTCACACACCCCAATTTTAAATTTGATGCGTCCATAGTGCCATCTGCAAAAGAAATGGCCCCAATTGCCTTTGAAAAGTACAAGAAGGGCCAGTTTGAAGATGTGGCGTATTTTGAACCGTATTACCTAAAGGATTTTGTAATCCAATCCAAAAAGAAGCCTAGTTTTTAACTTGATGCATAACCCGTTGTGGGAAAGGAATCTCAATTCCAGCTGCATCAAAGCGTAATTTTGTCTGTTCCATCACATAAAAATGTGCAGGCCAAAATACTTCGTTGGCTGCCCAAAACCGTAAGGTCAAATTAACCGAGCTGTCCGCCAAAGCTCCTACGTACACTTCTGGAGCAGGCTCTTTAAGGATGTTTTCATTGTCCGCACAGATTTGTAGAAGAATGTCTTTCGCCTCTTTTATATTTGAGCCGTAGCCTATCCCTATATCAATTTTGTCCCGGCGATTGTTCTCCATGTTATAGTTGATAATATTCCCGTTGGACAACTGCCCGTTTGGTATAATGGCCACTTGATTACCAAAAGTATTTACCCTGGTGTTAAAAATGGAGATTTCCTTTACGGCTCCGTCAACCCCTTGTGCGGATATCCAATCCCCAACTTTAAAAGGTTTGAAAATTAAAATAAGCACCCCTCCGGCGAAATTGGCGAGAGAACCTTGCAGGGCCAAACCAATGGCCAAACCGGCAGCACCCACTATGGCCACCAAGGAAGATGTTTTTACACCCAATTGGGTTATCACCAGAACAAAAAGCAATGCTTTTAAGGCAATACTAAAGAAACTTTGTAAAAAGGTTTCCAAGGTTTCGTCATAATCCTTTTTCTCAAAAAACCGTCTTATGAGTTTATTGATAAAACGAATGACCCATAAACCGACAATAAATGTAATGGCGGCCAAGATAATATTCGGCAATATGCCTATGGCCCAATTTACACCTTCATCAATATATTTCTCGTAATTTTTAAATTCGTTCATAACTCTTTTTTGTTTTGCAATAACTTAATTGAAAATTTTATAAAATTCAAGAATACCTATTTAAACAAATGTTAACCTTTACTTGAATGATTTAATTTGCTGTAAAACCTCCTCTGCAGTAGTCACGGGCAATTTACAGGTACCTTCAATACAGACGTAAGCCAAAGTGGCGCCAGGTACATATCTATTTTCTAAAAGCTCAAGTTTGCCTTCCTCTTTGGAGCCTACCAAAATACTGTTGGGCAAATAATTACGGGCGACTTGTTTGCCAAGTTCTTTATAATTTTCACCCACTATGGCAACTTCGTAAAAGTTTTGATTTTCATACAAAACCACATGCAGCCAATTGGCAAACCCTTGCGCACTAGTGTCAAAGTCCTTTTGCACATTCATTACCATTTGCTTGGCAATGTCCCCATAATCCTCATCAGGGTATAGTTTATGAAATTTCAGCAAGTTTTTGGCCATAATGGAATTCGAGGCCGATATGACATTATCATTGGTTTCAATGCTTCTTCGAATCAAGGAGTGGTCCTCATCCGAAGTAAAGAAGAACATTCCTGATTCTGAATCCATAAAATGAACCTTGGTATAATCCAACAGTTTTTTGGAATGGTTGAGCCATTTTTCATCAAAAGTCACCTCGTAAAGCGCCAAATACGCTTCAATGACAGAGGCGTAATCCTCCAAAAAGGCATTGATGCTACTTTTTCCTTCCTTGTGATTTCGAAAAAGTGAATGGTCATCCTTAATCATTTCTGTTTCAATGAATTTTGCATTTTTCAGGGCCATGTCAAGGTATTTATCATTGCCCAAATATCGATGGGCATCCACCAAACCTTTTAGCATCAATCCATTCCAAGAGGTCAGGATTTTATCATCCAATCTGGGTTTGGCACGTTTTGCTCGTTCTTTTTTCAAAATACCAAGGGCATTATCCATTTTGGTCTTCAGTTCGGAAACCGAAATATTGAATTTTTCAGCGATTTCTGCATCGGACTTATCCTTGATGAGCACATAATTACCTTCTTCCCATAAACCATAGGAATTGATATTGAAATAGGCCTCAAAAACGCTGTAATCCTCCCCCAAAAGCTGCTGTAATTCTTCTTTGGTCCAAACGTAATAAGCACCTTCTTCCAGTTCGCCTTCGTCGTTTAAACTGTCGGCATCCAATGACGAATAAAAACCTCCATTTTCATCCCAGAGTTCTTCTTGTACAAATCCGATGGTCTCATCAACCACCTCCTTGTACATTTCATTTTTAGTAACGGCATAGGCCTTGGCATATAAACTGGTCAATTGTCCGTTGTCATAGAGCATCTTTTCAAAATGGGGCACGTGCCAGGTAGTATCCACGGCATATCTGGAAAAGCCACCACCCACATGATCGTAGATACCTCCATAGGCCATTCTTTGCAGAGTGGTATTGACTTGCTCTAAAAGCTCAGGTTTGTTGTTTGCCGTGGCGTAGTGCAGCAAAAAGTCCCAATTATTGGGCATCATAAATTTAGGGGCACGTTTATATCCTCCTAAAAACGAGTCAAAATATTGCGACCAGTTGGTAACGGCAGCGTCCAATTGGTCCAGATTATAAAAATCGGAATCCGTTGCATTTTCCACTAAGTTGATGGCATGAATGCCATTGGCAAGGTCAGCGGCATACTGGGTGACCCTAGACCTATCATTTTTGTAGAGCTCCGTCAATTGTTGAAGGGATTTTATCCAATTGCCCTTGGGGACATAGGTTGCGCCCCAGAAAGGTCTTCCGTCGGGCAGCGCCACAATGTTCAAAGGCCAGCCCCCGTTGCCGGACATCATCTGGATGGCATCCATATAGATTTGGTCCACATCGGGACGTTCTTCACGATCTATTTTTATGTTGATGAAATTCTCGTTCATCATTTGGGCCACTTCCTCGTCTTCAAAGCACTCTTTTTCCATAACATGGCACCAATGGCAGGCCGCATAACCAATACTGATAAGAAGAGGTTTGTCCTCCTTTTGGGCACGTTCAAGCACTTCTGGGCTCCATGCTTCCCAGTTTACAGGATTATGGGCATGTTGTAAAAGGTAAGGACTTGTCTCGTTGATTAAAGCGTTGGTATGTTTGTGGGTCACTTTGTCGGGTTTTTGGTTACAACCAAGGAAGAAAAAGGGTAAAACCAATAAAATGATGGCTCTTTTCAGCATAGTTTTCTTTTTGAACATAAAAAAAGCGCCCAATAAGGGCGCTATCTTGGCATTGCCCTTGGGTTATTTCACCTCAAAGGTAATTTTAACGTTAACTCGATAATTATCGATTTTTCCGTCCTTAACCGTGGCGCTCTGCTCGTTGATATAGACGGAACGAATATTTTTAACCGATTTAGTGGCTTGGTCCAATGCATTTTTAGTTGCATCTTCCCAGCTTTTATCGGAATTTGCCAATACTTCAATTACTTTTAAAACTGCCATGGGTAGTGATTTTTAAATTTATTCAATTTAACAAAAATTGACCACAATAGTGGTAAGAATACCTTAAAAATCAGCCGTTGAGCGCAACAACTTCCCGGACTTTATCACCCATCATATTTTTAAGCATGGTCTCAATGCCATTTTTTAAGGTAAAGGTTGATGATGGGCAACCGCTACATGCACCTTGGAGTATGACACTAACCGTTCGGCTTTCTTCTTCATACGATTGGAACATGATATTTCCACCATCACTGGCCACGGCAGGCTTCACATATTCCTCCAAAATATCAATGATTTGTTGCGAGGTGTCATCGTATTGTATCTGCGTGGCACTTTTTTTTGCACTTTCTTTGGTTTTTTGAATGGCCTCAGCAGAAATCACTTCTTTGCCATCCCCTAGAAAATCTCGGATAAACTCACGGACTTGCATAGTAATTTCCTCCCATTCGGCCACTTCGTATTTTAAAACGGAGATGTAGTTTTCATCAAAAAATACCTCTTTCACAAAGGGAAACTGGAAAAGTGCTTGGGCCAAAGGTGAATCCTTGGCCTCATCAATATTTTTAAACTCGTACGTACTGGGTACAATGCGTTTGTTGCACACAAATTTCATGGCAGCCGGGTTAGGGGTGACCTCGGCGTATACGGTAACAGGTTCCTTTTTCTGGGTCAGTTCCTCATGAACCACAGGTTCACCGGCATTGAGATATTCCACCAATTGCTGGGCAACTTCATCCTTTACGTCTTCCCATTCCACAATATCATATCGCTCCAGAGCAATAAAGTTTCCAGAGATGTAAACCGTTTTAATGAACGGTAGGTAAAAGAGCTGTTGCGCCAAGGGAGAGTTCTTAGCTTCATCTATATTTTTGTATTCATAATTGCCCTTTACCAAGAAATGGTTGGCTTCCAATTTTATTATTTTTGGATTGTTGGTGGCAACTATGGTGATATTATATTCTTTCATGGCGAATCTTTCCTGCAAAAATACCAATAGTTAGGATGCGTTGCAAAAAATATAATAATGTGGTGCATCAACCGTTATCTTATTGTTTAATTGTACTTAAACCTCAATCATAGCCCAAAATCGTCACATGAGACGCTACCTAACCTCAATCATCATCAGCCTGTTTTTTGGGCTAGCAGCCAAGGCTCAAGAAGGTATTCCGGTTTATTTTGATTACCTGTCGGACAACTATTACTTGGTGTACCCATCCATGGCAGGGATTGCCGAAGGAACCAAAATTCGTCTTACTGCCAGAAAACAGTGGTTCAACGTGGACGAAGCGCCCAGTTTGCAGACGTTTAACATGAATTCTCGTGTAGGCTCACGGAGCGGTGTTGGGGGTATTATTTTCAACGACGCCAATGGGTATCATTCGCAAACCGGATTTAAGGCAACGTATGCACACCATTTGCAACTGGCTGGAGATTTTAGAACCTTGAACCAGTTATCTTTTGGTTTGAGTGCAGGTGTCATTCTGAGCAGTTTGGATGAAACTGAGTTCAGGTCGGTCATTCCCGATCCGGCAGTAACTGGAGTAAAAAACACGACCAGTTATTTTAACGTGGACCTGGGAGCTTCATATAACCTTTTCGAGTTTTACGCCCATGCCGCCATCTTGAATGTTCTGGGAAGTGGACGAGATTTGTACACCGCTGCCGAGTTTGACAATTTAAGGAGGTATTTGCTGTCAGTAGGATATGTATTTGGGAGGAGCACTCGGATTGAGCCCTCCATTTTGTTTCAAATGACTGATTTTACCAAAGAAAAGACCATCGATTTGAATGCCAAGGTATATAAAGACGTAAGTTTTGGGACGGTTTGGGGAGGATTATCCTACCGAAGAAGTTTTGATGGAGCCCAATTTCAGACCAATGGTGGTTTTGGAGAGCAGCGATTGCAATTGTTCACCCCAATCATTGGTGTTAACGTCAATCGATTTTTGTTTTCCTATAACTATTCCTACCAATCTGGGGACATCCGTTTTGATAATGGTGGTTTTCATCAGATTACCTTGGGCTACGATTTTGGACAGAGCGATCAAGGCAAACGTTACGATTGTTATTGTCCGGCTGCCAACAACTAAAAATGGCCCATCGTTTGGGATGGACCATCTTTCACTGTTCAACACAACAACCTAAGTCTAATCCCAGGTGTAATTTTTCTTGGAAGCCTGTGTTTTTATGGCACTCAACAAGGCATTTTCCAATTCTCCCGTTTCTTCTTTTTGATGCTCGGCAATATAGGCTTCGCGCTTGGCATTTAGCTCTTGGATTTGATTTTGAATATCCTCGCGCTCTGCTTTTTTCTTGTTTATATAGGTCTTGATCTCACTTTCCGATTTTCCTTGAAGTTCTTGGGGAAGTTCCTCTTCCTTCAATTCTGACAGGATTTCCTCGTCGTCTTCAATGGCGTCCACTAAATCCCACTGTGAGTTCTTATACAATCTTGAACTTTTGCTGACCGACCTTTTTACCGCTACGGCAGCTTCCATTTCTGCGGCATTGCTATCCTGAACACTTTGCAGGGCTTTCTTTTGCCTCCCCAAACTTCCGTAGGAAATATAAGTGTTGTTCAATTTGGAGTTCAAACGAATGATGACGTCATCATAGGGAGTGTTGATGTGAACCACTTGCCTGTTGTGATCAATGGCCATATAATCACCTCCAGTCAATGTCGCTCCATTTTTCCACATGGTGGAAATGCCTTGTTCGTAGTTCCCACAGAAAATGGTATTTACAATGACATCCTTTTCCTTGGCGTTGTGTGCGGCATCCTTATAGTTGAGCTTGCCTTGGGTAAAGGGTTCATTGCCCGCAATAAAGATCATTTTAAGGTCATCGGTATTTTTACCCCAATCCAACTGTTTCAAAGAGGTTTGAATCACCTCGCCACAATATTCTTCGCCGCCATTGGTGGTCAGCGAAAACAATTTTTCAGAAATCTCATCCAAATCATTGCTAAAACCTATGACCTGTCTTATATACCCTTCGCGAGAGGAAAGGTTGTCGTTTCCATATTCATAAAGGGCAATTTCAAGAGACGGTCTAACATCATTGCCACATTTAGCGTGGGTAAATTCATTTACAATATCCCAAAGTTGCGCTTTCGCTTGATTTATGAGTCCATCCATGCTGTTACTAGTATCCAACAGCAAGGCAATCTTTACATATTGCTTGGCTGGTTTTTCAGAAATGGACGTAGAAATCAAGGCTGTGTTGTTGGGTTCTTTGGCTTTTAGGTTACAACCGTAGGATGTTACCGTTACCAGTATACAAAGTGCTGTTCCGAATAGATGTTTCAAATAGTTCATGGTTCAATTTTTTAGAATGATGTGCTAAAAGTACCTGCAACTTTTTTCAATAAAAATCCAAAATGAGGGAACGGTCATCTACAGTGAGCAAGTGGTACAATTGATTGCGTATAGGCGGAAAAAGGAGTTGTTTTGACCCATTATTTGAAGCTACACCATTTTTTAATACGCTTGGGATGAAGTAAGTTTACTATGTAGTATAGGAATATATGGCCAAGGGAAAACTAATAGCATTCTTTTTTTTGATTCTGGCATATACAGGTGTTGCTCAGGAAGAGGGCAAGCGCACCTCAAGTAAAGTCTTGGGAACTGCAAAGAAAGAGAATAGAGCCGGTTTAAGTACAGCACAGGCTCATCAACGATTCTTGGACTCCGCCAACATTTACAAAAAGTCAGATTTGGAAAAAAGCATCGATTTTATTGCCCAGTCCATGGAATCATTGGATGCGTTGGGTAATAAGAGAGAATTGTCCAGTTCACTCACTGCGTTGGGAGAGATCTACATGTATCACAAGCAATATGACTTGGCCATCACCAATTTTAAGGATGCGCTTGCTGCCAGTCCTTCCAACAAAACAAAACTCCTTTTGGGCAAAACCTATGTGTTGCATGGGGAGTTTGAAAAGGCCGAGACCACTTTGTCTCCTTTGCTCGACGTAAAGAACATGGTGCCCTATCGGCGGGTGGAACTTTATGAAGCCATGGGCGATGCGAACATTGGTATGTCCAATCCAAGACGGGCACAGGAATTTTACCAAGAAGGGCTGCGAGTAGCGGAAAAAAACCAGATATCTCCAAAGGTCATCGACCTCAACTCAAAGATAGCCGATACCTATGCCAGTGAAAATAGGGTGGTCGAAGCGGAGGGTTTTTATCAAAACAGTCTAAACCTTTCCAAAAGGGTGGCTCCGGAGCGATTGATTCAAGAAAGTGAGCGAGTCGCAGATTTCTATAATCAAAAAAACCGGTACGATGATGAGATTCAATTGCGCAAAAAAAGCCTGAACGAGTTACAACAGTTGCCCCAATCCAAGGTAAGTGTGGAAAGTCGAGGGGTTTCAGTTTCGGATACGATTACTTCCCAGCGCATCAATTACAAAATCGCCAATGCCTACATTGCACAAGATAAGTTGGATGAGGCCATACCTTATTTGGAAAAAAGTATTGTGGAAGCCAATGAAGAGGACGATTTGATTGTGCAAAAGGATGCCACCAGACAACTCTCAGAAGTCTATAGAAACAAAGGGGATTTTACAAAGGCCCTGGAATCTTATCAAGATTACGTTGCCGTGGTGGACAGCCTATATGTTAGAAAGGAACAGGAGCTTTCGCAGGCTGCCCGTTTTAATAGAGAAATTGCCAACACACAAAATCGAATTTCAAGCTTGGAGCAGGAGCGTGAACTCAACCAAAGTAAATATAGTTTGGCGGTTACTGAGCAGCAACTTTTTGAAGAGACCAGCAAGCGTCAGAAATGGATTATCTATTCCTTGGTCTTTGGAATTTTACTCACTGCATTGACCGCTTTGTTGTACTATCGCAGTAATCGACAACAAAAGTTGGCCAACAACCTTTTGGCCTTGAAGTCCCTGCGAACCCAAATGAACCCACATTTTATTTTCAATGCACTCAATTCAGTGAACAATTTTATTGCCAAGAGCGATGAAAGAAGCGCTAATCGGTTTTTAAGTGAATTCTCTGTGTTGATGCGCAGCGTGTTGGAAAATTCAGAGGAGGATTTTATTCCGCTCTCAAAAGAATTGGAACTTTTGGAGTTGTATGTAAAACTGGAACATTCCCGTTTTTCGGACAAGTTCGATTATACTATCAATATTGATGAGCAAGTGGATGTGGATGCGTTTCAGATTCCGCCAATGTTGCTGCAGCCCTATATTGAAAACGCTATTTGGCACGGGTTGCGATATAAGGAAGAAAAGGGATTCTTAAAAATCAACCTAAAACAACTCACCGATACCTTATTGGAGATTACGATTGTGGACAATGGTATTGGGAGAAAAAAATCGGCCGAGTTGAAGACCAGCAATCAGAAAAAACAAAAATCCAAAGGAATGGGCAACATTAAAAAGCGCATACAAATCCTGAACGATATGTACAAAAATAAAGTGGATGTGTCCATTGCAAACCTAAATGATAACCAAACAGGGACCAAGGTGACCTTAAAGCTAAAAAAAGACTAATGGAACTGCAGGCGATCATAGTGGAGGATGAAGCCAATAGCCGGGAAATCCTTCGAAATTATATCAGTAAATATTGTAATGGTGTCAAATTGTTGGGTGAAGCTGCCCATATTGAAGAAGGAATAACGCTAATCAACAAGTACCGGCCCGATGTGGTATTTTTGGATGTGGAAATGCCTTTTGGCAATGCCTTTGATTTGTTGGACAAGATTCCAGACCGAACGTTTGAGGCTATTTTTGTTACTGCCTACAATCAATACGCCATGGATGCCCTTAACCATCACGCCGCTTATTATTTGATGAAACCCATCAATATTGATGAATTGATCAAAGCGGTGGATTATGTAAAGGCCATTAAGGAAAAAGAAAATGCGTTGGAAGGTCAAGTGTTAAAAACTGCGCCCCTTAAGACTGAAGGGAAAATAACATTACCACAACAAGATGGTTTTCAAGTGTTGGATGTAGGCGACATTTTCTTCTGTAAAGCTGATGACAATTACACAGAAATCTATTTGGAGCACAAAAAGATTTTGGTGAGCAAGACACTAAAATATTTTGAAGAAGCCCTTCAAGGCTATGCCTTTGCCAGAATACACAAATCCTATTTGGTAAATGTGGCTGAAGTGGTCAAATATAAGAAAGGCAAGGGCGGCAGTGTGATACTTTCCAACGGCAAGGAACTATCTGTTTCTGCCTCTAAAAAAGCTGAACTATTGTCGTATTTTCAGTAGGCCATCAAACAGGTTCCTGAGTGGAGTCGAAAAAACGGTTTAGAATGGCTTAAAGCAGAATAAATGAATTGATTCGAATAATAAAAATATGATACTCAAACCCGTAAGGGGTAAATCCCCAGAAATAGGAAAAGATTGCTTTATTGCCGAAAACGCCACCATTGTGGGCGATGTGACCATGGGCGACCAGTGCAGTGTGTGGTTCAATGCCGTAATCCGTGGCGATGTGCATTACATTAAAATGGGGAATAAGGTAAACGTGCAGGACGGCGCCGTGATTCATTGTACCTATCAAAAATCACCCACAATTATAGGAAACAACGTTTCCATTGGCCATAATGCCATTGTGCATGGTTGTATCCTAAAAGATAATATATTGGTGGGCATGGGTAGTATTATTATGGATGATTGCGTGGTGGAAAGCAATTCCATTATCGCCGCTGGTGCTGTTCTGACCCAAGGAACCCATGTAGAGGCTGGCAGTATTTATGCCGGAATGCCTGCCAAAAAGATTAAAGATATCAGTCCAGAGTTGAGTTCTGGGGAGATAGACCGAATTGCCAACAATTATGTAATGTATTCCAGTTGGTTCAAGGAAGGTTAAGAACTTAATAATCCATTGATCCAAGTTGTCCAAACAGCTAAGAGTCTAAATTATCCCTATTTTTACGCACTCAAAAAACTCGACTATTATGAACGTATATATTTTTCCAGGACAAGGCGCGCAATTTGTTGGAATGGGATTAGATCTTTATGAGAATCACTCCCAAGCACAAGAACTGTTTGAGCAGGCTAACGAAATTTTAGGTTTTTCCATTACCGATACCATGTTCGAAGGCACCGCAGAAGATTTAAAACAAACGAAAGTAACCCAGCCAGCCATTTTTTTACACTCTGTGATTTTGAGCAAGGTTTTGGGCGACCGTTTTAAACCCGATATGGTCGCGGGGCATTCCCTAGGTGAATTTTCCGCCTTGGTAGCCAACGGCACCTTAAATTTTGAGGATGGGTTAAAACTGGTATCCCAGCGTGCACTTGCTATGCAAAAAGCCTGCGAGCTAAAGCCCAGCACCATGGCTGCCGTTTTGGGATTGGACGATGCTGTTGTGGAAAAAATATGTGCAGAAGTCGAAGGTATTGTGGTTCCGGCCAACTACAACTGTCCTGGGCAATTGGTGATTTCAGGTGAAGTGGATGCAGTGAACATTGCCTGTGAAAAATTAAAGGAGGCCGGAGCAAGAAGAGCTTTGTTGTTGCCTGTGGGCGGTGCATTTCACTCCCCGTTGATGGAACCTGCCCGAGAAGAATTGGCTGCAGCCATTGAAACTACAGAGTTTAGCGTTCCCAGCTGTCCTATTTATCAAAATGTGACTACTACTGCAATTTCAAGTGCTGACGAAATCAAAAAGAACCTAATCTTACAATTAACGGCCCCCGTAAAATGGACCCAAAGCGTACAACAAATGGTGAAGGATGGTGCTAAAACCTTTGTGGAAGTGGGCCCAGGCAAAGTATTGCAAGGTTTGGTGAAAAAGATAAACCCAGATTCCGAAACCAGTTCCGCGGCACTCTCCTAGATAACTCAGGCAGTTTATCCGATTTAACCAAGATTTGAACCGATTGGTTATGGGGATTGTTGCCCTTTTTTGTAATATTGAGATTCCCAACTCACCGACCTAAACATGGCATTTACGAACTAAACTGAAACGCATATACAGGTGATGGTAACCTCCCAAAAAAAAACCTTAAGACAGACTCTTGCAGAATATGGCAAAGGTTTATTTCTGTGTATAGCTTTTGTGCTTTTTGGAATAGCGACAAGTTTTGGGCAGACAATAACCATTGAAGATGTTAGCGGAAATGAAGACGATGGAGCCATCACGCTAACAGCAACTTTGGATATTACCACAGGAGGCGCTTTCTCAGTGGATGTAAACACCAGTGATGGTACAGCGACAACTGCTAATAGTGATTATACTCCACTAACAAGTTTTACCCTTAATTTTTCTGGGACTCCTGGGGAAACACAGACATTTGACGTTCTTCCCACCACAGATACTACTGTAGAATTAGATGAAACTTTGACCATTTTCATGGACAATCTTCAAGGAGCTCTTGTCCCTGTGAATATTACGGATACCGCTACTGTTACGATCACCAATGACGATGTTGCCCTTGATGCAATTAGCATCGGGGACGTCACCTTGGCGGAGGGCGATGCCGGGGCGACGAACTTCATCTTCACGGTGAGCGTTGACGGCGGCGGCAACGCTGCCTCCCAGATAGACTTTGATGTGGACACCTCTGACGGGACCGCCACGGCGGGCACGGACTACGTCGCGATAGTCGGCGGTACTGGCACGATAGCCGCGGGCACCCCCAGCACTACAATAACGGTACAGGTGAACGGTGACACCGATGTTGAGCTTGACGAGGGCTTCACGGTCGTGCTGAGCAACCCGACCAATGCCACGATAACGGACGATACCGGCGACGGCACGATCACCAATGACGATGTTGCCCTTGATGCGATTAGCATCGGGGACGTGACCTTGGCGGAGGGCGATGCGGGGACGACGAACTTCATCTTCACTGTGAGCGTTGACGGCGGCGGCAACGCTGCCGCCCAGATAGACTTTGATGTGGACACCTCTGACGGGACCGCCACGGCGGGCACGGACTACGTCGCGATAGTCGGCGGTACTGGCACGATAGCCGCGGGCACCCCCAGCACTACAATAACGGTACAGGTGAACGGTGACACCGATGTTGAGCTTGACGAGGGCTTTACGGTCGTGCTGAGCAACCCGACCAACGCCACGATAACGGACGATACCGGTGACGGCACGATCACCAATGACGATACGGATTCGATAAGCATCGGGGACGTGACCTTGGCGGAGGGCGATGCGGGGGCGACGAACTTCATCTTCACGGTGAGCGTTGACGGCGGCGGTAACGCGGCCGGGAACATAGGTTTTTCCTATGTAACGTCTAACGGCACAGCTACAGCAGGAACAGATTATGTGGCTACATCTGGTACGGGACAGATTAACGCAGGTGAATCAAGCACAACTATTACCGTTGTGGTTAATGGTGATACCGATATTGAACTAAACGAAACATTCAATCTACAACTGAGTTTAGTTTCCAATGCAACGATTAACGATGGTACGGGATTGGGGACAATTAATAATGATGATACGGGAATTGCCACGGTTACAGCAAGTGATGATACCGCTACAGAATTGGGAACGGAAACCGGTTCTTTTGAGGTGAACCTTGGCGCAATCAACAATACGGGCTCTGCAATTATTGTAGGATATACAGTTGGTGGGGATGCAACTCCTGGGAGTGACTATAACACGCTTTCGGGTACTGTATCTATTGACAATGGCCAGCAAACAGCTACTATATTAGTAACCCCAATAGACGATTCCCTTGTCGAATTGGATGAAACGGTAACAGTCACTCTTAATTCAGGTGCCGGTTATAACGTCGGCATTCCAGCCAGTGCCGATGTAACCATCGTAAGTGAGGACAATACACCTCCGGATGGATACACAGTAACCATCAACCAAGATCCCATAAATTTGACGAATGAAGATGATGTAAGTTTCTCTTTTTCTGGAGCTCCATCGTTTCTAACAACATATGACTATGCCTTTACTAGTGATGGTGGAGGTGCTCCGGTTACAGGAACTGGACCTGTTGGAAGTCCTAATAATACAATAACAGGTATAGATCTTAGCAGTTTGCCTGATGGAATCATTACGCTAACAGTAACTGTTACCAATGCTTTAGGAAATGAGGGGCCTCCAACATCAGATATGGCTGTTAAAAATACGGTAGTTCCCTCAGGGTATACTGTTGAGATAAACCAAGATCCCATAGATGATGGTAACCAGACAGCTGTTAGCTTTACTTTTACAAATGCGGTAGTCGGTGCGATATACGATTATACCTTTACAAGTGATGCAGGCGGAACTCCAGTGATGGGCTCAGGATTGATTAGTTCTCCAACTCAAAGCGTTACGGGAATCAATGTTAGTGGTGTTGAAGACGGAAATGTTACGCTTGCAGTTACACTTAGCAATGGCAATGGGGTTGGTCCAATTGCCAATGATAGTGTTGCCAAGAATACGGCTCCTTGTAATGCCGATGGTGCTACACCTTCGCTTGATTTGACCCAGCCCACAACTTTCTGTGGGGAGGAGCTTTTAGTGGATTTGGATGATTATGTGACCAATGCTGCTCCTCCAGGAACTGAATTGAGATGGAGTACAGATCCAGACCCTTTACAGACGGATCAGCATCGAAATAGTCAGGTTACTAACCCAGCTTCTTATTTCGGATTTTTTTGGGATGCCATAAACAATTGCCCCAGTGCTGTGGTTACAGTTACTTTAGAGCTTTTTCCAACTCCCACCATAACAAATACTGAAGGGGATGAACGCTGTGGTGAAGGTACATTGACCTTGACGGCCACAGCCAGTAATGGGGTTATCAACTGGTTTGATGCGCCCACTGGAGGCGCCATGCTAGGAAGCGGTGGCACGTTCATTACGCCTTCCATTTCAACCACCACCTCATTTTATGTGGAGGCCACTGCCAATGGATGTGTTTCAGACCGAGTGGAAGTGGTGGCAACTATAAATGATACCCCTTCAGCGGGCACCCCAACCAATACGGTTGCCTGTAACACGGTAGGCCTTGGAGGACCTAATACCATTGATTTGGATGCCACCTTAACGGGTGCGGATGCTGGAACTTGGACAATTATAACCGACCCATCTGGGGGTTCTTTGGCCATAGGAAGCGGAAATACAATTGATTTTGACGGTTTGCCCGTTGGGGATTACGTGTTTGAGTTCACGACGACGGGTGCTATTGGCCCTTGTACCAATGATTCGGTTCAAGTGACCATATCCGTGAGCGATTGTAATGTGGATACGGATGGTGATGGTCTAACGGATTCAGAAGAAAATACCTTGGGTACCGATATTAATAACCCTGATACAGATGGTGATGGATTAACGGATGGCGAGGAAGTGCTGGTGGTTGATGATCCAAGTACAACCGCAGTTCCCGAAAATGCTACGGATCCCTTGGATGCTTGTGACCCGTTCTTGACCGTGGATTGTAACCCAATGGATATTGATTTGGCCATTACAAAAGTGGTAGATGAAGATGAGCCTCTTTTGGGTGAGCAAATCGAGTTTGTCATTACTATCGAAAATGTGGATATGGAAAGAGTCTTGGATATCGTTGTGACCGATGTGTTGGATAATGCTTTTGAATATGTTTCCCATGTGGCTTCGTTAGGAACCTATGACGAAGAAACTGGTGAATGGTCCATTCCCGAAATGAGCGCGACAACGGCAACGGCAACTCTGGAGATTACAGTAGCTGTCACTGCTTCAGGGACCTTCCAGAATACGGCATCATTGGTTTCATCCCTTCCCTCGGACAATACCGTAACCGATAACAATTCATCAACAGTTTCTGTTCAGGTAAATCGAAGTGCTTGTGAAGACCCCGGAACCATTTGCAATATCTTTTCACCCAATGGTGATGGTAAGAATGATAGGTTGATATTGGTGGGTCACGAACAATATTCAAATAACACTCTTGAGGTTTTTGATCGCTATGGGAACAGTGTATTCCAGATGGATGGGTATGATAGTTCTTGGGATGGAACAGGTAAAAATGGTGATCTGCCCAAAGGGACGTATTTTTATATTCTTGATTTAAATGGAGATGGAACGGAAGTAGTAAAGGGATGGATTCAAATTGTAAGGAACAACTAAAATGCCAGATAAAAAAGGTTTGTCAAAATACAGAATTGTTCTTTTAGTGCTGCTTTTGGCCATCGGTTTGGCTAATGCCCAAAAAGAGCCCCAATACACCCAGTACATGTACAACATTGGCAGTTTTAATCCGGCCTATGTCGGTACCGTGGAGAGTCCAGAGGTCATTGGCCTGTACAGGGCGCAATGGGTGGATATTGAAGGTGCACCGACCACTATACGTGGAGGGGCCAATATTCCGTTCAGCAATGAAAAAATGGGATTGGGAATCAATATTGTGAGCGATCAACTCGGTCCATCGACACAAACCTATTTTGATGTCGCCTATTCCTATCAAATTCAACTATCCGAAGACACCAAATTGTCATTTGGATTAAATGCTGGTGGTTCTTCCTTGAATATCGACTACTCTAAGGGTACCTTTATTGACCCATCGGATGAGTCCATTTTGGGTGGGGAGTATACCAACTTTTACCCAACCGTAGGTGCA
Source organism: Flagellimonas marina (assembly GCF_042651185.1). Lineage (NCBI taxonomy): Bacteria > Pseudomonadati > Bacteroidota > Flavobacteriia > Flavobacteriales > Flavobacteriaceae > Flagellimonas > Flagellimonas marina. The sequence continues at coordinate 222,441 of NZ_JBHSCL010000002.1, read as the reverse complement.
GGACTTTTTATGTACCATGAAGAGGATTGGTACTTAGGTGTTTCGGTTCCCAATTTTTTGACCAATGCTCTTTATAATGATGAAGTGGCCACCATTGTGGAGGACAATATGCAGTTCAATGCCATTGGGGGTTATGTGTTCCAGATATCGGATAGGACCAAGTTTAAACCGGCTTTTTTAGTAAATTACCTTCAAGGGTCCCCTGTAAATGTGAACCTATCGGCCAACTTTCAGTTTATAGATGCCCTTACCATTGGCGCTTCGTACCGTTTTGACAATGCGGTGAGCGGTTTGGCAGGATTTCAGATATCCAATGCCATGTTTATTGGTTACGCGTATGATTACAATACCAACGGATTGGGGGAATATAGTGGAGGCTCGCATGAGGCCATATTAAAATTCTATATTGGTCGAGGTGGTTTTGGTTCAGGCGGTTCCAAATCAAGAAACAAGAACAAAAAGACAAATGATAAAGGAAAACAGATAGATTCTCCAAGATTTTTCTAACATGAGCAAGGCGCACAATATACAGCTAACAATTTTGGCAACCCTTTTGGGCGTGGTTTTCTGCTTTGGTCAGAAAAAGTCTAAGGGAGACAATCTTTTTTTTCAATATAAATACCAGCAGGCCATAACGGCGTATGAAGACCAATTAAGGGAAGGGGTTTTGTCCGAACAGCAATTTTTGAATTTGGCGGATTCCTATTTCGAAACCAACAATTTTGAGAAGGCCTCTGAAATGTATTTAGAGCTTTATAAGAAAGACACCTTGATGGGAAGCCATCATTTCAATAAAATGCTACAGAGCTTCTCCAAGACGACCAATAAAGAGAGAAAAGAAGCTTTTTTGTCCACAATGTCATCAAGCTTTTCAAAAGAACTGATGGAAAACATGGAGTTTAATCAGCAGTTATTGGGAAACGAAGCGGCGGACCCTGGCTTGGATTATCAAATCTTCAACTTGTTGGGAAACAGTCCACAGACCGATTTTGCTCCTGCGTTTTACAAAGAACAACTACTGTTCACCAGCGGGCGCCCTCAACAAAAAGGCAACAGATACGAGCCTGGTAACGAAGACTATTTCAATATTTATTCGGCGCGGCTACAGGTCGATGGGCAGATTTCTGGGGTAGCACCTTTTTCCGAGATTGGTAGTTCAAGATTTCATAAGGCCACTCCATTTTATTCCGAAAGTTTAAAGAGCATATTCTATGTATTGTCCAATACTCAAGAAGGTGAGCTTGCGTTCGACAATACCGGAAAAAATGCCTTGGCCATTGGAAAACAGACCATTGGTGGTTCATTTCAATTGCTTCTAAAGGATTTAAGTACATCTTTTTATTACCCGTATTACGATGAAGCCTCTGGAAAATTATATTTCTCGGCCAATTTTGAAGATGGCTACGGCGGCACCGATATTTATTACGTGTATACCAACAATGGTCAGGTGATGTCGGCTCCAATTAATTTGGGTCCCCGCATCAATACCCCTGGCAACGAAATAGCACCTTTTATGTTTGAAGGGAGTTTGTACTTTGCATCAGATGTGTTCTATGGGTTAGGGGGAATGGATGTTTATAAATCGAACATGGAAGGAGAGGGCTTTAGCATTCCCATAAACTTGGGAATGGGCATTAATTCACCTGAAGATGATTTTGGACTGATTATGCGCAATGCAGGAGAGGGGCTATTGGGCTATTTTGCGTCCAACCGATCTGGCGGAAAGGGAAAGGATGATATTTATGGCTTTAAGGTGGACGAAAAACCAGGACTGAAGACAATCGCTATCAAGGGAAAAGTTATGAAGCCTTACAACCCTTCCGAAGTTGTAGACAAGGCTGTAGTTCGATTAAAAAGCGACAGTGGTGAACTTTTGGCTGAGACCTATTCCGATGAAGATGGAAATTACAGATTGGAAATTCCATGGGAAGAAGAAGTTGTATTAGAATCTACCAAAGACCATTTCTCCAGATTTACCAAGCGTTTTAAGGAATATGATTTGGAAGGATTGGAAAATACGGATTTTGATATTGGTATTTCACTCTATGATGATTTGGTGGAGGAACAGGAGGGGCAAATGGTTGTAAAAATGAAAAAGTTTTACTTTGGTAACAACGATACCCAGCTGACCCCAGAAATTGAAGTTGAATTGGATAAAGTGGTGGATTTTATTAAAAGTTTTCCATCGGCCCAATTAAGAATTGAAACTTATACGGACAGTAGGGGAGGGAGTTCCACCAATTTTAGGTTGACACAGAGCCGTTCGGATGCCATTAAAAGATATCTGATTCAAAACGGTGTCCCTGCGAGCAACATTCTATATTCCATTGGGTATGGAGAAGACAAAATTCTGAATAATTGCACCAACGGAGTTTTCTGTTTAGAAATGCTCCATAAGCAAAACCAAAGGTCTTTGATTGTGGTACTGAACGACAACGTACTTTTCAATTAGAACCAAATCATCCAGCAATAATACAGCGCAAATAACGAAAGAAATACCATTCCACACCACGTGAGAATCTGTAAGCCTATTTTGGGTTTGTGGATGCCGGGAATATCATTGCCCATTACGGTTTTAAGGTTCATCCAACCCAATAATGGGGCCAGTACAAAAGAAACAAAGGTGGCCAAGGAGACCAAACTGGCCATATTGGCACTAAAAACTTTGATAACGAGCCAATTGATGATGGCCATGATAATTACGGTGATGGCAAAAGCATTTTTATTCTTGAATGCTCCGGCATTGGGATACAATTTGGCAAGAACATCAACACTGACCCTTGAAACGGCATCATGGGCGGTCATGCACGTACTGAACATGGTGGCAAAGGCAGCTACGGCAATAAAAAGATAGGCCCAATCCCCAATATGCACGGTAAATAGATTTACCAATTGGTCGGCGAAGACCACAGCGCTTCCGCTAAGTTCCGTACCTGTGCCATATAAGGTCATCCATCCAATGATCAAGAAGAAAACCGCCAAGATTGCAGTTAAAATGTAGCCTACATTAAACTCTTGGAGGGCAAGTTTCAGGGATGGCTTGTCCTTCATGGTCTTTAGATTTTCCATGTTCCACATGCTCACCCAGCCCGAAGCCTCAACAGCGGTGGGCATCCAGCCAATCAATCCGATTAAAAACAAAATGCCGACTTCATTAAAAATTTCTGGACGTTGATATGATTCTGCACTGGGTGCCGGCCCTTTTTGAATGACAAGGACTGTTGTTACCAAAAGAGCGACAAACAATATGGTTATGACAGCTTTTAAAGAGTTTTCCAAGAATTTGTATTTCCCAATAATGAGGAGCAAACTGATAAAGATGAAAAGGCATAGGGCAATTCCGCCTGCACCCATGCTTGTAATTTGGAAAAGATTCATAAAAAGTCCAGCAGTGACCACATAAAGCGCGGCCAAAATGGTGAACGTGGAAATCAGGGTCACAAAGGCGTAGATCCACAGGTAGGTTTTTCCTAGATTTAAGTAACCTTCCACCAAGCTTCTTTCGGTTACGGTGGTGTATCGTACCCCAAATTCAAAAAAAGGATACTTTAAAAGATTGGCCAATACAATGGGAATGACCATGATCCATCCATATTGTGCTCCAGCTTTAGTGGACAGCACCAAGTGGGATGTACCAATGGCCATGCTGGCAAATAGTAAACCAGGGCCTAAAACTTTGATGAGTGCTTTCAGTTGTGTCATGTATAGTCAATAGTGCATGGCGCTAAATGTAGTGTATTTATGGCATTTCGTAAAAAGCGGTATCCATAGACGATTGATTTATCTTATTTGCTTAATTATTTCACAATGGGTATGGTTTTGAAAACTGTTTTTTACAGTTTTGTATTGCTGTAAATTCTATGTTTTAATGATTGTTTGGATACTCTTTATTTCGGCCGTTGCGCTATTGCTGATTTTTGATTTGGGTGTACTTAATAGGAAGGCCCATGCCATTTCTTTAAAGGAAGCTACTACTTGGAGCATGTTTTGGATAGGTTTGGGACTGGCATTTTCAATTTTGGTCTATTTTATTTACCGGAATCAATGGATAGAAAACCCAAATGATTTAACAGCATGGAATGCAACCCTCAAATACATCACGGGGTATTTGGTGGAAATGTCCCTGAGCATGGATAATATTTTTGTAATCGCAGTGATTTTTTCATCCTTTGCCATACCGGAAAAATACCAGCATAGAGTACTTTTCTGGGGGATAGTGGGCGCTATATTTTTTCGGATTACAGCTATTTATTTAGGTGTGGCCCTTCTTAAAAAGTTTATATGGATTACGTACGTTTTTGGTGGGTTTCTGGTGATTACAGCATTACGATTACTACAATCAAGTAAAAAAGTCTATGAACCAAAAGATTCCATTGTGTTTCGATTGGTGAATAAGATTATTCCAGTATCACATTCCATAGAATCCCAGAAATTCTTTATTCGCAAGGACGGGATATTAATGGCTACCCCACTTTTATTGGCATTGGTGGTGATAGAGTTCACAGATGTACTTTTCGCGTTGGACAGCATTCCCGCCGTATTGGCGATTACGTCGGATACATTTTTGGTGTTCAGTTCCAACATTTTGGCAGTGATGGGCCTACGTTCCATTTATTTCTTCTTGAGCCATATGGTGGCTCGGTTCAAATACCTCAAATACAGTCTTTCTGCAATCTTGTTCTTTGTGGGGGTAAAGTTGATTTTATCCCATCATGTTGAGGTACCGGAATGGGTTTCGTTGGCATTCATTGCGGTAGCATTGGCTATGGGCGTGGTGTTTTCATTGAAGAGAAAAGAAGAATAGCGTTTTGACCACATAAAAAAGCCAAGGCAAAATGCCTTGGCTTTTTTATGGTAAGCTATTAGAAAATTAGATATTATTATTAGGAGCTTCTTCTACCTCCTCAAGTAAAATTACATCCACCATTCCAGACATATTTAGTTCATTTCCTGTTCCATTTCCAAGTGCAGATACCGTCCAAGCGTAATTAAAGGTGAGGTGTTTGGTCTCGGCATCATAAGTGATATCAGTTATTTCAACATTAAATACATTTTCATCACTAATGACATCGTAGCTACTGTTCAACACAAAATATTTGTTGTCATCTCCGATTACTGCATATCCGCCAACAGCATATATAAAACTGTTTATGGTTTCATTTTCAGTACCAGGATTACTGACATTAAGGCTCAAATGGAATGTGCTCTCTTGATAAACGTTATCAGGTGCACTGAGGAAGCGTCCAATGTTAAATTGATAATCATAACCTTCTTCGGTTTCAGTAGAGTTCACAAAATTCAGTTGTGCCAATTGATCAGCATTGATGGGGCTAAACCTGAAGGAGGTAGAATCTTGAAAGGCAACATTGTCTACTCGTGTGCCGTCCATTTCCAGAGTTATATAACCAAATTTGGTAAGCTCGTCAAAACCAACACCGTTAGCTCCGTCTTGGCCGTCCATGCCATCCATTCCATCTTGACCGTCAGCTCCATCCGCGCCATCAGCTCCATTAGTGCCGTTAATGCCATTGGTTCCATCAACACCATCAAGACCATTAATACCATCCTTTCCATCCTCTCCTGAACAAGAGGAAAGGCAAAGAGCCATTGCTACTAGGGCTACGCCCATGAATTTTAAAAGTTTCATAGATTTTTTCTTTAAGGGTTTTTCAAAATTTAGTTTACTGGATGGCAAGGTACCATGGTATGTTGGCCTATATCGACACCAATTGACCATAGCCCCATATGATTTGATGGATATGGGTTTTGACTGGATAACTTAAAAATGCGCGTAGAAGAAGAAAACCTCTGTGAAGGGGTTGGTTTATATTACCAGTCCAAAAGACCCAGTCCTGGGTTTTGATTGGGACGGAGAATCCCGTTCTTAAGATGGAACAAGTCTGAAAAAGGGTCTTTTTTAAATTCTAAATGTCCATCTAAATCGGCATATTTTATATTGGATCGTGAAAGAGCAAAATGCAATCCGGCTGAAATGCCAAGCGCACATTCGTCCAAACAGCCCACCATGGCTTCCAGATTGGCGGCGTTGGCCACTGTGTTCACACGCATTCCCTCATGGATTCCCCCAACTTTCATGAGTTTAATGTTTACCATGTCAATCCGTTGGTTTTTGGCCAAACGAAAGGCATCCTTGACCGATTTTAGACTTTCATCCGCCATAATGGGTAGGTCCAGTGTGTTTTTTACTTTTCCCAAGTGCTCATCAAATCCCGGTTTTGTGGGTTGCTCCAGGATTTCAATGTTCATTTCTTTTACGGCTTCATCAAACGCTTGGGTTTCAGAAACGGTATACCCTTGGTTTCCATCAAACCGAAGCTGAATATGGGGAAAGGTCTCCCTAAGTTTTTTCAGTTTTTCAATGTCCCCTTCCAAAGAAAGCCCGCCCTTTATTTTTAAAATAAAGAACTTTTGTTTTACGTATTCCGATGCCAGTTTTAGGGTCTCTTCCAGAGGAAGGATGCCAATGGTGATGCTCGTTGCAATTTCATGTCGGTACCCACCCAAAAATTGATATAAAGGTACTTTCATTTTCTTGGCTGAAATATCCAAAAGGGCCATATCAACCATGGCCAATGCCGACGATTTTTGCGACAATTGATGCGAAAGCTCCTCTAAAATACTTGAAACCATAAAGGGATTCTTCCCCTTTAAAATAGGGATGATAGTATTTTTAATGGCCTGTTCCACATCATCCGGCGACTCATGGGTGACCGCTACATCGGGCGCCGCACAACCAAACCCCACGATATTTTCATCCGTCTCTATTTTAAGGATAAAATTGGTGGCCTTTGAAATCTCTTCATAGGCAATGGTATAGGGGACAAGGAGCTCCAATTCCAATCGCTCATACCCAATATTGGTGATGATCATGGCTTCAACTTGGTTTTGAGTAACGCAATGAGGTCTTGTGCACCATGTGCCAAAACATCAAAAGTGGGAAGTCCAGTTTCCTCTTCTAATGCTTTACAGGCTGGAAGGATTTCCGATGGTTCCATGTTCTCATGGTTTACGGTAACGGCAATCACCTCTTTCCCTGAAATCACTTGGATGGCGTTGATTTGTTCTTGGATGGAATGCATTTTGTACCCGGGAAAGCCATCATATTCCAACCGTTTGGGGGCATGTTGTAGAATAACATAATCGGGTCGGCCTGCGGCCAAAATTTCAAATCCACCGGGATACGCCGGATTCATCAAGCTTCCTTGGCCTTCAATGACAATGACATCGGGTTTTTCGTTACGATAGGCACTGACCACAGCGTGTTCAATTTCACCGGATACAAAATCGTTGATGCAGCTGTCCATGATCATGCTGTATTTAGCACCCTGCATCCAAGCGGTCTGCCCAGTTCCAATCATTTCAGCCTTGTAGCCAGCATCCCTGAACCCGTGGACCAAAAACCACGAAGTGGTTCGTTTGCCCAAAGCGGAATCGGTGCCTAAAACGGCCAATTTTAAGCAATCCACTTTTTCAATATCACCTGTAAAAAAGTGAAGCTTGTCACGGTCTGGAGTTTTGCGCACATCTCGAATAGTACAATCATTCTTCGTTGCGAGTTTAACAAGTTCTGCATCGTTGGTGAGAAAATCATGAAGGCCGCTATCCACGTTCCAGCCCAGTTGCAAGGCTTTCTTAATGGTGTTCTTGGCAGATTTTGGCAATCGACCACCATCTGGAGCCAGGCCAATGACCAAATAATCCGGGGTTTGATTTTTAGCGAATAAGGTTTCAATCGCTTCTTCAATCGTTGAAAAAATGGGAATAGCATTGGGTTTGCCATCCAGTACCATTCCAGCATCTTTGCCGGCATAGGTGCTGTCCAAAACTCCGACCACCTCATAACGCTCCGTAAAACGGACGAGTCCATGGGCCGTTTTTCCATTGGGTGTATTGAATGCCCCTTCGCAATAGACAAGGGCCTTTCCGTCAATTTTTTTCATAGTGTCAATATTTGGCGGTAAGCACGGCAACAAACCGATTGGGTTCAAAATTTAGTTGTTCATCCAGTTCCAAAAGTGCAATTAATCCAGCTGTGGAGGCGGGAAGAATCCGTAGTCCTTCTTTTTTGAGCAGCAATGTGCTCATGTCCCGCATTTTTTTATCACTTATATTGAATGCCTCGCCATCAGACTGATGTAAGGCATACAGTGCTTCCTCGCCATCAAAACTATGCCAGTTGATGAGTGGCTCATTGTATTTAGTTTCCTTGACTTTTTCAGGTTGAAGGTCCTGACAATGGTTCAACCCTTTTTTGAACGATTGGATAATGGGATTTTTATGGGTGGATGAAGCGGCAATCATTTTGGGGATTTTCGTGGTCTTTCCCCGTTTGTAGAGGCTACTAAATCCACGATAAATACCTGCTAGGAGCGTTCCGTTGGACACAGGAACCGCGCAATACTCCGGGGCATCACCCAAGTCATCTACAATTTCAGTGGCAATTTGGGCATAGGAAGCAATTTGTAATGGGGTGTTGGCACCTCCTGGGTTGGCATCGTACCATTCCCGTTCCGCAGCCATTTCACTTGCTTGGGTCACTACATCCTCATAACTGCCATCCAGTCGTAGAATGGTTGCCGAAAGGGACTCCATTTCCTTTATGCGTTCGGTATGATAGCTGGATGGGATAGCAATGATACATTCCAATCCCGCCAAATCTGCAGCCAATGCCACGGCAACGCCGTAATTTCCGCAAGTGGCCAAACAGATAGTATCGAACCCACGTCGGAGGGCATCGTAGACTTGCGCAAAAGCAATTCGGTCTTTTTGGGTGCCCGAGGGATTATCCCCTTCATATTTGATGTACAGTTGTCGAATGTCGAACTCGCGTTCCAAGGATTTGGCGCGGGTCATTGAGGTATCGCCCACTTCTATGTTGATGATATCCTCAAAACTTTCGAGTCTATCCACCAAAGATTTGTTTTTGTCCTTTACAAAGGCGCTAAGTTCCTTGGTTTCTGAAGAGACTTTTAGTTCGGCGGTTTTAACTCCATCAAATAGATTCATACCATAACATTAGGATAGACTAAAGGTATTCTTTTATGCTGTTTTTTGGTAATGCAAAGACAATATTTTAAAGTGGTTTTGGGAGAAAAGGTAGGGTTAGTTTGTCTGTTCTTCGAGTTCATTATAGGGAACAAAAAAGATATTATAAGTTTTGGCATAGATGTAGGTAAACTGGGCCCCGAAGAAAAGAATCAGGCATGAATAGGACACCCAGAGCAAAACCAGGACAATGGCACCAGCAGCACCGTAGGTGGAACCAGGTTCAGCCTCTCCAAAATAGAGTCCCAATAAGAATTTGCCAATGACAAACAACACGGAAGTGATTAGGGCCCCAAACCAAACGGCTCTCCATTTTATCTTAGCATCTGGTAGGAACTTGAACATAAGGGCAAACATTAAGGTGATTATGACAATGGAAGAAAGAATGTCAACCGTGTAGGCCAAATAGACCACAATATCAGGCATCAACCTACGCAGATAATCGTTAAGTGCGGCAATGGCAGCGGTGATGATAAAACTGATAAGCAATAGAAAACCGATGACAAGGATAAAAGCAAAGCTTCGTGCCCGCTCTGATACCAATTTCCAGAAATTAAATTCTGTAGGACCTTTTATTCGCCATATTTCATTCAAGGAAATTTTTAATTGATAAAACACACCCGTGGCACCAAAAAGCAGCGTGGCAACACCAATAATAGTGGAGATTAAATTTTTATCCTTGTTTTGGGTGTCCTGAATGATTCCTTCGATAGTTTGGGCGGCATCAGGGCCAAGGGCAATGGAAAACTCGTTAGTGAGTCTACCTTGAACAATATCCACACCCCAAATGGAACCCACAATATTGATGATGATCACCAAGAGTGCAGGTAGGGACAATACAGCATAATAGGCCACCACGGCACTCAATCGCCATGGATTGGCTTTGCTCCAAGCTTTAAAAGTATCCCAAAAAAGGTATGGGAAATCTTTTAGCCTGAATTTTTTAGCATATGTATGACCTTTTTTCAAAAGATAGTGTACTTAGACGTTAAGAAATCTTTGGAAGGGAATCTAATGTTTTTTGTATCGGAAGATTGCTCGAAAAACAATAATTGTTGACCGAGAAACTATAGAATGTACAATTGGTTTAAAGTTAATGTGAAATTGAATTATAACTGTTTGGAATACAGTCGATAATTGATAATAAAGAGTAGGGTCTTATCGTTGTTTAATAGAATCAAAACCTCAAACCAATGAAAAAACTAAGATTATCAAAAGTTGTTTTTTTAATATCCGGCCTAATGTTACTTGCTGCTTGCAGTGATGGGGAAGATGGTGCGGTTGGACCACAGGGTGAGCAAGGAATCCAAGGTGAACCAGGAGAAGATGGGAATGCCAATGTAAGAAGTTATTTGTTTGAAGATCAATCATTCACGGCCGGTGAAGTTCCCTTTAATGTACCTGCTGTAACGCAGGATATATTGGATTACGGAGTAGTTTTGGCCTACTTACGTCCGCTAAATGCTAATCTTTGGTTTGGAATTCCCTATTACTATCAAACCAGTAGTTTAACGGTTTATGCAATCTCTCCCGGTACGGTGACGCTATCCAGTACATTCGATGTTACTAGCTATGATTTTAGGTTTGTTGTAATCCAAGGAACAGATGGTTCGGCCTCCAAAGCAATAAGCGTAGAGCAAGAATTGAAACAGGCGGGAGTGGATATCTCAGACTTTTATCAAGTAGCCGATTATTACAGATTGACATACTAGAAAATGATTTAAATGCAAAAACCGAATCTTGCGATTCGGCTTTTGCTTTAAGTACTCGAGGCGGGACTTGAACCCGCACGGGCAAAATGCCCACAGGATTTTAAGTCCGGCGTGTCTACCAATTCCACCACTCGAGCATACTGGACTTGTAAAAAAACAAAAAACTCCACCCTTGGTGACTGAGCGGAGTCGATGTCGAGCGAAAAACGGGATTCGAACCCGCGACCTCCACCTTGGCAAGGTGATGCTCTACCAACTGAGCTATTTTCGCATTTTAAAGAACCAACACCTTTTTCAAGTGCGGATGCAAATTTAAAACAATTCTTTAAAATGTAAAGTGTTTTGGGAAAAATTAAGTCCAACCATGCCAATTGCTGCTAACGGCATAAAAATCAAACATTACATCATTTTTTCTTTAAGACCTTGTCCTTTAACACTCGTTCTTGGAGTTCTTTTCGATAGTTTCTGCTGATTGGAATCGTATGGCCCTGCTCCAAAATCAATTCATGGTTTTCCAACGATTGTATTTTTGACATGGGAACGATATAGGATTTATGGGTGCGCACAAATTCCATTGGGTCCAAATTCTCCTCAATGGTTTTTAAGGGCATTAAGGACATATATTTATCCGCTAGGGTCTGAATCTGGATATAGTTTTCCAAGGCTTTTACATAAAGAATATCCGAAGTGACTATCTTCTGATACTTGCCATCGCATTTTATAAAGAAATAGGGCTCTTCTCTTGACTGTTCCTCTGCAGCGTCAGAAGGACCTTTTTTCAACCTATGGTATTCGGTGGCCTTACTTACTGCCTTAAAAAAACGATTGAAGATGATGGGCTTAAGCAGATAGTCCATTACATTAAAATTAAATCCTTCCAAGGCATAGTTAGGATAGGCCGTTGTAATGATAACCATGGGCAGGTCCGAGCGCAGTTTTAAAAAATCCAATCCCGTCAAATATGGCATTTGAATGTCCAAAAAAATCAAATCAACAGAATGCTGCCCCAACTGCTGATTCAACTCCAAAGCATTTTCAGCAGTGCAGACTAATTCCAGATGGTCCACAACGTGGATGTACTCCTCCAGTACTTCACGGGCCAGCGGCTCATCATCAATGATAATGCACTTTAGTTTTTCTGCCATTCCAATTTCAATAATACGGAAAACCTATCGCTTTGGTCTTCAATCTGTAGTGAATGCGATTCTGGATAGAGTAAATTGAGTCTTCGACTCACATTTTTAAGCCCAATACCGCTGGATTCCGATAAATCTTTTGAAGCCTGCCCATTCAACCCCTTGCTATTTTTTATATACAGTTGAAGGGATGCGTCATCGGCCTCCAACTGCATTTGAATAAAATTTTGTTGCCCTTTTCCTTTGGAAACATGTTTAAAGGCATTTTCAAGGAAAGGAATAAGTATAAAAGGAGCAATTGTTTTTTTAACAGTGGTATGGTCTTCAATATCGAATTGCATCTCGGTATGATTCTGGTTCAAACGCAATTTTTCCAAATTGATGAAATTTTCAAGAAAATTCAACTCTTTATCCAGACCTATCTCTTCATCATTACATTCATACAATTGGTAGCGGAGCATATCCGAAAAATTGGCCAAGGATGCGGATGCCAAATCTGGGTTCTTATGGATCAGCGCAAAAATGGAGTTGATGGTATTGAACAAAAAATGCGGATTGATTTGCGATTTAAGGTACTTGAGTTCTGTCTCTAGATTTTCCTTTTCCAGTCGATGCCTCCGTTTTTCGGCCTGAAGCCAGTTTTTGCCCAATTTAATGCTCATCGCCAAGGTCATACTCGCCACAGTGGAAGGAAGCGCCCACACAAAATAGATTTTAGACACCTCATTGGGATACACCCCAAAGAGTTCAAACATCGTTTTTCCTGAAGTCAATGTGGAAAAAAAATACCCGCTCGTGATAAAGGCATTGCAGACCAAAATAGTGCCCAGAACGGCCAAGACATAACTAAAGTAGCGGCCTACGTACAGCAATTTGGGAATAAGGAAATACAGATTAAAATAGACCCCAATAAGTTGAAAGATCACATAAAAGTAGAATTTGGGTGAAGAATCGCTGAAGCGCAGATATTCATAAACTTCAGAAAGACCCCCAATATTAATGGTAAGCCATACCAAATGATACCCCAACCAAAAAGGGATGTGGTAAAGCTTATATTTTAATATAAAATGTTTAAATCGGTCGTAATCCATCAAAAATCAAGCATTAACAGTACAAGTTATTGTTTTTGACAATGCAGTTGATACAAATTGACATCCGGTCCCAAATAATTGATGACTGGTCTGATTTTTCACGGAAAAGGGATTTTAACCCCTTGTCAATCTTTTGGAACCCAATGTCAATATCATTTTAGTTAGGGATGAAAGCAAACTTCATTTGGAAGAATATTCAAACCTTTCAAATGAAAAAAACTAAAGCCCAACTGTTTTTCTCGCTACTTTTTGGAATGGGAATGCCCTTTGTTTACGCGCAGATTCAGGGCAGGGTAGTGGACATGACTGAAACACCTGTACCTTTTGCCAATGCCATTCTGTACCAAGCTTCTGACACTACTTTGGTAACCGGAGCCATCACCGATGATATGGGTGATTTCTCCATACCTCTTGAAGTTTCTGGGGATTTTTTGGTTCGAATAAGTAATTTGGGGTATGCAGATAGCTATACTTTTATTCGTTTAAATTCATCATCTGAAACATACCATTTAGGTACATTGGTTCTCCAAGAGGCCTTCAGCGAATTGGATGAAGTTGTTCTGGCCGCTCGGAAGAGTATTATTCAGCGTACCCCGGAGGGGCAGGTCATCAATGTGCAGAGCAGTGTTATGACCAAGGGCAGCAATGCGCTTCAGGTTTTGGAACGATTGCCCGGGGTGATTCTGGACCGCCGTAACAACCAATTTGCACTGAACGGGCAAAGCGGGGTGACGGTGATGTTCAATGGACGAACAATGCCCATGTCCATGGAAGATGTCATGGCGCTTTTGGAAAGCACCTTGGCAGATAATATTGAAAAAGTGGAACTGATTACCTCACCCACGGCCAAATATGATGCAGATGGTGGAGCCGGCATCATCAATATAGTGTTCAAAAACAATGTGGACACCGGAGATCAGCTCAATTTTAGTGGAAGTCTGGGGTATGGCTACCGTGAAAAAGCTAGTACCTCCTTGAACTATTCCCATGGAAAGGAAAATTTTCGTTTGAATCTGGGTTATTCGGTATCCCATGATCATGGCAAGAATGGTTTTGAAGGTTCAGGCACTAGCAACAGTCCCATTTTTGACGCCTTTAGCCAGACCGATTTTTCAACCTATTTTGATTACAACAATAATTCCCACAACATAAATCTGACCTCTGGGTATCAGCTTGATCCCAAAACGGAGATAGGGGGAGAGCTCACGCTATCCTTGGCGAAAAATAACTCCACGTCCAATGTTAATAACAGCAGGGACATTGATGGTCAGGATTTTTTCAGGTCGCACTTGGTTACTTCGGGAACCACCAAAAAAAACAATCTTATCTCGTCACTTTACATGAGCCGAAAGCTCTCTGAACGTTCCAATATTAACGTTGATGTGGGATACCTCACCTATAAAAATGACAGTCCGGCCATTACGCAAAGCAAATATTTTGATGCCAACGACGAACCCGTAATCCCCGAAAACGAGGTTTTTACCAATGGGAATCGGGGTACCAGTGAATCCACCATACAGTTGGGCGTGGCCAAGGTGGATTATGCCATGAAGCTGAATGATGTTGAGACTGAATTTGGACTGAAGGGAAGCTATTCCACGAATACCAATGACAGCAAAATAGAAACTAATAATGATGGGGTGTGGGTGGTGGACCCTCGCTCCCAAAGTTTCATTGAAAGTGAGGAACAATTGTGGGCAGCCTATGGGCAATTTCGTTTTTCCTTAGGTGAAAAATCAAGAATAAATGCAGGTTTGCGGTATGAAGATTGGAAACGCACTTTGACCACGGCAGATGATGACTTCGTCATTCGGCAGTTCTTTCCCTCGTTTTCATATCAGTATGGCCTAGCGGAAAATCAGAACATACATTTCAACTACCATCGGCGTATTAGTAGGCCGGTCTATTCCGATTTGGTGGCTAGTCTTTATTACAATGACCCAACTGCCATTTTCACGGGGAATCCATTATTGAAACCCAGTATTACCAATACCGTGCAATTGGAATATGCAAAGAACGGCTTCAGTGTGGGGTTGTCCTATCAAAAGGAAGTCAACCCCATTATTCGTTATCAGTTGACATCCACACCACAAAATGACATCTTGGTGATTTCGCCCCAAAATGCAGATTATCAAAAAAGTTGGAGTTTGTTTTTGAACCTTCCGGTGCAATGGGCTCGCTGGGCCAAACTCAACCTTTCCACGACCTCGGCCATTCGTGAGTATCACATTTCCTATAATCCAGTGCCTAGAGGTAAGACCTATTTCTATCAAAGTCTGAATTTTACCCAATCAATTGATTTGCCTTGGCAGATGAATATGGAATTTTCGGGCTGGTATAATTTTGATCATTACAACGGTACCAACTTCACCGAAGGATTTGGAATGGTCAATTTTGGATTATCGAAACAGTTCAATAAGAATTGGGGCACCCTGCAGTTTAGTGTCACCGACTTGTTCAAATCTTTGGATATTTATACACATATCGGTGGAATGGCTCCCATTGTTTTTGATATTGATACCCGTTCGCGATACCGGGATGAATCGGCTTTCACCCGAATTTTTAGAATTACGTATTCCCGAAGTTTTGGTGGAAACGGGAACAAATCTTCCCGAAATTTGGAAAAGGAGGAGTTTCGTCGCGTGGATTAGGAAGTCGCTTTTTTCTTTTTGCTCAACAAGCGTTTGATTTCGTTTAATTTCATCAATGCCTCCACTGGCGTAAGGGTGTCGATGTCCAGATGCAGGATTTCCTCTTTGATTTCTTCCAGAAGCGGGTCATCTAGATTGAAGAAGCTGAGTTGCATTTCATTCTGGGAAGATTGTAATTTGTCGGTCATCTCCTCGCTGGAATGGGATTTCTCCAGTTTTTTCAGGATTTTGTTCGCCTTTTGAATGACCTGTTGGGGCATGCCCGCCATTTTGGCCACATGAATTCCGAAGCTGTGTTCACTACCGCCGGGCACCAACTTTCGGAGGAAAAGTACATTATCTTCCAACTCCTTCACCGAAACATTGTAGTTTTTAATGCGTGGGAAGGTGGTGGTCATTTCATTGAGTTCGTGGTAGTGGGTGGCAAACAGCGTTTTGGCTCGTGCAGGATGTTCGTGCAGATATTCGGAAATGGCCCATGCAATGGAAATCCCATCATAGGTGCTGGTACCACGACCAATTTCATCGAGTAAAACCAAACTACGTTCAGAAAGGTTATTGAGAATAGAGGCCGTTTCGTTCATTTCCACCATAAAAGTGGATTCCCCCATGGAAATGTTGTCGCTGGCCCCAACTCGGGTGAAAATCTTGTCGACCACCCCAATTTTAGCTTCAGCGGCAGGTACAAAACTGCCCATTTGGGCCAAAAGAACAATGAGCGCGGTTTGCCGCAATAAGGCTGATTTACCACTCATGTTGGGTCCGGTAATCATAATGATTTGCTGTTCCTCGCGATTCAAAAGCACATCATTGGTCACAAAACTATCGCCCAAGGGCAATTGTTTTTCAATGACTGGGTGCCGTCCTTCTTTAATGTCCAAATCCGTGGATTCATCCACAGTAGGTTCAACGTAGTGGTTTTCTTTGGCGAGCTGGGCAAATCCGCAGAGGCAATCCAATTGGGCAATGAGATGGGCATTTTGTTGTACAGGTGAAATATATTCCTGCATCCAAACCAATAACTGCTCAAACAATTGCTGTTCCAATAGGTGGATGCGCTCCTCGGCCCCCAAAATCTTGGCTTCGTATTCTTTAAGTTCTTCGGTAATATACCGTTCCGCATTGACCAAGGTTTGCTTGCGAATCCAAGTATCAGGGACTTTATCCTTATGGGTGTTACGGACTTCAATATAATAACCGAACACATTGTTGGAAGCAATTTTGAGCGAAGTAATCCCAGTGATTTCCGTTTCGCGCTCCAACATTTTGTCCAGATAGTCTTTCCCAGAAAAAGCGAGGTTTCGAAGCTCATCCAACTCCGTTGAATAACCTTCTGCAATGGTATTGCCTTTGGCAAGGTTGACAGGGGCTTCTTCGTTCAGCGTTTCCTTGATTTTGTTCCGAAGGGCATCACAGGCATCCAGTCGCTCCCCAATGGATTGCAGCGAAGCATTGGAGCTTTCTTGAGCCAATTTTTTAATGGGAACAATCGCTTCCAAAGAGTTTTTCAGTTGAATAACCTCTTTCGGGTTGATTTTCCCCGTGGCCAATTTGGAGATGAGTCGCTCAAGGTCGCCCATTTGTTTGATCCAATGTTGCGTCTTTTCCAACTGTTCGGTCTCATCCTTCAAATAGGAAACGACCTGATGCCGCTGCCGGATTTTGTCGATATTTTTTAGGGGAAGGGCCAACCATCGTTTTAACAATCGACCACCCATAGGGGATATGGTATTGTCGATGACATCCAACAAAGTCACTGCATTCTGGTGGGGAGATTGATAGAGCTCCAGATTTCGGATGGTAAATCGGTCCATCCACACATATTCCTCTTCCGCAATACGTTGAATTTTATTGATGTGCTGCAGTCGGCTGTGTTGCGTTTCGGATAGATAATGCAAAACGGCTCCGGATGCGATGATGCCATGAACTAGATGCTCAATCCCGAAACCCTTTAGGGTTTTAGTGCCAAAATGATTGTTCAGGCTCTCATCGGCATAATCCTCCTGAAAAATCCAATCCTCCAAAAAGAAACTATGGAACTGGTTGCCAAAAAGCTCAATAAATTCTTTCCGGTGACTTTTGGAAACCAAGACCTCGTTCGGTGCAAAATTTTGGAGCAGCTTATCAATTTGCTCCGAAGAGCCTTCCGAAGTCAGGAATTCACCCGTGGAAATGTCCAAAAAGGAAACTCCCAATTTGTTTCGCCCAAAATGGACAGCACCCAAAAAATTATTGCTCTTGGCTGAAAGGATATCATCATTAAGGGCCACCCCGGGCGTGACCAGTTCAGTTACACCTCGTTTTACAATGCTCTTGGTCTGTTTTGGGTCTTCCAACTGGTCGCAAATGGCCACCCGTTGCCCAGCCTTGACCAATTTTGGAAGATAGGTGTTAAGGGAATGATGTGGGAATCCCGCCAGTTCCGTCTTGTCGCCTCCATTATTTCGGTGGGTAAGAATGATGCCCAAAATTTTGGCAGCTTTGACGGCATCTTCGCCAAAGGTCTCGTAAAAATCCCCCACACGGAAGAGCAACAGCGCATCAGGATGCTTGGTCTTGATGGCATTGTACTGTTGCATCAACGGGGTTATCTTCTTTGTCTTTTTATTGGCTGCCAAAGCGATTTTATTCTTTTATTTTTGTCCCAAAATGGGAGGAAGACGAATATATTGTTTTCCCCATACACGCAGAACGATTGTTGATATTTTAGGCCCAATGGTTAAAAAAATGAACCGGAAACTGGAAAATAGCGAATTGGAAAGATTGGATGTGGAGGCGTTCAAACAAACCGATAAGTCGCCCATTATTATCATTTTGGATAACATTAGAAGCCTGAACAATATAGGTTCTGTGTTCCGAACAGCAGATGCTTTTTTGATTCAAAAAATCTATCTCTGTGGTATTACGGCCACTCCACCACACAAAGACATCCGGAAAACTGCTTTGGGCGCCACCGAAAGTGTGGCATGGGAATACCGAAAAGATACATTGGAACTCTTGGAGGAATTGAAAAAAGCTGGTGTAAGAACTGTTTCTGTGGAACAGGCAGAAAATGCTGTTATGCTCAACGATTTTATCACCGACCCCAAAGAAACCATTGCTTTAGTTTTTGGTAACGAGGTAAAAGGCGTTTCCCAAGAGGTTGTTTCGGCCAGTGATGCAGTTGTGGAAATTCCCCAATTTGGAACGAAACATTCGTTAAATATCTCGGTAAGTGCGGGGATAGTGGTCTGGGATATCTGGACGAAATTGAACCCTAAAAATTAAAAAAGCCCTGTAAAAACAGGGCTGGATATATAGTTTGAGTTAGTTAGTTCCTCCATTAGAGGGCTCTAATAAAATAAAACCATTCGTTATATCCAAACATTTTGTGAAAATTCTCTTAAATACTGGTTGAAATAATAGTGTCTTCCAATCGCTCTAAAATGGTTTCGTAATCCTTCGGATTATTTACAAAATCCAATTCGCTCATATCCAAAACTATGCTGTTTTGCTCAGGATGACCCTTGATGAAATCCAAATAACCGCGGTTGATTTTCTCCAAATATTCAGGCGGTATTTTTTGCTCATAATCCCTTCCCCGTTTCTTGATGTTCTCAAGCAATCGCTCTGTATTTTGATAGAGGTACAGATAAATTTCAGGCTTTTTCACCTCTTTGTACATGAAATTGAAAACCTTTCGGTACAAATTAAATTCATCTTTCTGAAGGGTGACCTTGGCAAAGATCAGCGATTTAAAAATGTCATAATCGCTCACCATAAAGTTTTTGAACAGGTCAAACTGGGAGGTATCGTCAGTAAATTGTTGGTAACGATCTGCCAAAAAGGACATTTCGAGCGGAAAGGCGTAGCGGGACTGGTCCTCGTAAAATTTCGGTAAAAAGGGGTTGTCCGCAAAGCGTTCCAATACCAATTTGGCATTGAACTCTTCCGCAATCATTTTGGATAATGTGGTTTTTCCCGCACCAATGTTGCCCTCAATGGCAATGAACTGTAACTTGGCGAAAAGCTCGGTCCGGTTTCGAAACAACGTATAGGTTGTTTTTTTCATATTGCTACGGTCCTTGCATTCTTGCAGTAGGTTTCGGATGTCTTTGTTGAAAACCGGATGGTAAAACTGTGGCGCAATATTGGCCAAGGGTTTTAGTACAAAATTCCGATCCTGCATGTGAGGATGTGGAATCTTTAAAAGGGGTAGGTCTATGATTTCTTTTCCATAGAAAATGATGTCAATATCAAGGGTACGGGATTTGTAGCCTTCAACTCCAGAACGATCTCGACCAAAATGGCGTTCAATTTCAAGAATTGCCTCAAGCAAATCCGTTGGCGATAGCTTGGTCAGGGTTGCCAAGCAGATATTCAAAAAGTCATTGCCCTCAAAACCCACAGCCGGGTTTTCATACACGGCGGAAACCATTAAAACCTTCCCTACCTTTTTTTCAATATGAAGAATGGCTTTTTGGAGCGTGGCATACCGATTCCCCAAATTGCTCCCCAGTGAAAGATATACGTGTTGAGATTGACTCATGATGAAAAGAACAAAGTAACAAAACAATGCAACAATGGTTATCTTTGAAGCCGAATAAATTTTTATTGAATGAACTTTTTGAGAAACCTACTGGCCTCTATCTTGGGGTCTCTTGTAGCCTTTGGAATACTGATGGGCATGTTCTTTATCTTCATTGCCTTTGTCAGTAATGTGGATGATGGTGTGGTGGTGAAGCGTAACTCCGTTTTGGAGTTTGGCTTTATGGCCCCGGTGAAGGATTATACGGGCAAGGACGATACCGACCCGTTTATGGGGTTGTGGAACAATGAAATTGGTTTGGATGAGATTTTACATGCCATTGCAATTGCCAAAACAGATGCCAATATTGAGGGGGTTAGCTTGACCACCAATTTTCTTCAGGCTGGAATAGCGCAGACCCGGGAAATAAGGGAAGCGCTGCTTGATTTTAAATCTTCGGGAAAGTTTGTTTATGCGTATTCCGATTTTTTCTCCCAGAAAGACTATTATCTCGCCAGCGTGGCCGATGAGGTCTATCTGAACCCTGTGGGAGCTTTGGATTTTAAGGGACTTTCCACGGAAATACTCTACTTCAAGGATTTTCAGGAAAAGACAGGGGTAAAAATGGAAGTTATTCGCCATGGAAAGTACAAAAGTGCCGTGGAACCATTTCTTTCCAATACCATGAGTGATGAAAATCGGTTGCAGATACAGGAATTGATTTCGTCCATTTGGAATGTGATTATTGACGATATTTCCCAATCGCGAAACATTAGCGCTGAGCATTTGAATGTAATTGCCGATACGCTTGGTGGACGAACCCCAAAATATGCATTGGCATCTGGACTAGTGGATGGAAACCTGCATTTTGATCAGTACGAAGCGCTTTTAAAGGACAAAATGGGGGTAGGTACGGATGATGAACTCAATTACATCAGTTTTGAAGATTATGCCTTTGGTGCAAATCGGAAGAAAATACATAAGGGTGCGGATAAAATCGCCGTGATTTATGCCCAAGGTGAAATTTTCTATGGAGAGGGTGGCAAAGATTTTATCGGACAGGGCGTTATGGTGGATGCCTTGCGTAAAGCTAAAGATGATGAAAGCATAAAGGGCATTGTGTTGCGGGTAGATTCTCCCGGAGGGAGTGCCTTGGTTTCGGACATTATTTGGCGGGAAATTGAACTGGTCAAGGAAGAAAAACCCGTGGTGGTTTCCTTTGGAAATGTGGCCGCATCTGGAGGTTATTACATTGGTGTGGGAGGCGATAAAATCTTTGCAGAACCTACCACTATCACGGGCTCTATCGGGGTTTTTGGAACCATTCCCAATGTGCACGAACTGGCCGGAAACATCGGTGTTAATGCAGAACAAGTGGGTACCAACAAAAATTCGGTGGATTACTCTTTGTTTGAACCCTTGGACGATACATTTAGAAGTACCATCCAGGAAGGAATTGAAGACACCTACCAGATTTTTCTGGAACGCGTTGCCGCAGGCCGAAATATGACGATTGACCAAGTGGATGCCCTCGCCCAAGGAAGGGTATGGAGCGGTGTGGATGCCAAGGCAAACGGTTTGGTGGATGAACTCGGTAACTTGGACGATGCCATCGAAGCAGCTGCTGAAATGGCAGGTTTGGACGAGTACAGTATCCGAAAATACCCGAAATACAAATCGGATTTTGAGCGATTTATGGAAGATTTGGGAGGTGTAAAGTCTAAAATAGGAGAAGAGGCCATCAAGGAACAACTAGGTACGGAAGCCTATCAAGTATTTTCCGAGTTCAAAAAGCTTTCCGAACAAAAGGGGATTCAGGCCAAGATGCCTTTTAGTCTAAATATTAAATAAGAATGACGCAGAACGATAAGAAAAAAGCGTTTTCCCTGTATCTCTACATGGGCGCCTTGTTCATCACCTCGCTGGTGGTGTCCAATCTTATCTTTCAGAAATTCTTTTATTGGGAACCCTTTGGGGAAGTCACCGTTTTTGGAGCACCGTTGTTTGAACTTTCTGTGGGTATTTTGCCCTATCCCATTACCTTTTTGGTCACCGACCTCATTTCAGAAATCTATGGAAAGAAAAAAGCTAACCAAGTCGTTACCGCAGGTATTTTTGCCTCTTTTTTCTCCATGGGAATCATTTTGGTGGCCAATTATGCGCCGGCCATACCTACCTCACCTGTGGACGATGTTCTGTTCACCAACGTCTTTGGGCTATCTCCTTTGGGCGTGCTCGCTTCCATGTTGGCGTATTTGGCTGCACAGTATATTGATATTTCCATTTACCACTTTTGGAAACGGGTAACCAAAGGCAAAATGCTTTGGCTCCGAAACAATTTTTCTACCTTTTCCTCGCAGTTTGTGGACACCTTTACCGTGGTGGGGCTGTTGTGTATTTTTGGCGTACTACCTTGGGATAAATTCTACGGATTGGTTATCAGCGGCTTTATTTTTAAGATAATTATAGCACTTTTTGATACCCCTTTGCTTTATCTTTTCGTATATATAATACGTAAAAGATTTAACTTAAAAATAGGGGAAGAGATAGCTTTGGATTGACGACTTCTCCTTTAATTTGTTGTAAAACATCTATTTATGAAGAGAAGAGTCCTAAAGATTACTGGAATAACCCTACTTGTACTAATTGGCCTGCTAATTGCCATACCCTTGTTCCTTCAAGGTAAAATTGAAGAGATCATTAAGAACAAGGTGAACAACAGCATCAATGCCACATTGGATTTTGAGGATGCTGACCTAAGCTTGCTCAAAAGTTTTCCCAATGCCAATGTAAAGCTCACGAACCTATCCTTAGTGAACAAGGCCCCTTTTGAGGGAGATACCTTGTTTTCTTCTTCGGATATTGAATTGACCATGTCCATCAAGGAGCTTTTTAAATCCGCCGATGAGCCCATTGTGATCCAACGGTTGAATATTGACAAGGCCAAACTGCACGTCTTGGTCGATGAAAATGAGAATGCCAATTACGACATTGCCAAGGAAGATGAAGGTGCCACTGCGGAAACTGTGGAGGCATCCAACGACAATTTCACGCTCAACATGGATTCCTATTCCATTACTAATTCGGAAATCATCTATGATGATATATCTAGTGGCATGCATTTGGTCCTGTCAGAAATGAACCACTCCGGTACAGGAGATCTTTCATTGGAGCAATCAGAGCTAAAGACATTGACCGATGCCATGATTTCCTTTGAGATGGACAGCACCAAATATCTGAACAACAACAAAATTTCCTTGGATGCCCTGATAGGTATCGACCTGAAGGAGAATAAATACACTTTTTTGGAAAACAAGGCACTGATCAATCAATTGCCCTTGGTTTTTGATGGATTTGTAAAGGTCAACGAGGATAATCAGGAAGTGGATATTACCTTTAAGACACCTTCATCAGACTTCAAGAACTTTTTGGCCGTGATTCCCGAAGTCTATTCCAAAAATATTGAAACCGTTCAGACCACCGGTAATTTTGAGGTCAGTGGCGAGTTTAAGGGCATTGTGGATGAGGAGCACATCCCGACGTTCCACATTGCCATCAACTCCGAGAATGCTTCGTTTAAGTATCCTGATCTACCCAAATCGGTGCAAAATGTGTACATAGACACTGAAATCAAAAACACTACCGGAATTACCGAAGATACTTTTGTGGACATCAAACGACTGTCGTTTACCATTGATCAAGATAAATTCAACCTTACGTCTAGAATACGGGATTTGATGGGCAATACCAAAGTGGATGCTGATATGGATGGTCGAATTAATCTCGCCAATATTTCACAAGCCTATCCCGTGCCCGCCGATTACAACCTAAAAGGAATTTTGAATGCTGATATCACCACTTCCTTCGATATGGAATCGTTGGAGAAAAAGCAGTACCAAAATACCAAAACTACCGGAAAGGCATCTGTTTCTGGGTTTGAATATGCTTCGGAAGAACTGAAAAATCCCGTTGCCATTAATACAGCTGCGGTATCGTTCAACCCCAACACAGTCACCTTGGATTCGTTTAAGGGAAAAACCGGAAATACCGATTTTGATGCCAAAGGCACCTTGACCAATTTGCTTGGATTCATGTTCAACAAAGAAAATGTGGAAGGTAGATTTACACTGACATCCAACACCTTTGCGCTGAACGACTTTATGAT
This sequence comes from Flagellimonas marina, assembly GCF_042651185.1. NCBI lineage: Bacteria > Pseudomonadati > Bacteroidota > Flavobacteriia > Flavobacteriales > Flavobacteriaceae > Flagellimonas > Flagellimonas marina. The sequence goes on along the minus strand of NZ_JBHSCL010000002.1, from coordinate 198,113 downwards.
GGAAGAGACTCCAGAAACTGGAGATGGTGATACTCAAACCCAAACTTCTGGAGGGGAAGAACGTATCAAGATTCCATCTTTTTTGGATTGTACCATTGAAGCAGCAGCTGGTACCGTTTTGTATGATAATCTAACTTTAAAGAATGTGAAGGGCACCTTGACCATAAAAGATGAAACAGCTACGGTGAAAAACCTGACCTCTGACCTTTTCGGGGGTACTCTTGGTCTAACAGGTTCAGTTTCCACTAAACAAGAAGCTTCAACTTTTGATATGGATTTGGGGATGAGCAATTTTGGCATCAGTGAATCCTTTGCGGCTTTGGATATGTTTCAGGCCTTGGCGCCATTGGCCAATGCGCTTCAAGGGAAATTAAATTCCACTGTCAAGATTTCAGGGAACCTGAAGGATGACTTCACGCCAAATCTGGCCACAATTTCCGGAAACTTGTTGGCCGAACTGCTCTCCACTAAAGTGAATACAGAAAAGGCCCCCTTGCTTTCTGCTTTGGACAGTAAGTTGAACTTTTTAGATAGCAAAGACATCAATTTGGACGACCTCAAGACTGCGTTGACCTTTGATAATGGTGCTGTTAAAGTGAAACCTTTTACATTAAAGTACAAGGACATCGCCATAAACGTAGATGGGAGTCACACGTTTGACAAGCAACTACAATATAGTGCCACGTTGGATGTGCCTGCGAAGTATTTGGGGACTGAGGTAAATAAACTTATCGCCCAAATGAACGATGATAGCATAAAAGATCTTACTATTCCTGTAATCGCAAACATTGGGGGCAATTATACCAACCCTACCGTGACTACGGATTTAACCTCTGGCGTAAAGAAATTGACCACCCAGTTGGTCGAGATCCAAAAGCAAAAATTGGTCAACCAAGGCAAGGATAAGGCCAAGGACTTGTTGTCTGATGTTTTCAAGAAGGATGAAAAAGATTCAACGTCCACAAAATCTGATGGGGTAAAAGAAACGATAGGTGGTTTGTTGGGTGGTGATAAGAAGAAGGATACCACGGCCACCAAGTCCGAGGAAGAACCCGTAAAAAGCGCCGCGAAAAAAATTCTGGGGGGCTTGTTGAACAAGAAGAAGGACACGGTAAACTGAAAAATAAGAAGTGTCTAAAAAGATGATTTACGTCAACCTGAACTAGTTTCAGGTTCCCATAATCCGTTATTTAATTGTTATGGGATTCTGAAATGAATTTAGAATGACGTATTCCCTCACTTTTTAGACAACCTTTTTTTATTGCTCCAACTCATTATTGATGGTTTCCAAAATAGAATTCAAGCTCATCATCAATGGTGCATAATGTTCAGTTTCGGTAGACTGGCTAGTGATGATAAACAACAAGATGTTGTTCTCAAAGGCCAAGGATTCCAATGCACCTAAATTACTCACAGGGTTTTGATTGTTAGGGATGCCTACTTCTTTGGACATACCTGTGTTGTCCAAGAGCGTTCGTATGCTATAGCCCTCACTTCTAAAAATATTGACGGTGTTATTTCGCTCCTCACCGAGCATTTTTTCCTGGTTGGCAATATCATCGATGGTGGATATCCAATTGGTGAGCCGAATTCGTAGCGTATCGTTGGAAATATCTTTTAGGCTGCCCGAGTTGATCATTTCATTCAACAAGGAATTGTTGGGATTGAAGAAGATATCGTAATTAAAGGCTGTGGCGAACAGTTGCGAAAACTTTTCTTCAGAAGGGAAACTTTTTTTGTCCATCAACAAAACAATCTCTTGTGCGGCTTCGTAACTTTTCCGGTTGACCTTAATGAGTTCCTCCAGCTTTATTTTACTGATATCAAATTCTTCCTTTAAGCCCTTCAGATACACTTGCTCTTTCTCTCGTTTGATGCGGTTGTCGTTGGCATTATCAATGGCCAAGGCAATCAATATACCAATGACCACTAAAAATATTTCACCGATGGCGTAAATGAGGTAGTTGCTGAATTTTTTCTCGGCAATCAGTTGTTTTTTGACTTTTCTAAAGAGTTTTAACATGGCTCTTGGGTGGTTACTTTGGCTGGTTTTGATAAACTAAACTAATTATTTTTTTGCATTGGATGGATTTAGGATTATTGGTAACCTAGGGCCACTGCAGCAACTAAGGCTAGGGCGGCAATTAATAATATGAGCAGTGTAGGCTTAAGAGCAAATCTTAGCCATTTATTGTAAGGAACATTACAAAGGGCCAAAACGGCCATGAGTGCACCATTGGTAGGCACAATCATATCGGCCATAATCGCACCGTATTGATAGGCCATAACACAAATTTGCCTGGACAATCCTATTAAATCGGAAAGTGGAATCAATATGGGCATAGTCAGCACCGCTTGTCCCGAATAACTGGGTACGGGAAAGTGTAAAAGGGAATGTGCAACCATCATGGAGACGGCGGAGATGGATGGAGGTAAATATTTAAGAGGACCAAAAAGCCCATATACAATGGTGTCCATGATCATACCCTCCTTTAAAACCAATGAAATACTATTGGCGAGCCCCAAGATGATACTCGCAAACATCATTTCTTTAAATCCTTCGATATAGGATTCACCAGTGCCGTTTATACCTAGTTTGCCAATAATCCCAGCTACGATGCTCAAAGCAAAGAATGTGGCGGACATTTCATTGAAATCCCATTCCAAAAACAGCAATCCATATGTGACTCCAAAAAAGGTTGTGCCAAGTAATAACAAGATAACTTTGCTCCGGGTGGTCATGGATTCATGGGTCGAAGGCATTTTTATTTTTTCAATTTTGTTCTTGTTGGCATATCTAATAAGATATATTGTCCATACTACAAAGACTATCCCCAAGACCACTAATCGTAGTTCACTTCCAGAAAGCAGTGGAAGCCCTGCTTCTTTTTGGGCAATCAATATGCCAAAGGGGTTGGATGGGCTAAATGAGCTGCCAATCACAGTGGAGCCATAGCTCATGAGTAAGATGGTAAATGTATTATAACCCAGGCTTTTCCCGAATAAGAGCAAAATGGGGATCATTGCAATGACCTCTTCCTGCATACCAATGGTTACTCCTCCCGCGGTAAATAGGGCTGAAACCAGAATTAAGGCCAAGGTTTCTTTTCCTTCCAAAATGTTGACCAGCTTGAACAGACCTTGGTTAAAGGCACCGGTCTTTTCTATGACATAAAAACAACCACCTATCAAAAGGATAAGAACAATGGCGTCTGCTCTTCCAATAATGCCTCTTGGGACGGAAAGAATCAAATCTAGGACAGAAAGGTTTTTAGAATTAATTTGTTGATAGGAGTCGTTAAGAACCTTGGTTGTACCGGTAGCCTCGTCCAGTACCCGTTGATAGCTTCCTTGTGGGATGATATAGGTGAGTATCCATGCAAATAGGATGACAGCAATGAGTAAGACGAAAGCATTTGGAAATTTTTTCATCCGGTTTGGTTTTGGTTGGTTATTTACATAAAAGACCTTCTGGGGTCTTTTTTACTGTCAAAACGAGTTGAGGTCTTATTGGATATTTACCCCAACGTAATAGCCTTCGCTTCCACGTACATTAAAAACCGTATTGTCCTCAAAAATCAAATACTGTCCTTTAATCCCTTTCAGTACTCCCTTGTAACTTGGAATTTTTTCCAAATTAAGGCTTTTAACTTTCTCTGGATATTGCAATACCGGGAATTTCAAATTGGTCTCAGTATTATTCTCTATAAAATATTGGGCTGCTTCGTCAGGGATGTAAGGTTTTAGTTTGGCTCTCCATTCGGTGAGATCGAGGTCCTCAATATCATTTTTGAGCATTTTTTGCCAGCTGGTCTTATCACTTACATGCTCTTTTAGGGCTACTTCGGTAATTCCCGCCAAATAGCGATTGGGCACTTCCACAATTTCAATGGCCTCGTGGGCTCCTTGGTCTATCCATCGGGTTGGGACCTGTGATTTTCGGGTAACCCCCACCTTTACATTGCTTGAATTGGCCAGGTATACAATATGGGGTTGTAGCTGCATCCTCTTTTCATACTCTAAATCCCGGTCTTCCTTGTCCAAATGGGCGGTACTCAATTCAGGTTTCATGATCCAATCACCCGCGTGTGGTGTTTCATAGAAGCAAGTTTTACAAAATCCTTGTTGATAAATGGGCCTGTCCTGACCACAATTAAGACATTGGTATTTAATGAAATCGATATGGAGTTCCTTGTTCAGAGCCTGGTTGACATTTAAAAAGCCATTGTCAAAAATCATAAAATACTGAATGGGATTGCCATTTTCAGTTTGCATCTTGCGCAGTACTCCTTCGTAAAGCATATTGGAATTATTGTTTTTTATGGATTTGAAAATGAATGCGAGAAAAGCTATTTTAGCTATAACACCCAACTAAATTTCTTGGTTAAATATACCTAAAATGCCAATACCATTATTCAACTCCATCGCTTCTTGGCTTTTACGAAAGCGGTACCATCAAATTGAGCTCTTTTTGAAGTATCCGTTGGATGTTCAGGATGAGGTATTGCGGCATTTGATTGATTTTTCCAAGGATACCATGATCGGTAAACAATACGGATTTCATGATGTTCCCAAATACGAAGAATTTCGAAACCGCGTGCCCATTGTAAGCTATGAAGATATTGCACCCCTTATAGAGCGTACCCGTAGGGGTGAGCAGAACCTATTTTGGCCCACCACTATAAAATGGTTTGCCAAGAGCAGTGGCACTACCAATGCCAAGAGCAAGTTCATTCCTGTGAGTATGGAGGCGTTGGAAGACTGCCATTACAAATCCAGTAAGGATTTGTTGTGTCTTTACCTGAACAACAATGAGAATTCGCAATTGTTTACGGGCAAGAGCCTTCGGTTGGGGGGGAGTAAAGAGCTTTATGAGGACAATGGTACTTTTTTTGGAGACCTTTCTGCCATTTTAATTGATAATATGCCGCTTTGGGCCGAATATAGCAGTACGCCCAGCAACAAAGTCTCTTTAATGAGTGAATGGGAGTCCAAATTGGAGGCCATCATTGAGGAAAGTATTCGTGAGAATGTGACCAGTTTAGCAGGAGTCCCTTCATGGATGTTGGTTTTGCTAAACCAAGTGTTGGAGAAAACAGGAAAGAATCACCTTTTTGAGATTTGGGAGAATTTGGAGGTCTATTTTCACGGAGGGGTGAGCTTTACACCCTACAAAAATCAGTATAAAAAGTTGTTGCCCAGAAAACGGTTCAATTACTACGAGACCTACAACGCCTCCGAAGGATTTTTTGGTATTCAGGATCGGAATGATTCAGATGAGCTCTTGTTGATGTTGGACTATGGTATTTTTTATGAGTTCATCCCGATGGATGCAGAAGATGAAGAACAACAGGCCATTCCGCTGTGGGATGTACAGATTGGTGTTAATTACGCCATGGTGATTACCACTAACGCTGGTTTATGGCGGTATAAGATTGGGGATACCATCCGTTTTACCTCAAAGGACCCTTATAGAATTCGGATTACGGGAAGAACCAAACACCATATCAATGTTTTTGGCGAAGAGCTGATTATTGAAAATGCGGAGGAAGCCTTAAAACAAATTTGCCAAAAGACCGACGCAGAGATTATGGACTATACCGCGGCACCCATTTTTATGAACGGGAGCGAAAAAGGGGGGCACGAGTGGATTATTGAATTTAGGAAGCCACCCGAGGATGTGGCCTATTTTACGGAGTTTTTGGACAATGCCCTAAAATCGCTCAACTCAGATTATGAGGCGAAGCGTTATAATAATATCACCCTAAAGATGCCCAAAGTACATGTGGCCCGGAAAAATCTTTTTCATGACTGGTTAAAGTCCAAGAACAAATTGGGCGGGCAGCATAAAATCCCAAGATTGTCCAATAATCGAGACTATATCGATGAACTTCTTCAAATGAATTAGCACTAAGTTAGTGTGTTTGTTACACCTTACAAATCAACCATTTATAAGGAATAATATGCATTTTGTACAATTGAACAAAATTTAACGAAAACGTTTTCGTAGGTTTGAACGCTTTATCGAACAAACGTTTCTTTTGAACAAAAAAAGGTTGTGGTTCCGGCTTTAATACTGAAATTTCCCTCATCAAATCTTTTAATAAACACTAAACCAATAAACAATGGCAGAAAAACTAGTTGTTATCTCAGACATGTGGGGCGTTAAGAAAGGTCTCTGGATTGCGTCTTACTTTGGGTACTTACAGCAATACTATGACATCGCTTTTTACGATTGCCAACAATTGGGCAATGTGGACGTACCTGTTTCCACAGAGGAAAATATTCATAATGCCTTTGTAAATGGAGGTATTGATACTGCTGTGGCCCATTTGCTCAAAATAGAAAAAAAACCTAGCCACTATCTGGCTTTTAGCACAGGTGGAACAGTTGCTTATAAAGCTGCTTTAAAGGGCCTTCCCGCGAAATCTTTAACCGCTGTATCTTCAACAAGAATACGTTTGGAAGATCAAAAGCCCAACATCCCATTAAAGTTAATTTACGGTGAGCACGATACGTTTAAACCAGAAATGGAATGGGCAAAATCTTTAGGGGTCGACTTGAATATTGTCCCTAATTTTGGTCACCATTTGTACACTGACGAGAAAATTATTTCCCAAGTATGCTTAGGCCTTTTGGAAAAAGTCACCAAAAAAGCAGTGTAAACTTTAGGATACCACTTTTAATTTTTTGATGGTCTCGTAGGAGAGTTTTTCTTCGGCATAGGCCTTGGTAACCTTGAATTCGTTCTCGTCGCTGCTGGGCAGTTCGAACATAGCATCGGTGAAAACTGCTTCACAAAGCGAACGAAGCCCTCGGGCACCCAATTTATACTCCACTGCTTTCTCCACGATAAAGTTTAAAGCCTGTTCGGTAATGGTAAACGTGATACCGTCCATGGCAAAAAGCTTTTCGTATTGTTTTATGATGGCATTTTTAGGCTCCGTAAGGATTGCGCGCAAAGTTTTGGCATCCAAAGGATTCATGTGGGTGAGTACCGGGAGTCTACCGATGATTTCGGGAATCAACCCGAACTCCTTTAAGTCTTTTGGAATGATATACTGAAGAATGTTCTGGTTGTCCAGTTTATCCTCAGCTTTTGAGGCGGCGTATCCTACGGCCTGCATGTTCAAACGTTTGGTTATGATACGCTCAATGCCGTCAAAGGCACCTCCGGCCACAAAAAGAATATTTTCTGTATTGACCTCGATGAATTTTTGATCGGGATGCTTACGGCCGCCTTTGGGTGGAACATTTACTGTGGTTCCTTCCAAAAGTTTCAAAAGGCCTTGTTGCACACCTTCACCGGATACATCACGGGTAATGGATGGATTGTCGCTTTTACGGGCAATCTTATCGATTTCATCAATAAAAACAATCCCCCTTTCGGCTTTTTCAAGATTGTAGTCAGCAGCTTGTAACAATCGTGTTAGGATACTTTCCACATCTTCCCCAACATAACCTGCTTCGGTAAGTACAGTAGCATCAACAATGGCAAGTGGTACGTTGAGCATTCTGGCTATAGTTTTGGCAATCAAAGTCTTACCTGTACCTGTTTGCCCAACCATGACAATGTTACTTTTTTGAATCTCTACATCATCCTCCTTGCTTTTGGGCTGTAGAAGTCTTTTGTAGTGATTGTACACTGCTACGGACATCACCTTTTTGGTGCGTTCTTGTCCTATGACAAAAGTGTCCAAGAAATCCCGGATTTCCACAGGTTTTTTGAGGACCAATTCCGATGAAAGATCTTGATTTTTAGATTGTTTGGACTCTTCCGCAACAATACTGTGGGCTTGCTCTATACATCTGTCACAGATGTGGGCATCAAGGCCTGCAATCAATAAATTGGTCTCTGGCTTCTTTCTTCCGCAAAATGAACATTCCAAGTTTTCCTTTGCCATATATCTCTAGCTCATGTTTCAACCACTAATAACGCAAAAAAAATGAATTTGTTCTAATTCAAGTAGTTGATATGAAATTAATTATACTTCTTTACGATTTTTCCCGAACCAAAATTTCGTCGATCATACCATATTTTTTAGCTTCTTCCGCCTTCATCCAGTAGTCTCGGTCACTGTCCTCATATACTTTGTCGTAAGACTGACCGGAATGTTTGGATATGATCTGATATAACTCCTCTTTTATCTTAAGTACCTCTTTGGCCGCAATTTCAATATCGCTGGCCTGACCTTGTGCTCCGGAAAGAGGTTGGTGGATCATCACTCTTGAATGTGTCAACCCACTTCGTTTCCCTTCATGCCCCGCACATAGCAATACAGCGGCCATGGATGCGGCGATACCGGTACAAATGGTTGCTACATCTGGCTTTATGAACTGCATGGTGTCATAAATACCTAACCCGGCGTAGACACTACCCCCTGGGGAGTTGATATAGATTTGGATATCTTTTGAAGCATCTGAACTTTCCAAGAAAAGCAATTGTGCCTGCACAATATTGGCTACTTGATCATTGATGCCTGTTCCCAAAAAAATGATGCGGTCCATCATTAATCTAGAGAATACATCCATGGCTATGGCATTCAACTGACGTTCCTCAATAATGTTGGGCGTCATGTTCATGGGGTACATGGTACTCATGATCTGATCATAGTACATGCTGTTTATACCGTGGTGCTGTGTAGCGTATTTTTTGAATTCTTTTCCGTAATCCATAGGATTTCTTTCAATTTTTCTTAAAAAAAAGGTGCCGAAAAATTAGCTTTTCGGCACCGTAAAGATACTTAATATTTCTTTTAGCCCAAGGTTAGCTGTATGCCTCTTTGACAAAGTCGTCATAAGTGACCTCTTTTACCTTGAGATTGGCTTTCTCTTTGTACAAATCCAACAGTTTTTGGCTCATTAATTGTTCTGAGAGGCGTTTTACCTCATCTTGATTGCCCAAAACTCGCCCGGCAATGCTCTCCAATTCCTCTTCCTTCGGGTCCATGTGACCGTATTGGGCCATTTGGGACTTAATGAAACCTTTGGCAAACTCCTTCAATTCATCAAATTGTACTTGAAGGTTGTTCTCTTGGATAATCTTACCCTCAATAAGTTGGTAACGAAGTCCTTTTTCGGATTTTTCGTATTCTTCTTTGGCCTCATCCTCAGAAAGCACATTCTCGCCACTGATCTGAATCCATTTTTTTAAAAATTCGGCAGGAAGCTCAAATTTGGTGTCATCAATGAGTTTTTCAGTGATGTCATTTAGCAATTTCTGGTCGGATTGCTGCTCAAACTGTTTTTCAGAATCTTCCTTAATTCTTTCCTTCAACTCTTTTTCCGAAGTTACCTTGCCTTCCCCAAAAAGCTTATCGAACAATTCTTGATCTAGTTTGGCAGGTTCCCTTTCATTGATTTCCTCAATGGTGAAGGTCACATCTATGTTCAATTTGTCCGTCTTATCACGGGCAATACCCAATGCGCTGGACAATAAGTAGTCCTCTTTAAATAGACTTTTTGTGGAAAGTGTTACCGAATCGCCTACTTTTTTCCCAACAAGGGCATCAACAGCCTTTTTGCTTTTAATATTGTTGATTTCAATGGTGGTCTTGTGATCAATATCTTCTTCTTCATTGGCAAAGAAGCCAGTAACCTCATCTTTTTTGCCCACTTCATCTTTTGAAACAAGTTTCCCGTACTGTTTTTGAATACGTTCCACTTGTTCGTCAATCATCTTTTTGTCGGCTACAATTTTATATTGGGTAACAGCTTTTTTAGTCTTCAAGTTAACATCGAAGTTTGGAGCCAATCCCAATTCAAACTCAAAATCGAGATTATCGTTGTCCCAATCAAAATTCTCTTGCTGTTTGGGAAGTGGATTGCCCAAGACATCCAATTTTTCCTCAGTAAGGTATTTGTTGAGATTGTCCTGCAACAGCTTGTTCACCTCATCTACCAATACAGCCTTTCCGTACTGCTTTTTTATAAGTCCCATAGGAACCTGTCCTTTCCGAAATCCAGGGATATTGGCCTGTTTTCTGTAGTCTTTCAGGATTTTTTCTACTTTGTCTTGATAATCCTCTTTACTGATGGCGACTTTTACAACTGCATTAAGATCGTCAATCTGCTCTTTAGTAATGTTCATCTCCTACCTAATTTGCTATTCAAAAATGGGTGGCAAAAGTAATGCATTTTTGGTTTGGCAGCAACTTTTTAAAGCGTTGAATGTCAAACAAAAGTCCATTCTATACATCTTCCTTGAGAATGGAGTGTAAGACAGACTGTAAAAAGGAGAGCAAAAGACTAAAAATTAGGGCCCACCAAATATTCACCACTTGAAAGCCATCAATAACGTTGGCGGCAATGAGAATTATTATTGCATTGATAATCAGTAGAAAGAGTCCAAGTGTGACAATGGTGATTGGCAGTGTTAAAATAACCAAGATGGGTTTCACGATAAAGTTAAGAATGCTCAAGACCACCGCCACGATGATAGCAGTGAGCATGGAATCCACTCCTACACCGGGCAGAATATAGGAAAGGATAACTACGGCTAAAGCGTTCAATAAAAGTCTCAAAATCAGTTTCATGAATTTATGTTTTAAGGTTGTTTGAATCAAAAAAGGCACCGATTAAACGGTGCCTTCAAGATAATGAAATAAAACGTTGTTTAGTTAATGTATAGTCCCGTATAATCCAAGGGGTTTACCCCGGGCAAATTGGAACCGTATTTAGCATTAATGGCTTCTATGAAAGCATTGGCAAGAATGGCATAACCTCTTGGAGAAGGGTGGACCCCATCAAGAGAGAATCCGCCTCCTGTTGCAAAGGTTGCAGTGACAATACTTCCATCTGATTGTTGAAAACCACTGGTTCTTAATTCAGTCAATAGGGCATTGGCGTCAACAAAGGCCAAATCGTAAGCGGTAGCCAAAGCTGCAATGGTCTGGTTATAGGCGGCCAACGCGTTTTCTACAAGTTCTTGCTCTGCGGGAGTCAACACCCATTGGTCTGCAAGTGGGATGGCAACGCCATTGATCGAAGTAGGGTCGGCTGGATTGGCCAAAGTACCGATAAACGTTCTTGAGGTCAATACCATTAAATCTTCTTCAGTTGCTTGCCGCATATTGATTAAAGCGGGATTGAACCCTGTTAAATCCGTAAGGTCTTCATCAATGATGACCACAGCATTTCCTTCACCTGCAGAAAAGCTGATGGTTCGTTGAGCCAATTCATCTTCTGTAATGGCACCCAGTCCTTGTAATTGGGCCAACCCTGCATTATAGGCGCCATAAGCACCATTAAGTAATTCAGCTGTAGCGCCATCCAAAGGAACAGGATTATGCGGTACCGTGGTGAAATAGGGAATATCCGTTACATTGGGCAAATTGGCGATAACACCATCTGCACCATTGGCCGTCATGGCTTGAAGGATGGCATCCAATGTGCCTGCAAAAACATTGGGGTCGGTTAAATCGTTTCGGGAATAGGTGCTGGGGTCTAAGTTTCCAGTTTGGTCCATCCCAGTACCGCCTCCAGTGGTATAAAGAAGTACATCGTTTGCTCCGGTCCATAGGGTGAAAAACGATGGATTTTGAGCCACCGCATCTCCAACTACCGTTGCACTTTCCCCTGATGAAAATCGTACAAAATAGGGGTTTGCGGCACCAACGGCCAAGCCGGCCAAGCTACCGTAACCAGGCGCAAGAAGCTCATAACTTTTAGAACCGGGAACTCCCATATTGTTGAAGGACCCAGAAAGTTTATTGGTTATCTCAGTGCTTCCCTGCCCAGAAACTGGGGTAGGCGCCGGACCGCTTGCTGCAAAGGTCAAAATCAGTCGGTTGCCGATATCTGGCGAGCCGTCCATATTGGCATCTGTTTCGCCACCAATAGTGGCACCTCCTAGGTTGTCCGCCATATAGGGAATTTCAAAAGAACCTCCTCCCACTAGGGCAAAATTGGCCGCAAGCATGTTGGGAAAAGAGGCTTCTTGGCCCGCTCTAAAAAGCGCGTTGTCCGAAAAACCGGCCGTAAGGGAGTTCCCTACGGCAACGTAATTTGAAAAATCCGCTGTTCCAGCAGTGTATTCTACAGGGTCTGGTGTGTTGTCAATGGGGGTAGTATCTTCTTCACATGCAATCAAGAATAGGCCTAAAAAGGGAAGTAAGGCATACAACTTTTTCATATCCAAAATCTATTTGAGTTAGTTTATGTTAAACTTATGGTTAAAACGGGGTTAACCAAAACTAGGTCAAATTTGTTATTCAGACAATAAAATAGGCAAAAAAATTATGCATGCATAATAAAATGGGGTAAATTTTATGAATTTAGAAAGGTGAAGGTCTTTTTAAAAAACTGTTTGGGGTTTTCTGCATGTAGCCAATGTCCAGCTTTATCAATGGTTTCAATTTGGGCTTTAGGGAAATGCCGTTTGATTTCAGGAAAGTCATTGGACTGTATATATTCGGAACGGTCACCACGAACGAATAGGGCAGGACCCTCATAAACCGCATTGGGAAAAATGTTTTCGCCAATCTCCTCCATTCGCTCTTTGAGTACCTTATAATTGAAGCGGAATCCCAGTTTTTCTTTTTCAACCCAATACAGGTTTTTGAGCAAAAATTGACGAACCCCTCTATCTTTTATGTGTTTTGCCAGTTCTTCATCAGCCTCCCTGCGGTCTGATATCATGTCAAAATCCAAATGGGCAAGGCCATTGAATATGAATTCATGGTGCGGCGGGTAATATTTTGGGGCAATATCAGCCACGATTAATTTGGTGACCCTGTCTGGATGCGAAGTGGCCAATTGCATAGCTGTTTTTCCGCCCATGGAATGGCCCAATACAAATGCGGAATCTATGTTGTGATGGTCCATATAATTGATGACATCATCACTTAATAGGTCATAATTAAAATCATCGGAATGAAAACTTTTACCGTGGTTACGTTGGTCTACCAGATGCACTTCAAACCCATTCTCTGCATATTGGGTTCCCAAAGTCTTCCAATTGTCCGACATGCCCAAAAAACCATGTAAGATGATAAATGGCTTTCCTTCTCCCTCTATTTTCGAATGTAAAACCTCCATTATTTCAATTTGTTCAAGTACATGTTGACGACGTTTTCTATCCCCAAGTAAATGGATTCGCAGATGAGGGCATGACCTATGGAAACTTCCAACAAATGGGGAATGTTTTCTTTGAAAAACTTAATGTTGTCCAAACTGAGGTCGTGTCCTGCATTAATGCCCAAGCCCAACTCATGCGCCATCTTGGCAGCATCGATAAAAGGCAGAATACTTTCTTCTTTTTTACCTTGGTCGTACAAGTGGGCAAAACTTTCTGTGTAAAGTTCAATGCGATCTGTGCCCGTTTCGGCAGCACCCTTTACCATATCAACATTGGGGTCCACAAAAATGGAAGTGCGAATGCCACTCGCTTTGAAGGTTTTTATCACATCTACTAAAAAATCCTTGTGTTTGATGGTGTCCCAACCAGCATTTGAGGTGATGGCGTCCTCGGCATCGGGTACCAAGGTCACCTGTGTGGGCTTAACTTCCAGCACCAAATCAATAAAATTGGGGATGGGATTGCCTTCAATATTGAATTCGGTGGTGACCACTTTTTTCAAATCACGGGCATCTTGGTAACGAATGTGGCGTTCATCCGGCCTTGGATGAATGGTAATGCCCTGTGCCCCAAAAGACTCAATGTCTTGGGCCGAAGTTATAAGATTGGGAACGTTGCCGCCCCTTGAATTTCGTAAAGTTGCCAGTTTATTTATGTTGACACTTAACTTTGTCATGGAGTTCTTTTTTAGATTGGCAAAAATAAGAATTAGGCATGCCTTTTGCGATTTAAAATTAGTATTTTGCACCTAATAGAGATTCTATGCAGATTCAGAACCAAATTATAACTACCGTTCCCATTTATGAGGTTTCGGAAACTTTGAAGGACGCCATTCAATTTTTTGAGGAGACCACCTATTCCCATGTGGCCATTACAGAAAATGGCACCTATTTGGGATTATTGTCCGAAAATGACTTGGCCTGCTTTGAACCCGACAAGAAGATTGAGGAATTCAGGTATGAGTTGGAAAACTTTTTTGTGACCAAGGAAACCTCTTGGTTGGACGTGCTTGAAATGTTCTCCCGAAATGAGGCTAATATCTTGCCCATTTTGGACCAGAACCAGATAATTACGGGTTACTATGATTTAGAGGATATCGTGAGCGTGTTCATAGACACTCCTTTTTTTAAGGAACCGGGCGGCATTCTTGTAGTTTCGGTTGGAATAAAAGATTATTCTTTCAGTGAAATTGCCCAAATCGTGGAAAGCAACAACGCCCGTTTATTGGGAGCTTTTATAACCAATTCGGAGAATGACATTGTTGAGATTACCCTAAAAATCGGCGGCCAAAACTTAAATGAGGTGGCCCAGACCTTTAGACGATACAACTACACCATTGTCTTTGGAAATAGTGACGACCAGTTTTTGGAAGATTTAAAACAGCGGTCAGATTATTTGGAAAAATACCTTAACGTGTAACATGAAGGTTGCTATTTACGGTCAAACTTTTCAGGACGAGGACAGAACCTGTATGCTGGAACTTTTGGATGAACTCCAAAAGATAAGCTCAGAGGTGTATATCGAAGAAAAATTTCTTCAACTGGTTTCCGGTTTTTCCAAAGAACTTTTTAGAGGTACGTTTTCCCAATTCAAAGGATTGGATTCCACCTTTGATATGTTCGTGAGTTTTGGAGGTGACGGTACCATGTTGCGTGCGGTAACCTATATAAAGGACTATGGAATTCCCATTGTTGGTGTAAATACGGGCCGACTGGGGTTTTTGTCGACTTTTAAAAAAGAAAGCGTTCGTAAACTGGTCACCGAGTTTGTGGCCGGGCACTATTCGGTTGAAGAACGGACCTTGGTTGAGGTGGAGCTCAATTCGGATTTGGATGAATTCAATGGACTTAATTTTGCGTTGAACGAGGTTACGGTCAGTCGTAAGGACACCACCTCCATGATCACAGTGGAAACGTATTTGAACGATGAATACCTTACATCGTATTGGTCTGATGGTCTTATTGTCTCAACCCCAACAGGCTCCACAGGATATTCATTGAGCTGTAACGGTCCGGTGATCGCTCCATCGGCAAAAGCGTTGGTTCTAACCCCCATTGCGCCACATAATTTAAATGCCCGGCCTCTGGTCATTTCCGACGATACCGAAATACGGTTACGGGTTTCCGGAAGGGAACAGACCCATTTGGTCTCTTTGGATTCCAGGATTGCAGATATACCTAATGGCAAGGAAATCAAGATAAAAAAGTCCAATTTTACCATCAAAATGATAGAGTACAAATCAGAAAGTTTTTGGAAAACACTTCGCAACAAATTGCTTTGGGGGGAAGATCGCAGGAATTGAACATGTCAAAAACAATAAATGGGACTAAAAACTGTTTAACAAAGGAGAACCATCATAACAGTATACTTATTGACCTTCCTTTACTCTTAATACGTGAAATTTTTTGGATAGTATGCGAATAGTTTTGGCTATTTTTTTGTGCTGTATGTTCAAGGTCAGTGCGCAGACCTATGAAATTGGAGTCTTTGCGGGTGGGGCCAACATGATAGGGGATGTGGGAAGGACCAATCATATCTTGCCGTCCGGGCCTGCATTTGGCGGTATTTTTAAATGGAACAAAAGCAAAAGGTACGCTTGGCGTGCCAGTGTTTTATATGGTGATGTTACCGCAGATGATACAAAATCGCACATGCAATCCCGCCAACAACGCGGTTATATTGTGGACAATTCCATTTTGGAAGCTTCCTTAGGGTTGGAATTTAACTTTGTTGAGTACAATCTTCATAAGCTCGGACCGGCCTTTACACCCTATCTTTACACGGGTTTTACTTATTTCAGGTATGATTTTATGTATTTTGATGCCCTTCAAGTGCAGGATATTAACCAAAAAGAAGGTAGTTTTGCAATTCCAATGACGGTTGGGGCAAAGTATCGGTTAAATCAATTCCTGATTCTTGGCGCCGAAATTGGAGCCCGGTATACGTTTACGGACAATTTGGACGCAAGTAACCCCGAAGGTTCCAATTTTGAGCAATTTAGATTCGGCAATATATTGAGCGATGACTGGTATGTTTTCACGGGTTTTACACTCACGTACACCTTTGGAAGAAAGCCCTGCCAGGATTGTTTTCAATAAAATGCATACGCTAGACGAGGTCAACAAAGAGAGATTGCCAAAACACATTGCCATCATTATGGATGGAAATGGGAGATGGGCCAAACAACGCGGTAAACTTCGTGTCTTTGGGCATGAAAATGGAGTGGAAGCAGTGAGAAACACGGTTGAAAACTGTGCCAAACTGCAAATAGAGTGCCTAACTCTCTACGCTTTTTCCACAGAAAACTGGAACCGTCCCAAAGTGGAAGTGCAGACCTTGATGAAGCTTTTAGTGGCCTCATTGCGCAAGGAATTGGAAACCCTCAACAAGAACAACATCAAACTAAAAGCCATTGGCAAGATTGACTCTTTGCCCCAAAAGGCCCAAAAAGAACTTTCCGAAGTCATATCAAAAACATCAGAAAACACAGGAATGATCCTTACGCTGGCCCTTAGCTATGGCTCTAGGGATGAGATAAAAAGCGCTGTAAAAGAGATAAGTGCCAAAGTTAAAAATAATATAATTTCACCGGAAAATATTGATGAAGCCGTTATAAATACACATCTTTACACGCATTTTTTGCCAGATGTAGACTTGCTTATCCGCACCAGCGGTGAACATAGGATAAGCAATTTTTTATTGTGGCAGATTGCATATGCCGAATTATATTTTATTGATGTATTTTGGCCTGATTTTAGAGAGCATCATTTGGTAGAGGCAATATTAAGTTACCAAAATAGAGAACGACGATTTGGAAAAACTAGCGAACAACTCAATTAAAGGTATAAAAAACTGCATAACACCATACCTGAAATTACTTCTCCCCTTATTACTTTTCTCCGCACAGGGCTTTGCTCAGGACATCCCCTTTGAGGACGGAAAGCAATATATTTTGGGAGGGCTCACGGTCACCGGTCTTCAAAGCTATAATGAGCAGACGGTCAAGACCTATACGGGTCTGCGTGTAGGACAACCTATTACGGTTCCCGGGGACGAGATCAGTGCAGTGATCAAAAAGTTGTGGAGCTTAGAGTTGTTCAGCAATGTGGAGATGTACTACACCGATATTGAGGATGACAAGATTTTCTTGGAATTGAACATCACCGAACGTCCTACCTTGGCCAATGTAACCGTATATGGCGTTAAAAAACGTAAGGTAGAGGATATCATCAACGATACCGACCTTAAAAAAGGAAAGAAAATTACTGAAAGTTTAATCGCCAACACCAAAAACTACCTTCAAAACAAATATAAAAAACAAGGATATCTCAATGCCAAAGTAAATATTGCCACTGCACCGGATACCTCGGCCACCAATACCGAGAACATGGTGATCAATGTCAACAAAGGCGATAAGGTAAAAATCAGGAGCATCACTTTTGAGGGTAACGAAAAACTCTCCAACAAGCGTCTCAGAAAATCATTAAAGAATACCAAAAAGAAGAAATTCTATCGTTTTTGGAAGAAATCCAAATACATTCAGGAAGATTATGAGGAAGACCTTTCCAATTTGGTGGACACCTATGCCGAGAGAGGATATAGGGATGCAAGGGTGCTTTCTGATACCTTTATCAAGGTTAATGAAAAGAACATCGACCTAAAGATTAAGGTCGAAGAAGGGGACAAATACTACTTCGGGGACATCAATTTTGTGGGGAATACGGTTTATACAGATCGACAATTGAGCCAGGTTCTAGGGATTAGAAAAGGACAAACCTATAACGGGGTGTTGCTCAAGGAACGGATAGCCGATGATTCTAAACCAGATGCCAATGATTTGACCAACCTTTACCAAAACAATGGTTATCTATTTTCCAGTATCAACCCGGTAGAAGTATCTGCCGTAAACGATACCATCGATTTTGAAATTCGGATCATAGAAGGAAAAGAGACTTTCTTGGACCACGTAACCGTTACCGGAAACGACAAGACCAATGACCATGTAATTTTTAGGGAGTTGCGTACAAGACCAGGTCAAAAATATAGCAAGGATGATTTGGTAAGGAGTATCCGTGAATTGGGACAGTTAGGGTTCTTTGATGCTGAGCAGATAAAACCAGATATCCAAAACCCAAACCCCAATGAAGGAACTGTGGATGTTAATTATAGCTTGGTGGAAGCAGGTTCCAGTCAAATAGAACTACAAGGTGGATTTGGTGGCGGTGGCTTCATAGGAACATTGGGACTTTCGTTCAGTAATTTCTCCTTAAAAAATATTTTTAATGGCGAGGCGTACAAACCGGTGCCCATGGGTGATGGTCAAACGTTTGCCTTACGTTTGCAGGCCAGTAGAACCTTCCGCGTGTACAGTCTTAATTTTGCCGAACCATGGTTGGGGGGTAAAAAACCGGTGCGTTTCAATCTGTCGTTGTCCAGGACCCAACAGTTTGCCACTGATTTTACCAGCAGAGGAAGGATTGATGTGGATAAGAGTAGAGGGTTCTCCATTACCGGGGTTTCCGCTGGTCTGGCGAAACGGGTGACCTGGCCAGATGACTTTTTTACGGTATCCCACTCGTTGAGCTACCAGTTATATGATTTTAATGATTTTAACAATGGATTGTTCAATTTTGGTAACGGTAGCTCCAATTCGTTGAGCTATACCTTTGGTATATCAAGGAGTTCCCAAGGCCCGAATAGAATATTTCCCATGTCCGGGTCAAACTTCGAGATTACAGCTAAGTTTACCCCACCGTATTCCCTATTTAGTTCAAAGGATTACAAGCAACTTAAGGAAGATATTAGAACAACTACCGAAAGACTTTTGGAAATTGGGCCCAACCCTACAGACATTGATGAACAGTTGGAGTTTGCGCGGTTGAGCGATAATTTGGAACAATTTGAAGAAGAGCGTTTTAAGTTATTGGAGTTTTATAAAGTCAAGTTTAAGGGAGATTGGTATACAAATTTGGTGGACAAATTGGTGCTGCGAACCAACGCAGAGTTTGGTTTCCTTGGTGCCTATAACAATGATATTGGTAATGTTCCCTTTGAGCGTTTCTTCGTGGGAGGTGATGGTCTTGGAAACTTTACCTTGGATGGTAGGGATGTGATTCAGCTAAGGGGATATGAAAACAGTTCGCTAACGCCGTTCAGTACCAACCCGATTACCGGAAACGCTGAAAGGGATGGAGGAACCATATACAATAAATTCTCATTGGAGTTGCGTTATCCGCTCACCCTGAAGCCATCAGCATCCATTTATGCACTGTCATTTTTGGAAGCAGGGAACGCGTTCAACAATTTTAGTGAGTTTAATCCGTTTGAATTAAAAAGATCTGCCGGAGTGGGGCTACGTATTTTTATGCCGGCATTCGGTCTCTTGGGAATTGATTTTGGGTACGGCTTCGATAGCGACGCACAACCTGCATCAGTAGGGCCAAGTGGCTGGCAAACGCACTTCATCATCGGGCAGCAGTTTTAATCAAAGGAAAATAAGAATCGTGTAGTTTATAAATAGCTCATTTTAAATTAATTAGTTATTTTGGCACGATATTTTCTATGTAAAAAGCGGATAAGATGAATACCAAAGTTCTTTTGTCATTACTTGTTTTGATGACATCTTTTTATGGCTTTTCCCAACGGGGTGTACGCATAGGGTACGTGGATATGGAATATATTCTTGAAAATGTAGAGGAGTATAGAGATGCCACTGAACAGTTGGAAGCTAAGGCACAAAAGTGGAAGAAGGAGATTGAGTTGAAACAAAGCGTCATTGAGCAGATGAAAAAAGATCTAATGGCGGAAAAAGTGCTGCTGACTGATGAACTGATCACGGAGCGTGAAGAGGAGATTCAGATATTGGAGAAGGAAATGTTGGACTACCAGCAAGATCGCTTTGGACCAAAAGGTGATTTGGTGCTGCAGAAACAGCTGTTGATTCAGCCCATTCAAGACCAAGTATTCAACGAAGTCCAAAAAATTGGAGGCAATAAAAGATACGATTTTATTTTTGATAAATCGGCAGATGTTGTAATGTTGTACTCCGAAAAAAGGCACGATATCAGTGACTTGGTATTAAGGGAGATAGGACGTACACGAAAAATAAGCGCATCCAATCGAAAACAAGAAGAGCGTAACCGTTTGGAGCAGTTCATAGAAGAGGAAGAAGGTGAGGATGAAATCAGTGACGCACTAAGAGACAGACAAGAAAGAACAGATTCCATACAAGAGGCAAACGCCAAAGCTGTGGAAGACAGAAGAGCAGAACAATTAAGGCTAAGGGAAGAACGAAAGAAAGCCTACGAGGAACGAAGAAAAAAATTATTGGAAGAGCGCGAGGCCAAACGCAAAGCCAGATTGGAAGAGCGTGAAAATGCGCTAGAACAACAAAAGGATTCCATACAACAGTAAATAGTGGAGTACTAAATTTAACATCAAAATAGTAACTTAGAATCATGAAAAATGTAAAAAGAATCGCTGTGGCCCTTGTATTGTTTGTGGCGGCTACGGGTTTTGTAAATGCACAGAGCAAGGTTGCGCACGTGAATGTACAGCAGTTATTGTCTGAAATGCCGGAAATGAAGGCCGCGCAGGGCGAGTTGAAGAAATTACAGGAAACCTATAGAGCGGATATACAAAGCTCAATGAAGGAGCTTCAAAACAAATTGACCCAGTACCAAAATGAAGCTTCCTCTAAAACCAATGAGGAAAACGAGCAACGTGCCCAAGAGCTTCAAGGTTTTGAACAAAATATTCAGGAAGCAGAGCAAGCTGCCATGCAAGAACTGCAGAAGAAGCAACAAGAATTGTTCGCACCCATCTCTGAAAAGGCAAAAAATGCCATCGAAAAAGTAGCTGCAGCCCAAGGGTTCGATTACGTTATCGATGCAAGCCCAGGATTAAGCTTGATTGTGGCCAAAGGAAAAGACCTATTGCCAGCTGTTAAGCAGGAATTGGGCTTCTAAGAACAATATTTTACAAGAATACAGACCGCTTTTTCCAAAAAGAGAAAGCGGTTTTTTTGTTCCATAAAATTTTAAGTATCTATTTTTGGATATGCACAGACCCATTGGCATTTTCGATTCTGGAGTTGGGGGCACTTCCATCTGGAAGGAAATAAAAAAAATGTTGCCCCATGAAGATACCATCTATCTGGCGGACAGTGCCAATGCTCCCTACGGTGAAAAATCCAAAGAGGAAATCCTTCAACTTAGCATAAAGAACACCGAATTTTTATTGGAACAGAACTGCAAACTTATCGTAGTGGCCTGCAATACCGCCACCACCAATGCCATTGATTATCTCCGAGTCAATTACAACATTCCCTTTATTGGGATTGAACCCGCAATTAAACCTGCGGCCCTTCACACCAAAACCAAAAAAGTGGGGGTGTTGGCAACAAAGGGGACACTTTCCAGTAGTCTGTTCCACAATACCTCAAAACTCTTCGCAGAAGGCATAACCGTAGTTGAACAGGAGGGCAAAGGCTTAGTGGAACTGATAGAAACGGGGCAAACCAACTCTGTTGTGACACGGGGATTGTTACTCTCTTTTTTACGGCCCATGTTGGACCAAAACATAGATTGTTTGGTTCTAGGCTGTACCCATTATCCTTATCTCATTCCATTGCTGAAGGACATTCTGCCCGCGCACATTACCCTAATTGATTCAGGGGAAGCCGTTGCCCGGCAGACCAAAGCAATCCTTGAAAAAAACAATCTGTTGAATGCTACAAATCATAAGGGAAAAGCTATTTTTTACTCCAACAAGGGAATTGAAGTGCTCAGGAACTTGGTTGAAGATTCCGATGCCCATATAGCATATCTGGATTTCTAAACTTTACTTTTTTGTATAGGTGAGATAGGTGAAGCTGTACTTGTGTCGGTCATCCTTTGGGTGATGCTCCTCTTTGAGCAACTTCCAATTATTTGGATTGATTTCGGGAAAAAAGGTATCTGCTTCAAAAATACCATGTACCCGTGTGAGTTCCATATCGGTGGCCAAAGGCATGGCCTGTTTGTAGATTTCACCGCCGCCAATAATAAAGGCAGTTTCATTATTACCCACCAAATCAATGGCAGCTTCAATGGAATGTACCACCGTACTCTGGAATTTGGGCGTGTATTTTTTATCTCGGGTAATGACAATATGCTCCCTATTTGGCAATGGCTTGGGAAAGCTTTCCAGGGTTTTCCGGCCCATAATTATTTTATGGCCAGAAGTAAGGGTTTTAAAACGCTTAAAATCATCAGGAAGGTGCCAAACCAAGTCGTTGTCCTTGCCCAATGCATTGTTTTCCGAAGCAGCGGCTATAATGATCAGTCGCTTCACGAATCTTTTTTTTTATTGATTTTGGACAACGGAAAGTCAGTTTCAATTTCCTTTTGAATTTCAGCAATTCGCTTTTTCTGTTGTTCCACCAAACGTTCTCGTTGCCGTCGCTCCCAATCCTTGCCCATGAACTTATGGGTTACAAAAACATTGAATGTATGCAAGGTCAATAAAAAAGTCCAGAAAATAATCACCCAAATGGACCAATCATACGCTTCTCCGTACTTCAAAATCTTGTTGGCCAAGAGCAAAAACAAGCTCCCGATCAAAAATAGGACCACATGGGAGAACAAGCGTTTCTTCTGTTTTATTCGCTTTTGTGCTCTCTCCAGAAGCTCGTGCTGTTCAACGTTTATTTCTGTCTTTTTCTTTTTACCAAAGGACAACATGGAATGGCTATCTTTATCAACAAAGATAATTGAATTGTATCCAAATACTCAGCAATGCAGAACCTAAGAAAAAAGTTTCCCGTTCTAAACCAATGTATTTATGCCAATACGGCTTCTGCTGGTCTTTTAAGCGAAGACCTTATGGAATGGCGACAAGGGCATGACCTTGATTTTCTCATTGGGGGAAGTGAGATGAAGGCCAAAAGCTTTGCCCACATGCCCATAATCAAGAAAACCATAGGGAAGTTTTTTCATTGCAAACCCGAGAACGTGGCTTTGGTGCCCAATTTTAGTTTGGGGCTGAATTTGCTGCTTGAAGGACTCTCTGCCGATAAAAAAGTCCTATTGCTCCAAAACGATTACCCTTCGGTGAACTGGCCCTTCGAGACTCGAAATTTTAAGAGGGAGTATGCGGATATTGATGCACACATGGAAGAAAACATCCATGCAAAGGTGAAAACCGGAGATATTGATGTGTTGGCGTTGAGTGTGGTGCAATGGGTGAATGGGGTAAAAGTAAACCTTGATTTTATTAAAAAATTGAAGAAGGACTTTCCTAACCTATTGATCATTGGTGATGGTACCCAATTCTGTGGTACGGAGCCCTTCAACTTTGAAAAATCTGGGTTTGATATAATGGGGGCCAGTGCCTATAAATGGTTGTTGGGAGGTTACGGCAACGGATTTTACTTGGTGAAGGATGCCGTTATGGACCAATTTAAACTGAAAGGCATTGGTAACGGTTCTGTGGACAATGATCAGTCCAAACGAAACATCATTTCCTTTTGTAAGTATTTGGAGCCGGGTCATTTGGATTCCTTCAACTTTGGCAGCCTTGAATTCGCGCTCAATTTTTTGGATGAAATAGGTCAGGAAGATATTCAGGCGCATTTGCAAAAACTGTCCAACAAAGCTAAAACAGCACTCGGAGAACTGGGACTTTTGGACCAAAGCATATTGGACCGGGAGCAACATAGTACCATTTTCAATATAAAGGGAGACGAGAAATTGTTCAACAAGTTAACGGAAGAAAATGTAATCGCATCACCCCGAGGGGGAGGTGTGCGTCTAAGCTTTCATTTTTACAATACCGTTGAAGAAATCGATGTCATTACAACACTTTTAAAACGTTGGTTGTCAAAAAGATAATTGATAAAAAACAGAGAAGTAAATTGACAAAAGTAACCCAAAGGTTAGGGGCATTTTATCAATTTGATAAATCGAAGGTAACGAATTGTAAATAAGCAGTTTTATGTATTGCTTTGTACCGGAATTAAATTTTTAGTACCATGGCAATTAAGAAGCAATACCTAAAAAGCAAGCCTGTTTGCAAGGTAACATTCACTGTTCCTGCAGAAGAGGCTGACAAAGTTGCTGTAGTGGGTGATTTTAACAATTGGAACCCAAAAGGTAGCACTTTGAAGAAGTTGAAGAATGGAACTTTCAAAGGAACATTTGAACTTCCAAAAGAGAATTCGTACGAGTTTAGGTACATCATTGATGGTTCCTATACCAACGATGAGGAGGCAGATCGTTTTCAATGGAACGAGTACGCTGGAACTGAGAACGCTGTTCTGGAAGTATAACCTATAGAATCGTCATTGGAGCTCCCCAACTTCAATGGCGGTTTTTGTTTCATTTGGTGAAAACGTAATCCTTGTAGCTTTCCTCTTCGTCCGAAAAAGAGGTGGCTATCTCTAGCCCGGCCTCTCCGGCCAACCATTGTACCACGGCATCATCATATTTTTGTGAAATTTCGGTATGGATGGTCTCCCATCGTTTAAAAGGGACTTCCAAATCCAGACGTTCTATATAGGCCACTTGTTCTACTTTGGACACTAAATAACTTTTTGCTGTTCCAGTCTGTGGATCGTAGACCTCCCAATGCAAAAAATTGTCAAGATTAAAATCGCCTCCCATTTCTTTGTTGATGCGCGCCAAAATGTTTTTGTTGAAGGCTTCAGTGATTCCCGCTTTATCGTTGTAGGCATCCAAAATGGTTTGTGGATTCTTTTTTTGATCAAAACCCATAAAGATAAGGTCGTTTTTATTGATGACCTTCCGCATATTTTTGAGAAATTCCACCGCCTGCGGATGCAAGAGATTGCCAATGTTGGAGCCCAAGAACAAAATCACCTTTCGTCGCCCGTTGCTTTCCCCAATATCGCGGAGCGTATCAAAATAGGTGCCTTGCAATGGGTTGATGTCCACCTCGGGAAGCTCTTTGTGCAATGCTGTTTCCAGCTGATCTAGCGCATTCTGACTGATGTCGATGGGCCGATAATCAAACCGGATGTTTCTTTCCACCAAATGACGAATTAAAACTTTGGTTTTTTTACCGTCACCTGCTCCCAATTCAAACAGGCTAAAGGGTTCTCCATCCGATGCAAAAAGGTCAACAATGGCTGTTTTGTTCGTTTGCAGAATGTTGAACTCGCAATCGGTAAGATAATATTCCGGCATGGCCATGATGTCCTGAAAAAGCTTATCACCCACCTCGTCATAAAAATATTTGGAGGAGAGATATTTTGGAAAGGCGGTAAGCCCTTCATGGACTTCACGCTCAAATGCAGTGGCAAATGTGGTTGTGGTTTTTTGTGGCATAACAGTTAAGTCGGGATTATTTGGCTAACCTTAAACCAGTAAACTGCCAGCGTAGCTGCGGATGGAAAAAATTACGGTATGTAGGTCGCGTATGCTTTGCGGATGTGGCCACCGAATCCCCGCGCAACACTTTTTGACTGACCATGAATTTACCGTTGTACTCGCCGAGGGCACCATCGGGTTTTGTATAGTTGGGGTAGGGCAGATAAGCACTTTCTGTCCATTCCCAACGCTTGCCCCAGGGAAAGTAAGCTTGTGCTGCCTCCCATTCAAATTCCGTGGGTAATCGAAGCCCTTTCCATTGGGCATAGGCAAAGGCCTCATAGTATGAAATGTGGGTCACCGGAGTCTCTAAATCCACCTTTTGAAGTCCTTTTGCGGTATAATGCCACCATTGGCCTTCAATTTGGTGCCAGTATAGTGGGGCAGAAATGTGGTTTTGATTCACCCAATCCCAACCTTCCGCATGCCAAATATCAAAACGTTGATACCCACCAGCCTCAATAAATTCTATAAAATCGCCATTGGTGACGAGTTTGTTTGATATTTCATACGGTTGTAAATAGACTTTATGTCTTCCCAATTCATTGTCGTAGCAAAAATCATGGGTTGCGTGTCCAATTTCATAAACCCCTTCTTCCACGGTGACCCAATCCTGTTGGTGGGTCTCTTTCGGATGGTCCTCAAACGCATTGGAATAAGCAGGCAACAGTGGGTTATTGCCTAAAATATATTTGATGTCTGTGAGCAATAGCTCTTGATGTTGCTTTTCATGGTGTATGCCGATTTCCAAAACATCTTGGAGTTCTTTGCCCCGCGGCTCCGAAAAGAAGTCCTTGATGGCCTGGGTGACATAATTTCGATATTCATACACCTTTTTCACCGAAGGTCTTGATAGATTTCCACGATCTGAACGAACCATTCGCTTCCCTACGGTCTCATAATAACTGTTGAATACAAACGAGAAATCGGCATTGAACTCTTGGTAACCCTTCGCATGCGGTTTTAGGATAAATTCCTCAAAAAACCAAGTGGTGTGTCCTAAATGCCATTTGGGTGGACTCACATCCACAATGGGCTGTACCACATAGTCTTCAATTTCCAAGGGTTCGCAAATAGTTTCGGAATGTTTTCGGGTTTCCAAAAAGAAATCCAAAAGGGAATCGGTAAGGATCATGGCAAATTTTTACTTCCTTAAAGATACGGAAATAACAGCGGTTCCATTTAACGCAATCGTTATGCTTGTTTAACGTAAATGAACATTTGTGGGCTACTGGCCCATCACTTCTTGGAGTTCTACGGTATTCCAATTAGGGTTTTGGTCTATAAAATCCTTAATAAGGGCAATATGACTAGCTCCAAGGAGCAGCATAATTCGTTCATCTTGGTTGGTCATGCTTTTTTCCACCAATGACCACATAAAAAGATTTCGTCTGTACCATTCAGCGGTAAGATGAGCTCCCACAAAATTATCTTTGCCCCCAGTTTTTAAGGGGACTTGGGTATGAAATTCATTGCTTCTTTTTCGTAACTCTTCTGAATTGAGATAATAAGTAAGATCCATCAATGTACTTCCTTGTTTTATTTTACTGTTGAATCCTTCCGTAAAATAAGTGATGGTTTCTTCTATCTGCGACTGCAAATGGTCTTGTTTTGAATTCTCAATGACGGTCATCAAGCTGTCAAAGGGAAAATCAGTATGTTGATAATCCACAGCTTGCACCGATTTTAACCCTACTTTTTTGGCCACTCGAAATGCCAACTGGAAAATTTCATTTTTTGCGTAAAAATCCGAAAGGCTGTCATTGGTGAAATAAGTATCGTTTAGATAGAGTTGGTAAAGCGAATCCAATTCCTGTTGCTCGTCATAAGGCCATTCCACAAAAACTTGGTCTGGTTGGTAGGCCTTTATCTTTTCTGAAATCTGTTCCAATTCGGCCTGGGCACTTTCGTTTAAAATGTCAAAACTCTTGGTTTGGGCCACATCCGCACCGGGGTTGTGGTAATGAAAGGTGCCAATGAGCAAGGCTTGTTTGGTGTTCTGGGAACGTTGGGCTTCGGGTTGCTGGGTTTTTGGATTACAGCTAGCAAAAACAAGTGCTATTATCAGTGAAAATCGGATTTTTTTGATCATGGAAGGTGTTTTAGTCAAAGACCGATTCAGATGGGATATGTTACAGTGGAAAGGTTTTGGCTAAGACCGTAAGATTTTTTCCATTTTTCGGCCTTTGGCCAATTCATCTACCAATTTGTCCAAATAACGCACTTGTTGGGTCAATGGATTATCGATTTCTTCGATGCGATAGCCGCATATCACTCCTTTGATAAGATGGGCATTGGGATGCAGTTTTGCCTTTTCAAAGAAAACTTCAAAGGTGACGTTCTCATCTATCAAACTTTGGATGTTCTTTTCGGTAAAACCCGTCAACCATGTAATTACTTGGTGTAATTCTGCTTTGCTACGACCTTTCTTTTCCACTTTTGTTACATAATGGGGGTAAACCGAAGCAAAGGTCATATTTGCAATTCGCTGATGATGTTCTGGAGTGGCTTTCATGGGAAATAAGATTAAACATTTTTAGTTGGTCCAGTAGTCTACCACGAGCACATCGTCTACATGCGGACCAACCACCTCTCCAAACGCTTTGTGGTCTGGGTGAATGAGGTAGGCATCCCTATCCGCTTCACTGGTAAAGGTGAGGAAATAGCAATGTGTAAGGCCCTTGTTTAAATTTTCTGGGCTGTTGTTCAGGCCCCATTCGTAGCCTTTGATCTCTGAAATTTTGGATGGCAGTCCATTGAACGCCTCTTGCACTTGGGCAACATCTTCTTCGGTGGAGGTGTCCTTAAATTTGAATAGTACAACGTGTCGCAATAGGGGTTTGGTAACCGTTTCGGTCATTACTTCAGTTTTTTCCACAGCTTCTTCTTTTGTTGGTTCTTGGGTTTTATTGCCACAGCCAAACAGTAGTATTGTGGCTATAATGTGGAGGGCAAGGTTTTTCATAGTGGTGTGGTTTAGGTCACAAAAGGTAAGCTAAAAATGAATAGTGTCATAATTTGTTATGACGCTTAATCCCAAGAGCTCATTTACTTTTGGTGCATGGCACAAAAGGAAGATAGATTGAAAACATGTATCACAGACAGCTATGGCTCACCGGAAGAACTGGCCAAAATTTTGGACCTCGGCGTGGTGATGCTGTTCTATTTGGAAGAAGACACCTTTTCCCGTAGGGAAGTGCAAAGCGTGGTGGAGGCACTAAAAGGAATTGGGGAGTGGTTGCGAGAAACTACTAATGAATTATAGCTTTTGGTGTGCCCAGTATTAGTATTTGTCTATGGTGTAGTACGTTTTATTTTTTGTTCCATGTTTTTTAATGAGTTTTAATTCTGCTCCCTTTGCTAGATCTCTTGAAGCTGTCGCTGAGGATATATTCTTAAATGTAAGGAGGTAGTCTTTTCTGGTAAATGGGCTTTTGGATTTTGAAATGAAGTATTCCAACCGATCTCTTTGATTCATGGTTTTTTCCGAATGGCCTAATAAATCTGTGAGCGACAGGTCAATAATGTTCAACATGAACTCCAGAAAAGGCGTGGATTCACCCATTTTATCACTCTGCCCAAGACGGCGATAATATTCTTCTTGATTTTGACTGATTAGGGTTTCCAATGGTATAAATTCAAATAGGGGAAATTCATCCATTAAAATAAGTGTTTGCCATAGCCTGCCCATTCTTCCATTTCCATCAATAAAAGGGTGTATGAACTCTAATTCATAATGAAACACACAGCTTTTTATTAGTGTGAGTTCCTTTGGATCTTTTAAGTAGTTAAAAAGATCTTTCATCAGGAACGGTACATTTTCATGGGGGGGTGCCATATGTTCCAAATTTGTTCCTTTGGCAATTCCCACAGGTTGTTTTCGGTAAGACCCCGGCTCTGCAATAAGTCCTTTCATCAGTAACGTATGAGCTTCTAAAAATGATTTTTCAGTATGAAAATCAAACTCTTTTAAACTGTCATATACCCCAATGGCATTGATTACCTCATTAATGTCTTTGGAAGGACCAAGAACCTTTTTGTTCTCAATGAGAGCGGTTATTTGATCTTCTGTTAACGTATTGCCCTCTATTT
Source organism: Flagellimonas marina (assembly GCF_042651185.1). Classification (NCBI taxonomy): domain Bacteria; kingdom Pseudomonadati; phylum Bacteroidota; class Flavobacteriia; order Flavobacteriales; family Flavobacteriaceae; genus Flagellimonas; species Flagellimonas marina. Next base: position 168,575 of record NZ_JBHSCL010000002.1, on the reverse strand, counting down.
TAAGCGAGTGGTGAATAGTTTTAACCTTGTTCTTTTTTCTTAGTTGAGGTGAAGGCTTATCCAGAAAGGAGGCATTTATTTGGCCTATTTTCTGGGAAATGGTAGCAACTAGCTCCAATAGTTTAGGAGTAATATGGTAAGGTGGCTTCACTTGATAGTATCATTTGATAGTATCAAAGGTAGTATTTTTATAGTTGTGCCTCTTTTTATAGGGTTACTTACACCTTTTCCCGTAGGGAAGTGCAAAGCGTAGTTGAGGCGCTAAAGGGGGTTGGGGAGTGGTTGAGGGAGTAACGGTTTGGCTATGGTTTCGTTACGGAATGGTACGCGAGTATCATTCCGCAGTAACCATAAATTTAGCAAAAAGGTTTGAAATTCCGATTAGGAATTTCAGCCGTAATGAACTATAGCCGTTGTTACCTGCTGGCTTTTTTATTTAATATTTTAATCATTCCAAATATTAGTCCTAATCCAATTAAAATAGCAGGAACAGTTATTGAATATTTATTTATTTCGTCAATATTTTCCATAAAAATAGGTGTCAGAAAATATGTTGTCAGATTATAAAGCAAGTGAGCAATAATACTCAAATAGATGTTACTTGTTTTAAGATAAATGAATGCGAATACAGCACCCGCAACAAACGCACTTAACATTCCAGTATCTGTATAAACATGTGCAATGGCAAAAATCAGAGCAGAAATCCAAATTGCTTTGTTTATCCCTAATACATTATTGATTTTCTGCGCTAATATTCTACGAAACAAAACTTCCTCAAAAATTGAAATTGATATTACAGTCAATAAAATCCGATTAAAATCAGCAGATTTTATAAATCGGGATAGTTCAATTCCAGCTAATTTTGTCGCAAGTACAGGAATTAAGTTGCTTACACTTATCAGTCCTAAAACTCCAATAACAACTCCAACGATTTGATTTGCTTTAAATGCTGAAATTTCCTTTTTAGGTAGCTTGCCTTTATCAATTCCGATTATTGACAATCCAGCTAATAGCATAATTCCTAAATGGCTTAAATGAGCTAACCAGAATTGCTGTATTTCAGATGTGAAATAGAAACCAACTAACAAGATTGTTGTAAAAAGTAATAAATTCAGGTAGAAGTTTTTCGTCATTCGGATTTGGTCGAGTTGGTTTTTTCAGCTTGCAGGTAACTTGTTTATATAGATATGTTTTACATCTATATACACCCCAATTAGGTGCTAAACGATGTTAAAGTATACCGCTTATTTCTACTGTTATTACACTTTTCTGCAAAGGGAAGTGCCATATAAAGCGGAGTGGTTGCGGTTGTTTCGTAGCCAAGCACTTAGTTTTTTTCAATTTCCCCAATCATTTCTTTAGCCACTAAAGTTGAAGAAGGCAGAAACATGGTCGTTACAATTCGCTGGTCAATGACCACATCATGTTTATCGGCCAAGTCATTTTTGGTCTGGAACAACGCTCCATTTTGTCGTAGTTGGTCTTCCAGCATAATAGGCAATAAGGTTCCTTCTGCGGCCCAGCTTTTGGTCACCTCCGTGGAATTCGGGAATCCGGTCAGTTTCACATCTTTTACCAGATACTCCCCATTGCTTAGCTTTACATTGGCAAAAGCCCCAGGACCATGTCCACAACCACCTACTACACCGCCATTTTCATAAATTTTGGCTATAAGTGGTAAGATAGCCTCATTTTTGGCCACATCAAATAAGGGTCCGTACCCACCCCCAATAAAAACAGCTTTATACTTTGTATGATTCACTTGGTCGGGCGTCAATGAATTTTCAACCTTGCCATTAAAATTTTCATACTTGATGGTATAACTACTGATGCCCATGGGATCCATGGAGAACGGTACTTTGCCACCCGTTGGCGAAACAAAATCCACTTCGTAGCCGTGGGAAACAAAAATATGGTAGGGGGGCGCCACTTCCCAAAGATTGTTCCCGGCAAAGTGTTTTTCGGGGTCGCCCATATCTTCCGTATTTGAAACAACAATCAGTATTTTTCCCTTTTCAGGATTGTTGTTGCCACACGATATAAAAATTAATATGGCCCATAAGGCCAAGAAACCTTTTTTCATTTTTTGATTGATTTTAGAGTAGGTCTCGCAACAGGGGGGAATGTTACATTTTTTCTAAATTAATGTCAACGATTATTGGTTTAAACTAGTAGCTACATTACTAAAAGTTTAGTGCTCCATTTTCCCACAGCTAAAACCAAAGCGAGGTCAGGCCATGGATATTCAAAATGTTTTCAAAGGTGGATTACCTTTTGCCGTCAAGGTTGATGATTTTGTAAAGTTTCAAATACTATTTTCCAAGAATCATCTTGTTGTCTTTTCCAATTAACAATATAGGTGCCCACATTTTTAATGGTATCTGAGCTTTCCTTATTGATGAATATTTCATTGAAGGTGTTATAGGAGATGGCCATATCTTCCGATGGTATGATGGTTGGCCTCCCCCTATGAATTAACTGTACATCGTATTTATCGTAGATTTGTTCCCATTGCGCTCTTAAGGAATCTTTGGTCAAATGTTGAATAGGTGAATCGGGATAAATTGCAGTATAGTTGTCCGCATAGAATTCAATCCAATCGTAATCAAATCTTTCATAAACCGCATAAAGGCTGTCAACTTGTTCTGTTATAAGTACTTTTAATTCTGAGTCGGAAGTTTTGGTTTTTGGCTCTGCTTCTTTACTCTTCTCGCAGCCATAGAGAACGGTAAACAAAAGGATTACTTGAAGTAAACGTGCATTTAAATTTTTCATATGGGTTGGTTTTGGTGATTTATTACATGCATGTTTGTTGTACATGTGAAATACAACAAATCATAAACTTGTACGATTTGGCTACTTTTCCAGAGGAAAAATTTATTCTTTTTCATCTGCCAAAGGCGAAATCATAATATGGGCTCGGTGTGTGCCAGGGTTCATGATCCACGGATGGTTTGGGCTTACAGGGTTTTCGGGCAGACCAGTGGATTCTGCCGTGGCAAAGGGCAAATAGACCACATAGCGGTATTTGGCGCCTTCCACTTTATGGGTTTCGGGATCATAGGTGTCCTTGGGACCATAATAGATGTGTAGCGTAGCACCCGGTTTTCCCATATCCAGTTTCCCAGATTTGGCCTCTTCTTCCCGAATATCAAAAATTTCGGGCCCTGTTTTTCCTTCGGCCCTCAGTTCGCGACCTCTTGCCATAAAAGGTTCCATGCTTTTGTGATAACAAGCCGCACTGAACCCTTGGTTATTGGGGTCATCGGCAAGCACTATAAACTCGTTGTTTCCTTCTTTGTAGGTCACAAATTCGCCTTCACTGTTGTAGCCGATAACGGTACACCCATCCCGACTGGCTGCTGGGGCGGCCATTAAAGAGGTGGCGATCAAGGCTTCTTCGGTGTCGATGGCTACGTAGTTTGTTTTTGTTGTGGTACTGTCCGTAACAGTTTCGGTTGCTGATGATGCATCGGTTTCTTTTTTGTTCTTGCCTGAAGAGTTGCAAGACACTAAAACCCCAGACAAAGCGATTGCGATGATGAGCTGTTTCATTTTCGTAGAATTTAATGGTCTAAAAACATGACCTTAAAATATACTACTAAATTTTTAAAGTTGATGGGTATTTTGGCGCTTGGTGTTGCAAGTAGGCAGTACTATTCTTTTGAAGCATCCTGAAGAGCAGCCCTCGCTTCTTTTATATCTAGTCGGTCTCCATCCAGATATTGAGCTTTATCGAGGGTTTCCAGAGCCAAATTGTACTTTTTCTGAAGTTGGTACAATTCAGCCAATTTCATCCATGCCAATGGATTTTCAGCATCATATTGTGTCCATAATTTGGCAATTTTTACTGCACTTTCCGGTTTTTGCCTCTCGAAAATTGCATTGATTTTTTTGTCCATTTGATCACTGTCACCATCAATGGGGTTCCACCATTTAAGTTCTCCAAACGTGGCATATCGACTTTGATAAATTGAATCAGCGATTGTTAACTCCTCCTCCAAATAAATATCCGATATGTGCCTCAGGTCATTATTTTCAGCAATTTTTAGAAATGCCCTATCATGGCTCTTAAAAAAGTCGTTTGAATTCACAGCTACGGGAAATTCTATTGAAATTTCATTGGAGTCATTCAACGGATGACTCAGTTGCCAATAGACCGATGAACAATACAGTTTTAATCCACTGTTGGGAAGTTGGTAGGTAATGGGGTCGCCATAATGATTGTATCCTGCTCCCATTGGCTCACCGACTGTGGTAACATTCAAATACTCATTTAATCGAGCAACAAGCATAATCCCTGCACTAAAGGTCTGTCTGCCGGTAATGGCAAAAAGCTTTGTTTTTGGATGGTTCTTATTAAAAGTTATAATGTCCTTCACCAAAGGCACCATCATGCTTCCATCTCCACCAAAATTATAGCGTACATCAATGATAAGTTTTTCGGGTTTTGCCTCTTCCAAAGCAGCACTAAGGCGCTTTCTGAAATCTTTAAAAGTTTCGGGGCCAATTTCAGAAGCAAAATTAAATTGAAATACAAATGCTGAGTATTCTGGATAATTTTTGAACCAATACGGCTCCCTGCTCGCATAATAGGGCGGGGCGTCGTCACTAAACTCGCGATATTTTAGGGGAGGTTTGCCGTTTTCAAATGGGGTGACATAAGTATGGTACTCTTCTAGAGGAGGGCCAAACAATTCTCCCCAATTTCTGTAGTTTGTTGAGTAAAAGGATGAAATAGATGTTATTTTCACAGTTGAGCGTTTGCCGTTTTCATCACTAAGCTGTAAAATCAAATTTTGATTGTTTTGAATAATTCCCATGCCTTCCAATAATGCGGTGTTGGACAAAAAAGCTGCTGCTATGTTTCTTTTGTGAAAAGCGTTGTCACCACTTATGGCCTTGGAAACGGCATTTAAAACATCAGAAGCTGGCAAGCCCGAAATGGACACAACCTTTTTACCAATGAGCTGTTTGTATGCTGGATGGGCCACCGTAATGAACAATCCATCATCAAAATCATAAAATCTAATAGGAAACCAATGGTCAAAACCATAGTTCCCGTCAAAATCCAAGAAAGTATGGCCATCATTGAGAAGGGCAACAATCGAACTTAGTTTTATGGATATTTCTTTTTCAGAAAGCTCGGCAATATTTTTCTTTAAATTTTGTATTTCGTTGTCCCAATGTTCTTTGGATATATGGTAAAAGGGATTGGGGTGTCGGGTGCGGATAAGATAATCCACATAATCAATGTCTTTTGTCCAATTTTGATGTTTGGCAATGTCATTGGACTGGCCATGGCAAAGATTGATGAGAACAAGTATGCCAAAGCACCAAGTTAGGAAATAGGATGTCAAACCGTTTACTTTTAGAGAATACTTCCCTAAAAGCAATTGGTTACAAATTTTGGATATTCTTTGTTTCTATGAAAAATAGAAACCTCATAGATAATGGGAGATGTACAAAAGCCAGAGGCTATCAAAATGACCCCTCATCAAGTTTCCTGTCACACCGCTACAACCCCTTTTATATGCGGATGTGGGTCGTAGTTCAACAGTTCAAAATCATCAAAGGTAAAGTCAAAAATATCTTTTACCTCGGGATTCAGTTTCATGGTGGGCAAGGGGCGTGGATCACGGCTCAATTGCAGATGCACTTGCTCCAAATGGTTGTTGTAGATATGGGCATCGCCAAAGGTGTGAATGAATTCTCCGGGCAAATAGCCACATACCTGGGCCATCATCATGGTGAACAAGGCATATGAAGCAATATTGAACGGAACGCCCAAAAAGATATCGGCACTACGCTGGTATAGTTGACACGAAAGTTTGCCATCGGCCACATAAAACTGAAAAAAGGCATGGCAGGGGGGGAGTGCGGCTTTGCCATTGGCCACGTTCTCTGCAAAGGATACTGAAGTATCTGGTAATACACTGGGATTCCAGGCAGATACCAACATTCTACGGCTGTTTGGACTGGTCTTCAGTGTTTCAATAACTTCCTTGATTTGGTCGATTTCTTCACTGTTCCAATTACGCCATTGGTGGCCATAGACCGGACCCAAATCACCATTATCATCCGCCCATTCGTTCCAAATGCGGACCCCATTTTCTTGGAGATATTCAATATTGGTGTCGCCTTTTAAAAACCACAACAACTCATGGATAATGGATTTAAGGTGCAATTTTTTAGTGGTTACCATAGGAAATCCATCGGCAAGGTTAAACCGCATCTGATAGCCAAAAACGCTCAAAGTTCCCGTTCCGGTACGGTCGCCTTTGGCGTTTCCGTGTTCCAACACATGTTTAAGGAGGTCGTGGTATTGTTTCATAGTGGGGTTAAAGGTAAATGGTTGTGGATAAAAGGACAATAGATCAGTAGTTTGACTTATGAAGATTTTATCAACTGGGTTGAAAGGTTTTGGGTAATTGGTAAAAGGTTAATGGTTTGATTTGATATATTTTATCAGGGACGCTATGCCTCTTTGTCGTTTTTGAATGTTTTGGATAACGGGTTGTGCTTTTTCAAGAGTGAGAAATTCTAAATCTTTCCAGACGTTCAACTCTCGAAAATTTCGCATAGCGATGTATGTTTAAAATTTCGAGGTAGAAATCTATATGTTAATTTTTCAGCTTCTTGAAAGGTTTTTTCCATTTACCCAAAACCTTTAGCCCTTCAACCTTTTACCACTGGCCTTTAACCTGACTACCCCAAAATCATCCCAGCAATGGTAGCCGACAATAATGAGGCCAAGGAACCACCCAAAACGGCTTTCATACCAAATTGAGACAGTACTTTTCGCTGACCCGGGGCCAAAGAGCCAATCCCTCCAATCTGTATACCGATGGAAGCAAAGTTGGCAAAACCGCACAACATATATGTGGCCATGATAACGGATTTACTATAGGTAAAATGAAGGTCACTTGTCACGGCTTTCAGTTCCGCCAATTGAATGTAGCCTACAAATTCACTTGCGGCCAGTTTAATACCAAGTAACTGTCCCATGAGCATAACATCTTCATTGGCCACCCCAATGAGCCACATCAGCGGAGCAAATACAGTTCCTAGAATGGCTTCTAGAGAAAAACTATCGTAAGGGGAGTTGGCGGCAATCCATGCGTTGAAGGTTGTGAGATCACCGACCCAACCCAAAATGCCATTGATCATGGCAATGAAAGCCACAAAAACCAAGAGCATGGCCCCAACATTGAGGGCGAGCTTTAAACCTTCGGTAGTACCATTAGCAATGGCGTCCAGAATATTGGCCCCAATTTTTTCTGAAGAAACTTTGACATCGGTATTGACGGCTTCGGTCTGTGGATATAATATTTTTGAGATGACAATGGCACCCGGTGCTGCCATTACGGAGGCGGCCAAAAGGTGCTTTGCGAAGACCAAACGCAACACAGGGTCGTCACCGCCCAAAAATCCAATGTAAGCGGCGAGAACAGCTCCAGCTACGGTGGCCATTCCACCTATCATTACCAAAAGGATTTCAGACTTGTTCATTTTTTCCAGATAGGCTTTGATAAGCAGTGGCGCTTCGGTTTGGCCTAAAAAAATGTTTCCGGCCACGGAAAGACTTTCAGCTCCCGATATGCCCAAGGATTTGGATAACAACCAAGCCATTGCCTTTACCACTTTTTGAATGATGCCTAAATAGAATAAAACAGAAGTAAGTGCCGAGAAAAATATAATGGTTGGCAATACTTGAAAGGCAAAAATGTATCCAAAAGTATCCATGTCAACCACTAACCCCTCAAATAGAAATTGGCTTCCGGCTCTTGTAAAGTCGAGGATGCTGACAAAGACTTCACCAATTTTTTCAAATAGATATTGAACAAATGGTACTTTGAGAACCCCAATGGCAATAAGTAATTGCAATGTTAGTCCAATGCCCACCGTTTTCCAATTGATGGCTCTTCGGTTGGAACTGAACAAAAAGGAAATCAGGATCAAAACGGCCATACCCAATGCCCCTCGCCATAGCGTATGGATAGAAAAACCTTGGTTGGGAATCATCTCTGGGGTATCCTGCGCAGAAATATCATTGATGATGGTGCTGCCAATTGCGGTGTTAAGTGAATCTGTGGGGAGGTTATTTTGGCCAAATACAGCCATACAAACGAATACTAGTATCAGGAAACTTAACGTCTTTTTCCCCATGTATGTGATTTATTTACGCTTGGAAATCTCGTCCCGCAATTTAGCAGCTTTTTCGTAGTCCTCGCCGGCCACTGCTTTTTCCAGTTCTTTATGGAGTTCTTCCAAGGACATTTCACGATAGCCATGGGAGCCTGGTCCCGATTCAATCTCTACCGCTTCTCCTTCCTGAAGGATTTCATCCACTACAATACTGTTGTCATCATCCTCATTTTCATCTTCTTTTGAAGAGAACTTGAGAAAAATACCAGCCTTGTCCAAAATAGTTCTGTAGGTGAAAATAGGCGCATCAAACCGAAGGGCCAATGCAATGGCATCGCTGGTTCGGGCATCTATGATTTCCTCTTCCTTATCACGTTCACAAATAATGCTGGAATAAAAAACCCCGTCCACCAGTTTGTGAATAATGACCTGTTTTATCACTATTTGAAATCGGTCTGCAAAATTCTTGAACAAGTCATGGGTCAAAGGCCGTGGGGGTTTAATTTCCTTTTCCAATGCAATGGCAATGGACTGCGCTTCAAATGCTCCAATGACTATGGGAAGTTTTCTATCACCTTCAACCTCATTCAAAATAAGGGCGTAAGCACCATTCTGGGTTTGACTGTATGATATTCCCTTTATTTTTAATCGTACTAAACTCATAAATCTCCTCCTAAACAAAAAAGGCTGTTCAAATAAGTGGCTTTACCGGTTATCTGAACAGCCCCTGTTAAGGGCAAATTAACAAAATTTAAGCGTTTTGGGCTTTAAATTCCTTTAATTTTTCGATGAGTTTGGGTACTACCTCAAAGGCATCCCCAACAATTCCGTAATCAGCGGCCTTGAAGAAAGGAGCTTCAGGGTCGTTGTTGATGACCACTTTCACTTTGGAAGCGTTTATCCCTGCCAAATGCTGTATGGCTCCAGAGATGCCAATGGCAACATAAAGGTTACTCGCTACGGGCTTTCCAGTTTGCCCTACGTGCTCGCTGTGCGGGCGCCATCCCATATCGGATACGGGTTTGGAACAAGCGGTTGCTGCTCCCAACACTTCGGCCAGTTCTTCAACCATGCCCCAATTTTCGGGACCTTTAAGCCCACGACCACCGGAAACTACAATGTCAGCATCTGCAATGGTTACTTTTCCGGCCACTTTGTCCACTTCAACGGACTTAGTGGTAAAAGCGTCATCAGCCAAAGAGGGGCTAAAATCCTCTACAGTAGCTGAGGTGCTGTTCTCCACGACACCAAAAGCATTGTTGGAAACCCCAATGATCTTTACATCAGCGGAAATTTCGGTATGGGCGAATCCTTTGTTACTGAATGCGGTGCGTTTCACCACAAAAGGAGAAGTGCTGTCTGGGGCTGCCACCACGTTAGGGACATATCCCGCGTTTAATTTTGCGGTAAGGATAGGTGCCAAAAATTTGGTATCGGCGCTGGAACTCAATACAATGACCTTGGCTCCTTCGGCCTCGGCAGCTTGGGCCAAAGCACTGGCATAGGCTTTTGCATTAAAGGTGGCCAATTGCTCATTGGATATTTGTAAAACTTTGGAAACCCCATATTCGCCCAATGAAGCTGCATCATTGGCATTAAAGCTGACCGCGGTAACACTTGTTCCCAAGTCTTGGGCCACCTTGTAGGCGTAGGATGCCACCTCAAAGGCACTTTTTTTGAATTTCCCTTTTTCTGATTCGGTATATACTATGACTGACATAATTTTCTGAAATTTCAATATTCAAATCTCAAATTCCAAGATGGGCTTGGAACTTGGATTTTGGAATTTGTTTTTTAGATGACTTTGGCTTCGTTGTGCAATAGGTCGACCAATTCCCCAACGTTACCGGCGTCCACCAGTTTTACGGGTCCTTTCGGCGCAGGTTTTTCAAACTTTTGGTCTTGGGTGGGTTGGGATGCCTCTACAGGTTCAACCACATTCAAAGCTTTTTTTCGGGCCATCATAATGCCACGCATATTGGGAATGCGAAGGTCACTTTCTTCAACCAATCCTTTCTGGCCTCCAATAACCAAGGGCAACGAAGTGCTTATTTTTTCTTTTCCACCGTCAATTTCCCGAATGGCAGTGGCGTTTGTTCCATCCACCTCTAAATTGATACAAGTATTCACAAAATTCATGTCCAGTAGTGTGGCCAAGATACCAGGGACCATGCCCCCATTATAATCAATGGATTCCCTGCCTGCTATGATGAGGTCGTAACCACCATTTTTTACCACTTCGGCCAATTGTTGGGCCACAAAGAAACCATCAGAAGGCTCGGCGTTCACCCGAATGGCCTCATCGGCACCAATGGCCAATGCCTTTCGGATGGTGGGCTCGGTCTGTGCGCCGCCCACAGTAGCTACATGAACTTCTGCTCCTTGCTTTTCCTTGAACCACATGGCACGTGTCAACCCAAATTCATCATTGGGATTTATCACAAATTGTACCCCGTTGGTATCAAACTTGGTATCGCCTTCCGTAAAATTGATTTTGGAAGTTGTATCCGGTACGTTGCTAATGCAAACTAAAATCTTCATATGTATTTTAGGTTTATGGCATCAAAGATAGCTATTAAATTCTGAAATTTATTATGCATGCATAATAAATTTTGTTCTTTTTTTTGATTGAGGTCAGGGTTGTGTTCTTCTAGTTTTTGCTATTTTTGCTTGCGTTTTTAAGCACACTAACGAATCTATTTATCACCAGTTAATGAAAACACTACAGTTTAGGGAGGCCATAGCAGAGGCGATGTCTGAAGAAATGCGAAGGGATGATACCATTTATTTGATGGGAGAGGAAGTGGCCGAATATAATGGGGCTTATAAAGCTTCCAAAGGAATGTTGGATGAGTTCGGTCCGGAACGCGTTTTGGATACGCCTATTTCTGAATTGGGATTTGCCGGTATAGGTGTAGGTTCTGCCATGAACGGTAACCGACCTATCATAGAATTTATGACCTTCAACTTTTCCTTGGTGGGCATAGACCAAATCATCAACAATGCCGCCAAGATCAGGCAGATGTCTGCTGGACAATTTCCATGTCCTATTGTTTTTAGGGGGCCTACTGCTTCAGCCGGACAATTGGCCGCCACGCATTCCCAGGCTTTCGAAAGTTGGTATGCCAACTGCCCTGGATTGAAGGTAGTGGTGCCATCTAACCCGGCCGATGCCAAAGGTTTGTTGAAATCTGCTATCCGTGATGACGACCCCGTTATTTTTATGGAATCTGAGCAGATGTATGGCGATAAAGGTGAAGTGCCAGAAGGTGAATATACCATTCCATTGGGTGTGGCCGATATTAAAAGAGAAGGTACGGATGTTACTATTATTTCCTTTGGAAAAATCATCAAGGAAGCATACAAAGCTGCTGATGAATTGGAGAAGGAAGGTATCAGTTGTGAAATCATTGACTTGCGCACTGTTCGTCCAATGGATCACGATGCCATCCTTAAATCCGTGAAAAAAACCAACAGAATGGTGATTTTGGAAGAAGCATGGCCATTTGGCAATGTGGCCACTGAAATTATCTACCACGTACAAGATAAAGCATTCGATTATTTGGATGCACCTATCGTAAAATTAAACACAGCGGACACACCGGCACCCTACTCACCAGTACTTCTGGCTGAATGGTTACCCAATCATGAAGATGTGATCAAAGCTGTTAAAAAGGTTTTATATAAATAAACTTGGTTATATTTGTAAGGTATTTGGGCCTCATCGACATTCGTTGATGGGGCTTTTTTAAGGGAACAGTTTTTGATAAAAAATTACTTGTAGTAAAAATTTAACCAAAGTAAAACGGAAAGACCCAATGGTTTTTCACATGTCCCATATATCAAAACATGAAAAGATTCCTTGCCGTATTCTTTTTCCTATTCTTTTTGGCCATTTCTGCCCAAACCAAGGTTGGGGGCATTGTTTTGGATGAATCAGGCGAACCCATAGCCTTTGCCAATATCATTTTTAAGAACTCTTCTGAAGGTACCATCACCAATGACAATGGCCGCTTTTATTTGGAATCTGATGAGACTTATGATGTCATCAAGGTTTCCTTTATTGGGTATGATACCAGAGAAATAGCCTTGCCCCAAAAAGTAAACTATGGGATGGAGGTTGTTCTGAATGAGTCCGCGGAGCAACTTCAAGAAGTAGTGGTCTATACAGGGAAACAGTCCAAAAAAGATAATCCGGCCATTGATATTCTCCGAAAGATTTGGGAGAAGAAGCGCGAGAATGGAGTACGGATGTTCAAACAATATGAGTACGACAAATACGAGAAGATAGAATTTGACCTTAATACCATCGACAGTGCACTCATTCAGAGTAAGTTGTTCAAAGGACTGGAATTCATGTTCGATAATTTGGATACATCGCGCGTGACCGGAAAAACCTACCTGCCCTTTTTTTTGAATGAACATTTTTCAAGGGTTTATGGAGATAACACCATAAACCGGGAAAAAGAGGATGTTTTGGGGAACAAAAGTTCTGGTTTTGAGGGAAATCAGGCCATAACCGCGTTTGTGGAAGACCTATATTCCGACTATAACATCTACGACAACTATCTTCGTTTTTTTGACAAGAGCTTTACCAGTCCACTTTCCAAAACAGGAATTGATACCTATAATTATGTCCTTTCGGACAGCACTTTTATAGATGACAAATGGTGTTACAATATTATCTATTACCCCAGACGGCCCAACGAACTTACCTTTAAGGGTGATTTTTGGGTGAATGATTCCACTTTTGCCATCAAGAAAATAAACTTACAGGTCACCAAAAGTGCGAATATAAACTGGGTGAAGGAGATTTATATTGAACAGGATTTTGATGTGGTCAACGACTCCGTCTTTTTGTTGAAACGGGATTATATGCTGAGTGATTTCGCCTTTTCCAAAAAGGAAAAATCACGTGGAGTGTATGGTAAGCGAACCACTGTTTTTGATAATTACAAGTTCAATACAAATCATCCCGAAGAATTTTACAAGTCAGAGTCTGACCCTTATGACCCCAGAGTGTTTGCTCGAGACAGTACATTTTGGAAAAATGCCCGATTGGAATCCTTAAACGATGATGAATCGGGAATTTTTAAACTGTTGGATACCTTAAAAACTGTCCCCAAGTTCCGAACGTATTATGACATTGTGAGTATTTTGGGTTCAGGCTATATAGAAATAGATAAATGGAACCTCGACATTGGCGACATCTACAGCACCTTTGGGTACAATGACGCTGAAGGCATTCGGCTTAGGGGAGGAGCCCGAACCTATTTTGGCCAGAACGACCCCTGGCGTTTGGAAGGATATATGGCTTACGGTTTTGGCGACAGGAAGTTTAAACATGGATTTTCAGGGAAGTTTTTGTTGGATAGGAAGACACGGCTCATAGTATCTGGGGGAAATAGACGGGATATTGAACAATTGGGGATAAGTCTAACCAGTACCAATGACGTTCTGGGCCGTAGTATTGCGTCTTCTTCACTAGTGACAGTAGGCTCCAATAATCGGCTAACCAATATAAATTTGTCCACTCTTAACTTTGAGATTGAACCGGCCAAGAATTTCAGAGTCAGTTTGGGAGGGTCTTTCCGAACCTTGAGTTCAGCATTGCCCGAGGCTTTCAATTTGGATTATGTGGATTTGGAATCTCCAACAGAAGTTTCATCCGAAGTAAAACAGTTCGATTTAAATACAACCTTAATTTACACGCCTGGCAAACGAACCATTGGTTACGGTGTGGAACGAGTCAATATAAATGATGACCACAGCACCTTGGTTCTTAATTATACCAAAGGCATAAGCGGTTTTTTGGAAAGCGATTTTGACTATGAGCGACTTCAGTTTTCATACAGACAACCATGGCAAGTGGGTGGATTTGGAATACTGACCAGTAGTGTGGAATTGGGGAAGACTTTTGGTGAAGTGCCACTTTCTCTTTTGAGTGTGATTCCCGGTAACCAGACGTTATTTTCGCTCTACAATGTTTTTCCAAACCTTGATTTTTACGAGTTTGTTACCGATACCTATGCCACAGTGCACTTGGAACACAACTTTAACGGAAGACTGTTTTCAAGGATACCACTATTGCGCAAGTTTAATCTTCGGGAAATTGTGGGACTTCGTGGAGCTTGGGGCCAACTTTCCGATGAGAATATTGCGCTCAGCGCACCCAGTAACATCCCTTTAAGGGCTCCCGAAGACCAGATTTACTGGGAGTATTCCTTTGGGGTGGGGAACATTTTTAAAATCTTAAGAATCGACTTTAACTTCAGGGGCAATTATTTGGACAATCCCGATGCTCGACCTTTCGGAATTACGGGGACCTTCGGATTTAATTTTTAACTGAAAAAATCTTCCTGATGCAAAACATTAGGATTCAGATGAAATTGTCATTCCCTTGAAAACGGGAATCTAAACGAATTAATGCGATTTTCGTATCCTTTTCCAGTAATACGGGCTATTTTTGCAAAAACAAAACTTCAAAAATGCCCAAAAAAGAACCCGTTACTTTCGATGTATTGATTGAAATTCCAAAAGGTAGCCGAAACAAGTACGAATACGATTTTACATTACATAAAATCCGGTTTGATAGAACCCTCTTTTCTTCCATGATGTATCCCGGTGATTATGGTTTTATTCCGGAAACCCTTGCCTTGGACGGAGACCCCTTGGATGTTTTGGTACTTTGTACCGAGCCAACCTATCCTATGGTGGTAGCTGAGGTGAAACCGGTGGGGGTCTTCCACATGACCGATGAAAAAGGCCCTGATGAAAAATTGATTTGTGTACCCGTCTCGGACCCTATTTGGAGCAAAAGAGATGATATTAGTGAATTGAACCCACATAGATTAAAGGAAATAGAGCACTTTTTTCAGGTATATAAAGATTTGGAAAAGAAGAAAGTGGACACCGGTGGCTGGGGTGATGTCAATGAAGCCATCGCCATTTATCACGAATGTGTGAAACGCTATGAAGAAAGTGAACACAAAAAGAAACGGACCTATACCATATAGATAACGTAGAACTCGAATAAATGCGCTTTTAATAATCAAAAGCGCATTTTTTTTATTACTTCGTATTTTACTACATTAGCTGCCATTAGAAAAAAATCTTAAATAACTACTAACTATGGATTTAATCGTGAAATTTTTGCCCGTGTTTGGTGTCCTGGGCTTACTGTACGTGTTTGTGAAGAACGTATGGATCTCTAAACAAGAAGTCGGGGATGATAAAATGGCAAGAATTGCCAAGAACATTGCGGATGGAGCAATGTCTTTTCTAAAAGCGGAATACAAAATATTGAGCATATTCGTAATTGCCGTGGCCGTTTTGTTGTTTTTTAAAGGAAGTAACGAAGCTGGTTCGAACGGTATGGTTGCCATTTCTTTTATTGTTGGGGCCATCTGTTCTGCATTGGCAGGTTTCATTGGAATGAAAGTGGCTACAAAAGCCAACGTACGAACTACCAATGCAGCCCGTACATCTTTGGGGAAAGCCTTGGAAGTTGCCTTTGCTGGAGGAGCAGTAATGGGACTTGGTGTTGTTGGACTAGGGGTTCTTGGTTTGAGTGGACTTTTCATGATTTACAGCGGACAAGGCTGGGAATTGGGTGAAGTATTGAATGTGCTCTCCGGTTTTTCTTTAGGTGCATCCTCCATTGCCCTTTTCGCTCGTGTAGGTGGAGGAATCTACACCAAAGCTGCTGATGTGGGTGCGGACCTTGTAGGTAAGGTGGAAGCTGGTATTCCTGAAGACCACCCTTTAAACCCTGCTACCATTGCGGATAACGTTGGAGATAACGTAGGGGATGTTGCTGGTATGGGAGCTGACCTTTTTGAATCTTACGTAGGTTCCATCATTGGTACCATGGTACTGGGAGCCATCTTTGCTGGATTGCCAGAGTTCCAAGCAGCTTTTGATGGTTTAGGGGCCGTATATCTGCCTTTGGCATTGGCTGCCGTTGGAATTGTAATGTCCATTATAGGAACTTTCTTTGTAAGGGTAAAGGATGGTGGAAATCCACAGACTGCCTTGAACATCGGTGAGTTTGGTTCAGCCGGACTTATGTTGATTGCTTCCTATTTTATTATTAACAACATGCTACCTGAATCTTGGGTAGAAGGAGGAAAAGAATACTCTGCCATGGGTGTTTTCTGGGCCACTATTGCTGGTCTGGTTGCCGGATTGTTGGTAGGTAAGGTCACTGAATATTATACCGGAACAGGTACTAAACCTGTAAACTCCATCGTACGTCAGTCTGAAACAGGTTCTGCTACCAATATCATTGCTGGTTTGGGTGTGGGGATGATGTCCACCGCTATTCCAATTATATTGATTGCCGCTGCGATTTTGGTATCACACCATTTTGCTGGTTTGTATGGAATCGCTATTGCCGCTGTGGGTATGTTGGCCAACACCGGTATTCAATTGGCGGTTGATGCCTATGGACCTATTTCTGATAATGCGGGTGGTATTGCCGAGATGGCTGAACTACCTAGTGAAGTTCGTGAGCGTACCGATAAATTGGATGCCGTGGGGAACACCACCGCTGCCATTGGTAAAGGTTTTGCCATTGCCTCCGCTGCATTGACTGCTTTGGCTTTGTTTGCAGCCTTTATGAAGACAGCAGGGGTTGAATCCATTGATGTTTCCCGACCCGATATTATGGCTGGATTATTGATTGGTGGAATGCTTCCTTTTGTGTTCTCGGCCCTTTCCATGAATGCGGTAGGTAGAGCTGCCATGGCCATGATTGAAGAAGTGCGTCGCCAATTCCGTGATATTCCTCAATTGAAAGCAGCCCTGGAAGTAATGCGTAAATACGATGCCGATATTTCCAAAGCTTCGGCGGAGGATAGAAAAATATTTGATGCTGCTGATGGCGTAGCGGAATACGAAAAATGTGTGGCGATTTCTACGCAAGCCTCCATAAAAGAAATGGTATTGCCTGGTTTGTTGGCCATTGCTGTTCCAGTTGCCATTGGTTTTATCGGCGGAGCTGAAATGTTGGGTGGTTTGTTGGCAGGGGTTACCACTGCTGGTGTGTTGATGGCCATCTTCCAATCCAATGCCGGTGGTGCATGGGACAATGCCAAAAAGACCATCGAAAGTGAAGGTCGTAAAGGCTCTGATGCCCATAAAGCAGCCGTTGTTGGGGATACCGTCGGAGATCCTTTTAAGGATACTTCTGGTCCTTCTTTGAATATATTGTTGAAGTTGATGTCCGTTGTGGCCTTGGTAATTGCACCAAGTTTGGTAAGTCTATCACCTGCTGATGAAGTGAGTATGGTGAAAGCGGATGGAACCGTTATAACCATTTCTGAGGAAGGTATGAAAGAGACCAAGACCATCGAGAAGAAATTTGTAGTGGAAATTAGCAATACTGCTGATGGAACATACAAAGCCGTGGTTATTTCAAGCTATGAAGACGATGGGGAAGTTATGGAAGAAACAAAAGAGTTTGAAGCTGATTCCAAAGAAGAATTGGAGCAAATGATTGAAAAATACAAAAGTGCTAAGGCAAAGAATTAGCACTCGCTTTTATAAATCAAAAGCTGAAAAAACCACGCCTTGGCGTGGTTTTTTTATTCCTTTATCTTCCTAAGCAAAAGCCATAAAAGTTTGAATTTGTCAGGTTGATCCTGCCTTTGTCGGCAGACAGGCGCAGTCGAAACCCATCGATTTTCAGCGGAACAGGCTTTAGATTTCGGTTTGCCGTCGTACTGACGGATAACGAGTTTTTTAGATACTGTTATTTCATTTATTCCAAAGCAAAAGCCACAACCTGATCTCCAGGTTTTGTACCCAACTTTTCACCACCACAAGCAATGGCTATATATTGCTTGCCATCTACTTCATACATGGTTGGCGTTGCAAAGGCAGGAGCGGGTAATTTGTATTGCCAAAGGAGCTCCCCGGTATTTTTATCAAAAGCTCTAAGGTGACCATCAACGGTGCCAGCAATAAACAATAACCCATTTTCTGTCACAACTGGTCCACCATAATTTTGAGATCCCGTGATGGGGTCATTCTCTCCCCTTGCATCGGGCATATCCCCCAAAGTAATGGACCATATAAAATCACCTGTATTCAAATCGATGGCATGTAGAGTGCCCCATGGTGGACTGATTGCAGGATACCCCTTACTATCCTGAAAGCGGGTATATCCCTTGAACTTATAGGGGAGTGGATAGGCCTCTGAAGCACTTTGGGTGACCATCTCGCTTTTTTCATCAAAAAGAAATTGAAGTAAAGCCTCTTTTTCATCTTCAGGAATCTGGGGAAACCCGGTCATCATACCCTTACCGTTGGCAATTAATTCTGAAACCTCCTGCTTGGTCTTGGAGTCTTTTATATTGATGAGGGAGGGATACCCACTTGCAGCCATTCCTTTTCGGTCTTTCTGATGGCATATCACACAGTATCGATTATACACAAGTTCCCCCAAGGGTGCTTCATCCGTAACCACTTCGTTTTCCACCATCTGCAAATACCATGGAATTTCATTGGAATTGACATAAATGATACCATCTTTAGGATCAGCACCTGCACCTCCCCATTCAGCAGCGCCATCAAGCCCAGGAAAAAGTACATTGGCATCAAGACTTGGAGGTGAAAACTCTCGTTTGTCCATATTTTGGATAATTTCCTGTAACTCTTCTTTGTTTTCGGCATATGGACTGACATCAGCCTCGGATAAATCCTTGGCCAACCGGGCAAAAGGTTTGGGCTTTACAGGTATGGGTTGGGTGGGCCATGCTTCTTCCCCATCTAACGTGGATGCCGGAACAGGAACTTCCTCTATGTCAAAAAGAGGTTCGCCTGTTGCTCGATCAAATACATATACATAGCCTTGCTTGGTGATTTGGGCCACTGCTTTGACCTTCTTTCCTTCCCGCTCAACGGTAATAAGGTTGGGAGGTGCAGGAAGGTCTCGGTCCCAAATATCATGGTGTACCAACTGAAAATGCCAAATTCGCTCACCAGTTTCAGCGTTTAGGGCCAATAAGGTATTGGCAAACAGATTGGAACCATTTCTTAGCCCACCATAAAAGTCGGGAGAGGCAGAACCCGTTGGAATATAAACAATCCCGGTTTCTTCATCCAAAGCCATCCCCGACCAATTATTGGCCGCCCCAACGATATCGCTTTTGTATGCGTTTTTATTTTTCCAAGTGTCATAACCTTCTTCATCGGGGTGTGGTATGGTATGAAAAACCCACTCAACAGCACCAGTGACAACATTAAAGGCCATAATATTGCCCGGGGCAGAACCCACATCTTCCCCCACGCGAACCGGCATAATAATTAAATCCTTATAAACAGTTCCAGGGGTGTTGGAAATCAAAAATTTGCTTTTGGCTGAATCGGGCATCCCAGCATGAAGGTCTATTTTTCCATCATCACCAAAAGATGAAATAGGTTTGCCGGTCAAGGCATTGATGGCATACAGATTAGGCCCGGCTGTATATAATATTCGTTTGTCCTCTCCTTTGGACCAATAGGATACACCCCTGCTGGTGGATAAATTCAATCGTAAGGAATCGCCAAAGCGCCACAATTCTTTTCCCGTTCCAGCATGGATGGCCACGGCCCGGAGTGCAGCTGTGACTCCGTACATAATAGTGTCTACCACAATGGGGTTCATTTGCATTTGGCCTGAGTCCCCCGTGGAGTAGGACCAAGCCAGTTTAAGGTTTTTTACATTTTCTTTGTTGATTTGGGACAAGGTAGAATAATGGTTTCGGTCTGGACCACCCAAATACGACGACCATGTGGTATAGTCTTTTTTGGATGGTTCTTCAGTAGATTCGCAGGCTGAAAAAAATAACGCTGCGGATAGCAGAAAAATGATAAATCGGAATGTTTTCAAGTTTGTTTGGTTTAAAATGTAGTGCCCTCTAAACTACTAAAAATAGCCAAACAATTGACTTGTCCTATGGTTATTGGTCCCATTGCTAGTTAGAACACCCACCCTTCAGGTGGGCGCACAGGATGACAGCTGATGTGACCTTATTGCAATTTAAAGGTAATCGGGATGGAAAAAGGCACTTTCACCGGTGTGCCTCGTTGCTTGCCAGGGGTCATTTTGGGTAATTTGGATATAATTCTGGCCGCTTCTTTTTCCAAAATCTCATGAGGCCCTCGTAGCTGTACATCACCTATGCTGCCATCCTTCTGAATCGTAAAAATTATATTGACCCTACCTTGCAATCCCATTTCTTGGGCGGACTCAGGGTATCGGAAGTATTTTTGAATATGCTTTTGCATCATTTCTTGGAAACACAAGTATTTATCTGAAGCATTTTCACAGCCTGGAAAAATGGGTTTGTCCTCTACATTGATAAAGAAGACTTTTTCATCAATTTCAGGTTCCTCAAATTCAATGTTTTCCAAAGGAGTAATCTCTGTGTCAGGATTGGACTCTGTGGATTCAATAACCGTTTCCACAACCTCTTTGTCGTCCTCTACAATTTCAATAACCGGTGGTGCTTGGATTTTTGGCGGGGGTGTTGGCAGTTTCTGGAAGGTAAGCGGTACTTCCTCAATCAATTCATCTTGAACTTTTAGTCCTGCATTATCCCATACATCTGTGGAATAATACGTTTTCCATTCCAAAGCCAGATAGGTAAGGAGCAATATTACCGTCATCCCAATGAAAAAATAAAGGGTGTTGTTTCGTTTTAATTCCAGATTCGGATTTTTCTTGAGTTCCATAATTTTCAAATTTTGGGCCGCAATGGGCGGAGTTACTATTTGAAAACTACGTTGAAAATCAACCGAATGAAACCAACAATGAGGGAATGGTCCGTTTGAGTGAGGGAATGACCCCTATTCGTATCAGTCAGTTATGGCCTGATACACCAATGCCCTCAATTTGCCATGATCGTCAATATTGCCAGCTGGAATCAACTGGGTGAAATACACCACTAGCATGTCCTCTTTTGGGTCGGCCCAATAAGTAGAATGATAGGCCCCACCCCAGGCAAATTCACCTTCGGAACCTAAAGTTCCACGAAGGCCCAAATCATCCACAGTGGAAAAGCCCAAGCCAAAACCTTGTCCTTCATTAAGCGGAAAGGGAAGATGGTTGGTGGTCATCAACTCAACGGTTTTACGTGAAATGATTCGATTCCCATTAAATTCTCCGTTGTTCAACATCATCTGTAAAAACTTGGCATAGTCCATAGCCGTACTTAAAAAACCGGCACCTCCGGAGAAGCTTTTACGTGGGCCATCCACATAAGCCCCTTGCCCAACCATGCCGCCGGGATTTGGTGCACGCTCCAACCCGTTTTCCGTAACGGAGTAGACTGTGGCCAAACGTTCTTTTTTGTCTTGGGGAAGATAAAAATGGGTGTCGGTCATTCCAATGGGGTCAAGAATGTTCTTTTTCAAGAAAACATCCAAGGGCTCACCAGAAACCACTTCAATTAAGGCGCCCAGAATATCGGTGTTGTATCCATATACAAATTTTTCTCTGGGTTGCGATTCAAACGGAAGTGCTGCCATTCGATTAACCGTAGCTTGAATGGGTTCATCACGGTCCGCAAAATACCAACCTTGGATGTTGGCTTCTTCCCAAAGGTCTTTAGCAATTCCACCGCCATAGGCAACCCCAGAGGTGTGGGTAAGCAAATCGCGAATGGTAATGGGCCTGTCGGCATCAACAACCTCATAAGAACCATCCTCTTTGGCAACCGCCACCTTAGTTTTCATAAAGGCAGGCATGTATTTTCCAACGGGGTCGGTAATCAACAGTTTGCCCTGCTCTTGCAGGATCATCACCCCAACACTTACAATGGCTTTGGTCTGGGAAGCGATTCTGAAGATGGAATTTTTTGCCATGGGCACATTCTTTTCCATGTCACTTTTTCCAAAGGATTCAAAATAGGCGACTTTACCTTTTCGAGCAACCAATGCGACTGCTCCGGAAAGTTTTCCGTCATCCACATAATCCTGAAAAGTTTCGGTAAGTACATTCAACCGTTCTGATGACATGCCCACCTCTTCCGAAGGAACTTTTTGCAATTGTTGGGCAAAAAGGTTGATATGAATAAAAAACGCAATTGCAAGTAAGGGTAGGTTGTTGAAATGTTTTGTTTTCATGTGGTTGGGTTTATTGATTTAAAAGGAATTGATGACGAGTACGCCCTTATTTTCAAAGTTATGCATGTTTGGAAGCGCGGTGATGGCATCTTCCAAGGTGATGGTCCGTTCTATGAGTTTTTGTGGGTTGAGTTTTCCTTGCTGAATCATTTTCAACATTTCTGGATATTTAAAAGCTTGCATGCCATGGCTTCCGAGGACTTCTAGTTCATTAGCTACTACCAAATCCATTGGAATCTTGGGATGTTTGTGGTCTCCTGTCATTAATCCCACTTGAATATGCTTGCCTCTTTTCCTTAGATTGGCAATGGAGTTGAAACAGGTGACAGGATTCCCCAACGCATCAAGGGATACATGTGCACCACCACGGGTCAATGCTTTTACTTCGGTCACTACATCCGAACTTTTTTGGGCATTGATGGTGTCCACGGCTCCCAATTCTTTGGCAAGATGCAAGGTGTCTTCATTGATGTCAACAGCAATGACATGTGCACCCAGTGCATTGGCAATCATAATGGCTGAAAGTCCAACACCGCCGCAGCCATGCACCACTACATATTGACCACCAGTTACTTTTCCTTGTTCTACAACAGCTCTAAATGCTGTTATAAACCGGCACCCTAAAATAGCGGCAGTTTCATTGGTGATTCCATCAGGTATTTTCACCAAATTGGTATCAGCATAATCCAAAGCCACATATTCAGCGAAGGAACCCCAATGTGTAAAGCCGGGTTGGGATTGATGGTCGCATACTTGGTGGTTGCCCGATTTGCATTCGACACAAGTGCCACAACCGCAGACAAAGGGGACGGTAACGCAATCTCCAATTTTAAAGTTCACTACGTTTTTTCCGATGGCGGCCACAGTGCCTGCCAGTTCGTGTCCAGGTACATGGGGGAGTTTAATGTCGGGGTCATGCCCCATCCAGCCGTGCCAATCGCTCAGGCAAAGGCCAGTAGCTTCAACTTTTACTACCACGCCATAATCGTTTGGGGTAGGGTCAGGTACAGATTGAATACGCAATGCACCTTCAAAGTTTTCATATACTAAAGCTTTCATGAATTTTTAACCACTGGAAAATTAATCAGCAATTAAATATACCGATATCCCTTGAATAAAACGCGGTAAGACTAAAGGGTGGAGGTTTTGGTTTGAATTTTACTCAAACAACCCATGAATCTCCGCATCAATGCGGTTGATTACTTTACCCAAATCTTCGGGGTCATCCACAAAATTGAGGTTGTCCACTTCAAAAATCAAAAGTTTTCCTTTTTTGTAGGTATTGGCCCAGGCTTCGTAGCGTTCATTCAAGCGGCTGAGGTAGTCAATAGAGATGGAATTTTCATATTCCCGTCCACGTTTATGGATTTGGTTCACCAAATTGGGAATGGAACTGCGCAGATAGATCAATAGATCGGGTGGTTGCACCAAACTTTCCATCAGCTCAAAAAGCCCTTTGTAATTTTCGTAATCGCGGTTGGTCATCAATCCCATGGCGTGCAGGTTGGGGGCAAAGATGTGGGCATCCTCGTAAATGGTTCGGTCTTGGATTACATTTTTTCCCGTTTCCCTGATCTTCAAAATTTGGCGATAGCGGCTGTTCAAAAAGTAGATCTGCAGGTTAAAACTCCAACGTGCCATTTGGGTGTAGAAATCATCCAAATACGGATTGTCCACCACATCTTCAAAATGTGCTTCCCATTTATAATGCTTTGCCAATAAGTTGGTCAGGGTGGTCTTTCCGGCGCCAATGTTTCCTGCTACCGCAATATGCATAGGGTGTTGGTGTTAAATGGTTAGGCTAATGAGTGTCGCAATATACAAAGTATATCCAGTCAAAGAAAAAAAACTCTTTGAAATGGAGTCTTAACAATCCGTATAAAACAAAGTTTTAAAATATGTTCCAAATATGTACTTTTGCCCTTCAAAATGAGGAAAGATTTGACTGATTGCAACCTCTAAAAATGCTAAAGCAGTTCATGCCAAATACCATTTGGCATCTCTTCAACAGGGTCTGGAACTTCTTTACAGGGCTTTGGTCAAAGCTACCTCTAATACATAAGAATAATGGCATATTTGTTTACATCAGAATCCGTTAGTGAAGGGCACCCAGATAAGATTGCGGACCAAATCAGTGATGCCCTTTTGGATAATTTCTTGGCCTTTGATCCAGAGAGCAAGGTGGCCTGTGAGACCTTGGTGACTACAGGGCAAGTGGTATTGGCCGGAGAGGTGAAGAGTCATACCTATGTGGATTTGCAAAGTATTGCCCGGGATGTGATCAACCAAATTGGGTACACCAAAGGCGAATATAAATTCAGTGGGGATTCCTGTGGGGTAATTTCCTTGATTCACGAACAATCCCAAGAAATTAATCAAGGTGTAGATCGTGGAAGTAAAGAAGAACAAGGGGCGGGCGATCAAGGCATGATGTTCGGATATGCCACCAAGGAAACCGATAATTACATGCCTTTGGCTTTGGACATATCACACAAAATTCTTCAGGTGTTGGCAGAATTTAGGAGAAAAGGTGACAAAATATCCTATTTGCGTCCTGATGCCAAAGCACAGGTCACCATAGAATATTCAGATGATAATATTCCCCAACGAATTGACACTATTGTAATCTCAACCCAGCATGATGAGTTTGACAGTGATGATGCAATGTTGGCCAAGATTAAGAAAGATATCATCAATATTTTAATTCCCGAGGTTGTAAAATTGTTGCCCGATAGCATCCAGAAGCTGTTTAATGATAAGATTAAATATCATATCAATCCAACCGGAAAATTTGTGATTGGGGGTCCCCATGGCGATACAGGCCTTACTGGTCGAAAAATCATCGTGGACACATACGGTGGTAAAGGGGCCCATGGTGGTGGTGCTTTTAGTGGAAAAGACCCCAGCAAAGTGGATCGAAGTGCCGCCTATGCTGCTCGCCATATTGCAAAAAATTTGGTGGCTGCCGGAGTGGCTAATGAGATTTTGGTACAGGTGAGTTATGCCATTGGGGTAGTGGAACCTACATCACTTTTTGTGGAGACTTATGGTTCTTCCAATGTTGGGATGTCCGATGGTGAAATTGCAAGAAAGGCTTCAGAACTGTTTGACATGAGACCCTTTGCCATCGAGGAGCGATTGAAGCTTCGTAATCCCATCTATTTGGAAACGGCAGCTTATGGACATTTAGGCAAGGAACCACAAACGGTCACCAAAGTTTTTGAATCCCCATATAATGGAAAAATCCAAAAAGAAGTAGAACTGTTTACTTGGGAGAAATTGGATATGGTGGACCGGGTGAAAGAGGCATTCGGTCTGTAATCCTTTTATCTATTCTTAAAATAAAAGCATAGAATTGTCCAAGAAGTAAATCTTCGTCAACCTGAACTTGATTCAGGTTCTCATACCAATTTGTTTATGATTATCATGAGATTCTGAAATGAATTCAGAATGACGCATTTCAATGCTTTTAGATAGCTTTTTTGTTGGCATACTCTCCCGAACTTTAGTAGTTTTAGAGAATCAAAATTCGAAAAGCATGAAAACTTCATTTCGTATCCTACTATTGGGTCTCTGTTTGTCATTTGTTGTGGTAAGTTGTAAAAAAACCACTAAAACCGAAGTGGCCGTTGCGGATACCTATGTGGCCGACCACTATACCAAACAAGAAGTGGATATTGAGATGCGGGATGGCGTAAAATTACACACGACCATATATTCTCCAAAAGACACATCAAAAGAATACCCAATTATAATGCAGCGTACTCCATACAGCTCACAACCCTATGGAGAGGGCAATTTTAGAACTCAGATTGGTCCCAACGTGAATTTGATGAAGGAAGGCAACATTATTGTCTACCAAGATGTCCGTGGAAGATGGATGAGCGAAGGGCATTATGAAAACATGCGGGCCTACATTCCCAATAAAACCTCCGATGATCAGGTAGATGAAAGTTCGGACACCTACGATACCATTGAGTGGTTGGTGAATAATGTGGAGAACAACAATGGCAAGGTTGGGATTTGGGGAATCTCGTACCCTGGTTTTTATGCTACTTACGCTACGGTTGATGCGCATCCTGCTTTAAAAGCGGCATCGCCCCAAGCCTGTATTGGGGATTTCTTTTTTGATGATTTTCACCATAACGGGGCCTATTTGTTGAGTTACTTTAGGGCAACCGCCCTTTTTGGAACTCCCCGCCCAAATGGTGACCAACCGGTTGATACGGCCTGGTATGTGCTTCCAGATTTGCCTACCGAAGATCAATACCAGTTTTTCCTGGATGCTGGACCACTTAAAAATCTGGATTATTTTTATGAGTACGAAACGGGGGATACGCCTAAAATGCGACCTGAAGGAGTCACAGACGACTTTTTTTGGAACGAATTAAAGGAACATCCAAACTATGATGAAATGTGGCAAAGCCGAGGGCTTATTCAGCATTTAAAAGATGTAAAGAGTAGCGTGGCCACTATGATCGTGGGCGGATGGTTTGATGCTGAAGATTTATACGGGCCGTTGGAAACCTACAAGAACATTGAAAAATACAACGAAGGAAACTACAATACTATGGTTTTTGGTCCATGGGATCACGGTCGTTGGGCCAGACGTAATGGCCGAAGTTTAGTAGGCAATTACTACTTTGGGGACTCTATTTCTGAATTTTTTCAGGATAATATCGAGACCAAATTTTTCAATCACTTCTTAAAGGGTGATGGTGACATGGATTCCGGTTTGCCCGAAGCCTATGTGTTCGACACCGGTAAAAAAGAATGGAAGCAATATGATGCCTGGCCGCCAGCAAACATGGTGAAGCAGACTATGTACCTTTCCGAAAACCAAAAGTTGACATCAGAACAAAAAGGAACTTTAGGTATCCAGTTTATAAGTGATATTAAGAAACCAGTCCCTTATTCTGAAGATGTGAAGACTGTTTTCACTCCCAGAAAATATATGACGGACGATCAACGTTTCGCAGCAAGGCGTTCCGATGTACTCGTTTTTGAAACAGACGTATTGGATGAAGATTTTACTTTGGCTGGTGACATCATGGCCAAATTAAAGGTCGCCACCACGGGTACCGCTGCCGATTGGATTGTGAAGATTGTTGATGTACACCCTGCCGAAGCTGAAACCAATGAAGAAATGCAGGATCACCTTAGAATGAGCAACTACCATTTAATGGTACGCAGCGAAGTAATGCGGGGTCGGTTCCGGAACAGTTTTTCCAACCCTGAGCCTTTCACACCCAATCAGAAAACTGATGTGAATATCAAGTTACAGGATGTTTTCCATACCTTCAAAAAAGGACACAGGTTGCAAGTTCAGGTGCAAAGCACATGGTTCCCGTTGATCGATTTGAATCCGCAGACCTATGTGGAGAATATCTTTAAGGCTGATGCGTCCGATTTTAAAACCCAGACCCATACGGTGTTTACGGATTCCAATATTGAGTTTTCAGTTTTAAAGTAGGAGGAATACACGTTCTTCTGTGAATTTTTCCAAAAAGATTAGGAATTTCGGTTTTTCCGTCTGTATATTTGTCGCTCAAAGTTCAAACACGTATTGAATAGTTATCAAGAAAGGTGGAGGGAATAGACCCTTTGAAGCCTTAGCAACCCTTGGCCCCTAGAGCCATGAAGGTGCTACATTCTATCCCGTATGGGAATAGATAACGACAATCGGCATTTTTTCGATTTCACTTTCTTATAACTTTTTGATTATTCCAGTAGGCTTAGCCTAAGGGGTTTGACTTTTATTTTATTGATGTACAAATTAAACAAGCAAAAGTCATGAGCGATCAAAAATTTTCAACCAATGTATTACATGCAGGACACGATACTACCCAAACAGCTGGCACCAGAGCTGTACCTATTTATCAGTCCACTTCGTATGTATTCAACAACACTGACCATGCTGCCAATTTATTTTCATTGGCGGAACTTGGCTTTATATACACTCGTTTGAACAACCCTACCAATCAAGTTTTACAAGAGCGTTTGGCTGCAATTGAGGGTGGTGTTGGTGCTGTTGTGTTTGCTTCTGGAGCGTCTGCCATTTCAACAGGTTTAATGACGCTCTTAAAAACGGGAGATCATATTGTGGCTTCGAGTAGCTTGTATGGAGGGACCTACAACTTATTGAATGTGACCTTGCCAAGGTTGGGCATTACCACCACTTTTGTAGATGCATCAGACCCATCCAATTTTGCTACTGCCGTCCAAGAAAATACACGAGCATTCTTTGTGGAGTCATTGGGAAATCCAAAATTGGATGTTCTTGATTTAAAAGGAATATCTAAGGAAGCCAAAGCGGCCCAAGTACCTTTTATTGTGGATAATACTGTAGCTACACCAGGGTTGTTGAATCCCATCGAGCATGGTGCCAATTTGGTAATTCATTCCCTAACAAAATATATTGGTGGTCAGGGTAATTCTCTTGGTGGTGCCATTATTGATGCTGGTACCTTTGATTGGGCCAATGGAAAGTTCCCTGAGTTTACGGAACCTTCAGCCGGTTATCACGGTTTGGTATATCATGAAGCTTTGGGAGCCGCAGCCTACACTTTTAAATTGATTTTAGAGGGACTACGTGATTTTGGTGGCGCCTTGAGCCCATTCAATGCTTTTCAGATTTTACAAGGGTTGGAAACTTTGCCAGTTCGAATAAGACAACACAGCGAAAATGCACTGGCCCTAGCAGAATGGCTCGAAAACAGAGAAGAGGTCGCTTGGGTAAATTATCCGGGCCTTAAGAGCAGTAAGTATAACGATTTGGCAAAGGAGTACCTGCCTAAAGGGCAGAGTGGAATCGTTACCTTTGGGGTAAAAGGTGGCTTTGAAGCAGCAAAAAAACTAACGGATGCCACAAAAATATTCTCATTATTGGCTAATATCGGCGATACCAAATCCTTGATCATCCACCCCGCTAGTACTACCCACCAGCAATTGAACGAAGAACAACAGGAAAGTGCCGGTGTTACCCAAGATTTAATTCGATTGTCGGTAGGACTGGAAGATATAGAAGACTTAAAAGCTGACTTGACACAGGCTTTTGCCGCCATTTAAATAGGTGATTAATAGATTAATGACGTAAAACAGCTATGCTGCAGCATCTGAACATAGAAAAATTTACAACCCAAAGTGGTGTTGCCCAAGACTTAAAGCTATCATACCAGGTGTTTGGTCAACCCTTACATACGGCACCCATAGTACTGGTGAACCATGCCCTTACCGGAAACTCCAATGTGGCTGGTGAAGAGGGTTGGTGGTCCGATTTGATAGGGGAGGGCAAGTGCATCAATACCGATACCTATACCATTTTGGCTTTTAATATCCCGGGGAATGGGTATGACGGATTTGTCATTGAAAATTATAAGGATTTTGTAGCCTGCGATATTGCCCGCATTTTTCTTTTGGGATTGAAACAATTACAGATTAACCGTTTATTTGCGATTATTGGCGGTTCTTTGGGGGGTGGAATTGCTTGGGAGATGGCAGCGTTGAATCCTGCTATTACGGAACATTTAATACCTGTGGCCTCAGATTGGAAATCCACAGATTGGCTGATCGCCAATTGCCAGATTCAAGAGCAGTTTTTGGTAAATTCCAAACAACCCGTGCATGATGCACGTATGCACGCGATGTTATGTTACCGCACCCCGGAATCTTTTAAGGAACGCTTCAAAAGGAGTACCAATGAGGAACTTCAGGTATTTAATGTGGAAAGCTGGTTGATGCACCATGGAAAGAAACTCCAAGAGCGCTTTCAATTATCCGCCTATAAATTGATGAATCAGCTTTTGAAGACCATCGACATTACCCGAAATGGAGAAGAGGCCTTCAAAGCCCTTCAAGATAGTGATACGAAGATTCATATTGTTGGCGTCAATTCCGATTTGTTCTTTACTGCCGAGGAAAACAAGGAGACCTATAAACGCTTGGCCTTGGCCAATACCAATGTCACTTACGGTGAGGTACAATCGGTACATGGGCACGATGCCTTTTTGATGGAGTTTGAACAGTTGGAGAAGCTATTGGAAACCATTTTTCAGAAAAATGGAAGGCATGAGCGTATCAAAATCCTAAAATTTGGAGGGAAATCTTTGGCCAATGGAGAGGGCATTGATCGCGTTTTGAAAATCATAAGCAATCGTGCAAAGAATAATGAACATTTTGCCGTAGTGGTTTCGGCTCGAGGAAAGGCTACGGATCAATTGGAAAATCTATTGGAAAAGGCAGCAAAAGGGGAGGCCTTTGCCGAAGATTTGAAGACTTTTTCACTGTATCAGAAAAACGATTTTGATGGGATTGACCTCAAAGAAGAACTCAAAGCCATTGAAAAGATATTGAGCGGGGTCTCTCTAACCGGTGATTATAGCCTTCGAACCAAAGATGAAGTATTGTCTTTTGGGGAACTGATTTCTGGCAAAACCGTCACGGCACTTTTAAAACAAAAAGGGCTAAAAGCACAGTTGATTGATTCCAGAAGCTTGATTAAAACTGATGATTCCCATAACAATGCGGAAGTGGACCAAGGCATTTCCAAAGAAAATGTGATTCGTTGTTTTCACGATGTGGATTCGGATACAATTCCTGTGGTGACCGGCTTTATTGGGTCTACCAAAGAGGGTGTTACCACTACTTTGGGTAGAAATGGCACCAACTATTCAGCAGCACTTTTGGCCAACTTTTTGGATGCTTCTGAATTGATCAATTATACCCATGTAGATGGAATTTTTACCGCAAATCCAGATTTGGTGCCCGAGGCAAAATTGATTGATGTTATCTCATACGATGAGGCGAACGAATTAGCGAATTTTGGAGCCAACATCCTGCATGCCAAGACCATCATCCCACTCATTGAAAAGAACATTCCTTTACGGATTTGCAATACGTTTAATGATGACAACCAAGGGACATTGATTGGCCCGAAAACCAATAACGGGGGCATCAAATCTTTGTCAGTTTTAGATAAAATGGCCTTGATTAATATAGAAGGCCGCGGACTTTTGGGTAAAGTGGGAATAGATGCCCGAATATTTAGGGCCTTGGGTCAAAATGGAATTAGCGTCGGAATCATTTCCCAAGGGTCATCAGAACGTGGTATTGGTTTGGTGGTGGATGCTTCTAAAGCCCAAAAGGCCAAGAAAGTTCTTGACCAAGAGTTCGAGACCGATTATTCATCGCATGACATTAATCAAATCACTGTGGTGAAAGATGTTTCGGTCATTTCCATAGTTGGAATGGATTTGAGCAGCTTTCATAAACCGTTCAATGCCCTGGTCAAGAATCAGGTAATCCCTTTGCTTTTCAACAATACCGTGACAGGTAAGAATGTGAGTATGGTGGTGAAAAATGCAGATTTGAACAAGGCCATCAACGTAATTCACGGGCAGATTTTTGGAATTGCCAAGAAAATAAACTTAGCCCTATTTGGGCATGGTAATGTGGGAGGTACCCTGATTGAACAGCTTTTAGACTCCAATAAAAATATTGAAGCACGAAAAGGAATAGACCTTAAGGTCTTTGCCGTGTCCAATTCCAAGAAAGTGCTTTTAGACGAAAAGGGAATCGGTACTAACTGGAAAAAAAGATTGGAAAAGGAGGGAAAACCCTATCAAATTGAAGATATCATCGTTTTTGCCAAAACCCATCATTTGGAAAACCTGATCGCAGTGGACAATACAGCGAGCAAACCATTTGTTGAGAATTATGAAACCTTGATCAAACATGGTTTCGATTTGGTCTCTTCGAATAAAATTGCCAACACCCTTAGTTTTGAAAAATACAAGTCTATTCGTAAATGTTTGGAGAAAAATCAGAAACAGTATCTGTATGAAACCAATGTGGGAGCAGGACTTCCATTGATTGACACCATTAAACTTTTACACTTGTCCGGTGAAAACATTACCCGAATAAAAGGAGTGTTCTCTGGATCATTGAGTTATATTTTCAATACCTTTTCGGAGGTGGATACCTCGTTTTCATCCATTATAAAAGAAGCAATGGCAAAAGGGTTTACCGAACCCGACCCACGTGAAGACTTGTCGGGCAATGATGTGGGTAGAAAACTGTTGATATTGGCCAGGGAGTTGGATTTGAAGAATGAGTTTTCCGATATTTCAGTGGAAAATCTGATTCCAGAGGAGTTGCGAACACTTTCATTTGATGATTTTGCTACCCAAATTGGAAATATGGATAAAATCTACACTGAAATTAAAAATAATCAGAAGGAAGGTCATGTACTTAGATATGTAGGAGACCTTCATGGTGATTTGCAACAAGATAAAGGTTTTTTGGAAGTGAAATTAGTCTCCGTACCCAAAGAAAGTGCCTTGGGTCAGGTGAAAGGTTCGGATTCCATAATTGAGATATATACGGAATCCTACGGAGAGAGCCCCTTGGTAATACAAGGTGCAGGGGCAGGAGCCGCGGTGACCGCACGCGGCGTATTTGGGGATATTTTAAGAATAGCAGAAAAGATATGAGAAAGAGCAGTAAGCAGTTTGAAACAGAAGCAATACGTACGCAAATGGAGCGTACGCAATTTTTGGAGCATTCCAGCCCAATGTACCTAACTTCCAGTTTTGTGTTTGAGGATGCCGAGGATATGAGGGCTTCTTTTGCAGAGGAAAAGGACCGGAACATTTATTCGCGCTATTCCAATCCCAACTCTTCGGAGTTTATAGATAAGGTATGCAAGATGGAAGGAGCTGAAAACGGTTTTGCTTTTGCTTCCGGTATGGCAGCTGTATATTCAACCTTCGTAGCTTTATTGGAAAGTGGGGACCATATTGTATCCTGCAAAAGTGTTTTTGGCTCAACACATACCTTGTTTACCCAGTTTTTTCCAAAATGGAACATTACCACAAGTTATTTTGGAGCCAACGACTTGGACACAGTTGAAGACTTAATCAAAACTAACACCAAGATCATTTTTGTGGAATCGCCAACCAACCCTGGGGTAGATGTATTGGATTTGGAACGCTTGGGAAATATTGCCAAAAAACATGGGCTTATTTTTATTATTGATAACTGTTTTGCATCCCCATACTTGCAACAGCCGATACAATTTGGAGCCGATTTGGTCATTCACTCAGGAACTAAATTGATGGACGGTCAGGGCCGGGTTTTGGCTGGAATAACTGTGGGCAGTAACGAGTTGGTGGACAAAGTATATCGTTTTTCGCGGATTACCGGTCCAGCGCTATCACCTTTCAATGCCTGGGTTTTGTCCAAGAGTTTGGAAACGTTGGCCCTTCGGGTGGACAGACATTGTGCCAATGCTTTGGAATTGGCCACGTATTTGGAAAACCATGACAAGATTGAATGGGTGAAGTATCCGTTTTTAACATCACACCCCCAATACGAATTGGCCAAAAAACAAATGAAGGCTGGTGGCTGTGTGGTAGCTTTTGAAGTAAAAGGTGGTCTTGAAGCTGGAAAAAAATTCTTTGATAATATTGAACTGTTGTCCCTTTCGGCAAATTTGGGCGATGCTAGGAGCATTGTTACCCATCCTGCATCTACCACCCACAGTAAATTGAGTAAGGAAGACCGAGAGTCCGTTGGGATTTCAGATGGTATGGTCCGCGTTTCAGTTGGATTGGAAAACATACAAGACATTATAGCCGATATTGAGCAGGCGTTGGAATAGTACACTACACCCATGATATTTTAAAGGCGGATTGTTAATTTTCGCTATATTCGTGGGATGCTCTCCAAGAAGACAAAATATGGCCTAAAAGCACTCACGTACCTTGCTTCGGTGGGAACTAAAGAGCCCGTTCAGATTGCAGAAATTGCCAAGCATGAGAATATTTCACAAAAGTTTCTAGAAAGCATTCTGTTGACCCTTAGAAGAAATGGATTTCTTGGTTCAAAAAAGGGAAAAGGGGGTGGTTATTATCTTATCAAGGAACCTCACGAAATTCCGATGACAGCAGTAATGCGGGTTTTGGAAGGGCCTATTGCCATGGTGCCCTGTGTGAGCTTGAATTTCTATGAAAAGTGTGATGATTGCCCCGATGAGGAAGAATGTTCCGTGCATAAATTAATGCTCCAAGTGCGTGATAGCGCTTTGGATGTGTATCGAAAGAATACCTTGGCCGACCTAATTTCCTGAGTAAAACCCTTTTCAGTTTTTGAATAAAATGGTTAAGAATTTGGCAAAAGAGGTGGTGAATATTCGATAATCTACTAAAACTATAGGGTAAAATCAATTTTAAGATTCATTTTGCTTTTCATTCCAGAAATTAGTCCTATTTTTGAAATTCCTAGTAAACCGATAGGAAAAAGATAATACGAAATGATAGCAGACCAACTTGTAGTCGATAGCAAAAAAGAGAAAACAACTTTCGAGAAAGATAAAGTTTCCGAGAGCCCAAAAAGGAGCATTGCCAAATCCATTAGTTGGAGAGTGGTGGGAACATTGGACACCATTATCATTTCTTGGATTGTAACGGGAACATTATCGCTTGCATTTTCAATTGGTCTGGTTGAATTGGTCACTAAAATGGTGCTGTATTTCTTTCACGAAAGAATTTGGAACGGCATCAAATGGGGCAAATAAAATTTATTAAGTATGGCACTATCACAAGAAGAAATTCAGAATTTAAATCGCCAGTTTAAGGGTATTCCGCCTGAGGAAATCATTTCTTGGGCCATTGGGCATGGGAAAAACCCAGTAGTTACAACCAATTTCCGTCCTTATGAAGTGGCCATTCTTCATGCGGTTACCGAAGTGGATAAAAATCTACCAGTAATATGGTGCGATACGGGCTACAATACCCCACAAACCTATAAGCATGCTGAAGAATTAATTTCCAAACTTGGACTCAATATTAAATTGTACGTGCCCTTGCAGACTTCGGCCCACCGGGACGCCGTCATGGGAATTCCACAAATTGATGACCCTCGACATAAAGAATTTACAGAGCAGGTAAAATTGGAGCCTTTTAAAAGAGCGATGGATGAGCACAAACCAGATGTTTGGTTCACTAACCTTCGAAAAGGCCAAACAGCACTCCGAGATTCATTGGATGTGTTGAGTCTGAGCAAGGATGGTGTTTTAAAAGTAAGTCCTTTCTATCATTGGAGTGACACCCAATTGGATGCATATCTGACAGAACACGGATTGCCCAACGAGCACAAATATTTTGATCCCACTAAAGTACTGGAGAACCGCGAATGCGGCTTACATACATAATCACCCAATTCTTAAAAAAAACAAGATTTGAGCACACTTACAGAAGAAATACAAAAACCTGAAACAATAAACCATTCGGGTAGGCCCAATGCCAATGCATTGGAACATGAAGCCATTTATATAATCCGAGAGGTAGCAGCCCAGTTTGAAAAGCCTGTGTTGTTATTTTCGGGAGGAAAGGATTCAATTACATTGGTACGATTGGCCCAAAAGGCTTTTTGGCCTGCCAAAATTCCGTTTCCGTTGATGCATATTGATACCGGCCACAACTTCCCTGAAACAATTGAGTTTAGGGATCGATTGGTGGAGGAATTGGGAGTGGAACTGATTGTACGAAACGTTCAGGATTCCATCGACCAAGGAAAAGTAGTGGAGGAAACTGGAAAATATGCCAGTAGAAACATGCTTCAGACCACAACCTTGTTGGATGCCATCGAGGAGTTCAAGTTTGATGCCTGTATCGGGGGAGCTAGACGTGATGAGGAAAAAGCAAGGGCCAAAGAACGTATTTTTTCAGTTCGTGATGATTTTGGCCAGTGGGATGAGAAAAACCAACGTCCAGAATTGTTCGATATGTTGAACGGTCAAATTGAAATGGGCCAGAACGTTAGGGTATTCCCAATCAGTAACTGGACCGAGTTGGACGTTTGGAGCTATATCCAAAAGGAAGACATAGAAATTCCATCCATATACTTCGCGCACAAAAGAAAGACTTTCCTTAGGGATGGTTTAATCTGGTCCGCAGAGGACGATGTGGTTTTTAGGGCTGATGATGAAGTGGTCGAGGAACGTATGGTGCGTTTTAGAACTGTAGGCGATATGTCCTGTACAGCAGCTGTGGAATCCCATGCTGATACTATCGATAAAGTAGTTTCGGAAATCAGGGACTCCAAAATTTCGGAGAGAGGCGCACGAATAGACGACAAACGTTCCGAAGCCGCCATGGAAAAACGTAAGCAACAAGGATATTTCTAAGAACAAAAGTCATTTCCATGGTCACCCTGAGCGAAGTCTAAGGGTGCAAGGAATCAAAAAAATACAAAGCATTGGAAGTTTTAAAGATAGCAACAGCAGGAAGTGTAGATGACGGTAAAAGCACCTTGATCGGACGCTTACTATACGATACAAAGTCACTGACAGACGATAAATTGGAGGCCATTGAGCGTACCAGCAAACAAAAAGGATACGATTACCTCGATTTTTCACTGGCAACCGATGGATTGGTGGCAGAAAGAGAGCAAGGCATCACCATTGATGTGGCCCATATCTACTTTTCCACCGCATCTAAAAGTTATATTATTGCCGATACGCCCGGACACGTGGAGTATACGCGAAACATGGTAACGGGAGCTTCAACCTCCCAAGCGGCCATTATATTGATTGATGCCCGTAAAGGCGTAATTGAGCAGACCAATCGTCACTTTTTTATCAATAACTTATTGCGCATCAAAGATGTGATTGTGGCCATCAACAAGATGGATTTGGTGGATTTCTCCGAAGAAGTCTACAACAATATCAAAGCTGATTTTGAGGAATTAATGGGAAAAAGGGATTATCAAGACCAAAAAATCACCTTCATCCCAGTAAGTGCCCTTAAAGGAGATAACGTGGTGAATAAATCAGAAAACACCCCTTGGTACAATGGACAGACCTTGCTGGAACATTTGGAAGAATTGAATCTTCAAGATATCTATAATGTCGGTACACCAAGGTTCCCTGTTCAGTACGTGATACGTCCCAAAACAGAGGAATTCCATGATTTTAGGGGATTTGCAGGAAAAGTATATGGTGGGGAGCTAAACGTGGGTGATGAAGTGGTAGTGTTGCCTTCCATGACCCGCTCCAAAATAAAGGCCATCTACTTCTATGATAAAGAATATGAAACCGCACCCAGACGTTCATCCGTGACCATTACGTTGGAAGATGAGGTTAATGTAAGTCGTGGTGATATGTTGGTGAAGGTTGGTGATTTGCCTACCATAGACAAACAAATTACTGCAACCGTTTCTTGGATGGATGCCGATAATCTAACCACTGGCGGAAAATATATTGTACAACACGGAGTGAATAAAGTGTTGGCCAAAGTAGATGCCATTGAACATAAAATCCACCCCGATTATTCAGGTATTGAGGAGAATGCAACGGCCTTACAGATGAATGATATTGCTAAAGTGCGGTTTAAGTTCAACAAACCCATTTTTTACGATAGGTTCAAAGACCATAGGACCAACGGTTCCTTTATTATTATTGACAGTAGAACCAACACTACAGCTGGTGTAGGCTTTATCGAATAAGATGAGTCAAAACGGCAGTTTTTATTGAATGATTTGAAAATATAACCTATTAAATATATAGGAAAAATAGAGATATGAAGAGCTTTAGAACAGAAATAGAAAATCCCGTAGTTGAAAAGGACATCATTGACTTGGAGAAGAAAATTCGCCAGTTCAAAGGAGGTGAAATGGACGAGGAAAAGTTCAGAAGCCTTCGTTTGGCCCGTGGTGTTTATGGACAGCGGCAACCCGGGGTTCAAATGGTACGGATTAAGTTGCCTTATGGTAAGGTTACTTCCAACCAACTTTTACGAATTTCCGATGTTTCTGACGAATACTCTCGTGGACGGTTGCACATCACCACGCGTCAGGATATCCAAATCCACTACGTGGACTTGGAAAGAACACCTGAGTTGTGGGCAGAATTGGAACGAGATGAAGTTACCATTCGCGAGGCTTGTGGAAACACCGTTAGAAATGTGACCGCAAGTGAAACGGCTGGTATTGATGTAGATGAACCCTTTGATGTTTCACCCTATGCGCAGGGACTTTTTGAGTACTTCTTACGAAACCCCATCGGGCAAGAAATGGGAAGGAAATTCAAGGTGTCCTTTTCGGCCAGCGATGCCGATACCGGATTATCCTACATGCACGATTTGGGCTTCATTGCCAAGATTCAGAATGGCGAAAGAGGTTTTAAAGTGATGTTGGGCGGTGGATTGGGTTCCCAACCCCGTCATGCTGACGAATTGTATGAATTTTTGCCAACGGACAAAATTATTCCATTGATGGAAGGTGTAATCCGTGTGTTTGACCGATATGGAGAACGTAAAAGTCGCGCCAAGGCCCGTATGAAATTTTTGTTGAAGGACATCGGTTTGGACGGTTTCAAACAATTGTTGGAAGAAGAACAATTGGCCATTCCGCATCAAACCTATCCCATCAACATAGAAAGTTATCCAGAAGTAAAAATTGCAGAGGTGGAAGCCCCAGCGGTAACCATTGAGGACAATGAAACCTTTGAGCAATGGAAAGCCACCAACTTGGTGCCGCAGAAGCAAGAAGGCTACGTGGCTATCGGAATTAAGGTGCTTTTAGGAGATTTCTATACCGATAAAGCCAGAGAATTGGCCAAATTGGTACGTGATTACGCCGCTAGTGAAATTCGTCTTTCCCTTAGACAAAATATTTTGATTCCGTATGTAAAGGAGGATTTGGTTCCTTTCTTTTATCAGGAATTGAGCCGATTGGGCTTTGCTGAAGCTGGTTATAACAAAGCTTTGGATATTACCGCTTGCCCCGGCACCGATACCTGTAACCTGGGAATTGCCAGCAGTACCGGAATCGCCGACGAGTTGGAGCGCGTAATCAAGGCCGAGTATCCACACTACATCAATAATCCAGATGTGGTTATTAAGATAAGTGGTTGTATGAATGCTTGTGGGCAACATAATATGGCACACATTGGTTTTCAAGGAATGTCCGTCCGCACCAAGGACAAATTGGTGGCGCCAGCTTTGCAAGTACTGTTGGGTGGCGGAAACTTAGGTAATGGAAAAGGTGTTTTTGCCGACAAGGTGGCTAAAATTCCAAGTAAAAGGGGTCCGCAAGCGTTGCGTTTGATTTTGGATGATTTTGAGGCCAACAGCAACGGAGAATCCTTTACGGAGTATTATGAAAAGCAAGGACAATTGTATTTCTATGACTTTCTAAAACCACTTACAGATGTGGATAACCTTACCCCAGAAGATTTTATCGATTGGGGAAATGAGGAAAAATATAAAAAAGAGATTGGGATTGGTGAATGTGCCGGGGTGATTGTGGATTTGGTAGCAACCTTGTTCCTTGAAAGTCAAGAGAAAATTGAGAGTGCAGAAAATGCAATCAACGAAGGAAAATGGGCAGCCAGTATTTATTACTCCTATCAATCCATCGTTAACTCTGCTAAAGCCTTGTTGACCGCCGAAAAGGTGAAGACAAACACCCATGCAAGCATCATTAAGGATTTTGATGAGCTTTATGTGTCATCGGGAAAAGTATCTTTTGACGGAAGTTTTGAAAGTTTGGCCCTTCAACTCAATAAAAACGAACCATCCGAAACATTTGCTAAAAGTTACTTGGAAGATGCCAAAAGCGTGTTACAACGTTTGGAAAATTATAGAAAATTGGAGTTGGAACATGCATAGAGGAAAGTTGACAGTGGTAGGAGCCGGCCCAGGCGATTTGGACCTGATTACCCTAAAGGGTATCAAGGCATTGCAAAGTGCAGATGTAGTACTTTATGATGCTTTGGTTGACTCCGCATTGTTAAAATATGCCTCCAATGCCGAACAAATTTTTGTTGGGAAACGAAAAGGATGCTATCATTTTCAACAAGAGCAAATTAATGATTTGATTGTGGAACGGGCATCGCAAGGATTGCATGTGGTTCGTTTAAAAGGAGGAGACCCGTTTGTATTTGGCCGAGGTGCGGAAGAAATGGAATTTGCAGCCCAAAAAGGAATCGATGTGGCCATGGTTCCTGGAATTTCCTCTTCGGTATCGGTGCCTGCTACTCAAAATATTCCTGTGACCAAAAGAGGCGCAGCTGAAAGTTTTTGGGTGATAACAGGTACGACCAAAGATCACAAATTGTCTAAAGATGTGGCTTTGGCGGCGAAGTCGAATGCCACGGTGGTCATCCTTATGGGGATGTCCAAATTGGGAGAGATCATGAATCTCTTCAAAAAAGAAGGAAAAAAAGATACCCCCGTGGCCATTATTCAAAATGGAACTAGGGAAGATGAAAAAGTGGGAATTGGTACTGTTGCTTCCATTGAGCACAAGGCAAAGGAGCAGCAGTTGGCCAATCCTGCCATAATTATCATAGGCGAAGTGGTCAATCACCGCCAAAATTTATTGGATATTCAAAATGAATATCAAGCTAAAGGAAAAGAATTGTTTGAAAAAGTATAAACCCTCGATTGTCCCCTTGAGGGGACTTTAGGGGTGTCGATTAAAAGCAAGATTATGATTAAAACAGACATACTAATTATTGGAGCAGGACCAACAGGTTTGTTCACCGTATTTGAAGCAGGGTTACTAAAGTTGAAATGCCATTTGATTGATGCACTGGCACAACCAGGAGGGCAATGTTCAGAGATTTACCCAAAAAAGCCAATTTATGATATTCCCGCCTACCCAGAGATTCTGGCCGGGGACTTGGTGGACAAACTAATGGAACAAATTAAGCCCTTTGAGCCCGGATTCACTTTAGGTGAACGTGCAGAAACATTGGAGAAGCAAGAAGATGGTTCATTCATTGTAACCACCACAAAGGGTACCCAGCACCATGCACCCGTGGTTGTCATTGCCGGTGGATTGGGGTCTTTTGAGCCTAGAAAACCAATGATTCCCAATATTGGGTTGTTTGAGAGCAAAGGGGTTGAGTACATGATCAAAGACCCCGAGCAGTTCCGAAACAAGAAAGTAGTGATTTCTGGGGGAGGTGATTCTGCTTTGGATTGGGCTATTTTCTTGGCAGACGTTGCTTCTGAAGTTTCTTTGGTTCACCGAAGAAATGAGTTTAGAGGTGCGCTGGATTCTGTGGAAAAAGCACGGGAATTGGCCAAACTAGGTAAAATTCAGTTGTACACCGAAGCCGAGGTAAAAGAAATCCATGGTAAGGATGATCTTCATGCCGTTGTCATTAAATATAATGATGAAACAAAAGAACAGACCTATGTTGAAACGGACTTCTTTATTCCACTGTTTGGTCTATCTCCAAAACTAGGACCCATCGGAAGTTGGGGCTTGGAAATTGAAAAGAATGCCATAAAAGTGAACAACGCCAAGGACTATCAGACCAATATTCCTGGAGTATTTGCCATCGGTGACGTAAATACCTATCCTGGTAAACTAAAATTGATTCTCTCTGGATTCCATGAGGCCGCAGTTATGTGTCAGTTCGCCTATCAGATTATCAATCCAGATAAGCGATATGTAATGAAGTATACCACTGTTGGCGGCGTTGAAGGATTCGATGGTTCCAAAAAAGAAGCCAAAAAAGAAGTGGTGCAGAGCATCAATTAGTGTAAAATCAATTGTTGATGAAGCACCTTCCCGAAGCAATTTAGGAAGGTGTTTTTTTATCCGCTATATTTGAATTTTACAACTGTATGCAAAGTCTGTTCACCTTACGCGATTTTTACAGTAAGCTCAGTTTACCCATTCCAGATAACATTGGAAAGGATGTTGGGCACTTCAATGTTTTTAAGATTGATGAATATCGCGCTCGTTTGAACAAAGGGGAGATGCGTTATGATCAACGCTCCTACTTCAAAATAAGTCTTATCAATGGAAGAAACAAAGCTGAGTATGCCGATAAATCAATCCATATAGAGAATAAGGCTTTGTTGTTTGCCTCCCCGAAGATTCCGTACCGCTATGTTCCGTTGGATAGTGATCAATCGGGATATTTCTGTGTTTTTACCGATACTTTTTTATCAAAGGACAAGAGTGGGGTAATTTTAGACAACCTGCCCTTGTTTCAACCAGGAGGATATCCCATTTTCAATATTTCGGATGAGAACTACAAGGAGTTGGAGCAGTTATTTGCAAAAATAAATACGGAGCTTTCGTCCGACTATCCCTATAAATTTGATTTGATTAGGGCGTATGTGATTGAGCTCTTGCACTTGGGGCAAAAATTGAACCCAGTGGAACCCCTTGAAAATGGTAAAAATGCAGCTACCCGAATTACCGATTTGTTTGTGGAGTTACTGGAACGCCAGTTTCCAATAAACTCACCCTCACAGAGATTGGGTTTAAAAACAGCCAACGATTTTGCGGAACGTTTGGCAGTGCACGCCAACCATTTAAACAAGGTGCTCAAAGAAACCACAGGAAGCACCACAACGGCCATAATTCATTCCCGAATCTTTGAAGAAGCCAAAATCCTCCTCAATAATACGGATTGGAACATTTCTGAGGTTGCATATGGCTTAGGTTTTGAGGAAGTGGCCCATTTTTCCAATTTCTTCAAAAAATACTCTACTCTTTCGCCGTTACAATTCAGAAAGGAAATAAAAGTTTGATTTTTACAAAAAAGCGTTTGATGCGTGTAACCCATGCCATGCATGCCTAGCTAATTTTGCTCTTGAATCTAAAATCAAATAGAATGAGCAAAGAAAAAATAGCATTGGTAACGGGTGGAAGCCGCGGACTAGGTGAGGACATGGCCATCAACCTCGCCAAAAAAGGACTGAATGTTGTATTGACCTACCGAAGCAACAAGGAAGAAGCCGATAAAACCATAAGTGAGATTGAAAAAGTAGGTCAAAAAGCCTGTGCATTGCAACTGGATGTAGCCAATGCCCAAAACTTTGATGCCTTTTCAGAAGAGGTGAAAAAAGGCATAGCCTCCCATTTTGGAGCTGAAAAGATTGACTTCTTGATAAACAATGCCGGGATTGGTATAGACACGCCTATTGGCAAAACCACAGAAGAGCAATTGGATGTTCTGGTGGATATTCATTTTAAAGGGGTGTATTTGCTTACACAAACCCTCTTGCCCATTCTTGCCGATGGCGGAGGAATTGTGAATATATCAAGCGGATTGGCCCGTTTTTCCTTCCCAGGTTATGCGGTATATGGATCCATGAAAGCTGCTGTTGAGGCACTTACCCGATATCAGGCCAAGGAATTGGGTGCTCGAAAAATTAGGGCAAATGTTGTGGCTCCGGGTGCCATTGAAACCGATTTTGGAGGTGGAACCAATAAAACTGATGAAGGCAAACGAACCGCCATTGCCAATTTTACCGCTTTGGGTCGTGTGGGGATTCCCAACGATATTGGAGGTGTCGTAGCCTTCTTATGCACGGATGAGGCAAAATGGGTCAATGCACAGCGCATTGAAGTCTCTGGAGGGATGATGATTTAGCCTTCTGTTACATATTTTACAAAAGAGCCGCAAATATGAAAAATAGCGGCTCTTTTTTTGCTTTTCAGTCTTGAGTGCCGTTACTTTGCATCGCAGTTCATTTAAAACTTGAAAGGTTATCAAGAAAGGTGGAGGGATTGGACCCTTTGAAGCCTTAGCAACCCTCGACTTCGAGAAGGTGCTACATTCTACCCGATTGGGAAGGATAACAAAAGAATACATTCCAACCGTATTTTCCACATTTTCTTGATACCGCATATCCTTTTATATGGGAGATTGTATTATGGAAAAAATTGAAGACATTCTGCAAAAACGAATTCTGGTCCTGGATGGGGCTATGGGTACCATGTTGCAGCGCTATAAATTTACAGAAGCGGATTTTAGGGGCGACCGATTTAAAGATTGGCCGCAGGATTTGCAGGGTAATAACGATTTGTTGTCCTTGACCCAACCCAAGGCCATTGCCGAGGTTCACCGGAAATATTTTGAAGCTGGGGCCGATATTGTGGAGACCAACACCTTTTCGGGGACAACCATTGCCATGGCCGACTACGGAATGGAGGGATTAGTATACGAATTGAATTATGAGTCCGCCAAAATTGCCAAGCAAGTTGCTGAAGAATTTACTGCCAAAGAACCCAACAAACCTAGATTTGTGGCAGGGAGTATTGGCCCAACCAACAAAACAGCCAGCATGTCACCCGATGTGAATGACCCGGGTTATAGAGCAGTTTCTTTTGATGAGCTCCGAAAAGCGTATAAACAACAAGTTGAAGCCCTGCTCGATGGTGGTTCCGATATTTTATTGGTAGAAACTATTTTCGATACCCTTAATGCCAAGGCTGCGCTGTTTGCTATTGAAGAAGTAAAGGATCAACGCAATATTGAAGTGCCCATCATGGTAAGTGGTACCATTACAGATGCTTCCGGGCGGACCTTATCGGGGCAAACGGCGGAGGCTTTTCTTATTTCTGTGTCCCACATTCCCATTTTATCCGTTGGATTCAATTGTGCTTTGGGAGCGAAACAATTGACACCGCACCTAGAGGTGATTTCGGCCAAATCAGAATTTGCCACTTCTGCCCACCCCAATGCGGGATTGCCCAATGCCTTTGGGGAATATGATGAAACCCCGGAGCAGATGGCCGCTCAAATCAAGGAATATGTGGAAAAAGGCTTGGTAAATATTGTAGGGGGATGTTGTGGTACTACTCCGGAGCACATTAAGGCCATAGCCGACCTTGTAAAGCAATATTCTCCCAGAAAACTCA
This sequence comes from Flagellimonas marina, assembly GCF_042651185.1. Lineage (NCBI taxonomy): Bacteria > Pseudomonadati > Bacteroidota > Flavobacteriia > Flavobacteriales > Flavobacteriaceae > Flagellimonas > Flagellimonas marina. Next base: position 123,641 of record NZ_JBHSCL010000002.1, on the reverse strand, counting down.
AATTTGAGCATGAAGAAAGTGTATAATAAGTTCATTTTAATATTGATCTTGGCGGTTTTGATATCCTGCGCAGAAAAAGAAAAGGGTAAGGAAACCGTCGTCGCTTCCCACGTGAAAAATGACATCATGGGAACTTGGCAACTGGTATACGGTGAAATAAAAACGGCAGACTCCCTAGAAATAAAGAATCTATCCAATACAGAGTTTATAAAGATTTTGAACAAGGACCATTTCGCTTTTTTCAATCAAGTAAAGGGTAGTACCGAAGGATTCTACGGAGGTGGAGGTACATATACCTTGGAAGGGAATGCTTACGTGGAACAGCTGGACTACATTGGTGTAAATGAACTTAGAGGACATAAATTTCCCTTTATTATTGAGATTAAGGGAGATACACTGATTCAATCTGGGATAGAGGATGTGCCCGAAGCAGGCATCAAAAGGCATATCGTGGAGAAATATATTAGAATCAAGTAAGAAATCGATTCATGACCCAAATAAGACCTTTAAAATTATCTGGACTTGAGCCCTTGGTAATTACCCCAGAAAGTAATTTCATCAATGTAGGGGAACGAACTAATGTGGCCGGTTCCAAACGGTTTTTAAGACTCATCAAAGAAGAAAAATTTGACGAAGCCCTTGACATTGCCCGTGATCAAGTGGAGGGCGGTGCCCAGATTATTGATGTGAACATGGATGATGGCCTCATTGATGGAAAAGTGGCTATGGTCAGATTTTTGAATCTAATTGTTTCTGAACCCGATATTGCCCGCGTGCCCATTATGATTGATAGTTCCAAATGGGAAATTATTGAAGCTGGTTTGCAAGTGGTGCAGGGAAAATGTGTGGTGAACTCCATCAGCTTAAAGGAAGGAGAGGAAGAATTTATCCGGCATGCCAAATTGATCAAGCGCTATGGTGCGGCAGTTATTGTCATGGCTTTTGATGAAGTGGGTCAGGCTGATAATTTGGAGCGTCGAATCGAAATCGCGAAGCGGTCTTACGATGTTTTGGTGAATAAGGTGAATTTTCCTCCAGAGGATATCATTTTCGACCTTAATATTTTTCCTGTGGCCACGGGAATGGAAGAACATAGGCGCAATGCTATTGATTTTATAGAGGCTACGCGTTGGGTGAAGGAAAATCTTCCCTATTGCAGCGTCAGTGGTGGGGTGAGTAACGTTTCATTCTCCTTCCGGGGGAACAACCCCGTTCGTGAGGCCATTAACTCGGCCTTTTTGTATCATGCCATTAAGGCCGGGATGAACATCGGAATTGTAAACCCTACTCTATTGGAGGTGTACGACGATATCCCCAAGGACCTATTGGAATATGTGGAGGATGTGCTTTTGGATAGGCGGGATGATGCTACCGAACGCCTATTGGAATTTGCTGAGACGGTTGTGGGGACTGCAAAAGAAAGCAAGGTCGATTTGTCTTGGAGAGAAGAGCCTCTTCAAGACCGTATTACCCGAGCCTTGGTCAAAGGTATAGATCAATATATCATTGAAGATGTTGAAGAGGCTCGTCAACAAGCCGCCAAACCTTTGGAGGTTATAGAAGGTAACTTGATGACCGGAATGAATGTGGTAGGGGATTTATTCGGAAGTGGAAAAATGTTTCTACCCCAAGTGGTGAAATCGGCCCGGGTCATGAAAAAAGCAGTAGCCTACTTAACACCCTATATTGAAGCATCAAAAGATAAGGATGCCAAAGCCGCCGGAAAAATATTGATGGCCACCGTAAAAGGGGATGTGCACGATATTGGTAAAAACATCGTGAGCGTGGTATTGGCCTGTAATAACTATGAGATTGTAGATTTGGGCGTAATGGTTCCTCCAGAAAAAATCATCAATAAAGCCAAGGAAGAACAAGTGGATATTATTGGTCTCAGCGGATTGATTACCCCATCCTTGGATGAAATGGTCTTTTTGGCCAAGGAAATGGAGCGTCAAAACTTTGATGTTCCCCTTTTGATTGGAGGTGCCACCACAAGCAAGGCCCATACCGCGGTAAAAATAGACCCTGTGTACAGCAAGTCAGTGGTACATGTAAACGACGCCTCTAGAGCGGTAACCGTGGTAGGCGATTTACTTCAGGATGAAACCTCAATCACGTATAAAAAATCCATTAAGCTAGACTATGAGAGCTTTAGGGATAAGTTCCTGAGTCGTTCACGGACAAAGGAATATTTGTCCCTGAGCCAGGCTAGAGAGAATAAATTTCAGATTGATTGGAACTCCTCTGATATTAAAAAACCTAACCAATTGGGCATAGAGGTTTGGGATGATTTTGATTTGACCAAACTGGAAGATTTTATTGATTGGTCCCCTTTCTTCCGCAGTTGGGATTTGCATGGAAAATACCCGGATATATTAACTGATGATATCGTGGGTGAGCAGGCCAAAGAACTTTTCAAGGATGCCAAAGAACTTCTGAAACGAATCTTGGACGAAAAACTATTGAAAGCGAAGGCAGTTTTTGGACTCTTCCCTGCCCATCAAATTGATGAGGATGACATTGAAGTTGATAAAGATGATGAAACCTTCGTTTTTAGAACCCTTCGTCAGCAACTCAAAAAACGGGAAGGAGTTCCCAACATCGCCCTTGCGGATTTCATCGCTCCGAAAGATTCTGGAATTCAAGATTATGTAGGCTGTTTTTGTGTAAGTGCAGGATTTGGCACCCAAGAGTTGGCCGCCAAATTTGAAAAAGAGCATGATGATTACAATTCCATTATGATCAAAGCTTTGGCTGATCGTTTGGCGGAAGCATTTGCGGAATATCTTCATAAAGAAGTGCGAACCAAACATTGGGGCTACGCAGTAGATGAAAATTTGGACAACAATGCTCTCATCAAAGAAAAATACCAAGGAATCCGACCCGCACCGGGTTATCCCGCCTGTCCCGACCATCTGGAGAAAATCACCATTTGGGAACTACTGGGTGTAAAAGAGAGGATTGGAGTGGAACTTACTGAAAGTCTGGCCATGTGGCCTGCGGCCAGTGTTAGTGGCTACTATTTTGCACATCCGCAAGCAAAATATTTTGGATTGGGGAAAATAGAGCAAGATCAGGTAGCAGATTTTGCCAAAAGAAAAAACATAAAACTGGAGGAAGCCCAAAAGTGGCTGGCTCCTAATATTGTTGAAACATAAAGCATGAAAGTAACCGACCATATTAAAAAAGCAAAAGGGAAAACCCTTTTTAGTTTTGAAATTATACCTCCGGTAAAGGGGAAGAGCATTCAGGAACTGTATGACAATATTGATCCTTTAATGGAATTTAATCCGCCATTTATCGATGTCACCACATCCAGAGAGGAGTATGTGTACATTGATAGGGATGGGCTCTTGGACAAAAAACTCACCCGTATGCGTCCAGGAACCTTGGGTATCTGTGCTTCCATAAAGCATAAGTATGACGTAGACACCGTGCCCCATGTACTTTGTGGTGGTTTTACTAAAGAGGAAACCGAGTATTTGTTGGTGGATTGCCATTATTTGGGCATAGAAAATGTAATGGCCCTGCGCGGTGACGCCATGAAAGAGGAAAAGTATTTTGCCCCTACCAAAGGTGGGCATCTATACGCATCTGAATTGGTAAAGCAAATCCAAGACATAAATTGCGGCAACTATCTCCATGAAATGATAGAAACGGACAATTGCTCTGATTTTTGCATTGGGGTAGCAGGGTATCCAGAGAAGCACATGGAAGCCCCTTCCCTTAAATCTGATTTAAAGCGATTGAAGGAAAAAGTGGAATTGGGTGCGGATTATGTAGTGACCCAAATGTTTTTTGACAACAAAAAATTCTTTGCCTTCGTGGAAGCGGCCCGTGAAATGGGAATAGATGTGCCGATTATTCCAGGGATTAAGCCCATCGCTGTAAAAAGGCATTTACAGTTGCTTCCGCAAGTCTTCCGGGTAGACATTCCGCAGGATTTGGTGGACGCTGTTGAGGCTTGTAAAACTAACAAAGATGTGCGTCAAGTTGGGGTGGAGTGGTGTATTCAACAGTCCAAGGAACTAAAGGAAGCTGGGGTTCCCGTTTTGCATTATTATTCAATGGGAAAATCGGATAACATTAAAGCGGTTGCCAAGGAAGTGTTTTAAATTCCTACTTTAGTGCCCCATGAGGCCCCTTTTCTGTTTTATTTTCTGCTTGTGCTTTGCTTTTGGGTTTTCCCAAGACAATGAGATTCCGAAGAAATATGTGCTGGATGCCAGCCAGTTCTATGGTTCCATTCTCTTGCACAACACAGATATTTCACATCTGATAACCAACCATCCCGGAGGGATTATTTTGGGATTTAATCGAAAACGTTTTGGACACGAGGATTGGGAAGCCAGTTTGGGGTATCCTGATACGGGGTTTTCGTTTGTGTATCAAGATATGAACAACCCCACCCTTGGAAAAAATTTTGGGTTGTACGCGCATTATAACTTTTATTTTTTCAGGAGAAACCTTCAGTTTCGGGTCGGGCAAGGAGTAGCCTACAACACCAATCCGTATGATAAGAATAAAAACTTTAGGAATAATGCCTATGGTAGCCATCTGCTGAGTACTACCATGGTCATGTTCAATTACCATAAAGAGAATTTGTTTGAAGGACTGGGTGTTAAGGCAGGCTTATCGCTTATCCATTATTCCAATGCCAATTTTAAGGCACCCAATACTTCTACAAACACCATGGCTGTGAATTTTGGACTGACCTATGATTTGGATGGAGGAAAGGTTTATGAATATTTGGAACCTGTTCCCAAAGAAAAAGTAACGGAGCCAATTCGATATAACCTTGCGCTACGTGGAGGGGTGAACGAGAGTGATGTCATAAATTCGGGTAGATACGGATTTTGGATTCTATCAGCTTATGCCGATAAGCGTCTGGGAAAAAGAAGCGCTATTCAATTGGGAGCGGATGTTTTTTTCTCCAACTTTCTAAAGGAATTGATTCGATTTCAGTCCACCTCCTTTCCTGAAATGGAGGTAGCGGCTGACACAGATTTTAAAAGAATGGGCCTGTTCATAGGACATGAATTCTTTGTGAATAAGTTGAGTGTTGTGACCCAATTGGGATACTATGTGTACTATCCTTTTGATTTTGAGGGAAGAATGTACAATAGAGTAGGAATGAAGAGGTATTTTGGGGATAAAGTCTTTGGGGCCATCACCTTAAAATCGCACGGCGCAAAAGCAGAAGCTGTTGAATTCGGAATAGGCATAAGGTTATGAATAGTAACAAGATCAACATACGAAGTATGCAATGTCCCCTTGAGGGGACTTTAGGGGTGTTTTTGATGCTTCTTATATTCATCTTCATGTCCTGCAACGGCGACAACGTTCCAGACTGCTTCCAAAATGCCGGGGACACCGTTCGTGAAACTGTTGTCGTTCCCGATTTTAATTCCATTACAGTTTTTGAGAACCTCAATCTAGTATTGAAGCAGGGAGATGAACAAAGCGTTGCAATTGAAACTGGAGAATTCCTTCGTAATGATGTTTCTGCAGAAGTGGATGGGGACCGACTTATCCTAAGAAATGAAAATAGCTGCAATTATGTTCGGGAATACGGTCTTACCACCATTTATGTCACTTCTCCCAATATTTCTGAAATACGGAGCAGCACTGGATTGCTGATTTCCAGCGATGGTGTTTTAGAGTACCCCAATTTAACCCTGATTTCGGAAAGTTTTACAAACCCAGAGAGCGAGACCACAGATGGCTCGTTTGATTTGGAAGTGAATTCCACTACTGTCAGAATAGTGGTGAACGGCATAGCCTATTTAAAAGTTGGTGGCATCACTACCTACTTTAATGTCACTGTTGCCGCTGGGGATTCGCGGATTGAAGCTGAGAATCTTGTTTCCCAAGATGTTGTTATAAACCACAGAGGTTCCAATGATGTTTTCATCAATCCACAGCAAAGCTTAAGTGGTGTAATTCGGGGTACTGGAGATGTAATCAGTAAAAACACACCGCCCGAGGTGGATGTTGAGCAACTTTTTAATGGCAGGCTTATTTTTCAAGATTGAATTTTTATTCAATTCAATTAAACCAAATTTCCTTTTCCGGTCTTTGGATTTCTCACTATGTTCGGAGAAAGAAATCACTGCTTTTGAACTCACTTTTTGCACATATCAAACAATTGTTTTCCAGCACTCCAAGAAGTAAATCGGTCAGGGGACTTAAGGGTATGGAAAAGATTGATGCAATTTTTCATAATCTTGTGATTGAAAAGCAGGTGCCAGGGCTATCGGTTACCATTCTCAAAAACGGTGAAACGCTACTAAAAAAAGGATACGGTTCTGCGAATTTGGAACAGAAGATTCCAGTTGACCCAGAACGGACCCTATTCCGAATTGCCAGTATATCCAAATGCATTACAGGATTGGCTTTAGGAAGAATGATGGAAGAAGGTATTGTGGATTTGGATGGCTCATTTTATCAATATGTACCGTATTATCCCAAAAAACGATATGATTTTACATTAAGACAGCTGGCCAGTCACACGGCAGGAATTAGAGGGTATCGTGGAAAAGAATATGCTTTGAACCAAAATTTTTCCATAAAAGATAGTATTGCGGTTTTTAAGAATGACCCACTACTTTTTGAGCCTGGTAGCGGGTATTTGTACAATAGTTTTGACTTTGTTCTGCTCTCTTTGGCCATGCAGGAGGCCAGTGGAAAACCTTTTCGAGACTATGTGGCCGAAAACGTGCTGCAACCTTTGGGATTGGATTATACATTTTCACCTGATCAGGTCGAGGGCCAATCCGTGCATGGGGCAGGCGGTAGGGATTTCTGGCAAGCACAGTTCTACACCAGAACATCAAACGGTTTCAAAAAGGCGATGTCAGTAGATAATACATACAAATTGGCTGGTGGCGGATTTTTATCAACGAGTCATGATGTTGCAAGATTAGGTCAGGCCATATTGGAACAAAAACTTCTAAAAAAAGAAACGTATAAGCAGTTGCTGACCTCCCATACTGTTAATGGAAAGCCCACTTTTTATGGTTTGGGCTTTCAAGTAAGTCAGGATGCTGAGGAAAGGTCTTTTGTGGGGCATGTGGGCAGTAGTGTAGGGTCATATACCAACTTTTTTGTGTATCCTAAGGAAGAAATGGTCGTATCAATATTGATTAACTGCACAGACCCCAAAGTGCAAACCCACTTGGAGAACATAATCACGCTCATTTGAATTTGAAACAAAAACCATGATTTCAGAAGCTTTATTGGAAAAATTCGGGGCACTTAGGGTTAGCCTCAAAAAAAAAGAAATGCTCTTTGAAATTGATACCACACCCAGATTTTATTATCAAGTAATCTCAGGTGAAATAAAGATGGGTAACCTTAATGAAGATGGTAAAGAGTACATTCAAGGTCTGTTTTCCAAAGGTTCTAGTTTTGGTGAACCCCCTTTGTTCGGTGAAATGAAATACCCTGCCTATGCCATGGCAGTTGAAGATAGTCTAGTTTGGCAGTTGGAAAAGTCAAGGTTTTTTGAGTTGCTCAAATCCAACCCAGATGCGCATTTAAAAGTTACCAAGACCTTGGCAAAACGATTGCACTACAAAGCTACTATGGTCGCCGGTATTTCTACAGAGAATGCCACGGACCGGTTGCTTAACCTTATGGATTATTTTAAAGAGCACATTCATAAAATCCCCGGGGATAAATTGTATCGCGTAGAACTCTCTAGGCAGCAATTGGCAGATCTTACAGGCTTACGTGTGGAAACGGTGATTAGAGCTGTAAAAGAGCTTGAGAATGCACGGGAGGTACAAATAAAAAGCAGAAAAATCTACAGATAATACCCTTATGATGCAGGTCATAAATTAATGGCCGTGGCCCCCAATACCTTTGTTCCATAATTGTAATTCAATGAAAATCATGGAACTCTATGTAAAGAACCTCAGAGAATTTAAAAAAGGGGAGCGGGGGTACTCCACTATTGGTATCATTATTCAAAGCTGTTTGGGGTCCATTGCTGCAATGTATATTCTTATCCAAGGGGCCGGAATCCTGCAAATGGTGCAACTGTTTTTGGTAACAATGTGCTGTATGGGATTTAATGCCTCAGTATTATCGCAAAGACCGGCAAAGGTCACTTTCAATTTATTCATTATAAGTATTGTGGTCAGCACTATAGTATTAATTTTAAATTTGATGTAGCTATGGGTAAAACGGATATTGGAAATAGAAAAGATGTTTCCCTGTTGGTACATCGCTTTTACGAAAAAGTGCGTAAAGACCCAGAAATTGGTGACTTTTTCAACTCGACCATTATGGATTGGCCAGGACACATGGAAAAATTGATCGATTTTTGGGAAACCAACCTTCTTTTTGTTCAAAAGTATAAGGGTAACCCTATAAAAGTCCATGCAGAATTGGATAAAAAAGTGGGTCATAAAATAGAGAATTACCATTTTGGAATATGGCTCCGTCATTGGATGGAAACTTTGGATGCCCATTTTGAGGGGCCAAATGCCGAAAAAGCAAAGCAACGGGCTCGAAATATTAGCGTACGTATGTTTATGGCCATTTTTGAAGAAAGAAGGCCGTTGGCCAACAACTGATAAATCTTTCACTTGCGTGCTTCATGATTTTTATGGAAATTTATTCCAAATGGATGTGTTGAGGTCTCTTTTTATTTTTTTCATACTCTTTATGGTCGGCCATTTGCATGTTGAAGCAAAGGGTTTCTCTTTTAATGATTTTACGGCATTACAGGACAGCATTCATTCCGAATTGGGTTCAAAAGAATGGAAGAAATTCAAATACTTTGAGGAGCAACTGCAATCATCAACTTTGTCCCAAAAGGAGAAAGAACACCAATTGACTGGCTATGCTCGTGATTCTCTGCAAATACTTAGAGTGAAATTAGTGGCCATAAAGGTCCTGGACGAAAAAAATCTATTAAATAGGGATATTGCCGAAAACTCGAAGTATTACATTGATTTGTTGGAAAAATTCAAGGAAAGCGACATTCCCCCCAGAGAATATCTTTTTCTGGAAGAAAAGCTCGCTTATCTGAATCAAGAAGCCTTGGGCAGACAGTTACAGGAGAGCAAATGGTTGAATTACGGACTTATTGTACTTGTTGTGGCGTTATTGTTTCTGACCATCCATCAAGCGAGAAGACGTCGAAAACCAATTCTTCCAGCGTTGAGCAAACAGGAAACTTTGGTACGCAACCTTATTTTGGAAGGCAAGAGCAACAAAGAAATAGCCAATGAACTGTTTATAAGCCTAAGTACTGTAAAAAGCCACATCACCAATATTTATGGTAAGCTGAATGTGGGAAATCGCCAAGAACTATTGGAAAACAGCACAGGTACTAGCACCTAATTCAGACCCCTTAAATTTTCCAATGGCATCATTCAGAATTTACTTTGTTTCAAAACCTAATGACCTTGAAACATGTACTATTGATTTTCTTCACCATTGGCATAGTAGTAAGTGCAGAAGCACAATTTTTAATTAAAGGAAAAGTTGTTGATGCCTACAACCAGCCAATTTCCATTGGGGATGTCTTGCTCTATTCTGTAAACAAAGAAGACTTGGTCAAGTACACCACTTTGGTGGATGGCAGTTTTGAATTCAAAGAAGTTGCCCAAAAAGAATATTGGTTGCAAGTTTCGGCATTGGGGTATGAAACTCATTCCCAAGAAATCAGTATTTCTGAAAACTTAGAATTGTCTATTCAGCTCCTGGAAGATGTGACCGAGCTGGAAAGTGTAGAGGTGGTTGCCTTAAAAAATCCCATCACCACTAAAAATGGCAATTTTAAGATTGATGTCCAGAATCCGGTGTTTTCTTCTATGGTGGACCCTTTGGAGGTGTTGTCAAAACTGCCCAATGTGCAAATTTCTCCAAATCGGGAATCCATTTCGGTGGTTGCAAAAGGAAGTCCACTTGTGTATTTGGGCAACCAACGTATCAGTCTCGATGAGTTTATCGCGCTGTCCGTTGATTCCATTGAAAGTATTGAACTCATCAACAATCCTTCACCAAAATATGAAGCCGAAGGACGAGCGGTAATTTTAATTCAGTTAAAGCAAAACACTGAAAAAGGTACCGGGGTGACCTTAGGTGAAACGGTGTCCTTCAGACAAAACATAAACAACTATATCAGTGGCAATGGGAATCATTCCAATGGAAAATGGAACCTTCGAGGGAACCTTAACTATAATACAATTGGACAGTGGGAGAGCAACACCTTTGTGTTTGCCATCCCCGAGGAAAATATTTATTCCGATTATTTGGTGCTCATCCCAGACAATAAGAGAATGCAACTCAACAGCGGATTGGGATTTTATTATCCTATCAATGATAACGACTACATTTCTTTTAATACCATTTTCCGTCGCCAAACGGATAAAGCTGGTTTTGAAACCGAAACTCTTTTGCAAAATGGGAGCGAGGTAAATGAGATCATTTCCGAAACGCAAAATGATAACCAGAGAGATTATTTTAGTGGCAATTTCAATTTCAACAAGCAACTCAACAAGAATTTGAACCTTTTTACGGGAATACAGTATTCCGCTTTTAACCAGAAGTTGCACACGGATATTTCAAACAATTATGACAATGAAGGGCTAGAGCTTGACCAGACCAGAAACCAAGATTACAACATTGAATCCTTGGCTGCTCGTGTGGATTTTGAACAGAACCTCTCGGAAAATTCACGATTGGATTTTGGGCTGAATTGGAACGAGGCCCGAGCCGATGCCTTTAGTGAGGTCATTCTACCAGGAACGGTCAATCAAGAAATCACCAACTATGATTATGAAGAAAATTTATATGCCATCTATACAAATGCTGAGTCGCGTATAGGTGAGAGGTTCAACTTTAATCTGGGAGCAAGAGTGGAATACAACCAAGTCAAAGGTCAACTGAAAAACGATTTGCAGCCGTTGGTAGAACGGGAGAACACCCGGATATTTCCAAAAGTAGGGTTGAATCTTACCATCGATAGTACCAAAACCCTTTCACTGAACTACGCCAGAAACATCAACCGGCCCAATTTCTCAAGAACCAGTTCCGTAAGGGTGTTCATTAATCCATTTTTGGAAGCAGGGAACAACGTGGATTTGATTCCGACCATTACCAATGAAGTTACCTCGAATCTTCAAGTGGGCAACACCTCTATCTTTGGTGGGGTCTATACCAACCAAAATCCAAGATATTTTCTGATTGGATATTCCGAAAACGACACTGTTGCCCTACTGGCCGAGAACAATCTGGATAGGGAGTCTGGTTTTTATGCTGGGTTGACGGTACCGTTTTCTCATAAAAGTTGGTCTTCTACCAATTCAGTGAGCCTGACTTACAACAAAATAAAGGATTCTTCCGCGGTGTTCACAAAAGCTCAACCCTATCTGTATGTCTATACCGATCAACAATTAAAAGTGGCCAAAGATACTATAGTGTCTGTTGGTGGATATGCGCTCACCCCTCAGAAAGAGGGCATAATCGAAAGAAATGGTATGGTAGTGTTGAATGCCTCCGTGACCACTACTATTTTTAAAAAATTGCAATGTGCCCTGCGGTTCAACGATATTACCAAGGCCATGAATTTTGATGAAGGCTATTCCATCAATGGGGTGGAGGCCAATGGTACGTATTATGCTGATGGACGGGAAATGGCCCTATCCATGAAATATAGCTTCGGAGGGAATTCGGCGAACAAGTTCAAGAACAAAGATGTGGATGAGAATTTAAACCGAATCAAGTGATTTTCTATAATTGCTGCTCTTTTTCCGTTGCAAAACGCTCGCACAATTCAAAGGTTTCTTGAATATCCTCTAGTGTTGTCCTTGGATTAATGAGGCACATTCTTAGTACCACCTGGCCATGCAATAAGGTTGTCACAAGCAGGGCCTTCCGCGAAGCCACAACTTTTTCAGAAATGTATTGGTTGAGGGCATCCAATTGCTTTTCGCTGTAATTTTTCTCGATGGGATTGTACCTGAAGTTGATAACCGCCAAGGTCGCGGGAAAAACAACCTCCCAAAATGCACTCTTCCGCAATTTGGACTCTACCTTGTCGGCCAAGTCGATATTATAGGTGATGGCATCACGAAATTCTTTCAGCCCAAAGGTTTTGAGCGACATGTAAAACTTCAACGCCCGAAATCTTCGAGTTAACTGGATACCATGATCGTAAAAATTAATTTCTGAAGTGTTCCCTTCAATATCCCGAAGATATTCTGGTTTTTCAGTGAACGTATGGCTTAAGTGTTTGTGGTTTCGTACCAATAAACAGCCCATTTCATAGGGTTGATAAAACCATTTATGGGGATCAACTGTTAATGAATCGGCTTTTTCGATCCCTTTTAAGAGTTGTTTCCCTTTTTGGGAAAGAATGGCCGCCGCGCCATAAGCTCCATCAATATGAAACCAAATACCTTCCTTTTTACAAATATTGGCCAGTTCAATCAAAGGATCAACCGTTCCAGTGTTAGTGGTTCCCGATGTGGCAATCAAGCAGAAGGGGTGAAGTCCTTCCAGTCTATCTTTGGCAATGCAGTTCTTAAGTTTGTTGACAGCAAACTTGAATTCAATGTCCGTGGGGATAATGCGAATCTGCTCTTTTTTAAAACCCAACACTCGAATGGCCTTAATATTGGAGGAATGTGCTTGGTCCGAAAGATAAATGACTGCCTTGGAAAAATCGTCTCCACATTTAATGCGCCTTGCGGTGGCCAAAGCCGTTAAATTAGCCATGGAACCTCCACTGGTGAAAATACCGCCCCCTTTTTTCTTAGGAAATCCAAAAATCTTCAACAGCCATTGAATGGTAACGATTTCCAGTTCAGCAGCTGCGGGGGAAGCCGCCCATCCACCTGAAAAAATGTTATAACCAGTAGCCAGGGTATCGGCCATGGCACTGACATAATTACTAGGACCGGGAACAAAAGAATACGATTTTGGATGAGACATCAACGTACTGGTGGTCATGACTTTTTCCAGAACAAAGTTCAGCACTTGGGTTGGATCGGTACCTTCTTCGGGCGCTTCTTCCAAAAAAAGGGAGTCCATTTCTTCTCTGGAGCCCAAGGCCACAGGTAACTTTTCATTTTGGGTGGAATGATGCTCCACGAGGGCATCCACAATCTGGTACCCATAGGATTTCATGGCTTCTTTGGACATTTCAAGTCTGGCACTGTTCTTCTTCATGGAATCGTTTTACGTATTCACCGCAAAAGTACCATAATTCAACGGCCTTGAAAATTGGTTTTATCTTATGCTGTAAGTTCGGAGAACAAACTTTCCAGATTTTTGTTCTTTCGGCTAAGTTGAAGGGTTTTCAATTTATTGTCATGTGCAAAATCAAAAACGGAAGGACGCATATCTTTGGAAGTGGCAAAGGTGATTTCATAAACAAACCCACCTATGTTTTTTACCTTGGAAGCATTGGGCAATTGCTGGAGCAATTGTTCTTCCACCCGGTAGTCGAATTCCACTTCTATGATTTGCTCTTCTGATTCGCGAAGCTCTTCTAATTTTTTGTCTGCCACCAATTTTCCTTTGTTGATGATGATCACCCGATCACAGACGGCTTCCACTTCTTTCATGATGTGGGTGGAAAGCAAGATGGTCTTTTGTTTCCCAATTTTGCGAATGAGCTTTCGGATTTCTACCAATTGATTGGGGTCTAGACCGGTGGTGGGTTCATCCAGGATCAAAACTTCTGGGTCGTGCAACAAGGCTGCGGCCAACCCCACACGCTGACGGTATCCTTTGGATAATTGCCCGATCTTTTTATGTGCTTCAGGGGTAAGTCCGGTTTTTTCAATGACCTCGCCGATTTTGGATTTGGGTACCTGGTACACATCCGCATTAAAGGCCAAATATTCCTTTACGTACATTTCCAAATAGAGTGGGTTGTGTTCGGGCAGGTAGCCAATACTTTTTTGAACACTTTTTTCCGAAGTTAAGACATTAAATCCATTGACTTCGGCATCACCTGTATCTGCTTTGTAATAGGTGGTCAAAATCCGCATCATGGTAGACTTTCCTGCGCCATTAGGACCTAAAAAGCCAACAATCTCTCCTTTATTGATGGAAAATGAGACATCGTCCAGTGCTTTTTGTGGACCAAAGGTTTTGGTGATGTTATTTACGGTGATTGACATTCAATTGAATTTAAATCCAAAAATACGGTTTTAGAAGTTTTGGTAAACAGTGCGAGGTTGATTTATGGAATGCATGGAATTCTTAAAAAAAGCAAGCTTACTTAAAATAATATGCAGTGAACTCAGGTTTTTTGAAAAAAATCAAAAAAAATTTAGGAAGTCCCGTTCATTTTGGATTGAATGGCTATCTTAGCCGCAGATTAGTATTGAAATGACACAAACGTATTTCTGGAACGGTTTTTACTTTTACTTCTTTTTTCAAAGAGGTACGGGACTGTTCTGAATGCGATTAACGTATATAAACATGTAAAGTCCCGGTAAAAATCGGGGCTTTTTTTTTGCAATGTCTTTAAAAATAGCCATACAGGGAATAAAAGGATCTAACCATCATCAAGTGGCCAAGGATTTCTTTGGGGAAGATATAGAACTGCTCGAATGCCTTTCGTTTGATGCCATTATTGATCATTTGTTGGATGGTACCGCTGACAAGGGAATCATGGCAATTGAGAATTCAATTGCAGGGTCTATAATTCCAAATTACAATTTGGTGTACCATAATAAGATACATATCATTGGAGAACACTATTTGAGTATTCACCATAACCTTATGGCGTTACCGGGTATTGCCTTGCAAGACATCAAGGAAGTGCATTCCCACCCAATGGCCTTATTGCAGTGCAAGGAGTTTTTTAAGGACTATCCGCAGATTAAATTGGTAGAAAGTGTTGACACTGCAGAGACCGCAAAACGTATTAAAGAAGGTCAGTTGGCTAATATTGCTGCAATTGCTCCAAAAATGGCTGCAGATCTCTATGATTTAAATATCATTGCTCCTGAAATACAGACCATAAAGAACAACGCCACCCGTTTTATTATCCTAAAAAAGCAGAATAAGGTTTTACCGAAAGAGGAAATTAATAAAGCATCACTTCGGTTTATCACAGATCATAAAAGAGGGAGTTTGGCAACAGTGTTGAACGTGATGAGCGACTGTAACCTTAACCTTACCAAGATTCAATCACTTCCGGTGATTGAAACGCCTTGGAAATATGCCTTTTTTGTGGATGTTACTTTTGATGAATACGAATATTTTTCAAAAGCAAAAGCATTGTTGGGGATTATGTCTGAAGATTTTACGGTTTTGGGCGAATATAAAAACGCATTGTTGTTATGATCACAGCCGATAGGTTACATAGCGTGCAAGAATACTACTTCTCCAAAAAATTACGGGAGGTACGGGAGTTGATGAACCAAGGAAAACCCATCATCAACATGGGAATTGGAAGTCCTGATTTGGCACCATCACCCAAAGTTCTGGAGACTTTACGCGATTCCATTATGGATACTGGTGCGCACCAATACCAAAGTTATCAGGGACTCCCACAACTGCGTGAAGCCATTGCTGACTTTTATAAGCAAAAGTTTGACGTTTCAGTAAATCCCAACACAGAGGTCTTGCCATTAATGGGTTCTAAAGAAGGTATTATGCACATCAGCATGGCTTTCCTCAATGTAGGCGATGAGGTTCTGCTGCCCAACCCAGGATATCCCACATATGCCTCCGTGACCAATTTAGTGGGTGGGGTACCAAGAACATACGACCTCACTTTGGAAAACGGTTGGTTTCCTGACTTGCAGGAATTATCAAAACAAGACTTGTCTAAAGTAAAATTGATGTGGGTTAGCTATCCGCACATGCCGACAGGAGCAACGGCCACCAAAGAACAGTTGAAAACTTTGGTTGATTTTGCCCTAAAACATGAAATACTATTGGTCAATGATAACCCGTACAGTTTTGTGTTGTCCAATAATCCTACCAGTATTTTGTCCATAGAAGGAGCAAAAGATTGCACTTTGGAACTGAATAGCCTCAGTAAGACGTTCAACATGGCCGGATGGCGTGTAGGAATGGTTTTAGGGAAAGAGGAACATATCAATGCTGTGTTGAAGGTGAAGAGCAATATGGATTCCGGAATGTTTTACGGCATTCAAAAAGGGGCTGTGGCTGCCTTGCAAAGCGGTCCAGAATGGTTTGAAGCATTGGATAAGGTATATACCCAAAGAAGGGAGTTGATGTTCCAATTGGTTGAGAGGTTGGGTTGCACGTATGATAAGAATGCAGTTGGGATGTTTGTGTGGTGCAAGCTTCCTGAAGGTGCAGCTCCTTCGGAAGAATTCATTGACCAAGTGCTCTACGATAAAGATATTTTCATTGCTCCAGGAACCATTTTTGGTAGCAATGGAGAAGGATATATTCGATTCTCACTCTGTGTGAAAGAAGAAAAAATAAAAGAAGCCATAGAAAGATTTATTTAAATATTCCTCTTAAGGTGTTATGAACATTGTTGTTATAGGTATTGGATTGATTGGAGGTTCTTTTGCCAAAGACATTAAAAAGCTAAACCCTCGTTCGGAAATCATAGGTATAGATAAAAGTGAATCGCACCTTGATGAAGCCTTGGCATTGGGTATTATTGATGCAAAAGGGGATTATGGTTCTTTGGCCTCGGCCGATATGGTTTTTGTGAGCATTCCAGTAAATGCTTTAATGCAAGAGCTGCCTAAAATATTGGATACCGCTGGGGATGAAACGGTTGTTGTGGATGCAGGATCCACCAAAAGCTTAATTTGCCAAGTGGTGGCCAATCACCCCAAACGAAGAAACTATATGGCCTGCCACCCCATTGCGGGTACGGAGTTTTCGGGGCCGTCTGCAGCCATTGAAGGCCTGTACGATGGCAAGACCAACATTATCTGCGAGGTGGAAAAGACTGCTTTTAAGCTTCAGGAAAGGGCATTGGCTGTTTTTCAGGAAATAGGGATGCGTATTCGCTATATGAACCCGGAAGCACACGACAAGCACATCGCTTACGTATCGCATTTATCACACATCAGCTCATTTATGTTGGGAAAAACAGTAATTGAGAAAGAAAAAAATGAGCGTGATATTTTTGACATGGCGGGAAGTGGTTTTGAAAGTACCGTCCGTTTGGCAAAAAGTTCACCCGACATGTGGACACCTATTTTTGAACAGAACAAGGATAACGTAGTGGAAACTTTGGAGGAATACATCCAAAACCTGATTACGTTTAAAAAATTGATTGAGGATAATGATTTTGAGCGTGTGCATCAAGAAATGAGCAATACCAATAAAATAAAACAAATACTAA
The DNA here is from genome assembly GCF_042651185.1 of Flagellimonas marina. Lineage (NCBI taxonomy): Bacteria > Pseudomonadati > Bacteroidota > Flavobacteriia > Flavobacteriales > Flavobacteriaceae > Flagellimonas > Flagellimonas marina. The sequence goes on along the minus strand of NZ_JBHSCL010000002.1, from coordinate 106,324 downwards.
AAGGAATACCACTTACAAAAAAATAGAACGTAGTATGGAAAACAATAAACAAATGAGGAAATGGTTGGATGATATGAATCTATCGCATCCATTGGTGATTGCAGGACCCTGTAGTGCCGAAACCGAAGAACAGGTGCTGAAAATAGCCCATGAACTCAAGAATACTGATGTGAACTACTTTCGTTCCGGAATTTGGAAACCTCGCACCCGTCCAGGAAATTTTGAGGGTGTTGGGGCCATCGGATTAAAATGGTTGCAGAAAGTTAAAGAAGAAACCGGACTAAAGACAGCTACTGAGGTGGCCAATAAGGCCCATGTAGATTTGGCCTTGGAGCACGATATTGACCTTTTATGGATCGGGGCAAGATCTACAGTAAGTCCGTTTATAGTTCAGGAAATTGCCGATGCCCTAAAAGGAACGGATAAAATTGTACTGGTGAAGAACCCGGTAAACCCAGACCTTTCGCTTTGGTTGGGTGCTGTGGAAAGGTTGTATTCCGCAGATATTGAAAAGTTGGGAGTGATTCACAGAGGGTTTTCAACCTATGAAAAGACCAAATACAGAAATATTCCAGAATGGCAATTGGCCATTGAACTACAGACCAAATTTCCTGATTTGCCAATTATTAATGATCCCAGCCACATTACAGGGAAACGTGATATGATTTTTGATGTATCCCAGACGGCTTTGGATTTAAATTTTGATGGTTTGATCATAGAGACCCATTACGATCCGGACAATGCCTGGAGTGATGCTGCACAGCAAGTAACCCCAAAAACATTGATACAGATTATGAAAGACCTCCGTATCAGAAAAGAAACCGATGAAGAAGCAGAATACAACAGCAAATTAAGCAACTTAAGAGCCCAAATTGATGTGTTGGATAACCAATTGATTGATCTTTTGGGAAAACGGATGAAGGTTTCTGATGGTATTGGCGAGTTGAAAAAACAAAAGAATGTAGCCGTATTGCAAAGCAATCGTTGGAACGCCATTTTGGGTAATATGATCTTAGAAGGAGAACAACGGGGATTAAGTGAGGAATTTGTGTTGAAGATGTTCAAGGCCATTCACCAAGAATCTATTAACCATCAAGAGAAAATTATCAACGCTTAGTGCGAGTTTAAGGTTGGTATAAACAATTTAGGATGTCAGGCTGAGCGCAGTCGAAGCCTTATTAAGACTTGAATCGTTCTCGATTTTTACTTGAACTGGCATTGATTTAAGTTTCAAAAAACCATAGTTTTAAAACTGTTTGGAGGCGGAAACCTAAAAGTTCTGCATTTCAAACAGTTTTTTTATGCCCAAACTGTAACAGTAGGTCAAGACTTTACTCTTTATAGACGTAAAAAACACTATCATGAGAAAAATCTATACCCTTTGTTTGCTGTTGCTGCCCATGACCTTCTTTGCTCAACGCATGATTGATACTGAAGTGGGTGACTTTGATAAGATCAAGGTTTTTGATTTGATTGAAGTAAATCTTATCCAATCGGATGAGAACCGAATCACCATAAAAGGTTGGAATGTGGATGATATTAAATGGACCAACAAGAATGGTGTCTTGAAACTTCGTATGCAGTTGGACAAAAAGTTTCAAGGTGAGGATACCTTTATCGAGGTGTATTATACCAATCTGGAGGTGATTGATGGCAATGAAGGAGCCAAGATTACCTGTAACGAATTGGTAAAGAAGAGCAAGATTGAGTTGAGAGCTCAAGAAGGGGCTCGTATACAGATTGGAATGGATGTGGCCCATGCAGATATTCGGGCAGTTACAGGCGGAATTGTGGAAGCATCAGGTTTGGCAGAAAACCAATCCATTGTAATCAATACCGGAGGAATTTTTGATGGGAGAAACTTACGAACTTCCAGTACAGATATAAAAATATCAGCAGGAGGTGAGGCCGACGTGTTTGCATCGGAGATGGTGGACATCAACCTTAAAGCGGGTGGTGATGTAACGGTTTATGGAAAGCCCAAAAGGGTACATAAAAAGACCTTTGCCGGGGGACGTGTTTATATGCGGGACTGATTCAGAAAATAAAAAGGCCCTTTGGTTATTCAAAGGGCCTTTTTTGTCAAAATGTGACAAAAGAATTACTTCTTAAAAATGTATCGGGTAATAAAGATACCTTGTCCATCACCTTTACCACCTTCACTTTCAACACCACTTACCACAAACGCCAATTCCCAACCGTTGGAAATCATATCATTGATCATAGAGGTGATCATGGCATCATTGGCTGCAATGTTCTGGAAGCGAATACCGCCCAAGTTGTAGAAGTTCAATAATTTGGTTTCCTCAAAGTTCTTTACTCGGATTTCACTTCGGTCAGACTTGTTCCTGGTGTTGTCGTCTTCGGTCTGTACACTTGTAAACTCTTTGTAATCCTTGTCTTCAAGCGCATTGATGATTCTAGATCTACCCAAGCCATTGGGTACAATGGATTCCACGCTGGTGATGACCTTGTACTGTTGGGCGTTCATGCTGAATGCTGCAGCTAGGGTTATCACTGCCGTAAAAATGATTTTTTTCATAATAAATAAGTTGTTGATAGTTAAAACTGTAGACAAAGATATACGCACAAAAAGAAGGATTATTGTTTCTTTGTAATGAAAATATGAACAAATAGTGAACGGAACTGTTTATAAATCCACGGGAAGCTGGTATACTGTTAAAACTGAAGGAGGCACATTTTACGAATGCCGAATCAAAGGAAAGTTCCGTACCCAAGAAATTAAAAGTACAAATCCCATTGCGGTAGGGGATGAAGTGATTTTTGAATTGGAAAGTATTGGCGATGAAACCGTTGGGGTGATTTCGGAAATCAAGGAAAGGAATAATTACATTATCCGTAAATCCGTAAAACTATCCAAACAGACCCATATAATCGCGGCCAATTTAGATCAGGTTTTCTTATTGGTCACTTTGAACAACCCTACCACCTTCACCAGTTTTATAGATCGATTTTTGGTAACGGCAGAGGCCTACGATATTCCTGTGGTTCTGCTCTTCAACAAAATGGATGTATATGACAAGGAAGAAATGGTCGAGGTAAATTATCTGGTTAAATTATATACAGATATTGGCTACCACTGCATTGAAATTGCCGCCAAGGAAGGCAAGAATGTAAACAAGGTTAAGGAATTGATGCTGAATAAAACAAGCATGTTCGCGGGGCATTCCGGAGTGGGAAAATCCACCTTGGTCAATGCTTTGGAGCCTGGACTTCGATTAAAAACGGCAGAAATATCGGAGCAACATTTGCAGGGTCAGCATACTACTACTTTTGCTGAAATGTATGATCTTTCTTTTGGAGCAAGAATCGTGGATACCCCAGGAATAAAAGGATTTGGTATTGTTGATATGGATGACGATGAGATTGGAGATTATTTTCCTGAATTCTTTAAGCTAAAATCAGAATGCAAATTCAATAATTGTTTGCATTTGGACGAACCCAAATGTGCTGTTAAAGAAGCCTTGGAAAATGATGAAATAGCCTGGAGCCGCTATAGAAGCTATGTGCAAATGGTAACCGGAGAAGAAGAAAATCCATATCGGGAAAGATCATGAGAGCAGTCATACAAAGAGTTTCAAAAGCAAGTGTGACAGTGGATGGCAAAACGGTTTCATCCATTAAAACCGGATTGTTGGTTTTGCTGGGCATTGAAGATACCGATGGCCCCGAAGATATAGAGTGGCTTTCCAAAAAAGTGGCCAACCTGCGTATTTTTAATGATGGTGAGGGAGTGATGAATCGCTCAGTGCTGGATGTAGATGGAGATAGTATTGTGGTAAGTCAATTTACATTGCATGCCCAAACCAAAAAGGGCAATCGACCTTCCTATATTAAAGCGGCAAAACCCGATGTGGCCATTCCCATGTATGAAGCATTTGTGAAAACGCTGGAAGAAGATTTAGGTAAAAAAGTCGGTACAGGAATCTTTGGAGCCGACATGAAAGTGGAGTTGTTAAATGATGGCCCAGTGACTATAATAATTGATACAAAAAACAGACAATAATGAATATTGAGAATGCCCAAAAGGCGGTTGACGAATGGATTAAAAACCACGGGGTACGCTATTTCAATGAGCTGACCAACATGGCCCAGCTTACAGAAGAGGTAGGGGAAGTGGCCCGAATCATTGCCCGTCGATATGGGGAACAAAGTGAAAAAGAATCGGATAAAACCAAAGATTTGGGCGAAGAACTGGCTGATGTACTGTTTGTAGTACTCTGTTTGGCCAACCAAACTGGGATTGATCTTCAAGAGGCGTTTGACAAAAAGCTCGACTTGAAGACCAAACGTGACCATGATCGCCACCAAAATAACAAAAAGCTCAAATAAAGTTGGCCAGCTAGGGAGGAGGTTAGACGCGTTTTTTCTAGTTTTGAATCTTTATTTCAAACAAGAGAACATTGAGACTTCAGCTTTCCATACCCCAAGAGAAAACCATTAAAAAGAGCATTCAAATCACGGGCTCCAAAAGTGAGACCAATCGTTCTTTGTTGCTTCAGGCCCTTTATCCAAACCTGAAAATAGAGAACCTCTCTAATTCCGATGACGGTGTGGTGATGCAACAAGGACTCAAAAAAACTACAGGAGAGGTGGACATCCACCATGCGGGTACCGCCATGCGATTTTTAACGGGCTATTTTGCTTCCCAAGAAGGAAAAGAAGTGGTTCTGACGGGCTCCCAACGGATGCAGGAGCGACCCATTAAAATTTTGGTGGAAGCGCTTCGAGAGCTGGGTGCAGAGATCGATTATGTTAAGAATGAAGGCTACCCGCCCATCAAGATAACTGGAAAAAAATTGGTCAAAAATCAGGTTTCATTGCCTGCCAATATCAGCAGTCAATATATATCATCCCTGCTTTTGATCGCTCCAAGTTTGGAGAATGGTCTGGAATTGGAATTGGTGGGCAAGATTACTTCCGTCCCTTATATTAAAATGACCTTGGCGCTTTTGGAACAGATTGGTGTACAAACCTCTTTTGAGGGCAACCATATAAAAGTCCATCCGCAGAGTGAGGTCGAAGACACCACTTTAGTGGTGGAATCGGACTGGAGTTCTGCGAGCTATTTTTATAGCATTGTGGCTTTGTGCAATGTGGGAACCGAGATTCAATTGTCCTCTTATAAAAGTAATTCACTGCAAGGCGATAGTGTTTTAGCCAAGATTTATACCGATTTTGGGGTTGAAACCACCTTTTTGGACAACACAATTACCTTGACCAAAGTTTCGGATAAGATTCCATCCCATGTAGAATATGAGCTTTCCAATGCTCCAGACATAGCTCAGACCATCACCGTAACTTGCTTGGGACTGGGGATTGGATGTCACCTTGCCGGATTGCACACCTTGCCCATAAAAGAGACCGATCGTTTGGCCGCCTTAAAAACCGAACTTGCCAAACTGGGGGGGCATGTAACAATAGATGCTGAAAGTCTAACCCTTCAGGCTACAAAAACTATCATACCAGATGTGGCAATAGACACCTATAATGATCATAGAATGGCCATGGCCTTTGCTCCCTTGGCATTGCGGACTACCTTGTTCGTAAATGATGCTGGTGTGGTTTCCAAGTCCTATCCTGATTTCTGGAAAGATCTCACCACACTGGGCATTGGCATTCAGGAAGTGTAATTGACATTTAATCACCAAATTACTTGACATCCCCTATGTCGAGGTTGTATATTTGCCATCTTTTAAAAAAATCAAAATAAGTCTACATGAAATTATCAAACTTCAACTTTGAACTACCCAAGGAATTATTGGCCGAATATCCCTCAGAGAACCGGGACGAGTCAAAATTGATGGTAGTTCATCGGGATTCTGGAAAAATTGAGCACAAAATGTTCAAAGACCTAATTGATTATTTTGATGAGGGGGACGTAATGGTGTTGAACAATACCAAGGTGTTTCCTGCGCGACTGTATGGAAATAAGGAAAAGACTGGTGCACGTATTGAAGTTTTCTTGTTGCGTGAGCTCAACCAAGAGCAGCGTCTTTGGGATGTGTTGGTAGACCCCGCTAGAAAGATTCGAATTGGAAACAAATTGTATTTTGGTGAGGACGAAAGTTTGGTAGCTGAGGTGATTGACAATACCACATCAAGAGGTAGAACGTTACGTTTCCTTTATGATGGTTCTTATACCGATTTTAGAAGAAAATTGCGTGAATTGGGTCAGACCCCATTGCCAAAATACATTAAACGTGATGTTGAGCCAGAAGATGAAGAAAGATACCAAACCATTTATGCAAAATATGAAGGAGCGGTAGCGGCACCAACGGCTGGCTTGCACTTCTCCAAACATTTGTTGAAGCGTTTGGAAATAAAGGGAATCGACTTTGCGGAGGTTACCTTGCATGTAGGCTTGGGTACTTTTAACCCTGTTGAGGTGGAAGACCTTTCCAAGCACAAGATGGACAGCGAGGAGTTGGTCATTGATGAAAAGGCAACAGAAGTGGTGAACAAGGCCAAGGATAACAAAAGAAAGGTTTGTGCTGTGGGCACCACGGTAATGCGTGGTCTGGAAAGTGCTGTATCCTCTGAGCATACCTTGAATACGTTTGAAGGATGGACCAACAAGTTTATTTTCCCTCCTTACGATTTCAGTATAGCCAATTGTATGATTACTAACTTCCATTTACCAAAATCTACCTTATTGATGATGGTATCTGCATTTGCGGGTCATGACCTTATCAAAAAAGCTTACAAACAGGCCATTTTAGAGGGATACCGTTTTTACTCCTACGGAGATGCCATGTTGATTTTGTAAATCAAAAACTTAATACAATCTGAAATCCCGTTTGATTCAAAATCAACGGGATTTTTTCTTGATTATCTTTATCCTGTGGAAACCCAAAAGAAGGACATACGCGCATTGACCAAGGAGCAGCTCCGCGACTTTTTTGTGGCGCAGGGCGATAAGGCCTTTCGTGGCAATCAAGTGTATGAATGGTTGTGGCAAAAATCCGCACATTCCTTTGAGGCCATGACCAATATCTCCAAGGAAACCCGTCAAATGCTGGAAGAAAATTTTGTGATCAATCATATTCGGGTGGATCAAATGCAACGCAGTTCTGACGGTACCATTAAAAATGCGGTTCGTTTGCACGATGGTTTGGTCGTTGAATCTGTTCTCATTCCCACGGAAACAAGAACAACGGCCTGTGTTTCAAGTCAGGTGGGTTGTAGTTTGGATTGTCGGTTTTGTGCTACAGCAAGACTCAAACGAATGCGTAACCTTAATCCAGATGAGATTTACGATCAGGTAGTGGCCATTGACAATGAAAGTCGACTGTATTTTGACCGACCCTTGAGCAACATTGTATTTATGGGAATGGGTGAACCTTTGATGAACTACAACAACGTTTTGCAGGCCATTGAGAAAATCACTTCTCCCGAAGGATTAGGCATGTCACCTAAGAGAATCACCTTGTCCACATCCGGAGTTCCCAAAATGATCAGGAAGATGGCAGATGAGGAGGTAAAATTTAAATTGGCGGTTTCCCTTCATTCCGCCATAGATGAGGTTCGGACTTCCATCATGCCATTTAATTCCACTTTTCCTTTAAAAGATTTACGCGAAGCATTGGAATACTGGTACAGCAAGACCAAAAATAGAATCACATACGAATATGTGGTATGGCAGGGCATCAACGACACCCAAGAAGCCGTAGACGCCTTAGTAAAATTCTGCAAATTTGCGCCATCCAAGGTAAACCTTATCGAGTACAACCCTATTGATGATGGCGAATTCCAACAAGCCTCTGAATCAGCCATAAAAATGTATCAGGACACGCTGGAAAGAAACGGAATCACGGTTACTGTTCGTCGTTCCCGAGGAAAGGACATTGATGCAGCCTGCGGACAATTGGCCAATAAGAGTTAGTTTTTAGGAGTTAGGAGTTAGGAGTTAGGAGTTGGGTATTTTGTTTTTTAATTTCCAATAACCAATAACCAATAACCAATAACCAATAACCAATAATCAATAACCAATAATCAAACCCTGCAACTTACCGATACTTTTGTGCTGCTGACTTAAATCTTGTAAGATACTTCCAACAACTCTATCATTTTCTTTACTTTTAGGCTTTCAAAACCAAATTCTCCAAACACGTCACGTTGAAGATAGTTTCTCAGATTAGGGAACCCATAGAGGATGAAATGCAACTTTTTGAGGAAAAGTTTCTCAAGTCGATGTCGTCCAAAGTGGCGTTGTTCAACCGAATCACGTACTACATTGTTAACCGGAAGGGCAAGCAAATGCGGCCCATGTTCGTTTTTTTGACTGCCAAACTGCTCAATGGGGAGGTAAATGAACGCACCTATACCGGAGCATCCATTATTGAGTTGATTCATACTGCAAGTTTGGTACATGATGATGTGGTGGACGATAGCAATAAACGCCGCGGTTTTTTTTCCATCAATGCGTTGTGGAAGAATAAAATTGCTGTTTTGGTGGGCGATTTTTTATTTTCCAAGGGACTTTTGGTTTCATTGGAAAACAAGGATTACGATTTGCTGCATATTATTTCCAATGCGGTGAGGGATATGAGCGAGGGCGAGTTGCTTCAAATTGAAAAAGCCCGACTTTTGGATATTACCGAAGATATTTACTACGATATCATACGTCAAAAAACAGCGACGCTAATTGCAGCTTGTTGTAGTATGGGAGCTTGCTCCGTGAGACCAGATTCTGATGAGGTGGAGACCTTCAGAAAGTTTGGTGAGCTTTGCGGCATGGCCTTTCAAATTAAGGACGACTTGTTTGATTATGGTGCCGAAAAGATTGGGAAGCCCACCGGAATTGACATCAAAGAACAAAAAATGACACTTCCCTTGATTTACGCCTTAAACCATAGTGACAAGGAGAAGAAAAAATGGCTAATCAATTCCATCAAGAATCATAACAAGAACAAGAAACGGGTAAAAGAGGTCATTGCTTATGTCAAGGAAAAAGGGGGGCTGGATTACGCTGTGACCAAGATGTTGGAATTTAAGGACGAAGCTTTGGCCATTTTGGACAACTACCCAGATTCTGAATACAAAAGTGCTTTGACTTTGATGGTCAATTACGTGGTGGACCGTAAAAAATAACCACTTTATGTGATTGTATACCAGTTTTTTACTAAAAATAAGATACTTCAGGCAACGCTTACGCTTTCTATGGCGTCTATATTAATAGAAACAGTTTTGAAGCAACACTTTTGAAAATCATCACTTTGTACGGTAATGAAAACTATTTGATTAGGAAGTCTGTTAAGGGAGATCCACAGGCCCAAAGGTTATTGTATGAAAAGTTTGCCCCTAAAATGTTGAGCGTCTGTCGCCAATATATCAAGGATTTACATTTTGCTGAAGATGTTATGGTCAATGGGTTCATCAAAGTCTTTAAAAATTTGGACTCATTTCAACACAAAGGGAGCTTTGAAGGGTGGATACGGACCATAATGGTGAGGGAAAGCATTTCCTATTTGCGCAAAAGACAGTTTGTGGTCTATGATGATGAGGTTTTTGATGCCCAACGCGAACGGTCAGTTGACAATGAGGGTCTTTTGGATGAGGAATATGTGCAGCAGTTGATTGATGACTTGCCGGAAGGATATAAAACTGTGTTCTTGCTTTACGCCATTGAAGGCTATAATCATCAAGAAATAGCCCAAATGCTGGAGATTTCGGAGGGTACTTCAAAATCGCAATTGTTCAAGGCCAGGAAAATGCTTCAAGAAAATCTAAGTTTAAAAGGAATGTCGCCCAAATCAAGTTCGGCGAACAGAAAATAGCAGATATGGACAAACTCGAAAAACATATCAAAGATAAATTGGAAGGACGAACCATTTCCCCATCTAAAGATGCTTGGGAAAAAATCGCTTCAGAGGTGAAAGTGCCATCACCCAGAAAAAGAAATTCACTGTTTTTATATGCCATTGCCGCTAGCGTAGTGGGTATAGTGTTGATTTCGGTTTTCTTTTTTACCATGGATGAGCCTAAGGTGGAACAAACACAGGTGGTGGAAGCTGACAGCATCGAACCAACGGGGCAGCAAAAGGAAACTACGGTCAACGAATCAATTCAAAAAGAGGATTCCAAGCTGGCGGAAACTAAAATTGAATCACAGATTCTTGAAGCAAAGGCGGATTTGAGCCCAAAACAGTCCAATTACAATTCTGCTGTAGTCAAAAATGAAACAAAAGAGCCCTTTCAGGACGAGATACGGATAAATTCAGGCCAATTGATAGCGCAAAAAGTGGAAGAGGTTGTGGCTCAGGTTGCGCTCATGGAACGTGTAAAAAAAGACGTTTCTGATGCCGAAGTAGATTCGTTGTTGCGTGCCGCCCAACGGCAAATATTGGCAGATAGGGTATTCCTCAACGGGCAATCAGTGGATGCCGGGGCCTTACTTGCAGAAGTAGAGAACGAACTGGACGAATCGTTTAGGGACCAAATTTTTGATGCGCTTAAATCGGGTTACTTTAAACTTAGAACGGCAGTAGCGGACAGAAACAAATAAGAATATTCATCAATCAAAAACAGACCTTCTAAACTTCCTGCCTAAAACGGGCGGGAAGGAGGGAGGTTTATAATCCAAAAACAATCATGAAAACAATTACATTTTACGTAACACTTCTTTTGCTGTTCCTGATTTCTCAATGTCTTCTAGCTCAAGAAGATTATAAAAAGGAAATAGAGGCGCTTAGAGTTGAAAAAGAGCGAATCGTTGAACAAGAAAAAGAGGCGTTAAAGGAGGAGGTGAAAGACATTAATAACCGTATTGAGAGCGGGGATATTTCTGAGGCCGAAGCGAAATTGCTTAAGGAAGATGTGGCTAGAAGAAGAGCACTTAATATTGAGAATCGCACTGCAATCATTGAAAATAGAATTGCATTGTTAGAAAGGAATGAAGGCAAGGTCTTGCGTTTAACAAATGAGGATTTTTATGATGAGGATACAAGAATTGGAATTCATATTGATGGAAAACCTGCTTTTTCATTTCGCCCCAAAAGATGGGAAAGAGACCTCAAGTACGATAGGCGCACCTATTCTGATTTGGTACTGGCCATAGGTTTCAATAATGCCTTGATTGAAGGACAATCCTTGGATGATTCTCCTTATAGGGTTGGAGGAAGTCGTTTTTTTGAAATGGGTTGGCAGTGGAGAACCCGGGTTTTTAGGAATTCCAATTGGATGCGGTTTCATTATGGATTTTCATTCCAGTTCAATGGCCTAAAGCCAGAAAATAACCAGATTTTTGTACAGAATGGTGATCAAACCGTCTTGGAAGAATTTGAATACGATTTGAACAAAGCAAAGTTACGTATGGATAATTTGGTTTTTCCCGTACATTTTGAATTTGGCCCTTCGCGTTTTCGAAAAACAGAAAAAACCATTCGATATTCCATCAGAGACCAATTTAGGATAGGCGTTGGGGGGTATGGCGGATTTAATTTAGGGACACGTCAAAAACTGAAATATAACCGGGACGGTGAGGACATAAAAGATAAGCTTAAAAGGGATTACAACACCAGTGACTTGATTTATGGACTTAGCGGCTATGTGGGGGTTGATGGCGTACTGCTTTATATAAAGTATGATTTGAACCCCATTTTTAAGGATGCAGTAGTAGAACAAAATAATATCTCTGTGGGACTTCGGTTCGACCTTTAAGTCAAATTGCTAGGCATTATGTGGTAAGGGCTCTTTCCATTTCAGTAGTGAATTCTTCCTTATAATACACCCGCTTGCAATGGGAACATTCAGCGTACTTGACGTTGTTGAGGGTGAAAATGGGAATCCAGAACAAGTGGGCATAATTGGGTTGGCAGGTAACCGTAAGGGTGCCAGTTTGTTGACAATGGGTACATTCCACGTTTTGTAGCGTTTTGGTTTCCTTTTTGCCCGGTCTAGTTCCAAAGAAAAGAATCATAATGAGGTAAAGATTTTATGAACCACGATACTAAAGTATAGGTTTATTTTTCGTGGTAAAAGAAATACCGAAATCATTTCGTTTTTAAATATTTTCTACATTCGCGCACATTTTTAAGAATTGAAGACGTATCACCGTTTGGAGCAGTGGTTTTCTTGGATGGACGACCTCTCCGCAAAGGATTATGTGGTCATTGATCATTTTTTCCAACCCGAAATGTATGCTGAAATCCGGTCTTTTTTTCTCGGAAAGCTTCCCAATTTTACCGAAGCTGGGATTGGGACCAGCACGGACAATCAAATCAATAAAAATATACGAGGCGATTTTACCTATTGGCTAGACCGAAAAAGGGATGTTGAGCTACTGCCTTTTTGGAGTTTGGTGGATGAAATTCTCTATATGTTCAACCGCTACTGTTTTTTGAGCTTATCAGGATATGAGTTCCATTTGGCCCATTATCCGTCTGGGGGGCACTATGATAAACATTTAGATCAATTTGAGAATAGAAATAACCGAATGATATCTGTTGTGATTTATCTGAATGAAGGTTGGCAAAAAGGGGACGGTGGAGAGCTGGAAATTTTTGAAAAAGACGACACCTCATTTTTGGTGGAACCCCTTGCGGCCAGATGCGTACTATTTAAAAGTGCCAAAGTACCACATGCCGTTCTAGAGGCTCATAAGAGCCGATTCAGCTTAACGGGTTGGCTACTGTATCAACCTTCAGCCATAGGCCGTTTCTTGGGGTAGGTTTTAAGCTTTTTTACTGGGTATTTGCCGGATAAGTTCCACATTCTGTCCATGCTCTGCGCTGTAGGACATCACCAAGGTGCCCTTGGTTCCATCATTGGCTTCAATAGCTAAAACGGTGGCTTGATCACCTGGGTTGGTCATGCCTTCAAATCGGTATGAACCCAAAATTATAAGTTCGTTGGGTTGATACTCCTTTTTGGAATACAAGGCCATTATGCAAGTATCATTTGCCTCAAAATCTTCCTTATAGCCATCTTGGGTCAATGTGTTCACAGCTTCGGATAGTGTGGAAAAAGCATAATGTGTCATTGTAATAGGTTTATGATTTGTTCAATTCATCCGATGACGTTGTTACACAGCCATGAATATGTCCGATTTTTTTACATGGATGTCGTTGTTGAACTTAGACACCAAATTTTCAAGGTTGGTTCTTTTCCATTCCTGCATTAAGGGATGGCAGACAATTTCTATTTGAAGGTCGTTGTCGCCTAATGGGAATTTTATAAACTTGAATTTATGGTCTTCCTGCCATTTGGAATGTACGTACAAAAGTAATCGGTACTCTTGCTCGTGCTTATAGGAAGAATCCTTTTTAAAAGCAGAATACCTAAAATTCTGTTTGGACAAATCTGGGTCAAATGGGTTTAAATGCAAGTATTTTACTGAATCGGCTATAAAATGCACTTTATATCCATTTTGTTCCACAAACTTTGCCGCTGCTTTAGTAAGATACGAAATAAAGTCTTCGGCAACTACCTTAATGGCCACAGAATCTTTGTTGGAATAGAGGTTCCACATGGCCATGGATTCCCGTTCACCATGAAACCAACAATTGGCAAACTGTAATTGTTGCTTGTGCTTTCCAAAAACAGGTCTAAATTCTTTGCCTTTCAATAGATTTGGGAACTTTTCCTTTATTTGGGAAACCTTCTCCTTATTCTCGCTCTCATTGATAAGGTCTTCGAGATTGGCCGCTCTCAAATGGGATGTGGACAATCCCTCAATAGGATCTTCCAAAAGATCTAAACGGGTAAAAACCAATTCATTTTTGATGACAAAGTTCAAGAGTTTGTGGAGGTCCAAATATTTCCAAAGAAACTCCCCATGTTTAAAAATTGGCAACTTTATTTTTACCTCACCTTTTTGATCAAATCCCATTTTTAAAAGGTAATGTCAATTACTTAAGTTAAAAGCCTACTTTACCGCCTACAACCGGTAAAGTAAGTTTTGTTTTATCCAAATCTATAGTCAACTTGGTGCCCGGTTCTGGCCAGAGGGTAAATTCTCGATCACTGGAAAAAATCATCAATCCAATCTGCTGACCTTTTGGTATGATTTGGTCATCTGGCATTAAGTTAAATGTTACTTCGTAAAATTTATTGGGAACCAATGGTTCGCTCTTACTAATGGAATTATGATTTTGTGGATCGGCCCAACCACGGGTTATGATATTGTCCGTTATTTTTGTCCTACGGCTATCATTCCACGGTAAAGATACCAACCAAACGGAGAGATTTGCGGCGGGTTTGCTACTGGAAAGCGTCACTGATATTTTTGGAATCCCCGAAATGTGTATATCCTCTGCCAGTATCGGTGAGACATAAATCAACCGATGATCGGTAACTTCGGCTTCTGCCAATGCCGACCCAGAGAAGGAATAATTGTCAACTAGGGTTTCTTTACCTTGGTTACTGGGTTTGTTGCTAGTCAGTCCTCCGCGTGCAGGTGCGCCTTTCGTTAAAAACAAGGTGACATCAGAAGCATCTGGATTGGGATAATCCTTGTATGATGTAGGTTGGTCCCTTTCATCATCCTCTCGCACAATCCACGCTTTTGGGTCGTTTTCAACCCTATTTTCAATGCCAAATAGATAGCGGGTGAACCAACGGTTCATCATTTCAATGGGAGGTGGGCCACCATGACCATTCTGGTGATAGTAAATTTGAACAGGTAGCCCCATTTCTCGGGCTTTGTCATAGATTCTGTAGCTGTGCTCGGGCATTACGTTCCAGTCGTTGAAGCCATGGGACATCAACAAAGCGGCTTTCATGGGTTTCATGTCGTTTAAATAGTCCCGTTCAGCCCAAAAATCGTTATAATCACCTGTAATACGATCCTGTCCATTTTTCATTTCAGTGTCACGAATAACTTTGTTGTTTCGGGCCCTTTTGGACTCATCACCACTGTGGATGAAATCATAAAGCACATCAATATCCTCGCCAAGATATCCACCTGGAGAGCGAACCAATCCATTGGAACGGTAATAATGATAGTATGAGGTATTTGGCGCAATGGGAATAATGGCTTCCAAACCTTCAACCCCAGTTGTGGCGGCAGCTAAGGGTAAAGTGCCATTGTATGAGGTTCCTGTCATGCCCACTTTTCCAGTGGACCAATAGGCTTTCACTTCTTCATTTCCATTGCGCTCAGTGTATCCCTTTGCCCGTCCGCACAACCAATCGATTACCGCTTTTGGGGCAAGCGATTCGTTATCGCCTCCTACAGTTGGAGCACCATCGGAAAGTCCCGTTCCAGGAGACGAGGAGTGTACCACAATATAACCACGTGGCAACCATGTTTGTATTTGCGAATTGGAAATAATGGGTCGTTCCCCAATGCGGTGTACCTCTGGATGTGTTCGTGGTTTTCCAAGCTCGCCCAGTTCATGTTTTACATCCCACATAACACCATCTCCCAAACCTGCTGTTCCAGCATAATAGGGACTGGATTCATAAACTACGGGAAGTTTTAACCCATCGGTATCAGTTTGTTTTGGACGTGTTACATCCACATGCATCCTGTCCAATTTCCCATCCCCGTCAGAATCAAACTCCGTTTCCACCCACAAATCATGTCGAATCCAGTTTTTGGGGTCGGCAAAGGCTTCAACAACCTGAGCTTCACCATTTTCAAAAACAGGTGTGGCTTTTTCAGCCATTTGGGCGTTAATACCTAATTGGCCGAACAATAAAAATGAAATCAACAATAAGAATGGGAATTGTTTTTTCTGCATGATGTATTCTTTGCGTATTTTAAATTTAGTGTTGTGTACCCATATAGTAGAAATTGGGCAAAGTACATTATGCTTCTAAGATAATAAATCTAAAAGGGCTATTTTGATATTGGATTCCCCAAAATTTTGATTTTATTTACCTTTAACAGCTCTCTTAACGTATAACCATTTGATTTCAAAAACCACCATAGACAATGTATGTGAAACTGCCTATACTGAGTTGTTTTTTGGATGACTGTACCCCAGTTTAATTCTTAAAACATCCTTTAGAACTTTTATTGTTGCTATCGGTTGACCTACTAACTGATTGAAATACCATGTTGAAATTTTTTAAGAGTCCGGGAATATAGTTTCTTGGGCATCCACCCGCTTATTGTCCGGGGTAATCTTATATATTTTAGTGGTATCGCTTTTGGAACCAAGCTGACTCAACCAAAGAGTTCCGTTCTTATCAAAGGTGCTGTATTGAATAACACCCGTTGCATTATCCTCAAAAGGATGGGTGCCCAGCTCCATGGTAGGTAAGTGCAATGTTCTAAGAAAATTTTTCTCTGTACCCTCATAGAGATCCCCAGTGATATACTCCCAGTCCCTTAAGATCAATAGAATGGTTTCGTCATCTATTTTGGTTACTTGGGCCAACTCCATACTGTGGTCACTGAGCCCTGTCAAAACCTTGCTTAAAGGATGATCATTTTTACCAAGGATTGAAATCTCATGTAAAAGCTTGCAATGGTCATCACGCACTTGTATAAAGCCCTTTTCATAGTCCACAAACACAATTCCCATGGGCATTGTCAAGGTACTGATGTCATAACTGCTATAATAGATTTCACTAATGCGAAAGGATTTTTTAAGCTTGGACTTTTCAACATCAATAATATGAGCTTCTTGCATGCCATCTATGATCAATAAATCCCCCGTATTGGTGAATACCATGTCTTGTATTTTGTAAAATTCATCCAACCCCAATGGACTGGCAAGGTTGTCCTCGACCCTATGAATTTTAGAGTAGTTTGAGTACCCGCTGGCTAATGCACAGAATAACATATTTGTTGAAGCGGCAAATTTCTTGATCACAAAAGCATCGTCATAGTTGGTACATTCAATTTCAAAGGCTTCGTCTTGGGCGTTGATGCATACAATTGTTGGATGGTCAAGACTTAGATAGACCGTTGGCGTGAAATAAATTTCACCATTTGGTCCTGCCGCAAAAACACTTTTGTATTCATTTATCACATATTTTTTATCGTTAGTGAAACTGTATTTGGTGGCGTTGTCGCCATCAAATTTATAGACATGCGTGATGTGTTCATATGTTGTATAGTCAAAATAGTAACCTATAAACCAAATGTTACCGTTTACGTCGGGTTGCATTATATAAAGAGCATCATCTGGAATGCCCCCTACATTTTTTGTGATTTGAATGTCAATCTTCTTCATTTTGTAAAAAATTTCTTTAAATGGAATAAAAATCTTTATAAATTATATTACGTGCCTGAATAAATGGCATAGCTATCAAACCCGTCTTGAACAAAAACTTCATCAGTATTTACGATGCCATTTTCGGCGTTGACAAAGTAATTATAGTTCCCATCTTCATACCCAATACAAAACACGAGTTTGGAGGTGTCGGGGTCAAAATCTTCCTCTTCTTCTTGCCAAAATGTTGGGCTTCCCAATAAATAGCAGTCATAAGTGGGGTCTGAGATGTCATTGCCCAGTTTCTTTTTTAGGACTTTCTCCAATTTTTCTGCAATGTCAATAATGGGATCGTTATCGCAACCGGCCATGGTAAAGTCAAAAGAAACACCTCCTGAATACCTACTAAATTCAATAGGTTCTAGGCGATTGTTTTTCATGAAGAGCGATATACTGGATGCTTCCAAGTATTCGGACTTCGGATATTCTTTAATTTTCAAGGTATCTATTGGTCCATCATAATAGTAGGTGAAACAGGCACCATCACCATAGTAGTCGCCAAAGAAATAGATGATACCCTTATTAGGAAAGACATTGTTGGCATCACATTCTGCAATATCGCTTAAATTGATTTGTGCAAAAAATACTTGGTCTTCAGGAAAATCGATGGAATCGGGGAGATGGGGAAGTCCATATAGCTTTGAACTTCCAAGAGGAATATGGGTATCACCTTTATATTCAACTTTAGAGTTGATATCAATATAGTTAACGATAGCCTGTTTAAACATTTTTCTCAGCTGCTCAACGCTCAAATCCTCTCCAGATTCATCATTGTATTCTTCGATTTTGCTTTCATCTATTTCAAAATCTTCTATAATTTGCTCAGCCTTTAGGATAATCTCTTTTAATCTTTGTGAAGGTGTCATAAGTAGTGGTTTTAATAGATTTATTTATTTTCTTGAGATGTTGCAGTAGCAATACTATGAAACCAAACTGCTACTTCTGTTCCCACAATTGATGAATGGATTATCTGATCTGACGGAAACTACAATTCACAAAAACTACTTTTTTAGCTACCTTTAACGACTATTAGAAAAGCACCATTTGATTTCAAAAACCACCATAGACAATGTATATGAAACCGCCCGGGTTGAGGAGGTGATCGGGGATTTTGTGCAGTTGAAGAAATCAGGTTCCAACTTTAAGGGACTCAGCCCTTTTTCGGATGAACGTACCCCAAGTTTTATGGTATCACCCGTTAAACAGATTTGGAAGGACTTTAGTAGCGGAAAAGGGGGGAACGTAGTGGCTTTTTTGATGGAACACGAACATTTTACATATCCTGAGGCCATTAAATACCTCGCCAAAAAGTATAATATTGAGGTAGAAGAGACCGAACAGACCAATGAGCAGAAAGAGCAAGCGAATGAGCGAGAGAGCATGTATTTGGTTTCGGAATATGCCCAAAAATATTTTACTGAAATCCTTTGGGATACCGAACCAGGAAAGGCCATTGGGCTCAGCTACTTTAAAGAGCGTGGCTTTACAGAGGAGACCATAAAAAAGTTTGGATTGGGTTACAGTTTGGATGAGTGGGAAGCCTTTACCAAAACGGCCTTGGATGAGGCCTATCAGCTAGAATTTCTTGAAAAAACCGGACTCACCATCGTCAAAGAGCAAACGGGTGGTGAGAAAAGAACTTTCGATCGTTTTAAGGGACGGGTCATGTTTCCCATTCATTCAATGAGTGGTAGGGTTTTAGGCTTTGGAGGCCGAATTTTGGGAAATGACAAAAAAGCGGCCAAATACCTCAACTCTCCGGAAAGTGAGATTTATCACAAGAGCAAAGTGCTTTACGGCATTTATTTTGCCAAACAGGCCATTGCCAAGGAGGATAATTGTTATTTGGTGGAAGGCTACACGGATGTCATTCAGATGTACCAGCGCGGGGTGGAGAACGTGGTTTCTTCCAGTGGAACGGCGTTAACACCTGAGCAGATTCGGTTGATAAATAGATTGACCAAAAACATCACCGTGCTTTTTGATGGAGATGCAGCAGGATTGCGGGCATCGCTTCGTGGTATTGATTTGATTTTGGAACAGGGCATGAACGTTAAGGTCTGCACCTTTCCTGAAGGTGAAGACCCGGACAGTTTTGCTAAAAACAACACCTATGAAGACTTGGTCCTTTATTTGGAGGAGAATGCCAAGGACTTTATTCAGTTTAAGACATCTTTGTTGGCCAAGGAGGCGGCCAATGATCCCATTAAGCGTGCTGATACTGTTAGAGATATCGTAAATAGCATTAGTAAGATTCCAGACCGCATTCAAAAGGAAATCTACATTCAGGAATGTGCCAAGATCATGCAGATTTCGGAGGAGGTGCTATACAATACCTTGGCCCAAATCGATAAGAAGCAGGTCGCCGATGTCAATAAAAAGCTCAAAGAGGAACGAAAAGCCTTTGAAGTGGTCAAAAATGACCCAGTGGTTGAAAAGGTGGATGTACAATATGAATTGGAGCGAAAAATCATTGAAGTACTGTTACTGTATGGAAATCAAGAACAGGAGTTTGAAGATTTGGTGCTAAAGGAAAATGAGGATGGGGAATTGGTACTGGAGCCCGAAGTTGTAGAGGCCAAGGTCTATGAAAAGGTTTTTTTAGACCTACAAGAAGATGAAATAGAATTGACCAACGAACAGTTCAGGACGATATACTACAAGCTCATTGAAAACCTGAATGAAAATGAAGATTTCGCCGTAAATACTTTCATGACAGAGTTGGACCAGGAAATGGTCCCCGAAATATCTTCCATCTTAATGGAAGAGGAGCAATATGTGCTGCATGATTGGGAACGAAAAGATATATATCCAAAGGAGAAGAAAACTGGGGTGGCCCAGTTGGTTGGGGAGACCATTCTTACCCTGCGGTGCAACTTGATCAAGAACCGTATTCAAAAATTACAGGAACAGACCCAGGAACATACGGGTGATAACACTGAGATTTTGGAGGAAATTGTGAATTACCTTCAGTTGAACAAATTAT
Organism: Flagellimonas marina; assembly: GCF_042651185.1. Classification (NCBI taxonomy): domain Bacteria; kingdom Pseudomonadati; phylum Bacteroidota; class Flavobacteriia; order Flavobacteriales; family Flavobacteriaceae; genus Flagellimonas; species Flagellimonas marina. Next base: position 86,149 of record NZ_JBHSCL010000002.1, on the reverse strand, counting down.
TGAATGCCAAATTGAACCGGGTACTATCCTAAAAAGAAATCCCGGACTATTTGCCCGGGATTCACTCTAGTTAGTTTGGATTGGTTATTTAATAAAGTTCCAAAGCTTTGGCTTGCTGCAATAGGTCCACCAAATTATCCACGTTCAATTTTTTCATTAAACGGGCTTTATAGGTACTTACAGTTTTTTCGTTAAGGTTGAGCCCTTCGGCAACTTCCTTGTTTCGTTTTCCGCTGGCCAATAACTTCAATACTTCAACCTCTCTGGAAGATAATTTTCTGAAGAATCTTCTCGGTTTCTGTGTTCCTTCATCAAAAGCTAAGCGTTGTGCCAGTTCATTGGTGATGAACATGTTGCCTTCACTAACCTTTTTTACAGCGGAGACAATATAATCCAAATCCGCAGTTTTAGAAAGGTAGCCAAAGGCACCGGCTCTAATGGTGCTCAACGCATACACGTCCTCGGATTGGCCGCTGTACATTAAGGTTTTAACATTCGGGAATTCCAGTTTCATCTTACGTAAAGTAGCAATCCCGTTAATTTCTGGAATATCCATTTCCAAGATAACAACATCTGGAGCCACTTTATTCAATGCTTCGAATAATTCTGAGGTTGTGGAAACATCTGCAATGATTTCAATATCTGGGCTAGATTTGAGCACTTGTTTTATACCAAGCCTGACAATGGGATGATTGTCAGCAATCAATACTTTTATCATTCGGTTTGAGTTTACTAATAATCGTTGGTTAGCTATTTACTTATGTAACAGAGCTAGCAAGATAACAATTTGGTGACGTAAAACTCTAATTTTTTTCTTAAAACCCCAGAATTTCTATGGTTTTTTTCGTCTTAAACTGGGTTTTTTGCGTTAAAGGGTCATTTTAGGCCATTTGGAATCTCACAAATGGGTATAGGAATCATCTTGTGTTTGTTAGCAGTATTGTATCTTTTGTAGATGGCGAAAACCTCTTTTTCCCTATCAGAAAAATCTTCAATGGTTTTTCCTTCCTCATCCATTTTCATGGCCCATTCCAACTCTGGGTATGATGCCCCAATTTGGTCTTCATCGGTTCTGCTATCTCCCCAAAGCCCGTCTGTGGGAGCTGCCTCCATAATCTCTTGGTTCACACCTAACACCCTTCCAACTTCATATACTTCGGTCTTTACCAAATCTGCAATAGGGCTTAGGTCCACCCCACCGTCACCATATTTGGTATAAAAGCCAATTCCAAAATCTTCAACCTTATTTCCTGTTCCAGCAACAAGATATCCTTTTAGTGCAGCAAAGTAATAAAGTGTCGTCATGCGCAGTCGGGCTCGGGTATTGGCCAAGGACATAAAGCGTTCCTCCTCGGTTTCCACATCAGGAAAAGCGGCCACCAAACTATCAAAGACAGGGGTGAGGTTCACTTCTTGGCGGGATACGTTGGGAAAGTTTTCCATTAGCCAGTCGATATGCCTATCTGCCCGGGTCACTTGATCTTTACCTTGGTGAATGGGCATTTCCACACACAAAAGGTTGAGTCCGGTTTTTGCACAAAGTGTTGAGGTTACTGCAGAATCTATCCCTCCAGAAACACCAATAACAAAACCTTTACATTTTGCGTTGGTGGCATAATCTTTCAGCCAGTCCACTATATGTGCAATTACCTTTTCTGTTTGCATATCGTACTATTTTAGATTCATTAAATTACCTTTGTGCCCTGTAAATTTAAACTCTGTTGCCTTAAAAATGAAGAGGTCAGTGAAATACTTTGTCCAATTTGGGATTTTTGCTTCCATTTTTTTGCTATTTCTTGTTTTGGGTGGATGTAAGGAAACCGATAAAACTGAAGAGGAGATTGCCAAAGTCGCTGTCGATTTTCAAGTTTTCCGGTTTGATCGCGAGTTTGCCAATGCATCAGCTACGGATATTCCCCAGCTGAAGCAAAAATATCCCTACCTTTTTCCAGCGCAATTCCCGGACAGTATCTGGGCGAATAAACTAACGGACACCATTCAAACGGAATTATCTGAAGAAGTGAACAAGGCCTTTGGCGATTTTGAGAGCGAATCAGAAGGACTGGAATCCCTTTTTAAACATATCAAATACTATTTTCCCGGTTTTGAGGCACCCAAAGTTGTAACATTGACATCTGATGTTCGCTACAACGACCGAATCATCCTAACGGATACACTCCTTTTGATCGGTCTGGACAATTATTTAGGTGAGGACCATCATTTTTACGAAGGCATTCAACAATATATCGCCGCTGGTCTCGATAAAAAATTCTTGACCTCGGATGTGGCCAGTGCATTTTCAAAAAAGGTGCTTACCTATCCAAGAAACCGCACTTTTTTGTCTAGAATGGTGTATTACGGAAAGGAACTTTATTTAAAGGATAGATTGCTTCCCTCCATTACAGACGCCCAAAAGATTGGCTATACCCATGAAGAAATGGAGTGGGCCATGGCAAACGAAGAGCAAATGTGGCGCTATTTTGTGGAGGGTGAACTATTGTACAGTACCGACTCGCAGTTGGACCGAAAATTCTTGGACCCAGCACCTTTCTCCAAATTTGGATTGGAACTGGACAATGAGTCTCCAGGGCGGTTGGGCCGATATATGGGTTGGCAAATTGTAAGGGCTTTTATGGAAAATAACCCCATCAGTTTGCAACAATTATTGGACATGCCTGCGGATGAAATTTTAAAAGAATCAAACTACAAACCCAGAAAATAATGGCGGTAAAACATACTTCGGAAATAAAGCTAACGGTAGGATTGGATGAAAACAGGGTGCCTGAGGCGTTGACTTGGTCTGCCCAAGACGGCGGTGTGGAAAATGAAGAGGCCAAAGCCATGATGCTTTCGGTTTGGGATAGTAAAAACAGGGAGTCTTTGAAAATTGATTTGTGGACCAAGGATATGCCTGTGGATGAAATGAAGATATTTTTTCATCAAACCTTGACCACCATGGCCGATACGTTTATGAAGGCCACCCAAGATGAAAAAATGACCGCTACCATGAAAGATTTTTGTGACTACTTCGCGGAAAAATTGGAATTGGACAAACTGTAGATCACTCTAGAGGCTGGTTCACCCTGCCGAATTGCGCTTTTTGTGCCCCTTGAAGATTTAATTGATGTTCAACTTTATCCTTGGTGGGTCTTTTCAGATACAAATAAAAAAGGAGGAATAGCCCAATAAGCAAATAGGCGAAATTCTGAGTGTTGTAAAAAATTACAATACTGAAAAGAGCAGCACCTTCGAGCAAGGCGTAAGAGATGATGCATGCCGTTTGAAACCGGGCCAGTTTTTCCTTTAAACCCATGCCGCTGGGAATACTTTTCACTATTTTCCTAAAAAGAAAGTCACTTAAAAAAACGCCTCCCACGGCAATAATGGGGACAATGGCCAGAAACATATCGTCTGAATCGGAGAAGCTCAAATGGGTATCTTGGATTTGAAAATAAAAATATACAGCCAAAATCAAGGGCGTTGCCAAAATACCCAAATGTAAAAAGGACAGTATTTTTACATACGAAGCTGGGGTAAAGCTATTTTTGACGTTCTGCATGATTTTGGTTTTAGTGTAAAGAAACATAAAAATTAAGCATGTCGAGAACTTTATCCTAATAACGGAATATATGATACTAAAACAGTTGCTTTTTGTGTACAATGCCAATTCAGGAAAGCGCAATGCTTTGTTGGATAGCATGCACAAGGTGTTCAGTCCATCCACCTATGATTGCAATTTGTGCGATATTACTTTTGGTTTGGTAGGTGAAAATAGGATTTGGAAAAAATTTAGGGAACAAAGTAAAATGCCCATGTCTTTTGTTCACAAGGATGAATTTACCAAAAGTTATGCGAGCAAATTTGGCTACAAGTTCACCTTTCCCATTGTTTTGTTGGAAGGAAATAATGGACTGGAGGTTTTTATTCCCAAGGAAGAATTAAATGAATTGCAATCTGCAAAGGAATTAATTGATTTGATACGGGAACGTATAAAAGGGGCTGTTTAAAAGTATGGAAGTCGTCATTCTGAATCCTCGCCTGCTTCCAGGCGTGGTATTTCAGAATCTCATCACACTCATGAAAACGACGATGAGAACCTGAATCAAGTTCAGGTTGACGAAACCCTACGTTTTAAACAGCCTATTGTTTTCTCGAATTTTTACCTTCCAATGCTTCCCAAGCTCATGGGCACTTCCATAAGCAGAACCCTACTATCGGAAAGTGATTTAAAATCGAAGGTGTCAGTTTCCCAAAGACCAAAACCGTCTCTCTTTTCTAATTTTTGCCCATTGATTTCCACCTCACCCTCCAAAATAAAGGCGTAAACTCCATTTCCTTCCTTTTTTATCGAATACGAATCGGTTGAGCCGGCGTCGAAGCTCCCTAAATGGAACCAGGCATCTTGGTGAATCCAAACGCCGTCATCGTCAGGATTGGGAGAGAGTACCTGGTAAAACGCATTTTTTTTGGCAATATCCCTAATGGAGATTTGATCGTACCGGGGGTCCACATTTCGTTTGTTCGGGAATACCCAAATTTGAAGGAATTTCACCTTTTTGTCGGCATTTTTATTGTATTCGCTATGCTGAATGCCGGTTCCGGCGCTCATCACCTGAACATCACCTTCTTTAATGGTGGCAGCATTGCCCATGCTATCCTTATGTTCCAAATCGCCTTCCAGTGGAATGGAAATGATTTCCATATTATCGTGCGGATGCGTGCCAAACCCTCTGCCAGCATCCACTTGGTCATCGTTCAATACGCGCAAGACCCCAAAATGCATCCGTTCTGGATTCTGGTACCCTGCAAAACTAAAGGTGTGATGACTGTTCAACCATCCATGATTAGCATGGCCTCTTGTGCCCGCTTTATGCAAAACTGTTTTCATAGTAACCTTATTATAAAGTTGAAAAAGACAACGAAACGTTGTACTCTCATAGATGAGATTTCAGTCGTAATTATTATGGTTTTCTTACTTTTTGGATGGTGTTGCCCAATCTATTGATTCTTGAAAAAATCTTGGTTGATGGCATCAATATAGTCCAACAATTCCTCACGTCCCAATCTGTTGGAAGATGAGGTGGTAAAATGTGGGGGGGCTTCTTCCCAAACACTGTCCGTTAAGTTTTTCAGGTACGCATTGACTTGATCTTCAATAACCGTAGGTTTCAATTTGTCAGCCTTGGTGAAAATAATGGCAAAGGGAATCTGGTTCATGCCCAGCCACTCCATAAATTCCAAATCCACAGGTTGTGGGTCGTGGCGAATATCCACCAAAACAAAACCGCAGACCAATTGCTTCCGTTTTTGAAAATACTCCGTGATATATTTTTGAAAGGTCTTTTTGTCCTTTTTTGAAACCCGTGCATAGCCGTACCCCGGTAAATCCACCAAAAACCAATTATTGTTGATTTTAAAATGGTTGATGAGCTGTGTCTTCCCAGGCCGACCGGAAGTTTTGGCCAGACCTTTGCGTTCCATCAGCATATTGATCAACGAAGACTTGCCAACATTGGACCGGCCGATAAAAGCATATTCGGGTAAGGGCTCATTAGGGCACTTGGCGACATTGGAGTTGCTCATGACAAATTCGGCGGAGGTGATTTTCATGTTATTTGTCTGGATTTGTAAAGCAATATACAAGAATCAAGAGGAAAGAAAACGTCTTGGTTCTTTCTTCTGTTAGTCTTGTTTCCTATTAAAAATTACGCTTTTTTAGCCAAGCTTCAAGAATGCGGTTAAAATCTTCTGGGTGCTCCATCATTGGGGCGTGACCACATTTTTCAATCCAAAATAAGTCAGAATCCGGTAAAAGCTCATGGAATTCCTTGGCAACGTTTGGTGGGGTAACCGTATCATTCTCACCCCAAATAATGCAAGTTGGGGTTTTCATATGAGGTAGGTCTTTGGACATGTTGTGGCGTATGGCACTTTTGGCAATGGCCAATGTCTTAACCAACTTCATCCGGTCATTTACGGTGGCAAAAACCTCGTCCACGATTTCCTTGGTGGCTACATCTGGGTCATAAAAAACGTCTTGCGCCTTCTTTTTGATGAACTCATAATCACCACGTTTGGGATACCCATCGCCCATGGCACTTTCATAAAGTCCAGAACTTCCAGTAATTACCAAGGCCTTCACCATTTCCGGGAACATTTTGGTATGGAGCAGACCAATGTGTCCTCCCAAGGAATTTCCCAAAAGAATAACATCCTTCAATCCCTTGAACTCGATAAACTCTTCCAGAAACTTGGCGAAATTCTTTACCGTGGTCTTCAGAAGGGGCATATCGTAAATGGGTAGCTCTGGAATCAATACCTGATACCCTTTGGAAGGAAAGTAATCAGAGACCCCTTGAAAGTTGCTCAAACCACCCATGAGACCATGCAAGATAATCATGGGCGTTCCCTCGCCCATTTCTATATATCGGTATTTGCCTTCCTCAATGATATGCTCTTCCATCAATAGTTAGTTGGTGCTAAGAGGGGCAAATATAGGCAATTCATATCACACGGATTTCAGGTTTTTTCTATCAATGGCGCAACTTTTTTAAGTTTTCAAGGGCAAGGGAATCCAACTCATTAAAATTTGAAAGGCTGTTCTCGGAGTCAAAATCCCACTTTTTGCCCGAAAAGTGGGGAATTTATTAACAAAAGTGTCTTTAAGTGGAGAAATGTGGAAATAAAATCTATATATTTGAGTTGTAATAAGTAACCAATTGATTTCTAGTGACCCATATCATAGGACAACATGATTGCAAAGCGGATTCAAAAGGAAGGGTATTATTGCCTATTTCCTTGAAGAATCAGTTGTTGCCTGTTCTTAAGGATGGGTTCGTAATTAAGCGGTCCGTTTTTCAGCAGTGTCTGGAGCTTTATCCCAAACAAGAATTTGATGTTCTCATGCAGAAGGTGATGAAGAAAAGCAAAATCAACCGAAAGTACGATGCTTTTGTGCGAAACTTTGTGGCAGGGATGAAAGAAGTCACTATTGATGGGGATTCCGGAAGGTTGCAGATACCCAAAAACCTTGTGGATTTTGCAGGAATTGAAAAAGAAGTGGTGCTCAACGCTGTTTTTGACAAGATAGAGATTTGGGATAAGGACAAGTATGAGAAAGTCTTGGCTGAGGGTGAGAAGGATTATGCCGATTTAGCGGAAGAGATTTTTGATGACGATGAATAGTTCGTATCACAATCCGGTGCTGTTGCAGGAATCGGTAGACGGATTGAACATAAAACCTAATGGAGTGTATGTGGATGTCACTTTTGGTGGCGGAGGACACTCCTCTGAAATATTGAGACGATTGGGCGATGAAGGAAAGCTGTTCGCTTTTGATCAAGATGAGGATGCATTGCAAAATGCCCTAGATGACGAGCGATTTCAACTGATCAACCAAAACTTTCGGTATCTCAAGCAGTATTTAAAGTTCTATGGCATTCGGAAAGTTGATGGAATCCTAGCGGATTTTGGGGTTTCTTCCCATCAGTTTGATGAGGCAAGCCGCGGTTTCTCCACTCGCTTCAATGCGGATTTGGACATGCGGATGAACAGAAACGATGAATTGTCTGCTTTCGAAGTGGTCAATTCATATTCCCAAGAAGATTTAGCGTCGGTCTTGTTCCAGTATGGCGAATTGCGCAACGCAAACGCCATGGCCAAGGTCATTGTGGAAGCCAGGTCTCAGGTAACTATCAAAACCACGGATCAGCTCAAAACGATTTTAGCTCGGTTTCTGCCCAAGATGAAGGAGAACAAAATTTTGGCTCAGATTTATCAAGCCATCCGTATTGAGGTCAACCAAGAAATTGAGGTGTTGAAGGAGTTTTTGGTTCAAGTGCCGGAGGTTTTGGAAAAAGGCGGTCGATTGAGCCTGATCAGTTACCACTCTTTGGAAGATCGATTGGTAAAACGGTTCATAAGAGCTGGAAAGTTTGAAGGAGAGCCTGAAAAGGATTTTTACGGGAACATCAATGTTCCTTTAAAAAAAGTTGGGGGATTGATAACACCATCAGCAGAAGAAATAGCGAGGAACAACCGAGCGAGAAGCGCAAAACTCCGCATTGCGGAAAAATTATAAAGGAGATTCCCATTTTCACGGGAATGGCAAAAGAACACAGAATGAAAAAGGGATTACTAGACATCTTAAAAGGAAAGTTTTTGGTGAGCGGAGATGCTCCCAAGAATTGGATGTTTTTATTGTTTGCCTCTTTTTTGGCCGCTTTAATGATTTCAAGCAGTCACCGTGCCGATAAAAAAGTATTGGAAATTGCTGCTTTGAACGAAGAAGTTCGAAAGTTGCGCAGCGAATTTGTTGAAGGCCGTTCCCAAGTACAACAATTAAAATTGGAATCCACTTTACGCCGAGAGGTGGCAGAACAAGGTTTGGTTCCATCTGAAAATCCTCCAAGGAAAATCAAAGTAAAATCAGCAGAGTAGTGGCGATATCTGAAAAAAATATCATGAACAGACTGTACCTCGTAGCCGGGGGTCTGCTTGTTTTGTCCATTGCCGTTGTGGTGAAGTTGGTGGATATCCAGATGGTAAAAGGGGAGGAATACAAGGAGCTTGCCTTGAGTAAAACTGAGAAAATGTTCACCATTGAGCCCAATCGCGGAAACCTTTACTCGGAGGATGGAAGCTTGTTGGCCGCTTCTGTGCCCAAATATGAAATCCGGTTTGACGCCAAGACCGTTTCTGACGAAAATTTTCAAAAATATGTAGGCCCACTTTCTGATTCGTTGGGTCAATTGTTCAATAAGCCTTCATCCCATTACCGTCAATTGTTTCGCAAAGCGAGGGCCAATGAAAATCGATACAAATTGGTGGCCCGTAATGTGGATTACTTAGATTATGTGAGGATAAAACAATTTCCGCTCTTCAATTTAGGGCCTTATAAAGGAGGTTTTATTGAAACACATCGTGTGGTGCGAGAGTATCCTTTGGGTCAAATGGCGGCGCGAAGTATTGGTTACGAACGTGTGGATGAAAATGGATATTACACCCGTGTCGGTCTGGATGGTGCTTTTGGCGAATCCTATTTGCGTGGTCATGAAGGCAAGCGTTTGAAGCAGCGGATTGCCAAAGGCCAATGGAAGCCCGTTGGTTTAGACAACATTGTTGAGCCACAAGACGGTTTGGATGTGGTTTCTACCATTGATATCAATATTCAAGACATTGCACATCATGAACTTTTAGCCCAGCTCGAAAAATACAAGGCCGACCATGGTTGTGTGGTGGTGATGGAAACCAAGACAGGAGAAATAAAGGCCATTTCCAATTTGGGGCGCACTTCCGAAGGAAAATACTATGAAAAGTTGAACTATGCTGTTGGGGAGTCCCATGAGCCTGGCTCCACTTTTAAATTGATGTCGTTGGTTGCCGCTCTGGAAGATAAAGTTGTGGATACCAGTACGGTCATCGATACCGAAAAAGGAAGATACCGAATTTACGATGGAGTAGTAAAGGATTCCAAATGGGGCGGATATGGAAAAATTTCTGTGGCCAAAGCCTTTGAGTTATCCTCAAATACCGCCTTTGCAAAAATCATCAACGAAAATTATAAGGAACAACCCGAAAAGTTTGTGAATCGCTTGATGAATATGAGACTCCACAAAAAACTGGGGCTGCCTATCATTGGCGAGGGCGACCCTGTTATTCGATATCCTGGTGACAAAGGGTGGTCTGGAATCTCTTTGGGATGGATGTCGCATGGTTACGAAGTGTCGCTTACCCCAATGCAGACTTTGGCCTTTTACAATGCCATCGCCAATGATGGTGCATATGTAAAACCAAGATTGATTAAAGAAGTTCGTGAAGGGAATGATGTGGTCAAGAGATTTGATAGACAGGTGCTGAATTCATCTATCTGTTCCAAAGAGACCGTGAAAAAAGTGCAGAAACTGATGAAGAATGTGGTTGAGAAGAACCACGGAACGGGACACAAGCTCTACTCCAAAAACTTTTCCATGGCCGGGAAAACCGGAACGGCCCAAAAAAACTATGTGGAAAAAGATCCCGATAAATTGGCATATATCTCCACGTTTGCAGGATACTTTCCAGCGGACAACCCAAAATATAGCTGTATTGTGATTATCCATGAACCTGACAAAAGTGTAGGATACTATGGTGCCGACGTTTCCGGTCCAGTTTTTAAATCCATGGCCCAAAAAATCCATGCCATTTCACCTTTGGTGGATGAAGTGGAGGAGAAGGTCTACGATAAGGAAACCTTGGAGGAGGAGTATCAACAATACTATGCGCAAGTGCAGAAAAAATATGATACCGTCCCAGATGTAAAGGGAATGACCGGTATGGATGCGGTTTCCTTACTGGAAAATTTAGGGTTGGAGGTAGAAGTTCGCGGAAATGGAAAAGTAAAGAAACAGTCCATTGATAAAGGAACGGATATTAAAAAAGTAAAGAAAATAGTACTGGAACTTTCATGAAGTTGTTGAAAGACATATTATATGGTGTAAGCCTTTCCGCAGTAAGTGGGGATACCAATATTATGGTCAACCTTGTCCATTTTGATTCCCGAAAAGTATCGATGGATGATGTTTTTGTTGCAGTACGAGGTACCGTAACCGATGGGCATAAATTCATCCAGAAAGCGGTGGACTCTGGGGCACGGGCCATTGTGTGCGAAGAACTACCAGAATTGATGGTTGACGGAGTCACCTATCTAAAAGTGCCTGATTGCAATAGCGCTTTGGCCATAATCGCTGCTAATTTCTACGATAATCCCTCTAAAAATCTAAAGTTGGTTGGAATTACGGGCACCAACGGAAAAACAACGGTCAGTACGCTCCTATACAATCTCTTCAAGAAAGCGGGTTACAAAGTGGGTCTTCTTTCCACTATCAAAGTTATGGTTGATGATGTTGAACATCCTGCCAGTCACACTACACCCGATGTTTTGACAATCAATGACTATTTGGCCAAAATGAATACGGCTGGAGTGGAGTTTTGTTTTATGGAGGTTAGTTCCCACGGTATCCATCAGAAAAGGTCTGAAGGATTGCATTTTACCGGGGCCATTTTCACCAATTTGAGTCATGATCATTTGGACTACCACAAAACTTTTGCTGAGTACCGGGATACCAAGAAAAAATTATTCGATGGTCTTCCAAAGACAGCCTTTGCATTAGTGAATATTGATGACAAAAATGGTCTGGTAATGCTGCAGAACACCAAGGCCAGAAAGTATACCTATGCCCTAAAATCGTATGCAGATTACAGGGCCCAGATTTTGGAACGGCAATTCAACGGACAGCTGTTGAAGATGGAGGAGAACGAATTGTGGTCCAAGCTTATTGGGGATTTTAATGCCTATAATCTGCTAGCCATTTATGCCACTGCGGATATTTTAGGATTGGAAAAGATTGAAATCCTACGATTAATGAGTGAGCTGGAAACCGTTGATGGACGGTTTCAATATTACATATCGAAAAAGAAAATAACGGCTATTGTTGATTATGCCCATACGCCGGATGCATTAAAAAATGTATTGATTACAATCAATGCATTGAGGACTGGAAATGAAAACGTCATCACCGTAGTGGGGTGTGGTGGTGACCGTGATAAGTCTAAGCGTCCGGTTATGGGTCATATCGCTTCAGAAATGAGCAATCAGGCCATTTTTACCTCAGACAACCCACGTACCGAATCACCTTCGGCCATTATCGAGGAAATGGAAGCAGGGGTGGAAGCTCAGAATGTCAAAAAAGTATTGTCCATCGAGAATCGAAAGCAGGCCATAAAAACAGCCTGTAAGTTGGCCGTTGCCAATGATATCATTTTGGTGGCTGGAAAAGGTCATGAAACCTATCAGGAAACCAATGGGGTTCGGGTGGATTTTGATGATTTAAAAGAAGTGAAAGAGGCTTTGTCCAGTTTGGGCAAATAAATTGAAATAGATAATAGATGAAAGAAGCAAGAGACGAGAACCAAGAATATCGACCAGCTAGGTCTTTCAACTTAAGCCATATATCCTATGTCTTGAGTCTTGATTCTTACGTCTTGTTTCTTAACTATTAAGGCAAAAGGGATGCTGTACTACTTGTTCGAATATTTAGAGAAACAATACCAACTGCCGGGAGCGGGACTTTTTCAGTTCTATACTTTTAGGGCGGGCATGTCGGTCTTGTTGTCTCTTTTGATAGCCATGGTCTACGGAAAGCGTATTATCCTGTTTTTGCAGAAGAAGCAGATAGGGGAAACAGTGCGCAATTTGGGGTTGGAAGGTCAGGAGCAGAAAGCGGGTACGCCTACTATGGGGGGATTGATCATTATCTGGTCTACCCTGATTCCAGTTTTGCTCTTTGCTGATGTGGAGAACATTTACATTATTCTGTTAATTATTACTACGGTTTGGATGGGCATCATCGGATTTGTCGATGATTACATCAAGATTTTCAAAAAAGATAAAAAAGGATTAAAAGGCCGGTTCAAGGTTGCTGGCCAGGTAGTTTTGGGACTGATTGTGGGGGCAACACTCTACTTTCATCCAGAAGTGACCATTAAAGAAAAGGATACCACCCGAATCACGGAAGATTTTCAAGTAGAGCGCGTATTTGGTGAAGAGACCAAAGCGGTCCGAACCAATGTACCCTTCTTCAAGAACAATGAGCTGGATTATTCCGAGTTGATTTCTTGGATGGGTGATGGAATGGTAGACTATGCGTGGTTGATTTTCATCCCAGTGGTGATTTTTATCATAACCGCAGTCTCCAACGGAGCCAATCTTACCGATGGTATTGATGGATTGGCTGCAGGTTCTTCAGCTATCATTGTGCTCACCCTGGGGATTTTTGCTTGGGTTTCCGGGAATATTCAATTTTCAAATTATCTGGACATTTTTTACCTCCCCAGAGTGGGGGAATTGGTGGTGTTCATAGCCGCTTTCGTAGGGGCCTTGGTTGGGTTTTTATGGTACAATGCCTATCCGGCGCAAGTATTTATGGGAGACACCGGAAGTTTGACCATTGGTGGTGTAATCGCCGTCATTGCCATTATTGTCAGGAAGGAATTGTTGATTCCCATTCTGTGCGGAATCTTCTTTGCGGAGTCATTATCAGTTATGATTCAGGTGGGGTACTTCAAGCGTACCAAAAAGAAATATGGTGAAGGAAAGCGCATTTTTTTGATGGCGCCTTTGCATCATCATTATCAGAAGAAATTATATCACGAGAGCAAAATAGTGACCCGGTTTTGGATCATTGGAATTTTACTGGCAATCATCAGTATTGTCACCCTTAAAATTCGATAGATGGCGCGCTTGGTGATACTTGGAGGAGGAGAAAGTGGTGTGGGAACCGCCATTTTGGGACAGAAAGAAGGATTTGAGGTCTTTGTTTCGGACAAAGGCGAGATCAAAGAAAAATACATAGAAGTTCTTGAACATTTTGAGATTGAATGGGAGTCCGGTCAACATACCGAGTCCAAAATCATGAATGCCGATGTGGTTATGAAAAGTCCTGGCATTCCGGATAAGCTGCAGTTGGTAAAAGCCCTTGTTGAAAAAGGCATTTCGGTGATTTCAGAGATTGAGTTTGCATCAAAATATACAGAAGCCACCTTAATTGGAATCACAGGGAGCAATGGCAAGACCACCACTACCATGCTTACCTACCACCTTTTAAAAGATGGGGGTTTGAACGTGGGAATGGCGGGGAACATCGGTGATAGCTATGCAAAAATGGTGGCTGAGCAAGATTTTGACCAGTATGTGTTGGAAATCAGCAGCTTTCAGTTGGATGGGATTGTGGATTTTAAACCCCATATCGCCATACTGACGAACATTACGCCGGATCACTTGGATCGCTATGAGTACAAGTTTGAAAACTACATCGCATCCAAATTCCGTATCGCCATGAATCAGGATGAAAACGATTACCTGATCTATGACGCTGATGATGAAGTGATGCTAGAATGGTTAAAAGAGCACCCAGTTCAATCCAAATTGATTCCATTTTCAGTAAAGCAAAAGCTGAACGAGGGAGCTTGGTTGGAAGACGATAAAATAAAAATAGAAATAGAACAAAAAACCTTGGAAATGAGTACAGATATTTTGGCCTTGGAAGGGCAGCACAACGTAAAGAACACCATGGCAGCTAGTATGGCGGCGTTGTTGGTGAAGGTCAGGAAGGAGACGATTCGCCAGAGTATCCAGTCGTTTCAAGGGGTGCCCCATAGATTGGAGAAGGTGTTGAAAATCAATCATGTGGAGTATATCAACGACTCCAAAGCAACCAACGTCAATGCTACATTCTATGCCTTGGATGGGATTAAAAAACCCATTGTTTGGATAGTTGGAGGTGTTGATAAGGGCAATAATTATGCAGAATTGATGCCTTTGGTTCGGGAAAAGGTAAAGGCCATTGTCTGTTTGGGCATGGACAATTCCAAGTTGATAGAAGCCTTTGGCAATGTCATTGATCTGATGGTGGAGACCTATTCCATGGAAGAAGCGGTGAAGGTGGCCTATAAAATTGCCGAACGCGGTGACTCAGTTTTGTTGTCTCCCGCTTGTGCCAGTTTTGACCTTTTCCAGAATTATGAGGATCGCGGAGATCAATTTAAAACAGCAGTAAAAAACCTATAAAAAGCAGTAGAAATGTTGTCAGTGTTCAAAAATTTGAAAGGAGACAAAGCCATTTGGGGTGTTGTGGCCCTCTTGGCTCTTTTCTCATTTTTGCCTGTCTATAGTGCAAGCACCAATTTGGTCTACGTAAATGACGATGGCACCACACTTGGTCATTTGGTAAAGCATGCTGTGCTCTTGTTCTTGGGGTTCGGGATTATTTATGCTGTGCATCGCATCCCTACCCACTATTTTAAAGGACTGTCCATCATTGCCATGCCCATTGTATTGCTTTTGTTGGCCTACACCTTGACCGTGGAAACGGAGATTGGTGGGGTTACAGCCAATCGATGGATTAAGATTCCGTTTGTTGGAGTCAATTTCCAGACATCTACTTTGGCCTCGGTGGTCTTAATGATTTGGATTGCTCGCTATTTGACCAAGATTAAGGATGTGCAAATCACTTTTAAGGAGAGCATATTACCGCTCTGGTTGCCTACGGCACTCGTAGTATTGTTGATTTTACCCGAAAACTTTTCAACGGCAGCCATAATCTGTTTTTTGGTGTTGGTGCTTTGCTTTTTGGGCGGATACCCTTTAAAATATTTGTTCTCCATGGTTGGAGTGGGCATTGTGCTGGCAGGAATGTTTCTGTTTGTGCTTTTCAAAGCCCCGGACGTATTGCCGGATAGGGCGGGAACTTGGAAATCAAGGATAGAAACCTTCATTCATCCAGAGCAAGCCGATAAAGACGATTTGCATCAATTAACCTTGGCACAAATTGCCATAGCTGAAGGTGGAATCGTAGGGAAAGGAGCTGGAAAGAGCGTAATGAAAAACCTGTTGTCCCAAAGTACATCAGATTTCATTTTTGCCATCATCATTGAGGAATATGGATTGTTGGGAGGAGGAGCATTATTGTTTTTCTATTTGTTGTTGCTCTTCAGGATTGTGGTGGTGGCCCATTCGGCCAAGACGGTTTTTTCAAAATTATTGGTGATAGGGGTGGGATTGCCCATCGTGTTTCAAGCCTTCATCAATATGGCGGTGGTGGTGCAATTGTTTCCCGTAACGGGTCAGCCGTTACCATTAATCAGTATGGGCGGGACATCAATATGGATGACCTGTATGGCTATCGGAATTGTGCTGAGCGCCAGCAACAAAAAAGAGAATTTGGAGGAGCAATCCTATGACATAGATGAGACCAATCCTTTAGAAGTACTGAGTGGACAAATTTAGGTTTATACTTTCTGGAGGAGGTACCGGAGGACATATTTATCCGGCCATTGCCATCGCTAATGAATTGAAAAGTAGGCACCCAAACGCCGAGTTTTTGTTCGTGGGTGCGAAGGATAAAATGGAGATGGAAAAAGTACCACAGGCTGGTTACGAAATAAAAGGCTTGTGGATAAGTGGAATACAACGGAAACTGACATTGAAAAATCTCATGTTTCCCTTTAAACTGATGAGTAGTTTGTTACGAGCACGCAAAATAGTGAAGCAATTTCAACCTGATGTCGCCATTGGGACGGGAGGTTTTGCTAGTGGTCCGTTATTACGAATGGCCGCTAGTGCAGGAATTCCATGTGTGCTCCAAGAACAGAATTCCTTTGCGGGAATCACCAACAAGCTATTGGCCGGAAAAGCCGAGAAAATATGTGTGGCCTATGACGGAATGGAGCGGTTTTTTCCAAAGGAAAAGATAGTGAAAACTGGAAACCCCATCCGCATGGATTTAGTGGATTTGAAATCTACCACAAAGGAAGCTGTTGATTTTTTCGGTTTGGATGAAAGCAAGAAAACCGTCTTGATTCTGGGTGGAAGTTTAGGAGCGCGACGTATCAACCAATTGATAGAAAAGGAACTGCACTTTTTTGAGACCATGGGATTGCAAGTGCTTTGGCAGTGTGGTAAACTCTATTATGATGAGTACAAAAAGCATGAATCTGGTTCTGTAAAGGTGTTGGCTTTTGTCAACCGGATGGATTTGGCCTACACTGCAGGGGATGTCATTATTTCCCGTGCTGGAGCAGGTTCCGTTTCGGAATTGTGTTTGGTGGGCAAACCGGTGATTTTCATCCCATCGCCCAATGTGGCTGAGGACCATCAGACCCAAAATGCAAAAGCCTTGGTGGCCAAAGATGCCGCGATCATGTTGCGGGAAACCGAACTGGACACAGCCTTTGAAAAAAGTTTTACCAAATTGATGGATTCCGAAGCGCTTCAAAATAAGCTCGGAACCAACATAAAAAAAATGGCCATGCCCAAAGCCACGGAACATATTGTAGATGAAATTGAAAAATTATTGAAAGTATAATGGTACAAATGAGTATTCAAAATTTGAAAGTATGTCACCTTGAGCGCAGTCGAAAGGTGCTTGCTGTGATGGATTTTGTTTTTCCCGAAAGTTTTCGGGACGCTCGAACTGACAATCCATAGAAATGAATATAAAGGACATCCATAGCGTCTATTTTATCGGTATAGGAGGGATTGGTATGTCCGCCTTGGCCCGATATTTCCACTTTATCGGAAAACCAGTGGCTGGCTATGATAAAACCCCGACCCCAATCACAGAGGGGTTGTTGGAGAAGGGTGTTTTGGTTCACTTTGAGGACAATGTGAATACAATTCCACAGACTTTCAAACAAGCTGGAACTCTTGTAGTGTACACTCCCGCAGTACCTGCCACTCATTCCGAATTACAATTTTTCAAAAACAACGGTTTTGAGATTAAAAAACGTTCCGAAGTGCTGGGCATCATCACAAAAGACAGCTATTGTCTTGCCGTGGCGGGAACACATGGTAAAACGACCACATCGTGCATTTTGGCCCATTTGATGAAGGCATGTAACATGCCCTTCACTGCATTTTTGGGTGGCGTTTCGGAGGATTTCAACAGCAATTTTGTGTTGGAAGGCACTGAGTATTCGGTGGTGGAAGCAGATGAGTTTGATCGTTCCTTTTTGCGGCTTTCGCCCAATGTAGCTTGTATCACTTCCATGGATGCCGACCATTTGGACATTTATGGCACCAAAGAAGAGTTGCAACAGTCCTTCAAGGATTTCGCTGGAAAAATAAAACGGGGCGGAACGCTTTTCGTGAAAAAAGGACTTCCATTGGATGGAATAACCTTTGGAATAGAAGATGGTTCGGACTACCGAATTGAACATATTGAAGTTGAACAAGGAACCTACGTATTTGATTTAGTAACGCCTTCGGAGGTATTGAAACAAGTGCGTTTCAACAAACCCGGAAGGCATAATTTGCTCAATGGACTAGCTGCTTTTGCAATGGCGGTGCAAACTGGCTGCCCACCACACCGCCTTGCTGAGGCTTTGGCTAGTTTTAAGGGAGTGCAACGTAGATTTTCGTATCAGATTAAGGAAAAGGACTTTGTCTTTATTGATGATTATGCACATCATCCGGCTGAGATTGATGCGGTTCATCAAGCCATTCGCGAAGTGCATCCCGGTGAAAAAATCACGGTGATTTTTCAACCACATTTGTTTTCTCGGACTCGGGATTTTGCCGATGAATTTGCGGAGAGTCTTTCACAGTTTGATATGATTTTATTGCTTGAAATATATCCAGCCAGAGAAGAACCTATCGAAGGGATTACCTCAGAATGGCTATTGGAAAAAATAGAAAATCCCCACAAAAAATTGATTTCCAAATCGGAATTAATTAAAGAAATAAAACAATGTAAAACAGGAGTTTTGGTGGCTTTGGGAGCAGGAGACATTGGAATGGAAGTGCCAAAAATCAAAAAAGAATTGGCTTATGCGAGTTAATTGGGACTACATAAAGTTGGTTTGCTTGTCCGTGGCTGTGGTGGGGCTTTACGGTTTTGCCGATCAGCGTAGCAAACAGAAAAAAGTGGACGGAATCACCGTTAAATTTGTGGGTGACAACAACTTGTATATCACCGAGGAAGCGGTTAATAAATTGTTAATACAAAATTACGGACCTGTAAAAAATAGGGACAAAGAACAGTTAGTTTTGAATACCATAGAGGAGGTAATCCAATCCAATGCTATGGTTAAAAACGCCCAAGTCTATCTTACTGTAAACGGGGAGCTTATCTCCAAAATTGTTCAGCGTAAACCGATTGGGAGAGTAGAGGGAATCTCTAAATTTTATTTGGATGATTTGGGAGAACGCATGCCTTTGTCAAAGCACCATTCGGCCAGGGTACCCATCATTACAGGTGAGGTAACGGGGAAAACCTTGGAGGATGCTTATGTTATTTTGAACTATATCAATGGAGATGATTTTCTTCGGAAAAACGTCATAGGCATACACATTGTGAAGGAAGGCAAGTACCAGTTAAGATTCCGAATGGAAAATTTTGTGGTCAATTTGGGAGGAGTGGAAAACCTCAATGAGAAGTTCAAAAATTTTATGGCTTTTTATGCGAAGGCATCAAAAGATTTGTCTTTGTCAGATTATGCAATAGTGAGTTTAGAGTTCAGCAATCAAGTGGTTTGCACCAAAATATAACGTATGGAACAGGGTAATTATTCAGTTGGATTGGATATTGGAACTACCAAAATTGTCGCAATCATTGGTAGGGAAAATGAGTATGGGAAAATAGAGATTTTAGGAACTGGCAAGTCCAAAAGTCTGGGTGTGCACCGTGGAGTGGTCAACAATATTACACAGACCATTTCCTCTATCCAGCAAGCTGTGGAGCAAGCCGAGGTCAACTCGGGCTTAAAAATTGGTTCCGTAGTGGTGGGTATTGCAGGACAACACATAAGAAGCCTTCACCATAGCGATTATATCACCCGACCCGATTCGGAAGAAGTTATCAACAATGAAGATTTGGACCGACTTTGTAATCAGGTCTACAAATTGGTGATGCTTCCCGGTGAGGAAATCATCCACGTGTTACCACAGGAATACAAAGTGGATGGTCAAACTGAGATTAAGCAACCCAAAGGAATGTACGGTGGCCGTTTGGAAGCCAACTTCCACGTAGTGGTGGGACAGGTATCCTCCATCAAAAACATTGGAAGATGTATTAAAAGTGCCGGATTGGACTTGGGCAACATCACTCTTGAACCCTTGGCATCTGCCGATGCAGTTTTGAGTCAGGAAGAAAAAGAGGCTGGTGTGGCCTTGATTGATATAGGAGGTGGAACCACGGATTTGGCCATTTTTAAGGATGGTATTATTCGGCACACCGCTGTTATCCCATTTGGGGGTAATGTCATCACAGAAGATATTAAGGAAGGCTGTTCCATTATCGAAAAACAGGCCGAACTGCTCAAAATAAAATTTGGTTCCGCATGGCCCGGGGAAAATAAGGACAATGAGATTGTTTCCATCCCAGGACTTCGTGGTCGTGAACCGAAAGAAATCACATTGAAGAATCTTTCCAAAATCATACATGCCAGAGTGGTGGAGATTGTGGAACAGGTGTATGTTGAAATTAAGAACTATGGTCACGAAGAGCAAAAGAAAAAACTGATTGCAGGGATTGTTTTGACTGGAGGTGGAAGCCAGTTGAAGCATTTGAAACAGTTGGTGGAATACATCACTGGAATGGATACCCGTATCGGCTACCCCAATGAACATTTGGCAGGCGATTCAGATGAAGAAGTGGCCAGTCCACTATATGCAACCGCAGTGGGTCTTTTGATGAATGCTTTGGAATCTACTGGCAATCAAGTCGTCAATGAAGAGGAACAAATCCCTGAAGAAGAAAAGGTATTGGTGGGCCAAGAAGCAACCCAAAGCCATACAATGTCTTCCGATAAAGAACGAAAATCAATATTTGACAAATGGTCCGAAAAATTGAAAGATTTTTTGGATAACGCAGAATAACCCCATACTAAGCACAATAATAACCCCGTAAAAGAAACAGAACTGTCATGAGTAAGAACGCCGAATTTGATAACATCGCTTTTGATCTTCCCAAAAACAAAAGCAACGTAATAAAAGTAATCGGAGTTGGAGGTGGAGGAAGCAATGCCATCAATCACATGTTCCAAGCAGGAATTAATGGAGTGGACTTCGTAATCTGTAACACAGATGCACAAGCCCTACAAAATAGCCCGGTACCCAATAAAATTCAATTGGGGGTGTCCTTGACTGAGGGACTTGGTGCAGGAGCAAATCCAGAGATTGGGGAACAGGCAGCTTTGGAAAGCATGGAAGACATCAAAGGTATGTTGGAACACACTACCAAAATGGCCTTTATTACTGCAGGTATGGGCGGTGGAACGGGAACTGGTGCAGCTCCTGTGATAGCGAAATTGGCCAAGGAAATGGATGTGCTTACCGTGGGGATTGTTACCATTCCCTTTCAATTTGAAGGCGCCATGCGAAACAAACAGGCGCAATTAGGGATAGAAAAATTGCGGGCCAACGTGGATTCGTTGATTGTGATCAACAATAATAAACTGCGGGAAGTTTACGGTAATCTTGGGTTTAAAGCCGGATTCTCCAAGGCGGATGAAGTTTTGGCCACTGCTGCACGGGGAATAGCAGAGGTAATTACGCATCACTATACACAAAATATTGACCTTAGGGATGCCAAAACGGTACTTTCAAATAGTGGCACGGCCATTATGGGCTCTGCAACTGCTACGGGTTCTGCTAGGGCTAATGAAGCTATCATGAAAGCCTTGGATTCGCCATTGTTAAATGATAATAAAATCAACGGTGCCAAGAATGTGCTGCTTTTGATTGTTTCGGGTTCACAAGAAATTACGATTGATGAAATCGGGGAAATCAATGATCATATCCAAATTGAAGCTGGTCATGGTGCCAATATCATTATGGGTGTGGGTGAAGATGAAAGTTTGGGTGAAGCCATTGCGGTTACAGTTATTGCAACCGGTTTTAATGTGGATCAGCAGGATGACATTGTCAATACTGAATCCAAAAAGGTGTTTTATACTTTGGAGGACGAGCAGACTGCGGAGCAGGATTTGACCCCTGAAGCTACTTCTGTTCAAGAGGTAAAAATTGAAAAAGAACCTGTACAACCACAAGAGCCTACCATAGTAAAGCACACTTTGGAGACTCAGGAAGAAGATGATATTGAGCCTAAGGCAAAGGTACAGCCTCAGGTGCAGAAAGAACCTGAGTCGGATTTAATTCCAACATCAAGCTATATCCGAAACTTTAATGTGTTCTATGAGGAAGTAGTTCCAGAATATGTAGAGGACGATTTCATCATTATCGAGGCAAAGAACATCATTAATGACATTGAGGTGATTGATCCTGAGGTGGTTTCGCCAACTGCAAAGGAAGACCAGTTTACCTTGAGCTTTGATATGCCTTTGAACAATGAAACAGAGACAGAGGAAGATGAAAAGGAACACACGGTTACCTTCAATTTAGATGATGGCATTGGCGATGTTGATGTCAATGAATATGTAGAGGTTAAGCCCGTTTTGGAATACAAGAAGGAAGGAGAGACCCGCTACAATTTGGAAGAGTACATGGAGCTTGAGAACAAGCTTACCGGTGCAAAATCGAAAGCAGAGACCCATGAGCCCAAATTGGTGGAAAATGAGTTGGTTTTTGAGAAAAAGACCATCAAAATGGAGGCTTCCAATCAGGGTGAAGGTGACTCAAATAGTATGGACCCGTTCAACAGTTCCATCAGTGAATTATTGAAGGAACGCGCTGATGAGCGTCGCAAAAAACTGAAAAACTTCAATTACAAGTTCCAAAACAATAGGAACAGTATTGACGAGATAGAGAAACAACCTGCTTACAAGCGACAAGGAGTGGACTTAAACGACGTTCCTAAAGAGCAAAAAGTATCCAGGACTACATTGAGTGAGGACAGCAACGATGATTTACAACTGCGTTCCAACAACTCTTTTTTGCACGATAATGTTGATTAGTAGTGTTTAAATTGAAATCCATTTTTAATGGAAAGCATAAGCCCGATTGTTAAGAGACTTTCGGGTTTATTTTTTATCTTCGCAGCCCAAAATATTCAGAAATGGATTTGCAGGAAAAAGTAATGGCGGAAATGAAAGCTGCGATGAAAGCCAAGGACACGGTTGCTTTGGAATCATTGAGGGCAATCAAGTCTGCCATTTTGTTGGCAAAAACGGAAAAAGTTGGTACGAAACTGTCCGAAGAAGATGAAATCAAACTCGTTCAAAAATTGGTAAAACAACGAAAGGACAGTGCAGCTATCTATCAGCAGCAAGGCCGCGAAGATTTGGCGGAACCAGAATTGGCTCAGGTAGCCGTAATTGAAAAGTTTTTGCCAGAACAGCTTACAGAGGAAGAGATTGAAAAAGTGGTAGTACAGACCATCGATTCCATCGGAGCTTCTGGAATGCAGGATATGGGGAAAGTCATGGGGATTGTCTCCAAGGAATTGGCAGGACAAGCGGATGGGAAGACTATTTCCAGCATCGTTAAGGCAAAATTAAGTTCATAAAGTAATAGCGGCCCAGTAGTTCAACTGGATAGAATATCAGATTTCGGCTCTGAGGGTTGGGGGTTCGAATCCTCCCTGGGTCACTACAATTGTAAGCCTGTAACTTATAAGTTACGGGCTTTTCTTTTTTACTGACATCTAAACGCAAAAAAATATAGTAATTAGAAAAGGACTAAGTATTTCTTCCTATTATAATTTAATTGATGGGTACAATTCTAGATTGATTTTGCCATAAAGTAAGGATAAGTTATTTTTAGTGTTGATTAGTAATTTAAGAATCATTTCTTTAAAGTTGGTTTAACCAGCCATAATTATATAGTTCCCCCCTTTAAAAACTAAAATTTAAACTTTCCTTATAAGGGCCTTATGGTAGGAGCAATTCACATAGACAAAAAAAAGAATCCCCAATTTGATTTTAAGGATGCTAATGAAGTTGTCTCCGGAGTAGGACATTTAAATATTTTGGTAGGAACAAATAATTCTGGAAAGAGTAGGCTATTACGAACTTTGGCCACAAATAATAATACTGTTACTTTTCTTGCCAAGGAAATTGATGACTCAAGAAGCTCTGAGATTAGACAAGAGGTCTATCGAAAATACAATTCATTGGTATCGACATACCGGAATGAGGGTTTTGTTTTTCATGAAGAATACAACTTTACTAAGGAGATTTTGGACACTGATCCTACAGATTATTTAAGGATTTTGGAGATTGTCGATAGATTCCCCCTAATGAATAAAGATTGGTTTCGTTCAGTTCGATCGCATAATATATCACATTTGAAAAAGGCTTTCGAGCAATTAAAGGACTCGATTCTAAGTCAGGCAAAGAGTTATGGAGATGTGGTTCCGAGCATACTTTATATTCCGGTTTTGAGAGGGCTAAGGCCAGTTCAATCAAATAGTGATGGGAGTAGTTTTATGAACACAGATTCATTTATCCTAAGAACAAAATTTGATTATTTTAGGAACAAGTCCGAGGCACCACAAATGTTCTCCGGCCTTACTATATATGATGAGATAAAAAAACTTTTGTTGGGGACAGAACAAGAAAGGTTACTTATAAATGAATTTGAAACCTTTTTATCTGTTAATATTTTTGAGTCTAAAATTACTTTGATACCGAAACATGATGAAGATGTTTTACACATAAAAATTGGTGATCAGCCACAATATGAAGTATATAATTTAGGAGATGGTTTGCAAACAATCATCTCCATTTTATTTCCAATTTTTGTAAGAAAGGACACAGAATTTTTGATATTTATTGAGGAGCCAGAGAACCATCTTCATATTCGTTGGCAAACATTATTGATAAAGGCTTTAAAAAAATTTGACAAACACAGATTTTTTATAACAACGCATTCCTCTAGGATTATTAACGACGAAGATTCTTCGGTTTTTCATTGCAAAAAGCATAATGATAAAACTATAATTTCACATGTTGTCAAAGAGAATCATAGGAAACAGATTTTAAATGAGCTAGGTTACTTACCAAGTCAAATTCTTCAAACAAACTATATACTCTGGGTAGAAGGACCTAGTGATAAAATCCTATTCAAATATTGGTTGTCCAAGTTAGATTCAAAGTTGGTTGAAGGAATTCATTATTCCATTATGTTTTTTAATGGTGAAAACTATCGTTCATTTTTGATGGGAGAAAATGAGTTTGATTTATCATTCATTAGGAGACTTAATCAAAACTTTGGGATTGTTTTAGATAGTGACCGTAAAAAAAGTGGAGAGAAATTTAACCCAAGAAAAAAGCAAATACAAGAGCTTTTTGAAGGTTCGGGTAATTTTTGCTGGTTGACTAGGTACAGAGAAGTTGAGAATTATATTCCCAAAGATATATTCGAAAAAGCTGTAGAAGTGGCACATAAAAAGATAGTGACGATCTCAGGAGACCCATTTGAGGACCGTTGTACACTTTATGATAAAACATCAAAACCTAGCTATAGTCCTAAAATTAAATTGCCAGAAGAACTATTTTCAATTATTCAAAAGAATAGGGATGGGTCAACCAAAGGAATAACAGCAAAAGATCTTCGACAAGCAATTGAAGAAGCAATAGAAAATACAAAGTCTCAAAATTTCAGAGTTAATAAAATAAAAATTGCAGGTGAAGTAGTCAAGTTAAAACCCCCAATAAAAAATTCAGAATTGAATCGGCAATTGCAGAAACTATTAACAAAAATCAGAATGGCAAACCAAGTGGTGGTTTAAGCTAATGTAGCTCAAATAAGTGCTTTTCAACTTTAAACGAACGGCCTCCCTATTTTCTTTTAGTGCCCTTTTTCCAAAGTTATGATGCAATGGGCCAACGCTCGGTAGTTATGATAGGCACTTTTCCAAATATGACCTTTGGGGTCATCTTTGGTTTCTGGTCGGGTGTCCAGTCCCCAAGCGTACCAACCGCCATGCTCCTGATCTATGAGATATGTATTGATATACTCCCAAAGTTTGTCAAAATGGGCTCGATAGTTCATGGGGTCATTTGGGAAATAGGAATCCATCAATAGTAAACTGTTCAGACCTTCGGCTTGGGTCCACCAATTTTTATGGTGATTTACAATGGTTATGGAATCCTCTCCCTTAAAATAATAGCCACCATCATAAAATCCACCGAGTTCATTGTCCCAGCCGTTTTTTAGGGAGTGGTCCACCATTTTTTTTCCTTTAGACAAGGTTTCATCAAACTGCCAATCACCAAGAACTTCGGAGGCTTCCAGCATCAAAAAAGCGGTTTCCACATCGTGTCCAAAGGTTACATGATCCTGATAATAATGGGCCGATATGGTATCCCTTGGGGCATCTTTGAACGATACAGGTGTCCAATCCCCCTCAAAATAAAGGAGCATATAGCCTTTTTCAGTAGTAAATGTATCCCTGATTAATGTCAACATTTCCTTGACACGTTCTTCTACAATGGGATCGGGCCACACCTCATAAAGCGTGGTCAAGGCTTCCAACAAGTGGATGGAACTGTTGTAATCTTTGTAACCGATATTGGAGCTTGTGGCTGTTTCTCCTGTACGTTCAACCGGGGTACCATCCATAGAAAGGGTTTGATAGTATCCCTTGTTTATGCTATCATGACTGCCTTTTTCCAACCAATTGAAGGTTTTCTTTGCAAGATCTAAAGCTTCTTCGTTTTTGGATACGTCATAATAGGCAGCCAATCCATAAATTGCGAAGGAGTTTCCATAGGCTGTTTTATTGCCTTCCAAGGGCTCACCCTCCTTAGTGACTAATGTATGGAAACCGCCATTGGTCTTATCCCACATGTGATCTCGTAAAAATTGGAATCCATGCTCGGCATTGGAGAGGTATTCCTCCTTTCGTTCGGGATTGTATTTTGCCGCTACGGCGTTGGTCCACACATGGCGTGCTTGGGTAACAATCATTTTATTCTGATTTTCACCGACCTTAAAATCGAAGGTGAGTTCGCTGTAATAGCCACCGTCAACCGTATCTACGGCCAAAGGATACCATTTGTCCAATAGTTTTTCGTACGCCGCCGTTTCCAATTCAGCAATAAGGATGTCGTTTTCAGAAACAGTGTTTTTTTTCTCTTTTGGGGAACATCCCATACACAGTGTGATAAGAAAAAGAGCAAGTGTCCAAAAGTTTTTCATGAGTTAGGTTGATATGTGCACCTTAAAGATAGGATAATCTTAATATTTTAAATATTCTTCCAGAATTCCTAAAGATTTTGTCCGAAGAATTTAAATTTTTCACCATTAATTGAAAGGAAATTGCACCCATGGGGACTAAAATTTGCAAACCCTCCGTTCATGAAAGGAATCGTATTGAGCCTATTTTTAACCACAGGTCTTTTACTGCAAGCACAATCCATTGATTATAACACCAAAAAGGGATATGCCGCCCACGGATATGACGTTGTATCCTATTTTAAGGGAAGTGCAGTAGAGGGGCTAAAGGAAATTTCAACAGAATATGATGGTGTCCAGTACAAATTCACCAATAAGGAACATCTAGAAAAGTTTAGGTCCAATCCTTCAAAATACATTCCACAATATGGTGGCTATTGCGCCTATGCCGTTGCCGTTTCGGGCAAGAAGGTGGGCATCAACCCGGAAACGTATGAGATAAGGGATGGTAAATTGTACCTTTTTTATAACAAGGGAAAAACCAACACATTGGAACTTTGGCTTAACAAATCTCCCAATACATTAAAATCCAAAGCAGATACAAACTGGGAAAAAATCAAAAATTGATAGTGTATCAAATGTATCTATACCCCCATGTATTTTAATATTTTGAGTCTACCGATTTAATGACTCTGTTTTGTGTTTTCTTTCTATCTTATGATCGTATTGATTAAAAAGCGACTAAACTATAAAATATCTTGATCACCATGTTCAAATCTTCCATAGATACCCTTGAGCAGTTTAAACAGATTCTTTTGGAACTTCCGGAGGATTGCTACGCAAAGTCGTGTGAAGTGTTATCCAATTCGAGTATTGGCCAGCACACACGCCATATCATTGAACTTTACCTTTGTCTGATTCATGGGTATAACGGTGCGGACGTCTCTTATGATCGTAGGGAGCGGAATCATCGGATAGAGAACGAACTTTCATATGCCATTGAACAGTTGAAATCGATACAAACCCAATTGGAACGACCCAACAAGCCTTTAAAGGTCACCTATGAACTGGGTGATTTGGAAACTTGTTTGGACTCCAATTACTACCGTGAAGTCATGTATAATTTGGAGCATACCATTCACCACCATGCCCTCATTAAAGTGGGCATAGAACATTTTACCACGCTTCAACTTCCAGAATCATTTGGTGTGGCCCCATCCACCATGCAACACCGTCAGACATGTGCACAGTAAGTTTTATATCACATAACGACCGTTATTTCATCACCTCAAATAGAGATGAGCATATTTCCCGCCCTTTGGCGCATAAACCTCAAGAGGAAATCATAAATGATGTAACAGTATTGTTTCCCAAGGACCCCAAGGCGGGCGGCACTTGGTTTGCCATCAATGAGTATGGAGTGGTTTCGGTTTTGCTGAATGGTGCTTATGTGAAGCATCAATCCAAGGAAAATTATGCACGGAGCAGGGGATTGGTGTTGTTGGATGTGATAGGTTCATTACATCCAGAAATGACCCTTCAAAAGATGAACTTGTACAACATTGAGCCCTTTACACTGGTATTGCTCAATGGAAGTTTGTTGGAGTTCCGATGGGATGGTAATCAAAAGTATTTTACGCCCTTGGATAAGACGCAAGACCATATTTGGTCTTCAGTGACTTTGTATGATGATGCTGTTATTGACAAAAGAGCATCCTTGTTTGATACATTTTTAAGAAAAACAACTTCAATTGAAGCTGGGGATGTGGTGGATTTTCATTCCAATAACCATGAGGATTTTGAAAACGGCTTCATCATTGACCGTAAAACGGGCCTAAAGACCTTTAGCGTAACCCAAGCTGTAATTGAACCGGGAGAAACCCTGATGCGACATATTGATTTGCTTAATGATGCGGTTTATGAGGTGCCCTTTTCTGCCAACGATTCACTTTCAGTTTCCATAAAATGAGTACTTGGAAATTAAAATGGCACAAGTTCACCCATTGGGAATACTGGCCGTTTTGGGCCATCTATTACCCTTTGTTTCCCGTGTGGCTCTTTTACTCCATTAAGGCGCGTTCCTTTTTCTTTTTTAATGCCGCAAATCCATCTATGAAAAATGGGGGAATGGCCATGGTATCCAAAATGGAAATTTATAATATGATTCCACAGCAGTATATTCCCAAAACTGTTTTTATTCCCAAAGGAGAAACTCCAGAACAAGGTTGGGAGCATATTGTTGAGGCGAAGATTTATTTTCCGTTCATAGTCAAACCGGATATTGGTATAAAAGCCTTTGGTGTTACAAAGATTCATACTAAAGATGAATTCAAAAAGTACCAACTAAGTACACCTTCTCATTTTTTAGTGCAGGAACTTATTCCCTTTACCAAGGAAGTGGGCATCTTTTACGTGCGCAAACCTGGGGCTGAAAGAGGCAAAATTACCGGAATCGTCTCCAAAGAATTTTTATCGGTAGTTGGAGATGGAAAAAGTATGGTGGTCGAATTGATCAAGAAAAATCCACGCAGCCATTTACAGTTAAAAGCGCTAGAAGAAAAGTTGGGCAAGCAATTCAACAAAGTCCTTGGCGATGGGGAAGAATTTGTTTTGGTGCCATATGGAAGCCATACCCGAGGGGCAAAGTTTGTGGACATCACTGATAAACTGAATTCCGATTTGGAAAAAGTGATAGACGGTATTTGTTCCCAGATGAAGGATTTTCATTATGGTCGTTTGGATGTCCTCCATAACTCCTTTGAAGAATTATGTGCCGGGAAAAATTTCTGTGTGATTGAAATCAATGGGGCTGGGGGTGAGGCCACCCATATTTATGACCCTAACCATTCCTTGTTTTATGCATGGCGTGAGATAACCAAACACTGGGGTCTTATGAACGAAGTGAGCATCCTCAACCATAAAAAAGGGCACTCCTACTTAAATTTTAGAAGAGGAAGGGCCATGCTTCGGCAGCATCATGCTTTGGAGGCCCAAATCAGGGTTATTTGAATATTTTGTCATTTCGGCCGAGTGAGGAACGAGCGACGAGAAATCCAAATAGGGGATTCCTCCTCATACTTCGTTCGGAATGACATTACCGGTCAAAGAGCATTGGAGCGGGGTTTTGGATGGTACAGCACACTGGGTTGAATTGGGTTTTGTCATTTCGACAGAGTGAGGAACGAGCGACGAGAAATCCGAAAGAGAAGAGATTCCTTCTCATGCTTCGTTCGGAATGACATTGCTGGTCAAAGAGCGTTGGAGCGGAGTTTTGGATGGTAAAGCACATTGTGTTGAATTAGGTTTTGTCATTTCGACAGAGTGAGGAAGGAGCGACGAGAAATCTCAAAGAGAAGAGATTCCTCCTCATGCTTCGTTCGGAATGACATTACCGGTCAAAGAGCATTGAAGCGGGGTTTTGGATGGTACAGCACACTGGGTTGAATTGGGTTTTGTCATTTCAACAGAGTAAGGAACGAGCGACGAGAAATCCAAAAAGGTGATGAGATTCTTCCTCATATGTCATTATAAACAGGCCTATTTTTTATAAGCCCCCAACGCCTCCCTAAAAAACTGCAGCCCTATTTCTTCCGTAATTTCTGATGCTGATAAAACACCTCCTTTAAATCCATTGTTATGCCATTTTCCATACGTTAAAGGTGGAAATGCCCATGTGCGTAAGCCGGTATTGCCACGATACCCACTGATGTAAAAATAGAAGTCGTCCACCATATCATCAGGAATGGCCAATCCTAACCCAATTGATTTTCCCGAACCGTCATGAAGATGGGCAAAAGCACCCGTGTCAAAATGATGAGGCCATACCCTTACATCCGATTTTAAATTTTCGGTTTCCAAAAAAGTGGTCAGTATGTTTTGGGCCAACGTTCGTATTCGGATAAGTTCCTGTGCTTCATCCTCGCTGTTCAATTCAAACGTATCTTCATTTCCCATGCTGTAGGGCAGCTTGTAATGCAGTTTGTATTCGTAAGGTTGTGTAAACTTTGAGGATTTGGCCATTTTTTTAAGCCATGCTACCACCTCTTCATGGGTTGTTCCCTTTAGGGAAAGGAATTGGGGCGTGGTGGTTTTCCATACCAGACTAAATGTCTCGTAATTTAGGGCCAATTGGGTACCTGTGTCATCCAAGGGCCACGTCAACAAACTTTTTTCAGCAGGAGAGAACTTCATGTTTGTATGGCTGTCATCCTCTTTATGAGCCAAAAAACTTTTTCCGGCAGTGGATAAATATTGGGAAGCTAAATGGAAGTGTTGGATCATTTTCATGGTGACGTGCTGTGTCCCCTGAAAATACAAAAATTAAGTGGTTTTAGGAATCCTTTTCCGCCATTTGCATCTTTTGCTTTATAGCCTTCATTATGATTGGGGCGTGGATTCGAGAATTTTCAATGAACCATTTATGGGTTTCCATTCCCCCACAGATAACTCCGGCTAAAAACAGTCCTGAGACGTTGGTCTCCATGGTTTCGGGGTCATAGGTGGGCAATCGTTTTTCATCGGCTGAAAGTTGAATGCCGAGTTTTTCTAAAAATGCAAAGTTGGGTCTATACCCTGTTAGTGCTAGCACAAAATCATTGGCAAGAGTCAGTTCACCCTCTGGAGTGTCCAGAATAATTTCATCTGGTTTGATTTCCTTTACAGTGGAATTGTAATGGGCCTTGATGCTGCCTTCCTCAATCCTGTTGATGATATCGGGTCGTACCCAATATTTCACCCGCTGACCCACTTCTGGTCCACGGATGATCAGTGTTACCTCCGCACCTTTCCGCCAACACTCCAAAGCGGCATCAATCGCAGAATTGCTAGCGCCCACAACTGCCAATTTTTGACTGGCATAAAAATGAGGGTCTTTGTAATAGTGTGAAACCTTGGGCAAGTCTTCACCTGGCACATTGATTTTGTTCGGCAAATCGTAAAACCCAGTGGCCACAATGATATTTTTGGCGTTGTATTGGTCCTTATCCGTTTCTACGGTAAAGGATTGATCACCTTTTTCAACTTGTAAAACCTTTTCAAAGAGATGGATGTTCAAATTATTAGAGGTAACAATTCTGCGATAGTATTCCAAGGCCTCGTTGCGTTTGGGCTTGGCCTCTTTGCTGATAAAGGGAATTTCATCAATCTCCAACTTTTCTGAAGAGGAGAAAAACTGCATGTTAATAGGATAATTAAACAGGGAGTTTACAATGGGTCCTTTTTCAATAATCACATAGGAAACCCCTTGCTTTTTTGCCTCCAGTCCACAGGCAATGCCAATGGGTCCACCTCCAATAATGACAACATCAAAATCTTGCATTAGGCAATCTCTTCTTTTAACTCTTTGATGGTTTGGGTTGGATTCTCACTTGAAAACACAAAATTGCCTGCTACCAAAACGTCTACGCCGGTATCCACCAATTTTTTGGCATTGGTCGCATTTACCCCGCCATCAATTTCAATGAGTGCGTTGGAATTTTTCCGTAGGATGAGATTTTTGAGGTCTGCTACCTTTTTGTATGTGTGCTCGATAAATGATTGTCCTCCAAAACCGGGGTTTACACTCATCAAATTAACGATGTCAACCTCTTGTATGATGTCTTCCAACACGTGTATGGAAGTATGCGGATTCATGGCCACTCCCGCTTTCATTCCCTCAGCTTTTATGGCTTGAAGAGTTCTGTGCAAGTGGGGACAGGCTTCGTAATGTACTGTAAGATTGTGTACTCCTAAATCTGCAAACGTTTTGATGTACCGATCAGGGTCCATGATCATCAGGTGGGTGTCCAAGGTTTTTTTAGCGTGCTTGGCAATGGCTTTTACCACGGGCATTCCAAATGAAATGTTGGGTACAAACATCCCATCCATGATATCCAAATGAAACCAATCGGCCTCACTTTGGTTCACCATTTCAATGTCGCGCTGTAAATTGGCAAAATCCGATGCCAGTAGGGAAGGTGCAATAATCTTTTTGCTCATGTAAGAATCAACTAATTCATTGCAAAGGTAGTGAAATGTTGCGCTTTACCCTACGGTTATGGGCTATTCAGAGGTGCTTTCTTCCAGTGAAAAGGGACCGTAAACCGCATCCCTGAACCTTTTGTGCAAGGTGCCGTTATACGGAAACACTTGAACAAAGAGAACAGCAGTGAGTTCATTGGTAGGGTCTACCCAAAAAAGTGTGCTGGCAGCTCCATCCCAAAAGAATTCGCCCACAACCCCATTATTCTCTTCTGGGGAAGCTGGTGGACGCAGTCTTACTGCAAAGTCAATACCGAACCCAACCTGTCCCTTGCTGGGCAACCAAGACCGTTCTTCAATACTTTCGTCCAAATGGTTGGTGGTCATAAGTTCTACGGTACTTGAATCAAGGACTTGGACACCTTCCAAAGTACCTTTGTTGACTAACATTTGTGCAAAGCGCATATAATTGTCCAAAGTTGAGGTAAATCCCCAACCGCCTGGGGTCAATGGCCATTTTGTATAATTGTAGGCATGTGCCTCTTCGTTGGGCAACTGAATTAGGGAGTCGCCATCATGCCTGTAAGCGGAGGACATTCTATCTCGGTCTGATTCGGGAACAAAGTATCGCGTATCATTCATTTTTAAAGGGTCTAATACATGCTCTTGCACATATGTTGCATAAGGCTGATCTGAAAGAAGTTCCACCAAATAAGCCTGTACATCAACGGAGATGCCATATTCCCAGTGCTCCCCAGGATGGTACCCTAAAGGTACACTGCTT
Organism: Flagellimonas marina; assembly: GCF_042651185.1. Classification (NCBI taxonomy): domain Bacteria; kingdom Pseudomonadati; phylum Bacteroidota; class Flavobacteriia; order Flavobacteriales; family Flavobacteriaceae; genus Flagellimonas; species Flagellimonas marina. The sequence continues at coordinate 52,793 of NZ_JBHSCL010000002.1, read as the reverse complement.
AATTTTTTGGCCATTTCGGCTAGCGTGTTTTCCCTATTTAAAGCGTCTGCTTCGGCTATGGCTTCACCCAACCCTGGAAGATCTCTTTGGCCTGAAAAACCAGCGGTGTGCCTGGTAATATCACGAATGGTAATGGGTCGCTTGGCAGGTTCCAGAATCATTTCACCTGCAATGGAATCATAACCTTTATAGACCTGCATGTTGGCAAATTCAGGGGCGTATTTCTCTAAAGGATCATCCAACTGAAACTTGCCCTCTTCATACAACGTCATCAACGCAGTACCGGTAATGGGTTTGGTCATTGAGTAGATTTGTACCAAGGTGTTGCGCTCCATTGGCTTCTTGTTTTTTATATCGGTGTAGCCAAAAGCATTGTAATAGACTTCCTCTCCTTTTTCAAAAATAAGGGCGGAGGCACCGGCCACATCGCCCAAATCAACAAAACTTTGCAGGGTGGAATCGATGCGTATTTTTACGGTTTCATCTACCAGGTACTGGACCTTTTCTTCTTCTTGTTTTTTGCATGATGCAATGAGGAACAGGGCCACTAATAAAAGGGATACAGCTTGTTTCATTATGTGCATTGGTTAAAATTTGTTAGGCTTTGGAGATAAACAGATTAGACTAATAAGTCTTGGAAGTTAGCCAATTAATTGAGAAAGCAATCGTCTATACCCTTCAAAAATCAGAAATATAACAACTTCATTATGATTGGTTTAGAGAAATAACGAATCAGCGTTTACTTTTTTTCAATCGATTGCGAAATTTCACAGTTTTTATACAGCCTATGCTGATTTTGCTGTGGGTTATAGGGTTTCTTTCATAACCAATACGTTACTTTGAGAACAATGGACCTGTTTTTGATTCCCAAACCTGTAGTATCGTGGTTTTCGTTAAAAATCAGAAAAATATCTGACATTGGGCTGTAGCGCCATTGCAAGCGGGAAAATGCACTGAAGTTATCATTTCTGGAATTGTACTGGAGTACATTTGTTAAAAACAGCTTGTTGGAAAAACTGATATTTCCATTGAACCGAACCAGATGCAGATTGGCATTTCCATAGCCATCCGCCAAGCGAATGTCGTTATAGTCATAGGTGACCCCAAAGGTGCCCCATGGGCGAAACCGGAACGAACCTTGAATCATGGCGCCCAAGCGCGTACCATTATAAAAACTGCCATACCCGGTAAGGGTGTTCCAAACAAAAGTTTTGCGTTCATCTGAGCGGTATTGAACATCGAACCTTGAGAATTTGTAGTTGCCTACAGGGATCGGGGTGAACTCATCTCCGATCAATTCCGTGGGAAACAAAAGATTTACTTCTTGATTTCTGGCAATGAGGTTCATTCTGGCAGTGTTTCGATATTCAAAATCATAGGCGAAGTTGTTTTGCCGTTCATTTAATGTGCCGTCGTTGTTCAGATACATATTGTGCCAAGTTCGGATACCGTGATAATTGAACCTTCTGTTCTCACGCTCTGGAAAAAAGAGGTATCGTACCCATGGATTAACCAAGGTATAGCCAACTCGAATGGTTTCTTCCGTTTCGGCATTGTAGTTTTCCAATCGGGGGTTTACCCCCAGTTCCGTAATGTAATTGTCGCCCACAACATTGTAGGTCCATCCAGATTTAAACCTTCTAGAATTGAATGACCCCTCGAAACCATAAAAATGAGTTTCTCCAAGATTTTCAGGAGTGATGGAATTATGATACATGAAAGTTGTGTTGAGAGCACCACTTTCAGAAACATAACTGAACTCCAAGCCTAGATTTTTGGAATACTCCATTTCTGTAGTAGTGCTGGTGGCCTGCCGATTGATGAACATTCCTTTGATAATGGATCTTTTCAGTACTTTTTGCTGAAAGGCCACCATACCATAATTTTGGGCCGCGAATTCTTCTGTACGCCGGGTTTGAACATCCATAACCCCAATGCGCAGGTGGGGTGTAATGTTTCCTGTTAGCCTTCCTCCAAAGTCAATGGGAATCACTTCACCATCATTGAGCCCTATTCTTCGGGAAAAAAAGGGCCTAATATCATATGTGCCGAAGTTAGCAAAGATGTCATTGTTCTCTAGAAAGAAATTGCGTTGTTCAGGCAAAAAGATATCAAACCGAGTAATGTTGGTTACCTGCTGGTCAACATCTGCGTTGGAAAAATCAGGAAACAAGGTTAAATCCAGATTCAAGTTGCTGGTTAAAGCCACTTTTACCTCACCCCCCAGATCACTGTTCAATTGGGCCTCGTTCTGTTCACTGTTCTCATAATCCCGAAGGGAGGAAGACGTAACATAGGGATTAAAAATAAAGGTTCCTTTGGCTTTTTCTGGACTTTGATCCCAAACCAAAGAACCCATGTAGTTCATGCCCACTCCATTGAAATTTACTGGAAATTGGGTCCACGTACTGTACACATTGTTTCTTTTGTCCCCCCGAATAAAATTGATGCCCCATTGACGTTGATTGGCATTATATCTAAGGGTCTTGAAGGGAATGGAAATCTCAACTACCCAGTAATTTTCATATTGCACCGTTTTTGAGGCCCATTTATTATCCCAATTCTCCGAACTGTAGGTTTGTGCCCCTTCCAAGGTTAGAGTGCCCTCCATCTCAGCACCACCCGCGGTTACCCCAAACATAAAGCCACTCTGTTTAGTGTTTACCGGGTCTAGAGCCACTGTGAAATTATCACTTCCCCAAAAGTCCTCATCATTGTCGCGCACCAAGGACTGTACTATTCTTTTTCCTTCATCGTAGCATTTGGCCATCACATATAGATTTTGGTCGTCATAAGTTAATCGAACCTCTGTTTGAAATTGAGCCTCTCCTTCGTCAATGGGCCAATGATTTATGAAGTTAGTGGTAGTTCCATGTTCCGCCCATTCACTTTCTTCAACGAGCCCATCCAAAATAATGGGTGTTGATGTTCTTTTGATTTGATACTGATACCGTGTTCTGGTATCAGTGCCGTTTTGGGAAAACCCTACCATAACCCAAAGGAGTAAGGTCAGTGACCATAGTAATTTCATGCACTGTTCGTTTTTTGATGATACTCAAAGAACTATCCCTCAGTTTACATTCGCAAGGCGGCTTTGGAAATGTCAGGAGATTAGGTGCATACAACATTTGAGTAATCTCCAATGCCGAAAATGTGTGTTCGGATGTTATTTAGGTTGCGGAAGTTACCTTGAAGGCTGATTTAAGGAATGCTTAACACCGTTTTTGTGAGGTCAAAGGGGATTATCCTGCAAAATGGTCATGACATGCGACCTATAATTTCGACCAATTGGGAGTTCTTTGCCATTCACTTCGGTCATTATGGTGTTGAAGGCGGTAATTTTATCCAAAGCGACAATAAAAGATCTGTGGATACGTAAAAACTTGGTCTTGGGTAATTTTTCCTCAAGAGACCCAATGCGCTGTGCGGTTTGGATCTCTCCATCAGAAGTATGAATGGTAACCTTGTCATTCAAGCTTTCCAAATATAAAATTTCAGATAAGTCCAGTTTTACTGTTTTCCGTTGGGATTTGATATAAAGGAGTTCGGGTTCGGGGTTTAATTTGGATATGGGATCCTTTGGTTGAAGTTGGCCCTCAACCATCCCTACTACATGATTCCCTGTCAAAAATTTGTTCACTTTGGCGATGGTCTTCATAAATCGGCCTAAGGATATAGGCTTTAAAAGGTAGTCTATGGCGTCTAGCTCAAAAGCTTTGACGGCAAATTCGCGATAGGCCGTAGTGAAGACTACCAAAGGAACGGGGTTGAGAGATTCCAAGAGTTCCAAACCATTGATTTTCGGCATTTTAATATCTAAAAAAACCAGGTCAATATTCCCTTTTTGTAAATGACAAAAGGCTTCAACAGCGTTGGAACATACGGCTACAACCTCCAAATTGTCCATTTGGCTGGCATATTTCGTTAGTACTTTTCTAGCCAAAGGCTCGTCGTCCACTATGATACATGTAATCGTTTTGTCCATAACTAGCTTATGAATTTACGTCACTAAGATCAATTTCCAACTTTACTGAAAATTGGTCAGGTTCCTGATGAATTTCCAAGTGATGTTTATCAGGAAAAAAAAGTGCCAATCTACGTTTTACATTCTTCAGACCAATGTTTTTATCCCCATCCAACTCTTCACTTTCTTCGGATGACGCTTTACTGTTTTCCACTGTGAATTGGAGCTGATGTCCGGTCAATTTTAAGTGTATATCAATAAAGGAATCATCAAGCAAAGTATCGGCCCCATGTTTAAAGGCATTTTCAACAAAAGGCAATAGTAACAATGGCGGAATAAAACTAGTGCTACTATCATCTTCAAATCTCGTTGAAATAGAGAGCTTGTCTCCATACCGCAATTGTTCCAATGCGACCAGGTTCATGAGTTCTTCCCATTCCTTTTGAACTGAAATCAAACGATCGTTGCAATCATATAGCATATAGTCCAAAAACTTGGAAAGCCCCAAAACGGCATCTGGTGTCTTTTCGGATTTTTCCAAGGAGAGAGAATAGATACTGTTCAAGGTATTAAAAAGGAAATGGGGATGTATCTGGGCTTTTAAAAATTTAAGTTCAGTTTCGATTTTTTCTTTTTCCAGTTCCTTATTGATTTGCTCCTTTTTATAGTAGAACCGTTGTAGTTTTATGGCCATTGCTACAAAAACTGGAGTGTAAACGCTCAAAAGTGAATTGATTACCTTGGGAAGGTACCAGACCGGGTCTTTCCAGTGTTCATCTTCAGGATTGAACCAATGATATAAAAACCTCCAGTTCATGTATCGGTCAATCAAGGCCATTGAAATAGCCAAAATAAGGGAGAGTAGAATATAGGTTGAGGTCCGTTTGGGATAGAGGTACTTGGGCATCAAATAGTACAAGGTAATGTAGGTGGGAATCAATTTCCATGGTAGTAGAAACAATAATTGCAGTGTTTCATCCCAATAATTGCTTCCCTCGTAGCTACCCCAAAAAATGGTATAGAACAAGATATAGCCTACCCAAAAAAGTATGTGATAATAGATTCTATATTTAGTTCCAAAAAATCTTTCAATCATGTTCTGGCCCTCGTTTAAAGCCAATATGACCGCTTTCGAAACATATTTCTGGCCTTGGCTAACTTTGGGTGAAAATACAAAATAGGGGGCATGTTCAGTGCAACCATATGCAGATAGCAGGTTTTTAGGGGTAAACATCCGTATCAGCCCGTAAACGTATAGCTCGATTTTGCCGGGAAGAGGAACCCAGGAAATCACGATTAGCAATAATTTTGTTTGACTATGAATCCTTGTATTTTTATCGCAATCGATTGAGTATATTTAAACAATCATAGAAATTAATGAAAGAAAACAAGAAAAACCTGCGCAGTAAAGAGTGGTTTGGGGGCAATGATAAGATGGGATTTGTGCACCGTTCTTGGCTACGCAATCAAGGTTATCCCGATGATATGTTCAGGGGGCGGCCTGTGATTGGCATTTGCAATACATGGTCTGAATTGACACCGTGCAATGGCCATTTGCGGGAATTCGCCGAGATTGTAAAAAAGGGAGTTTTGGAAGCCGGGGGATTTCCTTTGGAATTCCCTGTAATGTCTTTGGGAGAGACCATTATGCGACCCACCACCATGCTCTTCCGAAACTTGGCCAGCATGGATGTAGAGGAATCCATTCGGGCAAACCCCTTGGATGGCATTGTTTTGTTGACCGGTTGCGACAAGACCACCCCATCTACCATAATGGGTGCTTGTAGTGTGGACCTTCCCACTATTGTGGTTCCCGGTGGACCCATGCTCAATGGAAAGTTCAGGGGAGGGGAAATAGGCTCAGGGTCCTTCAATTGGATGATCAAGGAGAAACAGAAAAAGGACAAATTCACCGATGAGGATTTCTTAGAAGCTGAAATATGTGCTGCCCGAAGTGCAGGACACTGCAACACCATGGGAACAGCCTCGACCATGGCCACCATGGCGGAGGCGTTGGGACTCACATTGCCAGGGGCATCCGCGATTCCGGCTGTTGATGCCCGAAAAAAAGTTATGGCCCAGCTTTCGGGAAGACGGATAGTGGAAATGGTGAATGAAGATTTGACCCTATCCAAAATGCTCACCAGAGAAGCTTTTGAAAATGCAATCGTGGTCAATGCAGCCGTGGGTGGCTCCACGAATCTCATTATCCATTTGATAGCCATTGCGGGCAGGATGGGAGTTCCCTTGAAATTGGAGGACTTTGATGATTTGGGGAGTAAGATTCCGCTGTTGGTCAACTTGATGCCTTCTGGAAAACATCTTATGGAAGATTATTTTTATGCGGGAGGACTCCCTGTAGTTTTAAAAGAATTAAAATCCAAACTCCACAGAACGGTCACTGCGAATGGCAAATCCCATTATGAGAATTGTGAAAAGGCAGTTTGTTATAATGAGGAGGTGATTTCCAAGTATGAAACCCCGTTCCAAAAGGATGCAGGTATCGCGGTTTTAAAAGGAAACTTATGCGAGAATGGTGCTGTGATAAAGCCGTCAGCGGCCACGCCAGAACTCATGAAACATCGGGGTAAGGCCGTGGTGTTTACTAGTATGGACGATTACCATGCCCGCGTGGATGACCCTGATTTGGATATTGATGCAGATAGTGTGATCGTGCTTCAAAATGTGGGGCCCAAAGGCTATCCCGGTATGCCGGAAGTTGGAAATGTTGACCTCCCTGAGAAGCTGATTATGCAAGGCGTAAAGGACATGGTGCGTATTTCCGATGGCAGAATGAGCGGTACGGCCTATGGAACAGTGGTTTTGCATGTCTCTCCCGAATCGGCGATAGGAGGGAACCTTGCCCTTGTCCAAAATGGGGATTTTATTGAGCTTGATGTGGAAAATAGACGCTTGCACCTTGATGTTTCACCGGAGGAGCTGGAAAAAAGAAGGGCCGTTTGGACACCACCTGAGTCCCATACTGAACGGGGGTATGTAAAAATCTACCTGAACCATGTGGAACAAGCGGAAAAAGGAGCAGACCTTGATATTTTGGTCGGAGGCTCGGGAAGTGACGTAAAGGGAGACCTACATTAAACCATCGCCAGTCTATGTTAGTTGTCTATTTACTCGTAAGCATTGTCCTTATTATTTTTATGGTCAATTATTTGAGGCTCCACCCATTTTTGGCCCTTTTTATGGTGGCTGTCTTTTTTGGTTTCGCAGCCGGAATGGATTATGGCCTCATTTTGGATACCATCAATGATGGTTTTGGTGGTACACTTGGAAAAATAGGCCTTGTCATCATCTTTGGAGTGATTATAGGTGCCTTTTTGGAAAATACCGGTGGGGCATATGCCTTGGCTGAAGCAGTCATCAAGATTGTAGGAAAGAAACGTGTCGCAGCCGCCATGGGAATCTTGGGATATTTTGTTTCCATTCCAGTTTATGCCGATAGCGGTTTTATTCTACTATCTCCATTGAACAAAAGTTTGTCCAAAAAAGCTGGTATCAGTTTGGCTGGGTCTGCGGTAGCCCTGGCAATGGGATTAACGGTGACCCATAATTTGGTTCCGCCAACCCCTGGGCCCATAGCCGCTGCCGGTATTTTGGGGGCCGATTTAGGTTTGGTTTTGGCCTTGGCCATTCCAATTAGTATATTGGCCTTGGTCATGGCCTTGGTATTCGCCACAAAATTTGCGGCCAGGACGTATATTGAGCCCAATCCCGATATTTCGCAGGAAAGTATTGATCAAAAAATGAAAACGGCACCATCCGCTTTCAAAGCATCATTGCCCATTGTAGTTCCCATTGTTTTGATAATGGTCAATTCAAGGATGAAAACCATTGACGCACAGGAGATTACTGGATGGCAATCTTTCCTTCAATTTTTGGGAGAGCCGGTAATGGCATTGGTCATTGGAATGTTTTTGGCTTTTTCACTACCCAAAAAGCTAAAAAAAGAATTAATATCTACAGAGGGGTGGGTCGGGAAAGCCCTAAAGGAATCGGCCAATATTTTATTGATAACGGGAGCAGGAGGTGTTTTTGGAAAGATGCTGCAAAATTCAGGAATAGCTGGTGTTATGGGAGAGGCTTTAAGTGATTTGAACCTTAGCTTTTTCCTGCCATTTTTGATAGCTTCGGCTATAAAACTGGCTCAAGGATCCTCAACGGTAGCATTGATTACCACGGCATCCATTATGCTGCCCATGATGCCCAGTTTGGGAATGGAAAGTGAAATGGATAAAGCATTATTGGTGGTTTCCATAGGAGCCGGATCCATGGTGGTCTCCCACGCCAATGACAGCTTTTTTTGGGTAGTGACCCAAATGAGCGGAATGAACGTTGGGCAAGGCTACAAACTTCATAGTTTGGGAACTTTGGTCATTGGACTGACCTCGATAATTACAGTATTAATCATAAGTCTATTTGTAAATTAAAACCATGAAAGTTTATCGAACATCAAAAGGGATAGTACTTCAATCTGAAGGAAAATACTACTTGAGTGACGCAAGTTGGGATGATTTCATCAATGATGATTCCCTTTTTCAGAAGTGCAAATCCATTGTTAGTCAAAATCAACCCATTGAAAATGGTCCGGAACTGATTTCAGACCACTTGTTGAAGCCTATCGAAAATCAGGAAATTTGGGCTACAGGCGTTACGTACTACAATAGTAAAATGGGGCGACAGGAAGAAGCTAAAGAAGCCGGCGGAGGTGACTTTTACGAACGCGTGTACAATGCCGAAAGACCAGAGCTGTTTTTCAAATCAACCGCGGCTAGGGCCGTTGGACATTTGGATAAAGTTGCCATACGGGATGACTCCACTTGGGACGTTCCTGAGCCAGAACTCACACTTTGTATTACATCCAACGAAAAGATAGTAGGCTACACCATTGGCAATGATATGAGCAGTAGAAGTATTGAGGGCGAAAATCCGCTTTATCTACCTCAGGCAAAAAATTATGACAGGAGCGCCGCCATAGGCCCATGTATTCTGGTTACCGATGAACCATTTCCCCAAGATTCCAAAATTTATTTGGATATCGTGAGAAATGGGAACAAGGTTTTCTCGGGGGAAATAGGGGTAGACCAAATTGTACGGAAGTTTGAGGACATTGTTCAGTACCTTTACAAACATACGACCTATCCTAGCGGATGTTTTTTAATGACAGGAACCGGTATCGTGCCAGATGCAAGCTTTACATTGGCACAGAATGATGAAATTAATATCACTATTGATAATATAGGAACATTAACAAACACAATCGGATAAATTAATCCCAAAACATGCAATTACAAGGCAAGAATTACCTAGGAAATGAGAAATCGGCCTTAGGGGCCAACACGTTTTATGGAATTAACCCCAGTACCGGGGAAAATCTGGAGACAGCTTTCACCGAGGCAATTGAAGGAGAAATAAACATCGCCGTTGAAAAGGCAGAAAAAGCCTTCAAAGTCTATAAAAATAAATCGGGAGCAGAAAAGGCAGCCTTTTTGGATGTCATTGCCGATGAAATATTGGCCCTTGGTGACGCATTGGTGCAACGTGCCTGTGCAGAAACGGGGCTGCCCGAAGGAAGAATTACCGGAGAGCGGGGCAGAACCATGGGACAAATGAAATTGTTCGCCACCGTGCTACGGGAAGGTTCTTGGGTCGACGCACGAATTGATGAAGCCATACCGGATAGACAACCATTGCCCAGAGTGGATATTAGGAGTATGCTGCGTCCATTGGGGCCAGTGGCCGTTTTCGGTGCCAGTAACTTTCCTTTGGCGTTTTCTGTGGCGGGTGGTGATACTGCCAGCGCATTGGCGGCAGGTTGCCCTGTGGTGGTAAAAGCGCACCCAGCTCACCCAGGAACCTGCGAATTGGTGGCAGAAGCTATCGTTAACGCAGCTAAAAAAACCGGAATGCCAGATGGTGTATTCTCTATGCTGCATGGTATTTCCCACGAAGTGGGTACTGCCTTGGTAAGTCACAATGGCATCCATGCAGTAGGATTTACTGGTTCTCTTGGAGGAGGAAGGGCATTGTTTGATGCGGCCTCTAGACGAGCGAACCCAATTCCCGTTTATGCTGAAATGGGAAGCACCAACCCAGTGTTCATTTTACCCGGCGCCATGGCCGAAAAAGGCGAGGAGCTTAGTCAGCAATTGCATGGTTCTTTTACCTTGGGTGTGGGTCAATTCTGTACCAACCCAGGACTTGTCATAGCCCATGAATCTGAGGAAACCAAATCATTTAAGAAGTCGTTGACCAATTTGGTGGAAGCATCCAACTCGTCAGCCATGCTTACCTCAGGTATTCACGATGCCTTTGATGGTGGTGTTAAGGAATTATCGTCACAGCAAGGTGTTGAATACCTAGCGAAAGGCGCCGATGCGGGTGGAAATCATGGAAATGCCAATTTGTTTGCCACCGAGGGTAAGAACTTTTTATCCAATACATTGTTGGAAGAGGAGGTTTTTGGACCATCAACTTTGTTAGTGAACACTTCCGATAACAGTGAAATGTTGGAAATAGCCCGAAACCTTCACGGTCATTTAACTGCGACCATCCATGGTACCGAAGAGGATTTAGTGAATAATAAGGAGCTTATCGATATTTTGGAGGAAAAAGTGGGTCGCTTGTTGATCAACGGATTCCCGACCGGAGTTGAGGTGTGCCATGCTATGGTGCACGGTGGCCCTTATCCAGCTACTACGGATTCAAGGTCCACCTCTGTTGGAACAAAGGCTATTGACCGCTTTGCAAGACAAGTGTGCTACCAAAATTTCCCGGATGCCCTATTGCCTGATGAATTAAAGCAGGACAATCCATTACAAATAATGCGATTGGTGAACGGGGAGAAAAAGAGATAAACTCTCGCCAAAACTTGATTGTATAAAATGAAAAAACTCCGGTAATCAGCCGGAGTTTATTCATCAATCAAAAAACGAACAGTCATGATAAACTGTTGTAGGTATCTAAATTACAATTTTCTTGCCAAAAAAAAAATTTAAGACGAGTTTAACTGTAATTTGCGGTGTAAATTTTACAATTTACCCCAAATAGGTCTTTAAAATCTTACTTCTGGACGTATGTTTTAAACGTCTGATGGCCTTTTCCTTGATTTGACGAACTCTTTCCCTGGTAAGGTCAAAAGTCTCACCAATTTCTTCCAAAGTCATGGAATGCTGTCCGGCCAAACCAAAGTAAAGCCTTATAACATCGGCCTCTCGGGGGGTCAAAGTTTCCAAAGCGCGTTCAATTTCAGTGCGCAAAGATTCGTGCAACAACTCTTTATCTGGATTCGGAGATTCCCCACTTCGCAATACATCGTACAGGTTGGAATCCTCACCATCAATCAATGGAGCATCCATAGATACGTGTCGGCCTGAATTTTTCAAGGATTGCTTCACATCTTCCACGGTCATGTCCAATTCTTTGGCAATTTCCTCTGCAGAAGGCACACGCTCATGGGCTTGCTCCAAGAAAGCAAACGTTTTGTTGATTTTGTTGATGGAACCGATTTTGTTCAACGGCAAACGCACGATACGGGATTGTTCCGCCAATGCTTGTAGAATGGATTGGCGAATCCACCAAACCGCATAGGAAATGAACTTAAAACCGCGGGTTTCATCGAAACGCTGTGCGGCCTTGATCAGTCCCAAATTCCCCTCATTAATCAAATCGGGGAGGGTCAATCCTTGGTTTTGGTACTGTTTAGCCACAGAAACCACGAACCTAAGGTTGGCTTTAGTTAATTTTTCCAGGGCCACCTGGTCTCCCGCTTTAATACGTTGTGCCAACTCCACTTCCTCATCGGCAGTAATCAAATCCACTTTCCCGATTTCCTGCAAATACTTGTCCAACGATGCGGTTTCCCTATTGGTAACCTGTTTTGTAATCTTTAACTGTCTCATCTAAATTTTCCCTTCAAATTAAGTTTTTTTGAACCGAAGCTCATTAGTTTATACGTAGAAAAAACCGAAATGTTACAATTTGGTAAAATTTATTTGTAAAATTTTTAGTAAAAACAGAAAGCCCTAGGATTTCCTAGGGCTTTCAGTATAACTACGAAATGGGAAATTAATCCCTTCTCGGTTTTCTATCTCGGTCACGGTTTCCGCCTCTGCGATCACCGCCACCTCTTCGGTCTCCACCTCGGTCATTGCTACGAGGTCTTTCTTGGTATCCTTCGGGTTTTGGCAATAAGGCCTTTCTGGAAACTTTTTCCTTTCGGGTCTTGGGATCTATACCGAAGTATTTTACATCGATAACATCACCCATATTGACCACATCGGTTACATTTTCGGTGCGTTCCCAAGCAAATTCAGAAACGTGCAACAATACTTCGTTTCCAGGGGCATCCACGTATTCCACAACAGCACCAAAATCCAATAGTTTGATGACTTTTACTTCGTAAACGCTACCCACTTCAGGCTTGAACATCAAGGCATCAATTTTAGCCAGTACGGCATTGATACCATCTTGGTCCGTACCCAAGATTTCCACAATACCTTCTTCGGTATCTGGGTCTTCATTGATTACAATAGTAGTCTTGGTCGTCTTCTGAAGTTCTTGAATCACTTCTCCACCTTTACCGATAAGGGCACCAATGTACTCACCAGGAATAATTCTGGTAACAATTTTTGGTGCGTAGGATTTCACCTCAGGTCTTGGTTCAGCAATGGTATTGGTCAATTCTTTTAGAATATGCATCCTTCCATCTTTGGCCTGCATCAAGGCTTTTACCAAAATTTCATAGGAAAGGCCCTTTACTTTGATGTCCATTTGGCAAGCGGTGATACCATCAGCAGTACCAGTTACCTTAAAGTCCATGTCGCCTAAGTGGTCTTCATCACCCAAAATATCCGAAAGAACGGCATATTTGCCAGTTTCGGTATCGGTGATCAATCCCATGGCAATACCAGAGACTGGTTTTTTCAATTGCACCCCAGCATCCATCAAGGCCATAGTACCAGAGCAAACGGTGGCCATGGAAGAGGAACCGTTGGATTCCAATACTTCGGAAACCACACGAACCGTATACGGACAATCATCCGGTATCATCTTTTTCAAGGCACGTTGCGCCAAGTTTCCGTGACCTACTTCCCTACGGGAGGTACCACGGATTGGTCTTGCTTCCCCAGTAGAAAATGGAGGAAAGTTATAGTGCAAATAGAAAGTTTCCTCACCTTCAAAAGACGGCATGTCTATTTGATTGGCTTCACGGGAAGTTCCTAAAGTTACGGTTGCCAATGCCTGGGTTTCGCCTCTGGTAAAGATGGCAGAACCGTGTACGGATGGCAAGTAATCCACTTCGCACCAAATAGGTCGAATATCAGTGGTTTTACGTCCATCTAAACGCAAACCTTCCTCTAACGTAAGGTTACGGACGGCTTCTTTTTCAGCTTTGTGGTAGTATTTGGAAACCAATCCACCTATTTCCTCCAACTCTTCATCGGAGAAGGTAGCCTTGATTTCTTCTTTAATTTCCTCAAAAGCAGCACTACGCTCATGTTTAGCAGAACCGGCTTTGGCTACGGCATATACTTTATCGTAAGCCATGTCGTAAATCTTCTTCTGAAGTTCTTCGTCTTCAACTTCGGGTTCGTATTCACGGGTTTCTTTCTTTCCGAAAGCTTCCGCCAATTTCAGCTGAGCTTCGCATTGCACTTTAATGGCTTCGTGGGCAAATTTAATCGCCTCTACCATTTCTTCTTCGGAAATCTCAGACATTTCTCCTTCAACCATCATCACAGAATCTGCGGAGGCACCAATCACCATGTCAATATCCGACTCATCCAGTTGCGCTCTGGTAGGATTGATGATAAATTCACCATTCACACGTCCTACACGAACTTCTGAAATGGCACATTCAAAAGGAAAATCTGAAAGTTGAATGGCAGCCGAAGCGGCCAATCCGGCCATGGCATCGGGCATAACCTCTTCGTCATGCGACATCAATTGGATCATCACCTGCGTTTCAGCGTGATAATCTTTTGGGAACAACGGGCGCAATACCCTGTCCACCAAACGCATGGTCAGTACCTCGCCATCGCTGGGTCTGGCCTCACGTTTAAAGAATCCGCCGGGATAACGTCCAGCAGCGGCAAATTTTTCGCGATAATCAACCGTAAGGGGCAGAAAATCAACGTCGCTTTGTTTGTAGTTAGAGACAACTGTACATAGTAACATGCACTTGCCTGATTGGACAACCACAGAACCATGGGCCTGTTTTGCCAATTTACCAGTTTCGATAGAGATTTCCCTACCGTCACCAAGGTCAATGACCTCTTTAAAAGTTTTTGGAATCATACAAATAATCTTACCCGCGCAATAGATGCGGGTCGTTAAACATTTGGTCTACCGCCATCCGGACGGTCGGGTTGTGTTGTTGTTGTGTGTGCCTTTAGGCACTGACCAATGAAAAACTATGTGAAGCTTTTTGTGTTTGCCCAATTTGCAGCTTGGGACTTAGGGTTGTTGGAGCCCGTCCAACGAAAACAAAGGGGAAGCCAAAGCCTCCCCTCAATTTTTATTTTCTAATGTTCAATTCTTTGATCAAAGAACGATATTTTTCAATGTCTTTTTTCTTTAGGTAATCCAAAAGACTACGTCTTTTACCTACCAAAGCTACCAAAGAACGCTCGGTGTTATAATCCTTATGGTTCTTTTTAAGGTGTTGTGTCAAGTGGTTGATACGGTGCGTGAACAATGCAATTTGTCCTTCCGTAGAACCGGTGTTGCTCTCAGAGCCGCCGTGTTTCTTGAAAATCTCGGCTTTAACTTCTTTTGTTAAATACATTCCAATATTTATTTAAATGATTTTTATGTATTGATTGACCTTCAATCAGCGTGCAAAGATAGTCGTTTTTTTGAATCTATGAATTTTAAGGCCAAATTAAACCTTTTTCATTTAGGAGGGTCAAAGCAACAAACCATAAAATATATCATTATGAAAAAGAATCTTGATCAAAGGAACTTTACCGGATTGGCATCCCTTCTTTTAGGAGCATTATTTCTGACTTTCTTATCATGTAGTAAAGATGAATCTACTGCTGAAGAATTGTCCAGTACTGAGGTTATATCTGCCACCGAACTAAAGTTTAGTGATGAGACCGAGATGATTTCCGAAGAAATCACGGCCATTGCCGAAGACGTGTATGCGGCTGATGAAATCTCCACAACTTCCAAAATGGATTACCATTCGGATTATTTACCAGATTGTGCCGTAGTCACCATTGAACTCACGGAGACTACTAAAAATGTTACACTGAATTTTGGAGAAGATTGTGAAATGCCCAACGGGAACACCGTCAGCGGTACCATTTATGTAAGCTATTCAAGAGATATGCAGGCCGCTTCAAACACCATCAGTCTTAGTTTGGAAGATTTCGTGTTCAATGGTGTGGCCGTTGAAGGTTCGGCCAGCATTGTACGCGTACGCTCCAATGAAAACGGAAATCCACAGGGCACGGCAAATGCCACATTTACATCTACGTGGCCCGATGGAAATACCACGTCTTATACTGGCACCCGAACCCGCGAATGGATAGAAGGCTTTGGTACTGGTTTTTGGGGCGATAATGTTTTCTTGATAACTGGTAAACGCACCTATGTCAGCAGAGCTGGAAATGAATTTATAAAGGAAGTAATCACTCCACTTCGTAGGGAAATGTCTTGTCGATTTATTGTTAGCGGTGTTTTGGAAATTTCAAGATTTGGAAATACGGCGAGCTTGGACTTTGGAGATGGTAGTTGCGATGCCAAAGGTACTTTAACCTATGCCGATGGTACGGAAGAGGAAATATTTTTGCGTCGCTTCAGAAATTAGCTGTGAATTAAAACTAAAAAAGCTGAATGTTACATCGAGCGCAGTCGAGATGTCTTTCTAAGGTATAAAGTTGGCAGAAGATTCTCGACTGCGCTCGAACTGACATAAATAAAAAAGCCCCGAAATCGGGGCTTTTTTTATGCTCTAATGGGTTGGTTTGAAATCAAGTCGATATAAAGATTGACCTGTTTTTTCAAGTCTCTTCTGTGGACAATAAAATCCAAGAACCCATGCTCTTTTAAAAATTCAGAGGTTTGGAAGCCTTCCGGCAAATCTTTTCCTACCGTATCTTTTACAACGCGGGGACCGGCAAATCCTATCAATGCACCGGGTTCCGCTATATTGATATCACCCAACATGGCATAGGAAGCTGTAGTTCCCCCAGTTGTGGGATCGGTACACAAAGAAATGTATGGAATTTTGGCCTCGGCCAATTGGGCCAGTTTTGCTGATGTTTTTGCCAACTGCATAAGGGAAAGCGCAGCCTCCATCATACGGGCACCCCCCGATTTTGAAATCATAAGGAATGGCACCTTTTTCTTTTTGGCCACATCAATGGCGCGGGAAATTTTCTCGCCAACCACACTGCCCATGGAACCACCAATAAAACTAAAATCCATACAGGCAATCACAATTTCCTTGCCCATGGATTTCCCGACCGCTGTACGAACGGCATCCTTAAGTCCTGTTTTTTGTTGGGCCGCCTTTAGACGTTCTGAATATTTCTTGGTGTCTACAAACTTTAAAGGATCCTTTGCAGAAATATTCTCGTCCAGTTCCTTGAACTTGTTATCATCAAAAAGAATCTCAAAATATTCCTTGCTGCCAATTCTAACATGATAATCATCCTCAGGACTAACGTAGAAGTTTTTGGCAAGATCTTCAGATTCAACAATTTTTCCAGTAGGGGATTTATACCATAATCCTTTCGGGGTATCTTTTTTTTCCTCTGTTAAGGTCTGTATTCCTTTTTCCTTTCTTTTAAACCAAGACGACATGCAATCAAAATTAAATTAAACAAAGGTCTATAAGGTATTGACGTTATTTAAATCTTCAAAGGCTTTCTTCAATCGAGCCACAAAAGTTTTTTCACCCTCTCTAAGCCACACTCTGGGGTCGTAGAATTTTTTGTTGGGTTGGTCATCTCCATCAGGATTGCCAATTTGAGCCTGCAAGTAAGCGGATTTATCTTGGATATAATCCCTAATTCCTGTAAGGAAGGCATATTGTAAATCGGTATCGATGTTCATTTTGATAACACCATACCCAATAGCTTCTCTAATTTCTTCCACCGTGGAACCGGAACCCCCGTGGAACACAAAATCGATATGATTTTCCTCAACACCGTATTTTTCAGAAATAAACTCTTGGGAGTTTTTCAAGATTTTTGGCGTCAATTTCACGTTTCCGGGTTTATATACTCCGTGAACGTTACCGAATGCAGCTGCAATGGTGAATCTATGGCTTACTTTTGATAATTCCTCGTAAGCGTAGGCTACCTCTTCGGGTTGCGTGTATAGTTTTGAATCATCAACATCGGTGTTGTCAACACCATCTTCTTCACCGCCGGTAATTCCCAATTCAATTTCCAAGGTCATACCCATTTTGCTCATGCGCTCCAAGTACGCTTTGCATATTTCAATGTTCTCCTCAATGGGTTCTTCCGATAAATCAATCATGTGGGAACTAAACAGGGATTTACCTGTTGCTTTAAAATGTTCCTCACTTGCCTCCAAAAGACCATCGATCCACGGCAATAATTTTTTGGCACAGTGATCGGTGTGCAATATTACGGTGGCACCATAGGCTTCGGCCAATTGATGCACGTGTTTAGCACCGGCCACAGCTCCCAAAATGGCAGCTTTTTGGTTTTCGTTGGAAAGTCCCTTACCTGCGTTGAACTGTCCGCCTCCGTTAGAAAATTGAATAATTACAGGAGAGTTCAAAGATGCGGCTGTCTCCATTACGGCATTGATAGTGTTGGAACCTACCACATTTACTGCTGGAAGCGCGTATGCGTTTTCCTTTGCGTGTTTAAAAATAGCTTGTACTTCATCGCCCGTGGCAACACCTGGCTTAATATTGTGGGACATAGTTTAAGATGGTTTTCGAGTTAAATTAGGCCACAAAAGTAATAAAATAATTCCGCTAGAAAGGATAATTGATACCGATATTGAATACGGCTTTTTTGAAATTGAAATCGCGGAACCAGCGATCGGAACCTTGCTCAGCAGGATTATAGGTCTTAAAACCAACATCTAGCCTAAATACAAAATAGGTGAAATCATAACGCAAACCCAAACCTGTGCCCAGGGCTATATCGGCTAAAGAAGAGAAGCCAGAGAATATGGCATCTGGATTGTTTTCATTGTCAAATACGTTCCAGATATTACCTGCATCGGCAAAAAGTGCACCTTTTACATCCCCAGCAATTGGAAAACGGTACTCTAAGTTAAAAGCGAGCTTTAGGTTGGCTTCGTTGAAGTCGTTTATGTTGTTGGTTTTTCCTGGCCCCAGTTCATAGGCGTTCCAAGCACGGTTGTCGTTTGAACCTCCAGCAAAGTAACTTCGCACAAAGGGGATATTGTTGGAGTTCCCGTAGGGAACAGCCAGACCACCAAAGCTCCGAAAGGCCAATACTTGGGAGTCACCCAACTGCCAATGCCGGATATAATCAATTTCGGTCTTTAAATACTGAGAAAAAGGAACCCCAAAAACTAGGAGCTGACCATCATCGTTTTTATTGTACGGAACCACATTAGCTACCATGGAAAGTAGGTTGCCAGCGCTTTCCAGCTTTATTCGATATTGATAAAAATCGTTGTCGTTGATGCCGGACTTGCTGTTTTTGGTATGGGTGAAGTTTGTGGCGAAAATGAGGTTGTTCTCTGTTAATCTTCGCCTACGTTCTTCAATGCTATTGACTTCATCAAGCTGTTCTTCTGATACGGGAATCTCATTGTTCAAGACGGCCTGGGCAAAAGCATTGGCACCTTCTGGAATAGTCAAGCGTAATGGGTCGGTATCGTTGTTCGACTCCTCAAAAAAGGAAGCATATTGTGGGTCGTCCTGAAAATCATCTGCCAAATCGTCCAAATTGGCAAAGGTGTTACGGTATACGTTGTAAAAGTTATCGGGATTTACGTTTCGCACAAACTCCACATTGAGTAATTCCAAATTGTTCCTGAGTCTATCGGTAGGAGACCAATTATAGGAGAGAATAGAGTTTAAGGATTGTTTGTCCAGACCAATGTTTCTTTGAAAGTTGGTACCTGCCAAGAGCCTACTTTGGGGCAGCATGTAGTACGGAATTATTTTTTCTGTGTTGAACGGAAGCCATATCCTTGGAAAGGTGATGTTGATATCTCCACCAAGTTCGGAGGTAAAGGTTTCATTGGAAAGCGAAGCATCACTCAATAGACCAATCGACCCGCGGGCAGAAATATTTAAGGTTTCGGCACCTCCGAACACGTTTCTTGTGATCACGGATGCACTGAAAGCCGTACCCACTTTCTGTATGTTGGAGTGGGTTACATCAAAATTCATGTTCAATGAAAATTTGGGCCTGGGTGCCAAGTAGATGTTGGATATCAACTGCGCTTGGGTGGTATCTGGAATAAATTCAATATTCGGATATTTAAAGGTGTTCAGGTTGGTGATCTGTCGGTAGGTGCGAATCCGGTCAATATCCCTATAAATACTATCCTTTTCAAAAAAGATGGCATCTGTAAGCGCTTTTGGTCGGTATCGAAGCTTCTCCTTATAGTAAATGGTGTAGTTTTCGTATTCGATGGAGTTTAAGGAGTCGATATCGTCACCAAAAAGATAATCTGAATAGATGTTGATTTTTTTTAGACGATGGATTCTGTAGGGGTCCGAAGTATCCGTGCTGTCTGTGGCGCTCCTAAATTTTTTAATGTTTAACTGAACGTCCATCAATTGGTCATCCGCTGTCAATGTAGTGTCCCTGAGAATATCATAATTGATGGAGCTTTCTTGAAAATTATAAACTCCAGAATTGCGGAAAAGGGCAGTGAGCCGTTCACGTTCCAAGGTAAAATTGTCCAAGTCGAACTGCTCACCCTGCTTTACAAAGGATTGTTTGTAGAAAGCCCTGTAAATGGAATCCAGTTCAGGTGAGGTAATATTTTTTTGTACTGTATCAATGATGAAAGGTTTTCCCAAAGTAACCTGATAATCCAGTTCGGCCCTTTTCTTTCTTTTACCATCAACAATTTGGTACGTGCCGGAATTGTTGAAATAACCCTTGCTGTTATAATAGGCTTCCAGTCTTTTCACCGATTTATTGGTGAGAGCGGTATCAATGACAACCGGAGGTTCCCCAATCCTTTTTAAAAACTCACTATATCCTTTTACCATAAATGACTCTTGCAGCCTATTGACCTGTTTCTCGGAGAGTAGGTTATTGAGTCTTTTTTCTCTTTTTTCTTTTCGATGTAACCAGTTCTGAAAAGAGGAGTCTGGGTCTTCCTTGGCCAGATTGTAGAGGTTTAAGCGAAGGGGGTATCCCAGCACACTGCTGTTCGGTTTTTGTGAGATTAGACCTTTGATCTCGCTATCAGTAATCTTTTCGTCATCAACATAAATGTTGTTTTTGGTAAGCAATAATTCCTCATCACCAACCTTTTTAAGGGTGTTGCAACCAGCAATGACCAATATAAGCAACAATAACCCTATTTTTGCCCAGTTGCACAATAGACGTAAAGAACCCTTCATAGTCGCCAAAAATACACGATTTAGATGGTTACGAAAAACCAAATTAAACTAGTTGTAAGCTTAAAGCAAAAAAAGTACCGAAGTCAACATGGACTGTTTGTGGTGGAAGGCCAAAAGACTGTAGATGAGTTGTTGAAATGGGGCCTGAAAGCCCATACATTATTTATTGATGGTTCGCAAAACCCAACGGATTTTGAAACTGCGGAGATTGTTTCCAAGGCTGAGATGAAACAAATGAGCAGCTTAACAAATCCCAACGGCGTGCTGGGCGTTTTTTACATGCCCGAAACCAAAAAAATAGATGATTCTGATTGGATTTTGGCACTGGATGCGGTTCGAGATCCCGGAAACCTGGGAACAATCATACGGCTGTGCGATTGGTTTGGCATAAAAAATTTGGTATGTTCTGAGGATACGGTGGATTGTTACAATCCAAAAGTGCTGCAAGCCACAATGGGTTCCATTGCTCGTGTAAATATTGCCTACCTAAAACTTGAAGCGTATCTGAAAAATTCAAAGCTACCGGTTTTTGGTGCTTTTATGGACGGGGTATCTGTGTACGCAAAAGAACTTACAACTAGTGGTATTTTGGTGATGGGTAATGAAGCCAATGGTATATCACCCGCGGTTGCCGAATATATCAACGAGCGTATTGCAATTCCCCAATTTGGTGAACCCACTGCGGAAAGCCTCAATGTGGCCACGGCAACGGCTATTCTTCTGAATGAAATAAGACGGTAAACCTCTGGATTTTTCGATTTTTGGACGATAGGATTTTTTGAATTTTGCTATCCAACTATCCAACTATCCAACTATCCAACTATCCAACTATCCAACTATCCAACTATCCAACTATCCAACTATCCAACTATCCAACTATCCAACTATCCAACTATCCAACTATCCAACTATCCAACTATCTAACGCTACTCAAACGTAAAATTGATAAAAATCCCTCTGGTGCGCATGGCATTGATGTTTCCGGTCCAGGGACTGTTGGGGTCTTCATCGGGAACCAACTCATCAGAAAGGGCAAAAACACCACGAATAGAGGGTGTGAACTTGAAGTATTCGGTGTAAAAATCGATACCAAAACCCAGTTCGTACCCGTACACGTTCTTTTTCATCCGGAATTCACCACTGCTGTTATCGTCTAAGCTATCTTCTTTGCTCCCTAAATTCAATGAAGTGTAAACGCCACCTTCAATAAAGGGTTTCCAGTTGCCAAAACGCTTGGCACTGACCTTCAGCAACAATGGAAAACGAATATAAGTGGACCGCACTTCTCGCAATGCATCAGCTTGACTGGTAAACCCGGGAAAGCCCAGAGTTCTGGCGGTGTACAACAAGCCTGGCTCAAAACGGGTGTCCAAATAGTCATTGATACGCATTTCTCCGATCAAGCCTACATTGAATCCAAGGCTTTTATCGACCAAAATATCACGACCAATATCATTCTTGTATTCAAATTGAAAATCATATTGATTGAAGCCCAAGTAATATCCCCAATTCAAGAACTTCTTATCCTCGGTCTGAAGATTAAGGATATGATCATCGGTGAACTGTGCCAAGGAAGTTGTGCATGCCAACAGCAAGCTGAACAGAAGAAAGACGTTTTTCATTAATCTATTTTGTGGCGACATAAATGGAGGCAACTCCAAATGTCTGGGGTTTGTTCTCTATTCCTATAAACCCAATTTTGGCCAAAATATTGTTGAAGGCTTCACCATGTGGAAAAACAGATGCAGATTCACTCAAATATGCGTAGGCCGAACGGTCTTTTGAAAAGATTTTACCAATGGTGGGAAGAATATGGTTACAATAAAAACTATATCCTTGTTTAAAAGGGGTTTTTGTGGGCACGGAAGTTTCCAAGACCATAAAGGTGCCTGTTGGTTTCAATACACGGTAGATTTCAGCCAGTCCCTTTTCCAGATTCTCAAAGTTTCGCACGCCGAAGGCAACCGTAACCGCATCAAAAGAGTTGTCTTCAAAAGGTAGATCCTCACTGTCGCCCACCACCATTTCTATGGTATCCTGCAGGTTTTTGTCCACTATTTTTTCCTTACCAACTTCCAGCATGCCGGGGGAAATATCCAGACCAATGATTTTTTCAGCCCCGGTCTGGGTCATGGCAATGGCCAAATCCCCTGTTCCCGTGGCTATGTCCAATACGGTTTTGGGAGCTTTTACCTTGAGCAGTTTCACCATTCGCTTACGCCACTTTAGGTCTATTCCAAAGGAAATGACGCGGTTGAGACCATCATAATTTTTGGAAATGGTGTCGAACATTTGGCGTACTTGTTCCTTTTTTCCAAGCTGTGACTCCTTGTAAGGCGTAACTTTTTTTGACATCAATAGAATTTGTTGGCAAATATACAATTTAGCAATATGGGAGGTGGACAAAAATATTTGTGTAATTTTGCTCAGCAATGGGACATCCTTCCGTATGTTGTTAAAAATATGTTGTTTAGGTCCCGACCACTATTCTTTTATCATTTGTAGCACACAGATTGAACGTATTCAAGAACACATCTTATTTTAATCGATGAAAATCATAATTGCAGGAGCAGGTGAGGTAGGGTTTCATTTGGCAAAACTTTTGTCGTATGAAGCACAGGATATTACATTGATTGACACGGACAAGGAGAGTTTGGCCTATGCAGATACCCATTTGGATATTCGAGTGCTCCGTGGTGATGCCACGTCCATACAAGTGCTACGGGATGCCCAAGTGGATTCCTCAGAACTGGTTATTGGGGTGACCGCATCGGAAACCACCAACATCACCCTTTGTTTTTTGGCAAAGCAGTTGGGCTGTAAGCGTACCATTGCCCGAATTTCAAACACGGAATTCATGGACAACCGCGAATCTTTGCGGTTTCAAGATTTGGGTATCGATGAACTCATTTCACCAGAACGCCTGGCCGCGATGGAAATCCAGTTAATGCTCAACCAGTCAGCTTTTAACGACACGTATGAGTTTGAAGGTGGTTTATTGACCATGTTCGGAGTTATCCTCCCAAGGACTGCACCCTTCGTGGGCAAAATGGTAAAAGAGGCCGCCCGTATTTTTCCAGAATTGCACTTTATGCCCATTGCCTTACAACGAATGGGAACACAATACACCTTGATTCCTCGTGGGGATACTGTCTTTAAAGAAGGCGATCAGGTATACTTCATTACCTCGGATAAGGGTGTGGAAGAATTGTACAAACTTACTGGAATGCAGAAGCAGGAAATCAAAAATGTGATGGTGCTCGGTGGCAGTAAGGTAGGTTTTAAAACGGCTCGTGACCTGTGCAACAAGCGTTTCAATGTAAAACTCATCGAAAAAAACAAGGAAAAGGCTTTTGATATTGCGGATGAACTGCCCCATGCCCTTGTCATTAATGGAGATGGACGCAATGTAGAGCTTCTGGAAGAAGAGAGCTTGGAATCCATGGATGCATTTATTGCCGTTACCGGAAATTCAGAGACCAACATCATGTCCTGTTTGGTGGCCAAGTCCAAAAAAATAAAAAAGACTATCGCTTTGGTGGAGAACATGGATTATTTTCAGCTGTCGCATTCCATTGGTGTGGATACGCTCATCAATAAAAAACTGCTTGCAGCGAACAGTATTTTCCGATACATCCGAAAAGGTGAGGTGTTGGCCTTGACCCGATTGAACAACCTCAATGCTGAGATTTTGGAGTTTGAGGTAAAAGCTTCTTCACTTGTGAATGGTGAGATTATCAAGGAATTAAACTTTCCACGGGAGGCAAGCATTGGTGGGGTCATCCGAAATGGTGAAGGCATCATCGCACTGGGTGACTTTAGAATTAAAGAAGGAGACAAAGTAGTTGTATGTTGTTTGCCCAAGGCCATCCCAAGGATTGAAAAGTTGTTCCTGTAATGAGACTCAACACGCGTATTATCATCCATATTATGGGTCTTTTGCTCCTGTGCAATGGCTCTTTTATGCTTTTGGCAGCTTTTGCCAGTGGTATCTTTAAGGATGGTGCTACTTTGGACATAACCCTGGCAGCGATTGTTACCATGCTTTTTGGTATGATGGCCATGTTCTACACCCGAGGCCATAAAAAGGAAGTAAAGCGTAAAGAGGGTTATATCGTAGTGACGTTTGGATGGATTGTGATGTCCATTTCTGGGATGTTGCCTTATCTTTTTTCAGGTTCAATTCCTTCCATTACCGATGCATTTTTTGAAACAATTTCTGGATATACCACTACTGGGGCTTCCATTTTAAACGATATTGAATCCCTTCCTGAAGGTATTCTCCTTTGGAGGAGCCTTACCCATTGGATTGGGGGGATGGGTATTATTGTTTTGGCCATTGCCATTCTTCCATTGCTGGGCATTGGGGGAATGCAGTTGTTTGCGGCTGAAGCACCCGGTCCAGGAGGTGATAAATTACATCCCAGGATTACGGACACTGCAAAACGACTGTGGTTGATTTATTTTGGATACACCGTCTTGGAGACCCTATTGCTGAGATTGGCTGGTATGACGTTTTTCGATGCCATCAACCATTCGTTGGCTACCATGTCTACCGGGGGGTTTTCCACCAAGAATGCCAGTTTGGCTTTTTGGAACAACGAACCCTTGATACAATACATCATTATTGTTTTTATGTTTTTGGCGGGAAGCAATTTTGTACTCAGCTATTTTGCCTTCACTAGAAGGGTGCAGCGCATCCTAAAAGACGAAGAGTTTAAGTACTATTTTGGCTTTATAGCCATTTTTTCCATTTTAGTGGCTTTGGGCATCTACTACAAAGCGGATGTAGTTGTTTCGGAATTTCACCCAATGGTCTGGGGAAGAGTAGAAAGTGCATTTAGGCACTCTCTTTTTCAAGTCATAGCAGTGGTCACCACTACAGGTTTTGTGACTTCGGATTTTACTTCTTGGACGCCTTTTTTGACCGTCTTTTTCTTTGGATTGATGTTTTTGGGCGGTTCTGCTGGTTCTACCGCAGGTGGAATTAAGGTGATGCGCCATTTGATTATCATCAAAAATGGCATTTTAGAGTTTAAACGAACCTTGCATCCCAACGCAATTATTCCCGTTCGGTATAATCAAAAGACGGTTTCAGAGCATATCGTGTACAACGTGATCGCTTTTTTTGTGCTGTACATGCTACTTTTTATCATAGGGTCTTTGGTGCTGGGCTTCTTGGGACTTGATTTTATCTCAGCGGTTGGAGGCGCGGCCTCTTCTTTGGGAAATGTTGGACCGGCTTTTGGTAGCTTAAATCCCGTGAGCAATTATGATAGTCTTCCCGATGCTGGAAAATGGTGGTGTGGATTCTTGATGTTATTAGGGCGATTGGAACTGTTTACCGTTCTGATTATCCTAACGCCCTATTTCTGGAAAAAGACATAAAAAAAACCTCCAAAAATTGTATTCAGGAGGTTTTTCATTATTTACTATTCTGAATCTATTCTGAATCGTCACCCTGAACTGGTTTCAGGGTCTCATCCCATCTTTCTGAACAGAATGGGATGCTGAATCAAAGTTCAGCATGACGCACTCTTAAACCACCGCCTTGATCCTGGCAATGGCTTCTTTAAGCTCTTTTTCCGATGCTGCGTATGAGATACGGATGCAATTGGGATTTCCAAATGCTTCACCGGTTACGGTAGCCACATTGGCATGTTCCAACAGGTATAGGGCAAAATCAGATGCATTGTTGATCGTTGTTCCGTTCAAGGTCTTTCCAAAGAAAGCCGAGATGTCCGGGAATACATAAAAAGCACCTTCGGGAACGTTAAGGTTAAACCCTTCAATTTCGCCCAACAATTGTAATACCAAATCCCTTCTTTCATGGAACTTGTCTATCATATACTGAATCTTGCTCACGGGCGCTTCCAAGGCAGTGATCACTGAGCGTTGTGCAATGGCATTGGCCCCACTGGTCACCTGACCTTGTAATTTGGTACAACCCTTGGCAATCCATTCAGGAGCTCCAATATACCCAATTCGCCATCCGGTCATGGCAAATGCTTTTGATACGCCGTTTACGGTAACCGTTCTGTCGTACATCCCATCAATCCCTGCAATACTGGTATGTCCACCTTTGGTGAAGTTGATGTGCTCATAGATTTCGTCAGAAACTACATAAATGTCTGGATGTTTTTTCAATACCTCTGCCAAACCTTCCAATTCAGCTTTGCTGTACACAGAGCCACTGGGGTTACATGGTGAACTGAACCAGAGCATACGTGTTTTTGGGGTAATGGCCGCTTCCAATTGTTCTGGTGTCATTTTAAAATCGGTATCAATGCCTGTTGGAACTTCAACGGGAACACCTTCCGCCAACTTTACAATATCGCTATAACTTACCCAATATGGGGCGGGAAGAATTACTTCATCACCGGGATTCAATACTACCATGGCCACATTGAACAAGGATTGTTTTGCTCCTGAGGACACTACAATTTGGCTTGGACCATAATCCAAGTTATTGTCTCGTTTAAATTTAAGGGTGATGGCCTTTTTCAACTCGGCGTAGCCATCAACTGGGGTGTAGCTGCTATAATTGTCATCAATGGCTTGCTTTGCTGCATCCTTTATAAAATCAGGAATATTAAAGTCGGGTTCTCCCAAACTCAAGCCAATGATATCCTTTCCTTCATTTCGTAATTCCCTGGCTTTGGCCGCCATGGCCAAAGTTGCTGACGTGGACATGTTCTGAATCCTGTCAGATAAATGGTTGCTCATCGATTTTGCTATTTTACTGGTACTGAAGTGCCGGGTTTTTTCCCAATTCCTTCAAATGTTTGAAGTGCGAAATTATAGCTTTTCTGGTAGTTTTATACTCGTTGTAGGGCAAATTAAATTCCCGTGCCGTCTGTTTCACAATTTTGGAAATTTTTGTGTAGTGTATGTGGCTGATATTTGGGAAAATATGGTGCTCTACCTGATGGTTTAGCCCGCCCGTAAACCAGTTTACAATCTTGTTTTTTGTGCCAAAATTTACGGTGGTGAACAATTGGTGGATGGCCCATGTATTCTTCATGTTGCCTGCATCATCAGGCAAAGGTTGTTCGGCATCATCAACAATATGTGCCAATTGGAATACTACGCTCAAAATTACACCGGCCACATAGTGCATAATAAAAAAGCCAAGTAGTACCTGCCACCATGCTACGCCTCCAAAAATCATGGGGAGTACGATCCAAATGGTCAAATAGATGATTTTAGTAATTACCAAAGTGCTCCAGTTAATAACGGGATTGGGTAGTTTTCCATAGCTCAACTTACGCTTCATGTAGCGGTACATTTGCTGGAAATCCGTAGTGATAGCCCAATTGAAGGTGAGCAATCCGTAGAGAAAAATGGAGTAAAAATGTTGAAATTTATGATGTTTGCGCCATTCGGCATGTTTTGAGAAACGCAAAATCCTGCCGGCTTCCATATCCTCGTCATGTTCGTGGATATTGGTGTAAGTATGGTGCAATACATTGTGTTGAACTTGCCAGTTATATACATTTCCTGCCAAAATATAAATACTGCTACCCATGATTTTGTTCACCCATTTTTTATTGGAATAGGAACCGTGATTGCCATCATGCATGACATTCATGCCCACTCCGGCCATGCCCACGCCCATGGTAATGGAGAGCAATAGGTAGGCCCAAAAGGGTAGGTGAAGGGTTAAAATCAAAAAGTAGGGGGTCAAAAAGATGGCGAACATCACTATGGTTTTCAAGTGAAGTTTCCAGTTCCCAGTTTTCTTTATTTCATTTTCGTTGAAGTATTCGTTTACTCTTTTGTTCAAGGTTCTGAAAAATTGTGCAGAATCCTTTCTTGAAAACCGGATGGTACTCTTATCCATAAAAAAAATTTTTACAAAGGTAGCCAAAAACCACCTTTTAGAATTTCATCATATTGTTAGAACGGTGTTAACCTGTTCAAAAGTATTAATTTTGCTAAAATTAACAGCCTTAGGATGAATGCGGATTTGGTCTTCAATTATTTTACGACGCTCAATGATGTGCAAAAACAGCATTTCAGGGATTTAGAGTCACTATACAAGGATTGGAATCAAAAGATAAATGTGGTTTCTCGAAAGGATATTGATGAGCTTTACCTCCGTCATGTGTTACATTCGTTGGGTATAGCCAAGATTCAGGCATTCAATGAAGGGTCCGAAATTCTTGATGTAGGTACCGGTGGCGGTTTTCCCGGAATTCCGTTGGCCATTATCTTTCCTGAGGTAAAATTTACTCTTGTAGACGCCATTGGGAAGAAAGTAAAAGTGGTTCAGGAAGTTATTGATGGACTTCAATTGGAAAATGTTACGGCCATCCATTCGAGGGTAGAAGATATAGACGGGCAGTTTGATTTTATTGTCAGTCGCGCCGTGGCAGCTATGCCCACATTTGTTCACTGGACAAGGGGAAAAATAAAAAAAGACCCCGCCCATGAACGTAAAAATGGCATTTTTTACCTTAAGGGCGGCGACCTTTCGGAAGAGTTGAAAGATTATAAAACCGTTCAAATCTTCGATTTAAAAGACTATTTTCAGGAGGATTTCTTTGAGACCAAAAAGGTGGTCTACCTGCCCCAGAAGTTTCGGGGTTGATTTACATTTAGGTGTTCAATACCCTATAGTAAACCCCTCTGCACTTTCTGGAATACGTTTTGGCATACTGCCACTTACTGTTCAACCATTTGGCCAATTTCCCCCAAACATTTACTCGCTCTTTCATCTTAAATGGGTTTTAATGTATAAAAGTAATCAGATTACGTTTAGTTTACAATTAATTAACGTTAAATTTACATTAATAGTGCATGTTTTAAGTCATTTGTGGCAAAAATAATGGTCTCACAACTTTGGGATGTACAGTAAGTTATTGTGAATCAGAATAATAAGAAATGAATGGTCTTACTGGTGAATTCCAATTTATATTAACCATGGTTTGATGTAGGAAAGCAGGTCGTAGTGGGTTCAGTGGCTGTATTTAGGAAATTATGGTTGCCATTGGTTAAGGTCACCATCTGAAAATTGGACATCTTCCTTGGTATAGCTATCATATTCAATGTGCTCATCAGATATGGGCTTCATATTGCAAACAAGACATATTCCCAGTTCTACATATACTTTATCATGGCAATCCAGGCACATGGTGGACATGGATAGGTGTTACTTTGACCATGGATGTAGGGTAGAAGCAAAATAAATTAGAAGTTAAGAGAATTGGTTCTCTCAACATCATAATTTTTGAAACAGCTCTCCTTCTTGGCTTAGCTTGTACCCAATAATAACATCAGCTTCATTTCTTTGAAAGAATACAGGTTCGTTTCTTACATCGGAGAAAATATCATCTTTTTCGTGATAAACTGGGTAGGAAACACCATTAATTTTTGCCTCTAGGTTGCCCTCCCGCTCATTAAAGGTTAGATTGAATTCCGTGTTGTTCTTGTATTTATAGCTGCCCTCGAAATTTTTGAAGAAAGCATCTGATTTCCTTTTGGAATAGGGGTTGTCGTCAGAGAGAATTAATCCATTGCCCAAGTTCCAATTGTCATATTCCATGTAGTAGGCAGTCCGTTTGGCGGCATTCAACCCTTGAAGTTTGGCCACTAAGTGAAGGGCACCATCTATTCCGGCTGATATCCCCGCCGTGGTGATGACCTTTCCATTGTCCACAAAGCGGACATTTTTGCGTACATCGATTTTTGGATAGTTCTTCTCTAAATCATCCAGTGCATTGTGAAAGGTAGTTGCTGTCTGTCCGTTCAAAATTCCAGCTTCGGCCAAAACAAAGGCTCCGGTGCAGACCGAAAAATGATATTGTATGTTCTTTTGCCGCTGTACCCAATCTATCACCTTTGGGTTCTGGGAGGCCGCACCCGAATTGCCTCCAAAGAAAGCCAATATATCAGCGTTAGGGGCATTATCCACACTGTAATCTGGGGTAACGGTTAGAATTCCTTGCGATTTTATGGGTTGCTGGGTAGCTGAGACCGTAAAAACTTTGTATCCAGCATAGGCAAAAACCTCCATAGGCCCTGCAAAGTCCAACACCTCAACCCCGTCCTGTAGATAAAAGGCAATGGTTTTTAAATCACTTTTTTTGATGAGCACCATATTACAATGTGAGCAAACGCCCGGTGAATCGTGCTCGGTTTCATCACAAGAGGCCCCACAGGGTGGGCAAATGTAAGTGGATTCCATTGGGATGCTGTTTTGGGCCAAGGAACACAAAGTGACCAGGCAGGTGGCTAAAAGAAAAATTGACTTGTTCATTTTTTGATGATTTAGTCAAAAGTACACCTTAAAGAAAAGTGCCCAAAGGACAATCATCCGCAGTATTGGGACAATTATTCGCGCCAATCCGAAGGGAGAGAAGTAGTGTGCTTTTTAAGAAGTGACCGTAGTTGATTTGGGCTTTGTAATCCACAGGCCGAAGCTGCAGCACTTACTTTTGAGCCAGAAGTTAGCATTTGTATGGCCCTTTCTACCCGAAGCTTCTCCACGTACTCACCAATGGTTATGCCAGTAGTTTTCTTGAACAACCGTGTGAGATTTCGGGAACTCATAAATACGCTTTCAGCTACTTCTTCTATGGTAGATTTGGTACTAAGGTTTTGGGCCAACATATCCTGAACCTGATGGATTCGGGTGTCGATATGGTTTCTGTATTGTAGAAAAACACTGAGTTGGGGGTCACTTTCGGTACGACGCAAATAAATCACCACTTCTTTGGCAATTTTGGTGACCAATACGGGTCCATAAAGTTCCTCCAAAACGAACATGGCCAAATCAATTCCGGAAGAAACCCCCGCGCTGGAATAGAGACTATCATCCTTAACAATCAACCTGTCAGAGAGCACTTTGGTTTTGGGAAATTTGGTTTGAAAATCTTCCAAGTACCTCCAATGGGTGGTACATTCCCGTTCATTAAAAAGGTTGGCAAATGCCAAAAGATAGGCGCCTGTGCACACGGAGCAAATTTTGGCACCATTGGCATGTTGTTTTCGAAGCCATTCAAAAAAAGGCTCTATAGATTGAATGAAATCATTTTTTTTAATCAAATCTGACTCTAAACCGGGAATAAAAAGAAAGTCATTAGGACCCAGCTCATAGGTGTGGAAGGGTTCTAAATTCCCCAGTAGCACTCCGGCACCAGAAATTTCCTCGATTGATGTCCCCAAGCTAAGATAATGAGCGGGGATATGCACTCCATAATCATTGGCTTCATAGAAAATATGCGCAGGACCGGTCATGTCCAGTAATTGAACCTTGGGAGGAACCATGAAAAAAACACGATGCTGAGACATTTCTATTCTTATTCGTAAAGGTCATTGGTATCCGCTTGGGCAATATCAATAAACAATTGCCCCATTTTTTCACAAACGGCCTTAAAGAATCGTTCGCCTTTTTCTTTGGAGGCCATACTTGGGTCTCCAACCCCAGTATCTTCACTAATTTTTGACCATGGGCGCTCTGTCCATGCCCAACCTTCTCTAAATGCCTTGATTTTATTCTTTTTTTCGGCCCCACTGCCCCAATCTTTTTTGGGCAACACCAATTCTGGGGCAAGATGAAGAAGGAGACTGGTTTCCATTTCATCGGCATGGTCTCCGGGGATATCAAAATAGTGTTTCCGATCTAACATGGCCGGCCAGAAAGTGAAGCAAATGAACATGTTGGAAAAAAGAAGGCTTAATTCGCGAATAATCGATTTAAAATTGTTTCCGCCATGACTATTCAGAATCATGAGTTTATGGACACCTTGCCTATCCAAAACTGTTATTAGGTCTTTTAAAATGGACAGTTGTGTGCTGGGATTTAGGTTCATATCCAGATAAATGTCAGACTGACCTGTGTTCACCCCAAATGGAATTGTAGGCAGAACCATAACTTTTGCACCTTGTTCCCAAGCTATTTTGGCTGACTCTTCGGCAATGGCCGTTCCTTCTATGGTGTCGGTGGAATAGGGTAGGTGATAATTGTGAGCTTCGGTGGCGGCCCAAGGCAATATGGCCAATTCAATGGACTCATTTTTCAGGTGTTTCCAGTTGGTTTCAGCCAATACGTAAGGTCTAGACATTTGAAATAGATATTAGTCGGACATAAAAATAGCCGTTATCTCCTCAATTTTGGACATAACGGCTATCTATTTAAGTCAATTTTTTTAATTATCCCAGGAATGGATATCTATAATCTTCAGGGGTTACAAAGGTTTCCTTTATCAATCTTGGAGAAACCCATCGCAACAAGTTTTGTGCGGAACCGGCCTTGTCATTTGTTCCTGATGCTCTTGCACCACCAAAAGGCTGTTGGCCTACAACGGCTCCAGTAGGCTTGTCATTGATATAGAAGTTACCGGCACAGTTTTGCAATGCTTTGGTGGCTTCGTCAATGGCATAACGGTCTGCGGAAAGCACAGCGCCGGTCAATCCATATTCGGAAGTGCCATCCACCAATTTTAAGGTGTCGGCCCAATCCTTATCGTCATAAATATATATGGTAACCACGGGACCGAAAAGTTCGGTGCACATGGTAGTGTATTTTGGGTCGGTGGTTAAAATAACCGTGGGTTCCACAAAATAGCCTACGGATTTGTCATAATTGCCACCAGCAATAATTTCCGCATTATCATCTTTTTTGGCTTGGTCAATGTATTTGGCCAATTTATCAAAAGAGCCTTCATGAATCACCGCGGTAATAAAGTTGCTCATATCCGCAGGAGAACCGGGCTTGTTGAAGGATGCCAAATCAGCTTTCACAAAATCCAAAATTTCATGGGCTGTGGACTTTGGCAGGTATACCCGCGAAGCAGCACTACACTTTTGTCCTTGCAGCTCAAATGCACCCCTAACGATGGCGGTGGATACTTGTTTTGGTTTAGCGGTAGGATGGGCGATAATAAAATCTTTACCACCGGTTTCCCCAACAATTCTTGGATAGGTTTTGTAATTGTGGATATTGTTTCCGATTTGTTTCCAAAGTTCCTTGAATACAAAAGTGGAACCTGTAAAATGCAATCCTGCAAAATCTGGGCTGGCAAGAATCACATCAGAAATCATTGCAGGGTCACCCGTGATCATATTGATTACACCATCGGGCAATCCGGCTTCTTTGAAGACATCCATGATTACCTTGGCGGAGTAGACCTGACTATCGCTGGGTTTCCAAATCACTACATTGCCCATCATGGCCATGCAAGATGGCAAGTTACCCGCTATGGCGGTAAAGTTGAATGGTGTAATTGCATAGGTAAAACCTTCCAGCGGCCTGTATTCCACGCGATTCCAGATGCCTTCTGAAGATTCGGGTTGCTCCGCATAGATTTGTGACATGTACTCCACATTGAACCTCAAAAAATCGATAAGTTCACAGGCTGCATCAATTTCCGCCTGATGGATGGTCTTGGACTGCGCCATCATGGTGGCGGCATTTATTTTTGCTCTGTATGGACCTGCAATAAGTTCCGCGGCTTTCATAAAAACAGCAGCCCGTTGTTCCCAAGTTAAATTGGCCCAAGCTTCCCTAGCTCCCAAACAACTGGAAATGGCTTCTTCAACATGCTTTTTCTCAGCTAATTGATACTGCCCTACCACATGTTTGTGTTCGTGTGGAGGAGACATAGGTTTGGTGTTTCCTGTTTTGATTTCTTTGGAACCGATGTAAAGTGGAACTTCTACCTGTCCATTGTAATAGGCGTTGTACTGATTCAGTACTTCTTCACGTTCTGGAGTGCCGGGGGCATAACTTTTTACGGGTTCGTTATATGCAGTTGGAACTTGAAAAAAACCTTTTCCCATATAGATGCGCTTTTTTTGATGTTAAAAATTCCATCAAAGGTAAGGAAACAAAGGCCGAATAGAAAATGATATGGATTTAGTTTATGGCGAAAGGGGCGGCAAATTTGAAAGCGGGAATCTCCACTTCAAATTCTTCTGTAGTGGCCAAGTTCACCATATGGTAATACCCGTGCATGGCACCAATGGGGGAAGCGAGTAAACACCCGGAACTATAGGTGTGTGATTTGCCTGGCTTAATGACCGGTTTTCTGCCGATTACGCCTTCACCATCAATGGTTTCAATGTCTTTGAGGGCATCAAAGATGTCCCAATGCCTAGCGGTAAGCTGAACAACATCCTTGCTCAAGTTTTCAATGGTAATGGTATATCCAAAGGCGTAGTGCATTTTGTAATTCTTAAAAAATGTGCCTTCAAAGGTGGTCTCCACCGATACTTTAATTCCTTTTGTGACTTGAGTGAACATAAGCTAATAGGTAAAAACACTTCCTGTAAACAACATGATTACCGTAAATACTGCCAAAAAGGTAAATATAGTGTTCAGAAAGAGATATTTAACAATCGTTTTGAACGTTCCCTGCCCGTAAAACTTCTTCATGGCCAAAAACAGGTATACACTAAATATAGTGATAAATATAGCTGCACTTGACACCTTAAAAATCGCATCTATTACCAAGCTAAGGATGAGCAAGATAAATAATAACGATTGGTTGTGAAAGCTAAAAATAAGATGATCGGTGTAGGTATATTTTTTTCTGATGTAGACCAACCAAATGAAGATGGCGAACACAGGTAAAAACAGGAAGATGACAAAAGGCAGCTTTGAGATGGTTGAGTTTATGAAATCGCTGGGATGATCCATTATCCGTAAAAAGCTATTGGAAACCTGAAATGCCATTTTATTGGAAAGGCTGCTAGGAATGTTATATTTCTCCTGTGCATGTTGAAAACTATATAGGGTATCCACTTGAATCATCCGGCCAAAAAATTCCATTTTTGACGAAAATCTGTTTATGCCGGAATTTTCCTCCTCCAAACTTTTAAAGTATCCCGAGGGGTCGGTGGCCATGAGTGAATCCCTATTCACTTTTTTTAAGTTTGTGGCCACTATAAGGGAATCCAGAATGCTCACGCCTTTCTTGACTTCTGGGGTATTGGCATCTGCCGGGTCCAAGTGCGCTAAGACTTCCGAAGTACGTTTTTTAAATTCAGTACTGTCCGATGAAAACGAATCTGAATTGGCATCATACATTATCGGTGATCCCATGGAAATATTTCTATCAAATCTGGAGGCGGCCCGATCTAATCCGGTAAAGCGGTTGTTGAAGGTTACCATAAGGAAATAAAGGAACGCCAAACTCAATAAAAACCGAAATGGATTGGTATATGTAACCCGTTTGCCATTAATATAATCCTTGGTAATAGTCCCTGGCCTGACCAATAAAACGGACAAGGTTTTTAAAAGCTTGGAGTCATAATTGATTAAACCTGAAAAAAACTCATCCACAAAATCTTTCAAAGACAGCTTTTTGGTACTGTTGGCCTGTGAGCAACTTGGGCAATATTTGTCACTGGTATCCAAAGGGTGCCCGCAGTTTAAACACTGATCGCCCCTATACCTAAGTTCGTAACGGCCTTTACTGACCAAGCTGTCTTTTTTTCCCATGCCCCAAAAAGGATTTGAAGCTAAGATAATTAATTGCTGATAGTTCTGGAATTCACGGAACCTATACCTATTATACTGTCATATAGCTCACCAAAATTTCTATAGTAGACCAGAATGAGATAATTGTTTTCGGTAAAGTGGAAATCACCGCTCACGAAGTTGGGTTCCAAAGTTCCATCGGCTCGTTCAACAACATACTTGTAGTTATAAAAGCCTTGTTTCATCAGTAAGGTAGCTTCAAATTTTCCAGTCTCCTCATTGAAGGTCATTTTGTTTTCTTCTGAAAGACCATAATTATTGAACTTTCCAACCACATATACATTGTCC
This sequence comes from Flagellimonas marina, assembly GCF_042651185.1. Classification (NCBI taxonomy): domain Bacteria; kingdom Pseudomonadati; phylum Bacteroidota; class Flavobacteriia; order Flavobacteriales; family Flavobacteriaceae; genus Flagellimonas; species Flagellimonas marina. The sequence continues at coordinate 16,484 of NZ_JBHSCL010000002.1, read as the reverse complement.
AGCCCAATCTCATTGGTATAGGGAAGGCTGAAATGCACCTTAGTGTACTCCGCTTCGCGTGAAACATCTTCGCCTTGCAGGGTTCGTACCACAAAGTCTCCGTTGATATCGGGGAAATAGGTGTAAGGCTGATCGTTTCTATATTCGTTGGTGAACAGGTAGTGGTGGTAAACATCCTCAAATTCAATACGGGAGATTGCGAATGTGGGAGAGCGAAGGTCCTTGGTGTCAAAATTCAGAAACTCATTGCCCCCATAAAAACTAGTTTCCTGATCGTATTTATAGACCAGTTCAGACCCAATGGTGTATTGGGGCTTAATATTATACAGTGCTGTTGGCCAGTAATGATTCTGTAAAATGGCGACCTTTATCTCATTCTTGGGGTTTACTACGGTAAATGAAGCGGTATTAATAGTAAACTGCACTACCTGCTTTTCATTCAGAAAATTAAAATCCCGAGAGCGCTTCACCACACCGCCTACGGCCAAAGCATCTTGATATACAACAAACCTTCTTGAAAATTGAAGGTCACCATAGCTATTATAAATTTCCAGCACATAATTTCCACTGACCTTCAGTCGAACATTTTCATTAGGAATGCTCAATCTGTAGTTGGAATAGGGCTGCAAGGTGGTGTAACTGTTTTCATAGTCAATGATGCGCTGGTTGTCGTTCCCTACCAAATACTGCGATTTTAGAAGCTGGGATGGGGTCCAATCGTAATCGCAGTGGATTATTTTATAATAATAGTCCTGTTCATTGGCAGTAAGGTCATCAAATTCCAGCGTCATGGATTCACCCAACTGAATAATGGGAAACTGATCTTCCGTTGGTCCTCTAAAAATGATGGTCTTTATGTTTTCTGGAGGATTTACCTCATGCTGAACTTGCGCGAAAACACTGGTTATACAGCACAAAAAAAATATTTGTTTGATCAAAAAGCGCATTTAGGCCTTATTTTTTGGGTAAAGGTAAACAAAAAGTGTGCCTTGAAAATTTAGGTCGATGTAATCCCAATTTTATGGTTAATAATTATGAAAACATCCCTTTTAGTAGTAAATTTGCCACCGATTTTGATAACAAAAGGTCTACAACAATATGTCTAAAGACATCCGGATTAGAAAGGGGTTGAACATCAACCTCATCGGGGCAGCAGAACAGACTACTTCCAAAGCCGTTTTAAGTAACGTGTATGCCCTAAACCTAGATGATTTTCATGGAATCACCCCCAAAATGCTTATCAAGCAGGGTGAGGAGGTAAAAGCGGGAGAACCTCTTTTCTATAACAAGAACAACGAAGAAATGCATTTTGTCTCTCCGGTCAGTGGGGAGTTGATTGAAATTGTTCGTGGTGCGCGTAGAAGAATCTTGACTCTCAAGATTCTTGCTGACAAAACCCAGAAGTATACGCAAAGTAAGGTTCCTGATTTGGATACTGCCGATGCAGACACCATTAAGACCTTCCTTTTGCAGAATGGAGGTTGGCCGTTTATAAAACAACGTCCTTATGATGTAATTGCAGACCCGGACGCCACACCAAAGGCTATTTTTGTTTCGGCCTATACCACTGCGCCGTTGGCTGCTGATGCGGATTACGTGCTGAAAGGTAAAGAACAGGAGTTGGGGGCTGCCGTTATGGCCTTGAGTAAGTTGACCCCCGGGAAAATCCATGTGACCGTTGGAAAAACCAGTAGGTCTCCCTTTGTGGATGTTTCAGGTATTGAATTACATAAAATTTCAGGTCCCCATCCAGCTGGATTGGTGGGAACACAAATCAATAAAATTGACCCCATAAATAAAGGAGAGGTGGTTTGGACCATATCTCCCCAAGATATGGTGCTGATAGGGGAGCTTCTGTTGACCGGTAAATTCAATGCAGAGCGTATTGTCGCTCTTTCGGGGTCTATCATTAAGGCTCCTAAATACTACACTACTAAAATAGGAGCGGAAATTTCAACATTCCTATATGCCAGTGGTGTTAATGAGGATAGATATAGATTAATCAACGGTGATGTGCTTACCGGTAGAAAAACCAATACCGAGGGGTACTTGGGCTACTACAATAATACAGTTACCGCCATTCCAGAAGGGGACGATTATGACTTTTTTGGGTGGAACAGACCTATCTTCAATAAAATTTCAACCACCAGGGCACTTACTTTTTCTTGGCTTCAACCAAAGAAAAAATATGATTTGGACACCAATACCAATGGTGAGCACCGTGCTTTTGTGGTCACGGGTCAATATGAACAAGTATTTCCATTGGACATCTATCCTCTCCAATTGTTGAAGGCTTGTATGGTAAAGGATTTGGATGAAATGGAACAATTGGGACTCTATGAAGTGGCCCCAGAAGACTTTTCACTCACAGAATTCATATGTATCTCAAAACAACCGCACCAACAGATAATCAGGGAAGGATTGGATTTGTTGCAAAAAGAACTAGGATAATATGGGAATGAAAGAAAAATTACATCAGTTAAAGTTAAAGTATCAGGGCAAAAAAATGGCTCCGGCCTTCAATGCGCTGCATACATTTCTATACACCCCCAACGAAACAACACATTCCGGTGGACACATCCGTGGAGCGGACGACCTTAAACGTACCATGAACACTGTAATTATGTCGTTGGTGCCGTGTTTGTTGTTTGGTATGTTCAATGCTGGGTATCAACATTACTCTGCCATCAACGGTTTTCCAGCGAATTTTGACTTGTTTGAACATTTTTTGACTTGGGAAAACTTTTTGGTGGGTATCACTACAGTATTGCCATTGGTCATTGTTTCCTACGGAGTAGGTTTGGCCATAGAATTCTTGTTCGCGGTGATTAAAGGTCACGAGGTTGAGGAAGGCTACTTGGTAACTGGAATGTTGGTTCCATTGATTGTTCCTGTGGACACACCGCTTTGGATGTTAGCCGTGGCCGTTGTCTTTGGTGTTGTCATTGGTAAAGAAGTTTTTGGGGGAACGGGAATGAACATTTTAAATCCCGCCCTTACCATTCGTGCTTTCTTGTTCTTTGCCTATCCAACTTGGATGAGTGGGGATAAGGTTTGGGTACATGAGGGCGTTGAGAGGGCTGGTACCGCTGATGCCATTTCTGGGGAAACCGTTTTGGGGTATTTAGCTCAGGGCAATACAACAGAATTGTATCAAAAATACGACTTGGCAGAAATGTTTTTCGGATTTATTCCGGGCTCTGTTGGAGAGACATCAACCTTACTGATTGTTTTAGGAGGTCTATTCTTGATTTTCTCCAAAATAGCCTCATGGCGAATCATGTTGAGTGCCGTATTGGGTTCCTTGGCCATGGGCTTGATTTTCAACGGTATTGTAGATGCAGGTTGGTTGCCAGAGTACAGTAAATTCTATGCTCTAATGAGCTTCCCATACTGGCAGCATCTGTTGGTAGGTGGGCTTATCTTTGGTATTGTGTTCATGGCTACTGATCCCGTAACAGGGTCCCAGACCAATAAGGGAAAATGGATCTACGGATTTTTGATAGGATTCATGTCCGTTATGATTCGCGTATTCAACCCAGGGTATCCAGAAGGGGTGTTCTTGGCCATTTTGTTGATGAATGTATTTGCACCGACTATTGATCATTACGTGGTACGGGGCAACGTTAAAAAGAGATTGAAACGATTGAAGACAGCAACTATTTATCCCAAAGCTTCGGATGAAGAAGTTGATGCATTAAAAACGGAAACAGCTTAATTATGGCAATCAATACAGAAAAAAATAGCTATACCGTAATTTTTGCGGTTGTGATGGTAGTGGTTGTAGGCTCCCTGTTGGCCTTTTTGGCATCGGGGTTAAAACCAAAGGTTGATGAAAACCAGCGGTTTGAAAAGCAACAGAATATCCTCTATGCCATGGGGGTAAATGACAATGAAGGAGAAGGCAGCGTTAGCTTTGTTCCAACTTCGGATGTGGAGAGTGAATTTTCTAAATACATCAAGGAACAGTTGGTGATTGAAGGTTCAGAGGCCAAGGAAAAGCAAGATGCCTATTTGATAGATATGAAAAAGCAGCTCAGCACCATTAAAAGTGGAGGCAATGCAGAATTACCTTTGTTGATTGGTGAAAAGGACGGAAAAGAATACTACATTATTCCTTTATATGGAAAAGGACTGTGGGATGCCATCTGGGGCTTTATGTCCGTGGATGAGAACATGGTGGTGCAAGGTGTTTTCTTTGACCATAAGGGAGAGACACCTGGGCTTGGGGCCAACATCAATCAGCGTTTTTTCATGGACGATTTTGAAGGCGAATCCATTATGGACGGTAACCGCTACGCCGGTATTGCCGTGGCCAAAGGAAACAATGACCCTTTAAACCAGAACAAGGACGATAACGAAGTGGATGCATTGGCTGGCGCTACCATAACAGGAGATGGCGTTTCAGCAATGATCAAAGACGCTTTAAAGCTTTACAAACCGTATTTAGAAACTGTAAGAAAAAAATAAAATGGCGCTACTATCTAAAAAAGATGCAAATCTGATAATGGACCCTTTGGCGGACAATAACCCCATTACTATTCAAGTTCTGGGTATTTGTTCAGCGCTGGCAATCACGGCAGAGCTCAAGGCATCCGTTGTGATGGCCATATCAGTATTATTTGTGATGGGCGTGGGTAACGTGGTTATATCCCTATTGCGAAATCTAATTCCATCAAAAATTAGAATCATTGTTCAATTGGTGGTTGTGGCCACCTTGGTAATCGTAGTGGATCAAGTACTGAAAGCATTCGCCTATGAATTGAGCAAAACGCTTTCTGTATTTGTGGGACTTATTATTACCAACTGTATCATTATGGGACGATTTGAAGCCTTTGCTTTGGGCAACGGACTTTGGAGATCGTTTTTGGATGGTATCGGAAATGCCTTGGGATATGGAGTTATTTTGGTGATTGTTGGATTTTTCAGAGAGCTTCTTGGTTCGGGAACTTTGTTTGGAATGAAAGTACTTGGAGACCCTGTTGCCAAAACTGGACTCTATTCCATAGGTTACGAGAACAATGGATTCATGATTATTCCACCAGCAGCCTTGATAGTTGTGGGAATCATAATTTGGGTACAGCGTTCCAGAAACAGAGCGTTGATAGAAGAAGCATAAACTAAGAAGATATGGAGCATTTAGAGCTATTTTTTAAGTCGATTTTTATAGACAACATGGTGTTTTCGGTCTTTTTAGGGATGTGTTCCTATTTGGCCGTATCCAAAAAAGTAACCACAGCCGTTGGTTTGGGAGCTGCCGTAATCTTCGTGTTGGGCGTTACTGTTCCTTTGAACTGGTTGTTGGACCAATATTTGTTGAAGGATGGTGCGTTGGCCTGGTTGGGACCAGAATATGCCGATTATGATTTGGGATTCCTTTCCTTCATCTTATTCATTGCAACCATTGCCACCATGGTACAATTGGTGGAGATTGTGGTGGAGAAGTTCTCTCCGGCACTCTATAACTCATTGGGTATCTTTTTGCCATTGATTGCGGTAAACTGTGCCATTTTGGGTGGGTCCTTATTTATGCAGACTCGTGAAATCCCTAATATAGGATTGGCCTTCAACTACGGAATAAGTTCTGGAATTGGTTGGTTCTTGGCCATTTTGGCAATAGCGGCCATCCGTGAAAAAATTCGCTATTCCAATGTTCCTGCTCCTTTGCGTGGGTTGGGAATCACATTCATCATCACTGGTTTGATGGGAATAGGGTTTCAAAGTTTTGGGGGAATGTTGACGGGTGACAATGATCCGCCAGAAGGAACAGAAACCACTACAGTGAAAGCTGAGAACAAAGAGGAAAAAGAAATCAAAAAGGAGATTGAGGATAAAGAAAAAGCAGTTTCCTATAACGAAGTTATAAACAAATAAAGATGATTTTAGCCGCAAGCACTGGAGGTACCATTTTAATTACCATAGTAGCATTTCTTGTATTGTTGTTATTGTTGGTGGCACTTTTACTGTTCACCAAGGAAAAATTATCCCCATCTGGTCCTGTCACCATTACCATAAATGGTGAAAAGGAAATTGAGGTAGCTTCGGGAAGCTCTTTGCTGTCAACCTTGGGGAATCAAAAGGTTTTCTTACCGTCTGCTTGTGGTGGTGGTGGAACCTGTATCCAGTGTGAATGCCACGTACTTTCAGGAGGTGGGGAAGCACTTCCCACAGAAACCCCTCACTTTTCCAAAAAAGAGTTGAGTGAAGGAGCCCGGTTGGCCTGTCAGGTCAAGGTAAAGCAGGATATGGAAATTACCATTCCAGAAGAAGTTTTCGGTATTAAAAAATGGGATGCCAAAGTAGTGCGTAACTATAATGTAGCTTCGTTCATCAAAGAGTTTGTGGTGGAGATTCCGGAGGATATGAACTACAAGGCCGGTGGGTACATCCAAATTGAGATACCCCCTTGCGAAATAAAATATTCTGACATTGATATTACGGCCCACCCGAAGGAACATGAAACGCCAGATAAGTTTCAGGCCGAGTGGGACAAGTTCAACTTGTGGCCCTTGGTCATGAAGAATCCGGAAACGGTAGAACGTGCCTATTCCATGGCCTCCTACCCAGCAGAGGGCCGCGAGATCATGTTGAACGTGCGTATTGCGACCCCACCGTGGGACCGTTCTAAAAATGGATGGATGGATGTAAATCCAGGTATTGCATCATCCTATATTTTTAGTCTTAAAGAAGGTGACCCCGTAACCATTTCAGGTCCGTTTGGCGAATTCTTCATCAACGAGTCTGATGCAGAAATGCTATATGTGGGCGGGGGAGCAGGTATGGCACCCATGCGTTCGCACTTGTACCACTTATTCAAGACATTGAAGACCGATAGAAAGGTGACCTACTGGTACGGAGGACGTTCCAAGCGGGAGTTGTTCTATATTGAGCACTTCAAGGAATTGGAAAGAAACTTCCCCAACTTTAAGTTCTATATGGCGCTTTCAGAGCCTTTGGAAGAGGACAATTGGAAGGTTAAAAAAGATATTAATGACGAAGAAGGTGATGGTTTTGTCGGATTTATCCATAACTGTGTTATTGATAACTATTTGAATCATCATGAGGCTCCAGAAGATATTGAACTGTATTTCTGTGGTCCACCATTAATGAACAAGGCGGTTCAGAAAATGGGAGAGGACTTTGGTATTCCAGATGAGAATATCAGGTTCGATGACTTTGGAGGATAGGAAAAACCTATTAATGTCACCTCGAGCGCAGTCGAGAGGTAAATGATTATAAAACCAACCGATGCCAACGCATCGGTTTTTTTATCTATATGGGAAGAGAATTAACTGAACAGGAACTACATAACTTAGCCATGAACATTGTAGGCCACGAACTTGAAGCGGATGGTTTTGAGTTTATGGCCATCAACAGCAAGCTGAAGAAAAATCCACAATATGTCTGTCTTAAAGAAAAGGTGCTACATTTTATCGTGGTTCGTAATGTGGAATTTCCACTCAATCCAAGGGAGTACGATGAGGAATTAATGTTGACCGTAAAAGACCATGCCAATAAGTTTGAGGCAAAGACCTATTTTGCCGGGGTTGGACTTTCCAATGCCGCTGACCAAGAGCTTCCATTGTGTTTGAATGAAGAATATATTGTGGATTATCAAGGATTGATTGAAATATAATGTTGAAAAACGTACTTCTTTTTACCGTAGGATTGTTGTTTTTGGGATGCAACTCTCCGCAATGGGTCAAAAATCAAAATACAGGCGGTGCTTTGGGCACTTCGTACTCCATCATTTACATTTCTGATGAAAGCTTGGACTACCAACAGGAGATTGATTCTGTCTTTCAGGCAGTCAATCAGTCCATGTCCACCTATCTTCCCACATCAGATATATCCAAAATCAACGAGGGAGACTCAACAGTAGTGGTGGATGACATGTTTAAAGAAGTTTTTGATATCTCCACTGAGGTACACCAAGCCTCAAACGGCTATTTTGACCCCACAATTGGCGTTTTGGCCAATGCTTGGGGGTTTGGTCCTGGAGAACAGATTCAGTTGGATAGCCTCAGGGTAGATAGCTTGCTGAGCTATGTAGGATGGAATAAAGTACAGTTGAAAGGCGACAATACCATTACTAAGGCAAATCCTGCCATCCGTTTTGACTTTAATGCCGTAGCCAAGGGCTATGCCATAGACCGTTTAGGGGCACTTTTAGATGGCAAGGGCATTGAAAATTATTTGGTGGAAGTAGGAGGCGAGGTTTTGGCTAAGGGAACCAATCTTGTTTCAGGAAAACAATGGACCGTAGGTATTGATGACCCCCAAGTGGAAACAGGCCGTCAATTAAAATTGATTGTTTCTTTGGAAGACAAAGCCATGGCTTCATCCGGGAATTACCGAAAGTTCAGAATTGACCCAGAAACCGGAGAAAAATATGTCCATACCATCAACCCCAAGACCGGCTATACGCAAAATTCATATGTATTGGCGACCAGCGTTGTGGCTAATACCTGCGCAATGGCGGATGCCTACGCCACCAGTTTTATGGCCATGGATTTAAAAGAGTCCAAGAAGGTGTTAGAGAAACATGATGACCTTGAGGCTTATATCATTTACTTGGATGAAAACGGCAATACCCAAGAATTCATGACCTCTGGATTTGAAGCTTTTGTCAAGCAATGATAATTGAATAGGCTAAAAACCGTCTATTCGAGTGATTCAGACCTAACTGAATTGTATCAAGAATTCGGTTTTGGCTCATTAAAGTTCTCGACTGCAAGCTATTTATGGACTAAAGGAATAATCTCCCCTTTGGCCAAACGGTATTTTTCTACCTCTTCTTTTAGAAGCTTTTGTGTATAATCTACTTCTTCGACGGTAAAGCCAATACTCCTCAATTTATCAAAATAGTCCCTCCCGTAGATGCGCACATGGTCGTACTGACCAAAAATCCTGGCACGCTCCTTTTTGTCGGTGATGGAGTCATCCTCAAAGGTCTTTTCCCGTTTTAAATCCTGAGGAATTTGAAAAATGCCCCAGCCACCAGGTTTCATTACCCGATATAGCTCTTGCATGGCCTTGGTGTCGTTGGGAATATGCTCCAAAACATGGTTGCAGAGAATCACATCAAAAGCATCGTCTTCAAAAGGTAAATTACAGATATCAGCCTTTACATCGGCCAAGGGAGAGTTTAAATCGGTAGTGGTATACGTAATGTTTTTCAACCTTTTAAAACGATCGTAAAAAGCTTGCTCAGGGGCAAAATGGAGGACCTTGTATGGTTTGGTAAAGAAATCCGTTTCATTTACAAGATAGAGCCAAAGCAATCGGTGCCGTTCCAAGGAAAGTGTAGAGGGGGAGAGCACATTTTCCCGTGGATTTTCATAACCGTAGGGTAAAAACTTCCTAAAACTTTTTCCATCAATCGGGTCGATGAACTTTTTTCCCTTTAGGGAAAAGGCAATCAGTGGCCGAACCCAATAGCTTAATCGTATGAGTAAGGGTCTTGGGATAAGATTGAGGAAGAACTTAAATATTTTTGACACGAATTATACGAATTTTCACGAACTGGATTGCAATATTACTCTTTTGTAAACTAAACTATCCTCTCCAAAATTTACAATTATTCCCAGTTTTAATTTTGATGCGGCCAAATAATTTAATGTTTGTTTTACGTGACTGCTGCTAATCCTTTCTACAGCTTTGAGCTCCAAGATTATTTTATCATCTACTACATAATCCGCGTAATAATGATGCCTTAATTTTTCTCCTTTGTAGATGATATCGAATTTTACTTCTTTTTGAAATGGAACACCGTTGGATTTTAATTCAATTTCCAAGGCATCGCCGTAAACTGCTTCACTGAATCCTTTGCCAAGCTCATTATGTATATCCATACATAATCCAATGACGAAGTAGGACTCGTTTTTATAAATGATTTGGGACATTTATTCGAGTAATTAGAAAAATTCGTGTCAAACAAGATAAGGTATTTTACAATACCAATTTCTTGCTTCGGAACTCCTCCTCCTCATCGCTGGTAATGCCCAAGGCGTCATAAATATATTGGAACGTGGAGAGCAGCTCTGGTTTTCCGTCCACTATGGCAACATTATGCTCAAAGTGAGCGCTGGGTTTACCATCGGCCGTAAGAATGGTCCATCCGTCCTTCAATTGTTTAATTCGGCGCGTACCCATATTGATCATGGGCTCAATGGCCACAACAGTGCCATTAACAAATTTTTTACCACGACCTCGCTTCCCATAATTGGGCATTTGGGGATCTTCATGCAATTCTTTTCCCAAACCATGACCCACCAATTCACGAACCACTCCGTAGCCATGATCTTCGCAATATTTTTGGATGGCGTACCCCACATCGCCGACACGGTTTCCTTCTTTGAACTGCTTGATTCCTATGTAAAGGGATTCTTTGGTCACCTGCAGCAATTTTTTGGTTTCGGCGGCAACTTCGCCTACCTCAAAGGTATAGGCATGGTCTCCATAAAATCCATTTTTTACGGCACCGCAATCCACAGAAACAATATCACCTTCTTTCAGTGGATCGTTATTGGGAATGCCATGCACAACTTGGGCGTTGGGGCTCCAATTAAGGGTGTTGGGAAAATCGTACATACCTAAGAACCCAGGTATGGCTCCTTGCTCCCGAATAAATTCTTCGGCCATTTTATCCAATGCCAATGGAATGGCCCCCGGTTTGATTTCTTTGGCCAAAAGGCCTAAAGTTTTGGAAACTACTAGGGCACTTTCGCGCATCAATTCAATTTCCTCTGCTGTCTTAACGTGAATCATAGCCGCAAAGATAAATTGAATCTATGGATTATGGCGAATTTTGCCCTAAACCAATGGTTTTTGGGTCATAAGTTCGGGTTGGGAAATGCCTATCATTTTTAAAATAGTAGGAGCAATATCCCCTAAGACCCCATCTTTGATTTCTTTTATATCCTTGTCCACAAGAATCAAGGGAACTGGATTGGTGGTATGCGCTGTATTTGGGCTTCCATCTGGATTGATCATGGTATCACAATTCCCGTGGTCGGCAATTACGATAGTGGAATAGTCATTTTCCAATCCCGCTGTAATAACATCCTTGGCGCATTCATCTACTGTTTCGCAAGCCTTAATGGCTGCTTCCATAACTCCGGTGTGTCCCACCATATCTGGGTTGGCAAAGTTGAGGCATACAAAATCAGCCTCACCCTTCTTCAGTTCGGGAATGATGGCGTCTCTAATATCATAGGCGCTCATTTCGGGTTGGAGGTCGTATGTAGCCACTTTTGGCGATGGGCATAGGATTCGTTGTTCACCTTCAAAGGGTTCTTCCCGTCCTCCGTTGAAGAAAAATGTCACGTGGGGATATTTTTCCGTCTCTGCAATACGAATTTGTTTTTTGTTGTTTTTGGCCAATACTTCACCCAGGGTGTCCTTGATATTCTCCTTGTCATAGACCACTTTAATGTCTTTGAAGGAATCATCGTAATTGGTCATGGTGACGTAATATAGGTCCATTTTGTGCATGTTCTGCTCATGGAAATCCTGTTGGCTCAAGGCTTGGGTCAATTCACGACCACGATCGGTCCTAAAGTTGAAAAAGATTACAACATCGCCCTCAACAATTTTTGTCAAGGGTTGATTATTGGCATCGGTTAAAACCAAAGGTTTTATAAATTCATCGGTAATGCCATCATCATAACTTTTTTGCATGGCATCACTTATGTTGCGTATTTTTTCGCCTTCCGTGTTCACCATTACATCATACGCCAATTTTACCCGTTCCCAGCGCTTGTCACGGTCCATGGCATAGTATCTTCCAATTACCGTGGCCAACTTGGTGTTTTTATCCGAGCAAAAATGGGTAAGGTCAATCAAGAAACCTTTTCCACTTTTTGGATCAACATCACGTCCATCCGTAAAAGCATGGACAAAGGATTTTTGCACCCCATAGTCATCTGCTGCTTTAATTAGGGCTTTTAAGTGGTCCATATGGCTATGCACGCCCCCATCGCTCACCAAACCTAGAAAATGAACGGCCTTGTCATTGCTCTTGGCATACGCAAAGGCATCTTTCAACACGTTTTCATCCTTTAGGGTATCCTCTTTGACCGCTTTATTGATTTTGGCCAGATCTTGATATACAATTCTACCGGCACCAAGGTTCATGTGGCCCACTTCGCTATTTCCCATTTGTCCCTCTGGAAGACCAACATGCATACCATCGGTAAGAAGGTTGGCATTGGGATATTGGGTGTACAGTGAATCAACAAAGGGTGTATTGGCCTGCGCAATGGCCGAAACTTTTGGGTCTGGCGATTTTCCCCAGCCGTCCAAAATCATAAGGATTACTTTTTTATTCATGATGCAAAATTGTGCTTCAAAAATAGAACGATTTGACTGGATGCCCTAGTTTTTAGGGAGTTTTATGGTTGCGGATTTAATAATTTTAGGGAGCCTTTAATGAAGCATTGTTAAAGTTTAGTTATTTAACTGTTAATGCTGTAACATAAGGCCTGTGCAGAAGTCTATTTTTGTAACAGTTTAATCTATAAACAAAATTATTCATCATGAAAAAAACAATCCTAACAGTAGCTGCATTTTGCATGCTAGCAACGACCGGCATTTCTGCCAATGAACCTGTATCAGATGTTAATCTGAATGTTTCCGCCCTACCCGTTGAGGTCAATCCGTTTTGCAAGGCCATTATTCAAGGCGATGTGGAAACGGTTAAAAAACTCATTGAATTGGGCGAAGATGTCAACGAAAAATCCCTTGGGATGGCACCTGTGCATTTTGCCGCTCGTTACAACCAAGCCGAAATCTTGAAAATGCTCATAGAAAACGGAGCCAATTTTAAAAGACGTTCCGATCAAGGATATACTGCTAAAAAATATGCCGAAATATCCAATGCAACTGAAGCATTGGCCGTTTTGGAAAATGCTATGAAAAAATAAAAGGAGTTTATTCATTCAAAGCAAAAAGCCCATCCAATTGGATGGGCTTTTTTTTCTCATTTACTTGTAGTGTCCTGTAAAAGAGTATTTTAAAGGCTTAGAATTCAAAGCCTGTGAAAGCTCTATATAAAAACGCATATACCGCCATAATCAACATGACGCCACAAAATACGGAATACCCTTTTAAAAAAAGTACAATAAAGCTCGGTTTACAATCGTCAAATGCCTCTAAATAGAGGTTTTTAAAGTGTAGTAGTGTTCCCATGTGTTCTCATTTATGTTAAGCACAAATGGGAGAAGTAAACGGTTGTAGGATTTGGGGTTGTCTCAAAGGTAAGCAAATCTTGTCAAAACCCTTGTTTTATCGATAAAGTACAAATTCTATCGACCTGAATATTTTTTGATGGCCTCCTTTATTTTTTCAATTCGATTTTCTGGGTCTGGATGGGTACTCTGAAATTCCGGCACCCGATTTGGACCAGCCGCCGATTTTAGTATTTCCATTACATTTATCATTTCGTAGGGGTCATATCCGGATTGGATCATAAATTGCACACCCAATTCATCACTTTCCAATTCATCACCCCGACCATTTTTTAATAGGGTGTTTTGACCGATGCCAGCCACTACACTTCCCATATCACCTCCCACCGATGCACCTGTGGCCAATGTCTGCCAGAAACTGCTTTCTGCAATCCGTTCGGCGGAGTGCCTACCGATCACATGGGCAATTTCGTGCCCCAATACCCCGGCCAATTGGGCTTCGTTCAGTTGTGAGAACAGGGCATAGGTAATAAAGCATTGTCCACCGGGTAGGGCAAAGGCATTAATGGTTTGGTCATCCGCCAAAAGATGAAAATCATATTGATAAGGTGTTTCCCGTGCAATACTGTTGTTGACCAGTTTTTTGCCCACGGCATCGACCAGCGACTGCATGCGTTCATCGGGATAAAGACCACCATGTTGCTGTGCCATTTCTGGGGCGCTCTGCAGCCCAATGGCAATCTCCTGTTCCGCGGTCATGTCTATATTTTGTACCCTTCCAGTATAGGGGTTCTCTTCTTGATTGTTGCAACGACGAATAAAGGCGAAAGCTACAATGGCCAGTCCAATAAGGATACGGATTCTCCAACTTCCTCTTCTCATAATGGGTAGTGTTCTAGGCAATTGAAGATACGAAAAAAACCGCTACAACAACGCTGGATTTATATCCAGAATATTGTCCTGAACGTAGGTCTTAACAAAGCCTGTTGTAAAATGTTCGGAGCCCAAAAAATCCTCTTTTTGCAATAAGCGCAGAACGTTAAGTCTTCGGTAGGCCGTTAACATGGGAATGGAAAGTGGGGCATAGCTGTAATGCCAGGGCTCATATTTAAATCCTCTTCGTTTGGGTTCATTGGTGTAGACCAAATAGAAACCGAATTTCTCTGAATTTTCGTCCAGCCAAAGCTTGAAGTTTTCAAAGGGACCACCTTTTTCAAATTTTTCGGGTACCAGAACATCGCCAGAAACTTTAGGGTTACCATCAATAATATCAATATCGGTGCCCCAATGGTGCCTGCTGGTGCCGGGAATGGTGGAATATTCAATGATCTTGTCAATGGCAGGTAAGGGTTCCATGCCCTCATCTTCAGTAAAGCGCAAGAATTTTCGTTCCCAAATACTCGCTTGATGGTAAAAATCCCTATAACTGGACACCATTTTAATATCAAAACCATCTGAATAGGCCGCTTTTTTCATAGCCACAAAAGATTCATACGCCTCTTTTCTAAGATTGATGCCCTCGCCAAAAAGGTCTATCACGGCCTTGCCTATCAATTCGTCTGTGGAGTAATCAGGGTCGTTAAAATTTGAAAAAACAGGGGGAATGGCGCAGGCTAAGCTAGAAACAGAGGTGGTTTTTATGAAAGTCCTTCTCTTCATGGAAATGATTTTCGTGCCAAGTTAAGAAGTATTTTTCAGTTCGTTACCATATTGGTTTTCATGGGAACGTTGGTTATCATTATCGGTCCAAGAAGAGAAAACCGGTGTATTCCAGACCAAGGTCATTCAATGTGGCAAGGTAATAATACACTCCTTCGGGTAGACCCATTTCTTGATTGAGGTACAGACTGCCCGCATTGGCCACTCCATAAAATTCATTCACGTAGTTGACTTTTTCAAAGACTTTTTGTCCAAGTCTATTGTAAATGATCAAGCTGTTGTTGGGAGATTCTTCCATACCGTCAATCACCAAAAAGTCGTTGGTGCCGTCGCCATTTGGACTCAAAAAATAGTTCCCCAAAGTTGGGTTGTTCACCGCAAAAGTGTCTGTTGGTAACGGAATGGTCCCAAAGGTAATGGCGGCATATTCACTGGGTACAAAGGTCTTAGTGGTTAAGAAACCTTCGGTAAGATCACCGCTAGTGGAAGAATTTCCAATAATGACCCATTGATTGGAGGCTTTGCTCCATCCTACGGCTATAATGGATTCAAATGTGGCATTGGGTATAAGGCCCAAAGCGCTCCGGGTATTCCATCCTATGGTGACCTGAGCTGGAGCGTCACTTTGAACAATCCAAAATTCCCGATCGGTCACCGTGCCAATATCACGTACTTTTTGCTCCACGTCAAAGTTTTCTGTTATGGAAGAAGGATTTGTGGGATTTTCAAAAAAATAGGCACAAATGGACAAGGGTGAAACACTTTCCGAATTCAGGGTCAAGGGGCGAAGCAAATTTTGGTCCCCCACCGGAAAAAAGAAAAAATCGCGATTGTTGACCGCAGCAAACCCCGTTACTTTTGATAGGTTGGATTCTCCCGAAAATTGACCTTGGTCCATAAAATTGAGATAGACCGCCTGATCACTTTTAGGAGTTAAAATGTTGCCATCAATAAAATTGAAGTTGTTCTGCACGTTTACGGTATTCTCTAAAAACATGTTGTTATCGAGCATAACCTCAGCATCCCAGAGCGTTGGGGGTATGTTGCCCGATACCTGAATCACATTGTCCCCATAAAACCCGACCAGACCTTGGGTTTGGTCAAAAGCGGAATCGTTGATGAAATTGATATGGAACCCCAGATTACCATGTACCTGCATATTGCCGCTGTGGTACAGCCCAATTTGGGCCTGTAAACTTAGACCAAGCACAAAAATTGATATGTAGAGGAGGGTTTTCAAGGGTTAAAATGCTATTACTGTATAATACCAGTCAGAATCAGCAGTTGCGCCTGCACCGTCATAAATTTGAACACTAAATTCAGTTGCAGTTTGATTGGTGACTTGAATTGTTCTGGCGCCGATAGCACTATTTGCTGTCAGCTGAACAACATAGTTGGCTGGAGCAGGAGCTATTGAAAGAGTGACAGTATATGACCCGCCGGTATTATTTACAACGGTTGCTCCAGAGGAATTGTCTGTTCCAGCAGTAATGCGCCCCAAAGCAATGATAGGATTGGTGACTGCTACTGAAAAATCCTGTCCAGTTTGATTCACCGTAATTCCTGTTCCTTGAGAAACGGTTTGGTTTTCGTTTGTAGGGTCGGAGTCTTCATCTCGCACATCCACCAATGCGC
>NZ_JBHSCL010000001.1:0-57941 GCF_042651185.1 Flagellimonas marina | reverse complement strand
ACGCGGTAATGTATGAACTGCTCAAAGAACAAATCAAGCGTGGCAAAAATAATACAAAGAACCAACGCATGCCCATGCGTCCAGACCATGGACATCAGATGTTGGACGATATACAGAAAAAAACAAACCCAGGATATTCAGCAATAGGTCGCTTACGGGGACTCGCAGAACTTAGGGGATTGATGTACGGAATTGAGAAAACCTTGGAGTCATGACATTTATAAAAGACAACTTTTTACTGGAGACACCATATGCAAAGCAATTGTATCACGATTATGCCAAGGAAATGCCCATCATTGACTATCATAATCACCTTTCTCCAGAGCAAATAGCGAATAACCATCAGTTCAAAAATATAACGGAGGCGTGGCTAGCTGGGGATCATTACAAATGGAGGGCAATGCGAACCTTGGGAATAGATGAGCATTACATTACCGGAGGGGCATCAGATGAAGAGAAGTTTCAAAAGTGGGCAGAAACCGTACCATTTACGCTCAGAAACCCCTTGTATCACTGGACCCATTTAGAGTTGCAACGTTACTTTGAAATTGAAGATTTACTGACAGGGGCGAATGCAACGCAGGTTTACAAGAATGCCAGCAGACAACTCCAAAAAGACAGTCATAGTGCCGTTGGTCTTTTACAACAGTTTAGTGTGGAAGTGGTTTGTACCACGGATGATCCTATTGATTCGCTGGAGCATCATCAAAAAACAAAAAAGAAGGGCGTATTACCAAAGATGCTACCCTCCTTCCGGCCAGATAAGTTATATGCCATTGAGGATCACACTTCCTACAAATCGTATATAGAGCGTTTGGGTGAAGCGGCGGATATACAGATAAAATCTTATGCGGATTTAATAGAGGCCGCCAAGAAGAGGATCATGTTTTTTCATGAAAATGGTGGACGTCTTTCCGATCACGGTTTGGAACAATTGTATCATTTTAAACCAAACACGTTTGATGTTGAGGTAATCTTTAAAAAGGTGGTCAATGGGGCAGATTTGCTGCCTGATGAGATAGGCTATTTTAAGTTTGAAACCTTGATGCATCTTTGTCGGGAATATCATAGATTGGGTTGGGTGCAACAATTTCACCTAGGAGCACTTCGGAATACCAATGCAAGAAAAATGGCACAATTAGGCCCTGATACCGGATTTGATTCCATAGGTGATTTTTCCCAAGCCAGCGGACTGGCCGGATTTTTAAATGAACTGGACAGCACAGATCAACTGGCAAAAACCATACTCTATAATTTAAATCCTGCCTACAATGAAGTCTTCGCCACCATGATTGGAAATTTTAACGATGGTACTATAAAAGGTAAAATGCAATTTGGATCGGGGTGGTGGTATATGGATCAGTTAGACGGCATGGAAAAGCAGATAAATGCCCTTTCCAATATGGGATTCTTGAGCTGTTTTGTGGGAATGCTCACAGACTCAAGAAGTTTCCTTTCTTTTCCAAGACATGAATATTTCAGAAGACTTTTGTGCAATATTTTAGGAAATGATATAAAAAAAGGACTCTTGCCAAACGATATGGCTTACATAGGAGGTTTGGTGCAAGATATCAGTTACCGAAATGCCAAGGCCTATTTTAACTTTAAAATAGAAGAAAATCAACAGAATGAAAAAGGTCATAATGTTCGGTGAGTTAATGTTGCGACTCTCACCTTAAGGTTTTTGAGGCTTTTCCAAGCCAACAATTTTGATGTGGTTTATAGAGGCCGTGAATCCAATGTGGCCATTTCATTAGCCAATTATGGTGTGTCGGTTGAATTTGTGACTCGTTTGCCAAAAATGATATCGGGGACTGTGCCCTCATGGAAATGCTAAAGCGCGGTCTTGGCACGGATAATATAATTTTTGGAGGGGATTGATTGGGCTAATTCTTAGGAATGAAGTTAAAAAGAAGTTCATCGTGCAGCCGCACAGGCTGAACCATTTCGAATAGATGGATATACGATAAGCGATTTGCTTTTTAGCGGATTTAGATAAACTACCTATCGAATAATATGAACAATAAGACGCCTCTCTGAATCAAGGAAAAGCTTAAAAAATTAGAGTCATGACCAAGTTGAATTTAATTGTAGGTTTGATTTTAGGGTTTGTGTTTTATGTTTCTTGTTAATCGGAAAAGGTTTAGCGACATTGCTCCTAAAACTTTCACTTACTTTGATTCTTATTTGATACTTTTATTTCATGTGGAACTATGAAAGAACACTGTTTTTTTTGTCATTAATGGCTTGCTTAATAGGGCTACAGGGTTTGTACTGTATGTCAAATCAAGATTCTTTGGTCAACCCACTTTCGGGAAAAGCTCCTTTGAACCATTTTTCATCAGAGACAGATTATATTCTAAAACAACTTGATAATGCAACAGGAATATCGCATAGCTCCGTAAATACGGTTTTTCAGGATTCTGACAATATCCTATGGTTGGGAACATGGGATGGACTGAACAGATATGATGGTAACAGTTTCAAGGTTTTTAGGCCCGAGCTCAACAACGATACCTCTTTGAGCAATCAGGTGGTGTTAAAGGTCACAGAAGATGTACAGGGCAATGTATGGGTCCTCACCATGCATGGTATAAATAGATATGATAAACAAACGGACGATTTTGAACGATTCTATTTTTCAAAAAAGGACAAGGTCACTTTAACGGATACTGAATTCAACATGGCTTTGTCTCCTGACAAGAGGCTCTTTGCATATGCCAAGGAATGGGGAATAGGAATGTTCAATCAAGGTTCTTTTGAAAAGGTTTGGGACGATACACTGTTAAAATCTCCGATTGTGCAGATGAAGTTTTTGGAAAATGAGAAGCTCCTTGTTTTGGATGCATCAGGTCAACTTTCCATGCTTCAACTTCAACAAGAGATGGGCATGGTGAAGGCCATGGGGCATACAACACTTGTAGAAAACATACTCAGTTTTGAAGCTTTGGACAAGGAAAATCTCCTTTTGATCAATTTTGAAGGTACTCCAATTATTTTCTCCAGTAAAACAGAGAATCAGGAAAAAATGAAACTGGACAAACCTAGTTCAGTGATTGGTTCGGTAAAGGATGGTGTTGTGATTTCATCGGATACCCAACACTTTTTGGTGGGGAAGAACAAAGATGTATCTACCCCAAAATGGTTAAGTATGTTGAATGGCAACAAACTTACAGCTTTGTTTGAGGGAACTGAAGGGATTTACTGGGCCGCAACAGATGGAGAAGGGGTTTTTCGGTTGCATCAAAACAACAAGCCCTTTCACGGATTGTCTGGTCAACAAATCCCGGACTTTGAAGGTACTATTGTCCGTTCCTTCCTTGAAGTTCCAAATCATTCTTTTTGGATAGGAACAAAGGGTAAGGGGGTGTTTCGTTTTCCATCGGACTTTTTGGGTCAAAAAAATGAAAAATTAAAGTATGTCAATCTTAATCAAGAGAACAGTGGCCTTAACAACGCGGTCTATTCACTGCAACATACCAAGGAAGGCTTCCTGCTCATTGGAACCGATGGTCCTGGGATTTCATTATATGATTTAAAAGAGGACACCTTTGTGCCATGGGATAAAATAAAAGGAACATCCAACTTGCCACAATTTAGGTCTGTTTACGCGCTGTACCAGGGTGAAGATGGTATAATCTGGGCGGGAACCAGTGGATTTGGACTTGTCCGATTTAAGCTTATCCGCTCAAGTAATGGAGTGTTGTTGAAGGAATTTGAACAATATATGGGGAACAGGGGCGAAATAGGGGAAATAAATAGTAACATGATTTACTCCATTGTACCCAAAGACCATGAGTCATTATGGATAGGTACCCGTTTGGGGGGGTTGAACCTTTTTAATAAAAAAACGAAGACCTTTAGTGTATACATGCACGATGAAGGTAATCCAAAAAGTTTGTCCAACAATGATATTCTCTGTATGTACAGGTCCCCTAAGGGAGAGTTGTGGATTGGCACGAGCTTTGGCCTTAACAGGTATACAGGTAAAAGTGAATTTTTGCGTTATACGGTGAAAGATGGATTGCCCAGTAATACCATACATGGAATTACTTCCGACAGAGCTGGAAATATTTGGGTGAGCACCAATTATGGCCTTTCAAAATTCGATGTTGCCGATCAGGTTTTTTATAATTACACCAAGGAAGAAGGGTTGCAAGACAATGAGTTTGGTGACGGAGCTGCCTACGCCGGTACGAAATACATTTTTATGGGGGGACGAAAAGGCTTTAACTATTTTGTCCCAGAACGGATAAATGCCTCGGTTAGGGTACCCAACCTTTTCATCAATAAGATAAGTGGTCAGGATGGAAGTGCGCCCTATGATCAAAATTTGGTCGTCCGTCCAGAAGGATTTTCACCTTCGGTCATCGAGTTGAAACATAACCAGAATTTTCTTAATATCGAGTTCTCTGCACTGACCTTCATCAACAACAAGAAATGTAGATATGCCTATCAACTAAAGAATTTTGACCCTGATTGGAATCAAATTGGTTCCAGGACCAACCTTTCGTTCACCAATATACCCTCTGGGAAATATGAGCTCTGGCTTAAATGGACCAATGGGGATGGAGTATGGAGCGAACCCGTGGAAGCTGTCCGGTTCAATATAGCTCCAATATTCTGGCGTTCGGTCACAGCGTGGATACTTTATTCCGTGCTTTTGATACTTATTATTCTTTTTGCTTTGGAATATTATAAGAAAAGAAGATCACTGGCACATAACATCCTAATACGTAAACAGGAAGAAAGGGCACATGAGAATCGGCTGGATTTTTTCACCAATGTGGCCCACGAACTCCAGACCCCACTTACTTTAATGGTGGCCCCGGTCCAAAAGTTGGGGGAAACCATGTCTTTTGATGAAAAAGCCAAAAAGTATTTTGATATGGTGAAGAAAAATACGTCTAGACTACTTTTTCTAACCCAACAGATTTTGGAATTCAGAAAGGCTGAGGATGGGCATTTAAAAATAAACAGTGAACATTTTGATTTGGTGAGTCTTGTGGAACAGATAGCGGAGCTTTTTGATGAAATGGCTCTCAAGAAAAACATCAATTATGTGGTAAATCTTCCCAAGAACCTCATGGGTTGGTTTGATAAGGATTTGATTGAGAAAATTATTTTTAATCTTCTCTCCAATGCATTTAAGTATACCCCTGAAGAAGGCTTTATTGAACTGGATATTAAAATACATGAACTGGATGGGGAAAGGAACTTGGTCCTCAACATTGTAAATTCCGGAAAAGGAATTCCAAAGGAAAAATTGGATGATATATTCGAGAAGTTCTATCTCTTGGAGCAAGATAAGGAAGTTGGGTCAAACATGTTTAGAACAGGAATTGGGCTGGCCTACACCAAAAAACTAGTGCAATTGTTGCAAGGTAACATATCAGTGGTAAGTGAACCCAACAGAAACACCACATTTAGGGTGGCGTTCCCGTGTGGGAAAGCAGATGTTTCAGGAGAATTGTCATCACCCACACCATATATCTCCCAGCACCTAAGGGATATCACTGATCAAGGCGAGGAGAATCAAGATACAAAATCGGTTTATGGCAAACTGGAGATTTTGGAACAGCAGACCAAAAAAACACAGGATTACATACTTGTGGTGGAAGATGACCCAGAGGTTCAATACCTTTTGGAAGAACTGCTGGGAAATGTGTATTATTTAGAAACCGCATCAAACGGTGAAAGAGCCCTTGACCTTATTAAAAAGAAAGAACCCATCCTTATTCTGAGTGATGTAATGATGCCCATTATGGACGGGGTGGAACTCTGCAAGCGGGTGAAGAATAATTTGGATACCTGTCATATTCCTTTTGTCATGCTCACGGCAAAGGACTCCATGGACCATAAAATAATAGGGATAGAAAGTGGGGCCAACGATTATATATCAAAACCTTTCCACCCAGACTATTTGATGATGCGAATCCAAAAGCTGTTGGAAGAACGGGAGCGTATGTTGAAACACTTCTCCCAAGGTTCACCTTTTGAAGATTTAACAGCCCTGATCACGCAGGATGATGATAAGCTATTCATTGAAAAACTTATGGGACTTATTGTCAGCAATATGGAAAACGATAAGCTTCAGAGTAGTTTTATAGAGCAGGAGTTGGGTATGAGTTCATCTCAACTCTATAGAAAAACCAAGGAATTGTTAAACTTTTCACCGGGGGATCTTATCCGAACAGTGCGATTACGGCATGCCTCTGAGCTTCTTCGAAAAACAAATCTAACGGTTACAGAAGTATGTTATCGTTCTGGATTCAATAACAGATCATACTTTTATAGGGAATTCAAGAAATTGTTTCACAAGACCCCGAAGGATTATCAACTGTTTCACAAGAAAGACCTTCCCCAAGAGCAAACCATTGAAAACGATAAATAGTGGAAATCCGGGAATCCACTTCTTTCCAACACTTAATATCTTCTACTTGTTGAACCGCAAAGATATCCCCGAGGCTGCTCGAACAGCCCCTTTTTGAAAATTTAAATATTTCATAATCAGGATTTTAAATCAAGGTGTACACTTTTGAAAATATAGTGTACACCTGCGAATTGTACCATCTGTACATTTGATAGATTGCGAAATTCATAAAATACCAACAAACAAAATGCACACTAACAATTTCAAACAAACTAAAATTGCGAAATATGAAATCTAACTCATTTTTTAAAGAATCGTTCATCGCATTTTTTCTGTTCATGGGTATATGCACCGGACATGCCCAATTAAATGTTTCAGGATATGTTTCTGATGGACAGGTCCCCATACCAGGTGCCAGTATTGTGGTCAAGGGAACTTCTTCTGGTACGGCAACTGATTTTGATGGAAACTTTACGTTGCAAAACGTAGCTGCCGATGCTATCTTGGTGGTGAGCAGTATTGGCTTTATGCCAATGGAAATAGAATTAAATGGTAGAACCCGTATTGAAGTGGTTTTGGCCGAAGATGCCCAACAGCTGGATGAAGTAGTCATAGTAGGGTATACCTCGCAAAAGAAAGCTGATCTTACAGGAGCAGTTGCAGTGGTAGATGTAGAGAATCTTGAGAAAACAAGGGTTGCCAATGTGTCCCAAGCACTTCAAGGGCAAGTGGCAGGTGTACAGGTAACCGCTAGCACAGGAGCCCCAGGTGATCCCGTTGAAATACGTATACGAGGCGAAGGAACCATTGGCAATAATAATCCATTGTACATTGTGGATGGAATCCCTTCTAGGGATATTGCATTTATGAACCAAGCCGATATTAAGTCCATTACTGTTCTCAAGGATGCCGCCGCCGCCGCCATCTATGGTTCCAGGGCATCAGGAGGTGTGGTGGTGATAACCACAAAGCAAGGGGTGAAAGGAAAGATGTCCTTTAATGTGGATTATTTTAATGGATTCAATAAGGCCACCAACCTACCCAATATGCTCAATGCTGAGCAGTACATCAATACGCTCGAAAAAGCTTGGGACAATACCTATACCGGGGATAATCCTTATACCGCTGATCGGGGACGTTCCGATTTCGCCGACACTAATTGGTTGGATGAACTTTTTGAAACCGGACGCACGCAGAACCTGCAACTGACTGCCAGTGGAGGAAATGAAAAATTACAGTACTTAATGTCCTTGGGGTATTTTGGTCAAGATGGAATTGTAGTCTATGATAACGACAGGTATCAACGGATAAATTACAGAACAAATATAAGTGCTGATTTGACAGATCGTATCAAGATTGGTACCAACCTCCAACTTTCTTATGACAAGAATGATTTGGTGGCATCAAGGGGGGAAAGTCTTATTCGGTATGCCCTGCTAAGGGCCCCTGTGATTCCTGTATTCAAGGATGAAAACGATCCCACCTATTCGGAAAGAGATCCCTTTACGGACATGCCGTTCTACACCGAAACAGGTTATGATGCTGGGTTGCAGCGCAGTATGTACGAAATGGTGGGCAACCCCATTGCCCGGGCCTATTTCACTGACAATACGGAGCGAATGTACAGGACCTTTGGCAACGTGTTCGGGGAATATCGCTTTTTAAAGGATAAGAATTTGACATTCAGAACAAATGTGGGTATTGACCTTTCATTTTTCCATAACAAAGTGTTCAATGAAAATTATGGAGATGATGATGGAGGTGGGAACGCCATTGATGCCGGTTTGGGAAGACAAAACAGGCCCAACAGCTTAAATGAATCTAGAGGGGAAGCCTTTACATTGACGGTGAACAACACCCTTAATTATAAAACTCTTTTAAACGAAAAGCACGATTTAAGTGCCTTAATCGGAATGGAGTACATCACAAACTATGCCTCATCAATTGGGGCCAGTAGGGCAAGGTTCCCGTATACCACTGAGCAATTCCGTTATTTGGACTATGGTGGTACCGAGTTGGATATCTGGAACAGTGGATCTGCATCGGAATGGGCACTTTTCTCTTATTTTGGGTCGGCTTCTTACTCCTTTGACAACAAATATTTGATTACAGCCAACCTAAGGGCTGATGCCTCTTCCCGATTTGCGGAGAACAACCAGTGGGGGTATTTTCCATCGGTTTCGGCGGGATGGAAAATTTCGGATGAAGCCTTTCTGAGCGATGTGGACTGGTTGTCCAATTTAAAGTTCAGGGCCAGTTGGGGTATTCTTGGAAACCAAGAAATAGACAATTATACCTATTTGACATTGATCAGTCAGGAGAACGGTATCGTAAAGACCAATCGCTTTGGAAATCCAGACCTAAAATGGGAAAGTTCAGAACAGACCAACTTTGGGGTAGATTTGGGGCTTTTCCAGAACAAGTTGAACATAACGGCAGAGTATTTCAACAAATACACCAGTGATATCCTATTGCCCATAAGCTTGCCATCCATTGTAGGGAACGTTCAACCTACTATCCTTAATGCAGGAGAGGTAAGGAACAAAGGTTTTGAACTGTCTGTCAACTATCAGAATTCGGATAAGGAATTTAAGTATGGCATCAATGCCAACTTGGCCACTTTGGACAACGAGGTGGAAAAATTGCACCCCAATCTCCCCAACATTGTGGGCGAGGTAACGCGCACCACTGTAGGGCAACCACTAAATGCCTACTATGGATACCGTATGGAAGGCATCTATCAGAACCAAGCTGAGATTGATGAACACCTTAGCGGCACTCCAAATCCGTCTGCTAAGCCCGGGGACATCCGTTTTAAGGACTTGAATGGAGATGGAATCATAAGTGCGGAAAATGACAGGGAATTCATTGGGTCGCCCATTCCCGATTTAACCTTTGGTTTGGCATTTAACTCCTCTTACAAAGGATGGGATTTTTCCTTTCTTTTTCAAGGTGTGGAAGGCGTAGACCGCTATAACGATGGAAAGAAAATCGTAGATTACGATACAAGACCGTTCAACTTTACCACTGCAATTTTAAATGCCTGGGATGGCGAGAACAGTACCAACAGTGTGCCCCGGGTTGCTTTTGAGGACAATGGCAGCAGCAGGATATCCAGTATTTTTGTTGAAGACGCCTCCTACATCAGGCTCAAGAACATTGAATTGGGGTATACCCTAAAGGATATCAGCGGCATAAACGCCCTAAGACTATATATTTCGGGCCAGAACCTTTGGACCTTCACAGACTATACGGGCCTAGATCCAGAAACCACGGATTTGATAGATAAGGGTACCTACCCGAGCTCAGCTTCAGTACTCCTTGGACTAAATGCTAAATTCTAATCACAAAAAAAATCAAGATGAAAAAGCTATATAAAACCTTTTTACTACTGTTGTCTTTCACGGTTGTGGTTTCCTGCACCAGCGAACTCGACAACGATCCCATTGGTCTGCTTACTTTGGAACAAGTGGATACTGATCCTACCATGGAAACGGTTGAATCTGCGGTTGAATCCGCGTATCAACCGTTACGGAATACCTTGAACAGTATTATACCCGGATGGCGTTGGGACCTTGGTACCGTATTCCGTAACGATATTATTTTGCAGGATATGGCAGCCAATGACATGAACAAAAAATGGAATCCGGACGGTGACCAAGCCTGGATGGACGAAATCGGGAACTTTGTGTTTACACCCGAGAATCAGGCATTCAACGGGATTTGGACATACGACTATGAAGGTATCAGTAGAAGTAACCTTGCAATAGGTTTTTTAACCGATGATGAAGTGGTACAAAAGACAGGGATATCCTCTGCTAGAAGAGATCAGCTTTTGTCCGAGGCGTACTTTCTTCGGGCCTATTACTATTTTGATTTGGTGAACAACTTTGGTGATGTCCCATTGATCTTAAAATCCCCGGAATCGTTTGAAGAAGCTTTTTCGGTATCGGTAAGGGCTCCCAAAGATGAGGTAATGGCCCAAATTGGGGTCGATTTGCAAACGGCCAGGGACCTTGCCCCGCAGGTAAAACAGGATGCCACAGACCCGTGGAGGGTTTCCGTGGGAGCCATCATTGCCCTACAGGCAAAATTGGCCCTTTATAGCGAAAATTGGGCTGAGGTTCTAAGTTTTATAACCCAGTTGGACAACTTGGGCTTTTATGACCTAAACGGCAACTATTTTGATGCCTTTGATGCCGGCATGGAGTTTAACGAACAAGAGGTCATTTTTGCCTACGATCACCGATCAGGTGAAAATCCGGGCAATGGTAACGGTTTGGGTGCCTTAACGGGGTGGGGCTTTTTGGCACCGACCGAAGATTTTTTGGCGGCATTTGAGCCCAACGACCCACGATTGGAATACACCATCAATGTTACGGACCAGCGTTCCCCAAAAATTTTGGGATCTATCACAGATTTTAAAGGAAATGCAGACTCGCCTGGAAATAAAGTGTACATCCGCTATGCCGATGTACTACTTTGGAAGGCCGAAGCCCTGAATGAGAGCGGCAACCCCTTGGAGGCCGTTGCCATTATCAATCAAATTAGGGAAAGGGCGCGAAACACACCTACCGCAAGCGGGGAAGTTGTACCTGCGGGTACGTTGCCAGACAGACCTAATAGTAACGATCAGTCCCAGGTGCGGGCATGGATCCAATCCGAAAGAAGGGTGGAGCTAGGTTTTGAATCACAAAGGTTCAATGATCTAAAGCGATGGGGCATTGCACAGACCGTACTTCAAGATTTGGGCAAAAACTTTCAAGCTCACAATAATTTGTACCCCATCCCCCAAGCAGACATAGATAAATCAGGAGGTTCTATAATCCAAAATCCCGGATACTAAATCTGAGAAAACCTGAAAAGGGTAGTGGCAGGTAAAGCACTTGCCACTATCCAAACAGGTTGAATTACTCTCCATTAACACAAGAAACATACGTATGAAGAAGGTAGTGGCCCGCCATGGGCAAAATCCTTTATTGTCCCCAAAGGACTTAAAACCAAGCCAGCCCCATATGATTATTGAATGCCTACTGAATCCCGGTGCATTCACCTTCAATGGAAAAACAGGCATTGTTCTTAGGGTGGCCGAACGCACAAAACAAAAAGAAGGAATGGTATCTGTGCCTATTTATGACGAAAAGGGGCAGTTGAAAATAGTGGACTTTTCCATTGATGACCCAAAATTGGACAATTCAGATGCCCGCGTCATTACTTATGATGGCGAACAGTACCTCACCACAATATCCCATCTTAGGATTATGTTTAGTTCGGATGGCGTAAACTTTAAAGAATCTGATGAATTTCCCCCACTTTTTGGTCAAGGTGCTTATGAAAGTTATGGAATTGAAGATTGCCGTGTGTCGCAGATAGAGGACACCTACTATCTTACTTACACCATGGTTTCTCCCAAAGGTGTCGGTGTTGGGTTGAAAACCACCACCAACTGGAAGGATTTTACTTCCCATGGTATGATTTTTAGTCCACACAATAAAGATTGTGCTCTATTTGAAGAGAAAGTCAACGGATGGTATTATGCCTTCCATAGGCCCAGTAGTCCAGAGCTTGGTGGAAACTATATGTGGATTGCAGAATCCCCTGATGGAATACATTGGGGCAACCACAAATGTATCGCCAGAACCCGTGCCAATGCATTTGATAGTGCCAGATTAGGCGCCGGGGCCGCACCCATAAAAACAGAAAAAGGATGGCTGGCCATTTATCACGGGGCGGACCACAGACACAGATATTGCCTTGGTGCTTTGTTGTTGGACCTCAACGACCCATCCAAAGTAATATCACGCTCGCAAACACCCATTATGGAACCCGAGGAAATCTATGAAAAGGAAGGATTCTTTGGCGAGGTCATTTTTACCAACGGCCACGTAGTGGATGGAGACGAAATTCACATGTACTACGGAGCTTCGGATGAATACATGGCATTGGCCACCCTATCCATAACCCAAATTCTCAACACCTTAAGCTAAAAGATGGAAAAATCAATTGGAATAGGATGGGGAGATTTCTCCAGAAGTGCCAAAATTCTTATCATCACCAATCTTGTTTACGCATTTGTATTACCAGTGGTGGATATTTTTGTGGCCTCCTACATTATGCGAAATTCAAACGACCCCGCCAAGGTAATGTTGTACCAACTGGCCATTTACTCCGGAATACCTTTGACCTTTCTAGTAAATGGCTACCTGTTGAACCGAATTGATGTAAAAAAACTGTTTTCTTTGGGCATGCTCCTCAGCGGTGTTTCCATGGTGGTGATGATGTCTCTGGATGAGATCAGTTATTTGGGGTTGACCCTGGCCGGCCTCATCATGGGAATGTCCTTTGGGCTCTACTGGTCCAATAGGGATTATTTGGTACTAACTACCACCACGGATTTCACCCGTAATTTTTACTACGGTCTGGATACTTTCTGTTACACGGTTACAGGGGTACTTGTACCCATTATGGTTGGCTGGTATCTTGTTAATGGAGACTCCCTGGCGAACGAAGGCGTTAATTTACGCTACCAAATGGTCACCGTGGTTGTTTTTGCCATAACCATACTGGCCTCTGTGATTTTTCACATGGGGTCGTACGAAAAACCCAAGAGCGAAAAATTCCTCTACTTTAAATTTCATCCCGTCTGGAAGAAGATGATACAGATGTCGTACTTAAAAGGATTGGCCCAAGGGTTTATTGTAACCGCTCCGGCTATGCTAATGATGACATTTTTTGGTTCTGAGGGAACCTTGGGCACGGCCCAATCCGTCGGAGCCCTGATTGCTGCGTTCATCATGCTGCTTTTAGGCAAGTATTCCAAACCAAAGCATAGACTGGCCATATTTAGTGTGGGTTTGGTATGCTTTTTCTTGGCCGCTTTCTTCAACGGATTGCTGTTTAATGCCACAGGAGTCATCCTGTTCATGTTGTTTTTGTTGATTGCACGGCCAATTCTGGATATTGCGTATTTTCCCATTCAATTAAAATTGATAGACGTTTTGGCCAAATTTGAGGGAAGAAACGAGTTTTCATATATTCTCAACCATGAATTTGGATTGTATGTAGGTAGGTTTATCGGGGCATTGACCTTTCTTGCACTTGCCTATTTTGGAAGCACCGAGATAGCCTTACGATATGCCCTTTTGATTATAGGAACACTGCAACTGATTTCCATAATAATTGCTAAACAATTGTTGAAAAAACAAAAAGAACTGGAACATGAAATGGAATAACACCATCCTTCCTGCTATAGCAGGGACTTTTTTGTTCTTGGCGACGTCCTGCAAAAAAGATGAAAAAGCAGCACCGAAGTCCGTGGCCCAAAAGCCGATTGCACGCGTAGACAGCATGCCTTACATGCCGAAGCCTTATGAAATCCTTGATTTTAAAGACTTGGCATTATCCTATGACCGAATCGTTTACGACAGTACCCAAACCGGCGAGTATTGGCCATTGGTCTGGAAGGATGGGAGCAAGAAAAATTTTGATCAGGAAACGTTTGGAATCTATACAGCCCTTGGCGATGCCAGACAAGGCCCGGAAAACAACCAGGGAATGTTCCATGAATCCCTGAATACGATAAGCTCTGTTTTAGGCGCCTCCTTGGTGGGCATAGACAAATCCGACCAAAACGGAGAGGATTATGTGGGCATGCTAAAAAATTATTTTAACTCAGAAACAGGCTGGGACATTATAATGAACAATACTTGTCCGGAAGTGGCCCTCTTGGGTGGTGGCTATGGCAGGGACTGGTGGTATGACGTGTATCCCAACCTACTATTCTACGGAGTGGCCGATTTCTATCCGCAACACCCCGATTTTGAGCGCTTGCAAAAATCCATCGCTGATCGTTTTTATGAAGCAGATTCCATATTGGCTGGAAATTATGGACATACGTTTTTCGATTATGGAGAAATGGAACCCAAGGATAATTGGATTTGCCACCAAGAAGATGCCGCAGCAGGACATGCGTATGTGTTGTATGCAGCATATCAAAAATTTAAAGAACCAAAATATCTTGATGGGGCAAAATCTGCTCTAGAGGCACTTTTGTCCCTGGAAGAAAACCGTTTTTATGAGATTTTAATGCCTTTTGGGGCATACACAGCAGCACGTTTGAATGCAGAGCAGGGAACAAATTACGATTACCATAAGGTACTGGATTGGACTTTTAATGGAGACTCCGTATGTCGTGAAGGTTGGGGAGTGCTGTTGGACAACTGGAACGGGTATGATGTATCTGGGTTGGTAGGCAGTACCGTGGACCATGGGGGCTTTGCCTTTTTAATGAACACCTATGACACCATGTGGCCCTTGGTGCCCATGGTACGTTACGATACTAGATATGCTTCGACCATTGGAAAGTGGATGTTGAATGCCGCCAACGCCTCTAAATTCTTTTATCCCTACGAAATGGCCGATGACCATCAGACCCTGCCCAACAAAAAAGAGCACACAAAGGGGGTGATTGCTTATGAAGGACTGATCAAGAATGTGCATTTGGAGGGCTATCCCAATATGGAGGCCCCCATTGCCATTGGGGACGGCCCTCATTGGAATCCGAAGAATCCTGATGTATCCCAGTTCAGTGTCTACGGTAGTGGCCACGTAGGTATTGCAGGGGCCATTATAGAAAGTACCGATCTGCCGGGAATCCTAAAGTTGGATTGTTTGGCCACCGATTTTTATAAAAATGAATCGTACCCTACGTTTTTGATGTATAACCCTCATCAGGAATCGAAAACGGTAACGTATCTGTGTCAAAGCAAGCAAAAAGTTGATTTGTATGATATTGTTTCGCACCAAATGGTTGCCCAAGGGGTGGACATGAAAGCGAATATTGAGATTCCAGCGGATCAAGCAAGGGTTTTGGTTGAAATTCCTTCAGGCAGCACTATAAAGGAAGTAGAAGGAAAATATTTGGTAAATGATGTTGTAATTGCTTTTATGTAATTACAAGAGAATAAAGAAAACATTTCAAGAAAGGCTGGGTTTCGTTGTATGCCTATTGATAAAATATAGTTAGTTCAGTTAGTTTTTTTTTAAAGGGAAGGGATTTTGTCTTTTCCCTTTTGCATGTTATGCAATGACGGTTTCAACTCATAAACGCACAAAATAATTTAAGTATGGTACGACCGGTTAAAGCAAATTAAAAGTAATTGACAAATTGAAAAGGCAAGTGTTCACCGCCGATTTTGTGCGGAACAATACTATGTGCCGTACATCCTCGTTATGTAAATATGACACTGGAAAATAAATTATTATTGCGACTGATTGGTTTACCTCTACTACTGTTAATTATTGTTGTTGGATGTTCCACTGATGGGGAATCTGGGCCAGTTGAAAATAATCTTCCCAATGGAATGGATGTTTCACAGAACAGAAAGACGGTGGGGGATTCAGCCTCGGATTTATTGGATGACACAAATTTCACCGAAATTTTTATTGAAATATTTTATGTTTCCGGATTGAAACCAACTGAGAGCACTTTGGCTAATTTTGAAAGCTTTTTATCACAGAGACTTAACAAGCCTGATGGAATCTCCATTGAACTTACTGAAATTTCATCTCCAGGCCAAGATGTATACTCAATTACTGATATAAGAAGTCTTGAAGATGAGATTCGTACAGCCTATAACCAAGATGAGATCATAAAAGTTTTTGGACTTTTCCTTGATGGGGAATACTCAGAGAACACAGAGAACGGCTCTGTTTTGGGTGTGGCTTACCGCAATACTTCCTTTGTGCTGTTCGAAGAGACGATAAAAGGGTTCAGCGGGCAACCTTTGGCCCCTAGTACCACAGTTCTGGAGACTACGGTACTTAACCATGAGCTTGGACATTTACTTGGACTGGTGAACGCAGGCACTCCACTGCAAAGTGCACATCAAGATGAGCCCAATGGAAGACATTGTACCACCGAGGATTGTCTGATGTACTGGACAGCGGAAACAGGTGAGGGGCTCGTCAATATGATAAGTGGGGGCACCATTCCAGAATTGGATGAGGCCTGTTTGGCGGATTTACAGGCTAATGGGGGTAAGTAGTAGGCACCTTTCACAATAGAAAATCCGGCTCTACATGCTTATAAGGTCATTTGCTGATTGCATGGTGTGTGACATAGCGGTCTTTTAGTTACAATAAATCCTATATTATAATGGGTTGATGTGCTCTTTCGTTCTAAATATGAAAGAGTCTTAAGGGAGCTACTAACAATGAAACCATATTATAGGATTCTGTACATCATAGAAGAGCTTTTGTGGATGATGAATTATCTCAAAAACAAGAGAACCCTAACAAAGCCTAACATTCTTTTTTAACATATTAGGAGTCTGCTGGTGAATTTTATACATACTAATCACGGGTATAGACCAGGGTGCGATAATTCACAACAAATATGTTTACATCGTAAACTAAAGATGCATTGTGTCTCTTCGGTCTATGCGGAAATGACTAGACATTGAAAACTTTAAATATTTGGCTGGCAAAATCTTTTTTATGAGGAAAGCTTTTCACATCACTGCAATCTTATCAATCATGGGAAGTTTAAGATCAATGCTATTTTAGGGCATTGTATTTGGCATAGCCCTGATTTCTGTGTTTGAAATTTGATTGTTCAAATATTTAAAATAGCTTTAAGCCCCGTATTTTGCCTTTCCATTAAGAATTCCTTTCTTAAGTGATTCTAAGTCAATGTGTTGAATTTTTACATGTGTTTTCGAAACTAAGAAAAAAAGACTTCATACTATTTTTGGCAGTGGTTCTTACCATTATCTTCATAATCTTAGTTTTTCAGGATAAAGAAGAGTATCAGACAGTTCCAGAACCAATGCCCGTACACTACAATGGAGAGCAGTTTGCTGGATCGGCGTCTTGTATACCTTGTCATCAAGATATCTACCAGAATCATCTAAAAACGGCTCATTTCAACACATCTGCCATTGCTGACGGAGAAACTCTCCACGGTCATTTTAACCAGTCATCCAACAAGGTAGAGCTGCTAGATGGCACGGTACATACCTATTTTGATGAGAACGGGTATTTTCAAGCAATAAAATCTAAAACCAACGGCGAAGTACTTGATGTTTCCAGAATAGATATGGTAATTGGTTCTGGGGTAAAGGGGCAATCCCATTTGAATTTCAGTGGTGACTCGCTTTTTCAGTTGCAGGCGTCATATTTCACCTTATCAGATAGTTGGATAAACAGCCCGGGCTTTCCCAACCATAAATATAAGAGACCGGTAAATGACAATTGTATTAAATGTCACACCACATTTGCCCAAAATAAGGACAGAAAGGGTAATTCCAATTTATATGAAAGGGAATCTTTTATGTACGGCATTGATTGTGAGCGCTGTCACGGCCCGTTAAAAAAACATGTAGCATACAGAAATGGAATTCTTGGAGAACTGAAATCTGACGTGGTAATTAAGATCGATACTTTGTCACGACAATTAAAAATGGATGTTTGTGTGCAATGTCATTCAGGACTGCGTGCAATACAGATAAAGGATAACCCTTTTTCCTTTGTGGTTGGGGAACAACTGGACACCTACACGAGAAACTACCGTTTTGGAAGGCCAGAGTCTAAACTTGATGTGCATGGTAACCAATATGGCTTGTTAAAAAGCAGCCAGTGCTTTAAAAATTCTGAGGCCATGAGTTGTACTACATGCCATGACCCCCATAAAAACCAAAGGGGAAAGACAGAGCATTTTAATTCTAAATGTATTGAATGCCATGCATCTCCAAAGAACTTGCACAACACTGAAAATCTTATTTCCCAAAATCTGGATAATTGCATAAGCTGCCATATGCCCCTTTTTCCATCCCAAACGATGAAAGTAAAATTGGATGCAGACAGTGCAGAGACTTCAATTAAAATTAGGACACATTTAATAGGTGTATATGTGGACGGGATATTGCAGAACACAAAAACTAGTCCATAAAAACATTACCCTGCCTTAGGAATTAAAAAATCCATTACTTTTTCATTTATACCTCTACAATTTTATAAAATTCTTGAATTTGAGTGCACTTTGTTATTGAATTGACAAGTCTTTTTTGTGTTAATGGTACATTTCCTCAAATCATTAATCAAAAAGTTTATTATGCAAATCAAAGAGGCACCAGAATTATACGATGTAATTATTGTTGGTTCTGGAGCAGGAGGTGGTATGGCCACCAAACAGTTGGCAGATGCTGGTTTCAACGTTGCCGTTGTAGAGGCGGGACCATTTTTTGATCCGGCCGACCCTAAAACCATGACCCAGTTAAAATGGCCGTATGAATCCCCAAATAGAGGAGCGGGTACCACAAGACCATTTGGAGGCTGGGATATGGCTTACGGTGGTTGGGAAATTGAAGGCGAGCCATATACGCACGAGCCTGGGACAAAATTCGATTGGTTTCGTTCCCATATGTTGGGAGGACGAACAAATCATTGGGGCAGGATATCGCTTCGGTTTGGCCCTAAGGATTTTAAAGGAAAAACCCGCGATGGACATGGGGAAGACTGGCCAATCGGGTATGAGGATGTGAAGCCCTATTATGATAAGGTGGATAAGCTCATTGGTGTTTACGGAACCAACGAAGGCTTGGAAAATGACCCAGATGGTTTTTTTCTGCCCCCTCCCAAACCAAGGCTCCATGAACTCTTTTACATACAGGGGGCCAAAAAATCGGGAGTGCCGGTCATACCTGGTCGTCTTTCCATGCTTACGAAACGCATAAATAAAGAAAGAGGCATATGCTTTTATTGTGGACAGTGTTCAAGATCATGTTCAGTATATGCCGATTTTTCATCTGGAAGCTGTTTAATATTCCCTGCGCAAAAAAATGGTGGTAAAATCAAACTGTTTGTCAATTCGGTGGTCCGTGAGGTAACCACCAATGAGGAAGGCAAGGCCACAGGAGTATCCTATATCAGTAAAGATGATAGAAAGGAGTACAAGCTCCGTGGAAAAGTGGTTGTACTTGCAGCTTCGGCCTGTAGTTCTGCCCGTATATTGCTGAATTCCAAAAGTAAACAACATCCAAACGGATTGGGCAATAGTAGTGACCATGTGGGCAAGTATTTGCATGACTCCACAGGAGCTAGTCGTTCAGCCTTCATTCCGGGGCTAATGAACCGCAAAGTTTCTTATAACGAGGACGGCACAGGAGGGATGCATGTCTACTCCCCTTGGTGGGGAGACAATAGTAAGTTGGATTTTCCTCGTGGGTACCACATTGAAATAGGTGGAGGCATGCGGCAACCCAACTATGGTTTTGGTTTTAATACCAATGAATTCAATAAGTTTTTCGGTCTCAATGTTGGTGGCTACGGTGATGTTCTTCGTGATGATGTAAAAAAATATTATGGCTCAGTGATACATATGGCAGGGCGTGGAGAGGGTATTGCCCGAAAAGAAAACTACTGTGAGATAGATACTAGTACCGTTGACCAATTTGGAATACCAGTGCTACAGTTCAATTACAAATGGTCTGATCTGGAGGTAAAACAGGCCAAGCACATGCAGGATACTTTTGAGGAAATCATTCATAATATGGGAGGTGAAGCTCTTGGTGACAAGCCTACTGCCGACATTGATTATGGTTTGCTTGCGCCAGGTAGAATTATCCATGAGGTAGGTACTACCCGTATGGGCAATGACTCCAAAACCTCGGTGACGAACAAATTCAACCAATTGCACGATGTGGACAATGTATTTATTGTAGATGCAGGGCCTTTTACATCACAGGCCGACAAAAACTGTACATGGACCATTTTGGCGTTGTCATGGCGTGCATCAGATTATATCATTGAACAGTTAAAGCAACAAAATTTATAATAGATGGATAGAAGAAAAAGTATACAGACCATCATTTTAGGTGCAGGAGCATCTGCCATGGCATTCCATGGTTGTAAACCTGACACCGATTTGGACATTCCCAAGAAAACGGATGTTGCCCACTTTGGAAGGACCCCAGAAGAATTGGAACGCATTGAAAAGCTAAATAGTGAGCAGTTTTTCAACGAACATGAGTTGGAGACCATAGCAGTTTTAAGTACCATCATTCTACCTCCAAAAGAGCCCCATGGCGGCCCAATAGAGGCCGAAGTGCCAGAGTTCATCGAATTTATGGCCAAGGACATTCCAGAATTACAGCTTACGCTAAAAGGGGGGCTCATGTGGCTGGACCATAAATGCAATACGCTATTTAATCAAGAATTTAAGGCCGCTTCAATAGGGCAGCAAAAACAAATTTTAGACACCATAGCCTTTCATGATATTGATATTCCTTTGGATGAACAACCTTTGGAAATTCAATTTTTTGCCCTTATGCGCAATTTAACGGTAACTGGATATTATACCTCAAAAGTTGGTATAGCCGACTTGGGCTATAAGGGAAATCAACCCAATATTTGGGATGGTGTTCCACAAGAAGTTTTGGACCAGCATGGTATGGAATATGACCCTGAATGGATCGCAAAATGTATTGACCAAAGTACCCGAAATGAAATTGCTGTATGGGATGAAAACGGAAATCTCATCACATAAAACCATTGGTTTTGGATTTTTTTCAAAAACCCACGAGGTTTTGTTTTTAAGACAAAAATTTACAAATACATAAAATTTTATCTCTTTTATTATAAAATTCATGAATTTGAAGGCGTATAATGGCGTTAATCTCACCAAGTAAGGCCTTTAAAAATTAAGTTTACTACACTTAAATTAATTCTTCATCGTAGTTGATGAAAACAAAACTAATTAACTAAACCAACCTAAAATTTAATTATGAAAAAACCTTTTTTCAAGACAATTACTTTTTTGGCAGCTGTACTTTGTATGGGTCTTGCACATGCCCAAACCCAAACTATTACGGGTACGGTGTCTGATGAGACAGGACCCTTGCCAGGGGCCAACGTAGTGGTAAAGGGAACAGTAACTGGAACCCAAACCGATTTTGATGGTAAGTACACCATTGAGGCTGATAGTGATGCTACCCTGGTAATAAGTTACATAGGGTACAGAACAACAGAAGTTGCCGTAAATGGGCAGACCACAATCGATGTAACCATGGAAGAAGATGCAAATCGATTGGATGAGATTGTTGTAACAGGATATGGTTCGCAGGCCAAAAAAGATTTAACAGGTGCTGTAACCGTAGTGGACACTGAAGAGATGCAGTCCGTGCCTGCCACAACTTTTTCACAACAATTGCAAGGTAGGGCCGCAGGGGTTACCATTGTCAATGATGCTAAACCCGGCGGTGGAGCAACTGTCCGTATTCGTGGTTTTGGTACATTGGGCAATAACGATCCCCTGTACATTATTGATGGCGTTCCGTCGCAGCAGCAATCCAACCTAAATCCTAACGATATTGAGTCGTTGCAGGTATTAAAAGATGCTTCTTCCGCCTCCATATATGGTTCTAGGGCGGCAAATGGGGTTATTATCATTACCACTAAAAAAGGTAAAGTAGGCAAACCCACTATAGAATATAGCACATACTATGGTATCCAGTCTCCTGCTAATGACGTGGAGGCTTTGAATGCTAGGGAGTTGGGCAACTATTTGTATCTGGCGGATTTATATGCCGGAAAAACACCTAGTCATGGCCAGTATACATTTGGTCCTAATGGCGAAGTAACCATACCGGATTATGTGTTTCCGAGCGGTGCCAATGAAGGTGACCCAGGTGTAGATCCAGACCTATATGCCTTGGAAGAAGGCAATATTTATGCAATTACACGTTCAGCCGATACCGATTGGTGGCAAGAGATATCCAGGTCGGCTCCAATCTTAAATCACAATATATCGGCTTCTGGAGCAACTGAGAATGCACGATACGCTTTTACCCTTGGATATTTCTCCCAAAATAGTATCATTAAATTCTTTAGCTATGACCGGGTATCGCTAAGGGCCAATACTGAGTTTAAAGCTTTGAACAAAAAATTGACCATTGGCGAAAACTTCACAGCTTCTTTTGATAATCTTAAAGGGTTTGTTTCCAATAATGATGAGCAAAGTCCTGTTTCCGGGGCATACAAACACCATCCGCTGCTGCCCATTTATGATATAGCAGGAAACTTTGCTGGAAGTAGAGGTGCCAATTTGGGAAATAACTTTAACCCGTATGCAAGATTACAAAGAGACAAGGATGATAGAAGATATGGTTTGCGCCTTTTGGGAAATGCCTATGTAAACTATGAGCTATTGCCAAATCTAGAGGTACGTTCCAGTTTTGGTGTTGATGCCCGTGTGCAAAGGGAAAGGGATTTAGGACGTCCACAACCAGAATATGTTGAGGGTAACTTTATCAATAGTTCAACCGCTAGGGAACAATATGAATACCAATGGACATGGACAAATACCTTGACGTATGCAAAAACTTTAAATGAAATACACAATTTTAAGGCATACGTTGGTGTAGAATCAATTCAACAGTTTGAAGAGCGGCTAGAGGCAAGCAGACAAAGATTTGCTTTTGAAACAACCAATATCCTTAGTTATTTGGATTTAGGTGATGCTACTACCTCTACCAATAGAGGCTTTGTTTGGCAAGATTATTCTTTGTGGTCTCAGTTTGGTCAATTAAACTATGACTATGATGGTAAATATTTGGCCCAGGTAATTTTAAGGAACGATTCCTCCTCTAGGTTTCAACAAGCATCGAGAAGTGCCTTTTTTCCAGCCTTTAGTGCGGGTTGGAGGGTCTCTGAAGAAAACTTCATGGATAGTGTTACTTGGATAGACGATTTAAAACTTCGATACGGTTGGGGTAAAACAGGTAACCAGCAAATTGGGGACTACAATGCCTATACTACATATCGCTCCGATATTATTACAGCGGGCTACCCCATTGATGGATCTACTGGATCGCCCCGAATTGGTTTTTCCCCGCGAGCTTTTGGTAACCCCAATGCCAAGTGGGAGGCGACCACTTCAAACAACCTTGGTTTGGACTTGGTGATGCTGGACAATAAGCTGTCCGTTAACTTGGATTTGTGGAAAAGAGTTACCTCAGACATGCTTATCAACGTTCCGGTAACCTATACCGCAGGGCAAGCAGATGAACCTGCATTTAACGTAGGACAAATGACGAACAAAGGTGTTGATC
Organism: Flagellimonas marina; assembly: GCF_042651185.1. Taxonomy (NCBI): domain Bacteria; kingdom Pseudomonadati; phylum Bacteroidota; class Flavobacteriia; order Flavobacteriales; family Flavobacteriaceae; genus Flagellimonas; species Flagellimonas marina. The sequence goes on along the minus strand of NZ_JBHSCL010000001.1, from coordinate 34,460 downwards.
TGGGAATTAGCTACGGCGACAGAAAAGGAGATTTCTCCTATGAGGTAAGCGCCAACGTTTCTACTTATAAAAACAATGTTGATCAACTGGAAGGCGAAAGCACAAGGATTTTTGGTGAAAGTAGAAGAATTCCGGCCCTGTCCATTACAGAAGCTGGCTTGCCATTGTCCTCTTTCTATGGCTTTAAGGTACTCGGAATTTTCCAGTCACAAGCCGAAGCTGATGCGTGGGCGCCCTATGGCGATTATAATGCCCCAGGAAAATTTAGAATGGCCGATGTGAACAATGATGGGGTGATAAACGATGATGATCGTACAGTTATTGGAACCCCACATCCAGATTTCACATATGGGATAAATGTTAATTTGAGTTATAAAAATCTGGACTTGAATATATTTGGAAATGGTTCCCAAGGAAACGATGTCTTCAACTACGTGAGATATTTTGCGGACTTCAATACCTTTCAGGGGAACAGAAGTAGAAGAGCGCTATATGATGCATGGCAGCCTACAAACCCCACTGCTGATCCAAGTACTTGGGTAGCTGCCAATCCTAACGCTACTTCACCTATTATGGATGCTAACGATCAAATTAGTAGTAGACCTTCTTCTTATCTTATTGAAGATGGTAGTTTTTTCAGGATTAAGAACATTCAATTGACGTATAATTTCCCTGATAAGATTTTATCCTCAATTGGTCTCTCCAGAGCTCAACTCTATGTCCAAGGTCAAAACATGTTCACCTTTACCAAATACTCCGGGCTTAACCCAGAAGTTCAATTGGTAAGTGCAGATGATGCAAGGTCAATAGACAGGGATGACTCTAGAAGAAACCTAACCCTTGGTTATGATGGTGGTGCCCAACCTGTGGCAAAAACAGTGATTTTAGGACTGAATGTTACTTTTAAATAATGAAAAATTTAATGTTTATACAGATGAAAAAGATAATCTCAATATTTTTTGTAATGCTCGGCTCACTTGTTTTGATGCTGAGCTGCAAAGACGATTTTTTGGACAGACAACCAGAAGGGCAGTTTAGTGAAGGAGACGTCGCTACCCTTGATGGTGTAAACGGACTTTTGCTAGGGGCCTATACCATGGTTCCTGGTGGAGGACTTACAGGTCAGACATGGCACAATGATATTCATAACTGGGTGTTTAATTTAGCTTCGGATGATGCTTTAAAAGGAACTGATGCGGGTGATCAACCGGAGCAGTCTTTTATAGAAGCGTATGACTTTCAATCATTCAATGTGCACATTAGAGATAAGTGGCGGGGACTTTACAAAGGAGTTGCAGCTACCAATAACGTAATTACCACGTTGGAAAAGGTTGAAGATGCTACTGATGAACAAAAACAACAGATAATTGCAGAAGCCCGTTTCTTAAGAGGACTGTTTCATTTTGAAGCAAGGAAAATGTGGAGAATGCCAACCTATATCAATGATGAAGCCTTTGATTTGAACGACCTTGAAAGTACAAAGGTGCCCAATGATGTGGAAATATGGCCATTTATCGAAGCGGATTTTGAAGCTGCTGCAGCCGTTTTACCTGAAAGTCAAGGTGATGTGGGAAGGCCTACTAGATGGGCAGCTATGGCTTTCTTGGCCAAGGCTAAAATGTACCAAGGTTGGAATTCAGATGGATCCGCCAACACTGCTAAATTGCAAGAGGCCAAAACCATTTTAGATGATATTCTGGACAATGGTCCTTTCTCGTTGGTTGACAATTTTCAAGATAACTTTTTGGTGGCCACACGAAACAATTCAGAATCCATATTTGAGGTTCAATATGCCATCAATAGTGCATCAGGAGATGCAGCAAATAGGGGGATAGGTCTTGCACATCCTTACACCGACCCTTGGGGATGCTGTGGATTCTATCAAGTTTCCCAAAACTTGGTAAATGCATACAAGACTGAATCAGGGCTTCCAATGTTGGACACTTTTGATAATGAAGATGTGCCCGCAACTGTTGATGAAACCACAACCCTTTCTGACTATACAGGCCCTCTAGATCCACGAATAGACCACACCGTTGGTAGGCCTGGTATCCTTTACAAAGGCTTTAAAATTTACCAGACAGATTTTGTTCGTGATCTTACCTACGCCGGTCCATTTTTCAGTATGAAACATGTGGCCGAACCAGAAGCATTTGGTCAAGGGGGATGGGGTAATCTTTCTGCCAACAATTATAGAATAATGCGATTGGACATGATTATTCTTTGGCTTGCAGAAGCCGAAGTTGAACTTGGAGACCTTGAAAGAGCGCGCGAGTTGGTAAACATGATCAGAACTAGAGCAGCGAACCCAGAAGGTTTTGTGCCTTTGGCCACGCAAGGAGAAGAGCGTAATGACTTTACCATTGTTGATGGCCAATATGCAGCGAATTACGAAATAAGCACCTATGACACGCCTTGGACCGATCAAGATTTGGCCCGTGATGCCGTACGCTTTGAAAGTAGATTGGAGTTTGCAATGGAAGGCCACCGCTTCTTTGATCTTCAGCGTTGGGGAGTGGCAGCTGAAGTATTAAATGCCTACATTCAGAGTGAGTCGGAACACAGGACATACTTGCAGGGCAGTAGCTTTGAGGAGAACAAAAACGAGTTTTTCCCGATTCCAATAGAGGCCATAGATAGGTCTGCATTGGATGGACAGCCAACCCTTACCCAGGATCCGGCTTATTAGAAAGAATTGTTATTTTAGAATCCAATAAACCCCAAAGGCCTTGATTAAAAGTCAAGGCCTTTTAGGGTATTTTATCATTCAGAATAGCAGGGTTATATCAGTATAAGAAATACCCTGTTGCCTAAATGAATAATCCAGTTTCCCATGAGAAAGATTTTCACGCTTTTATGCATCGGTGTTCTATTCGTTTCATGTAAAAAAGATGATTCGGCCTTGTTCAGGCAAGTACCTGCTAAAAGGACGGGAATAGGCTTTAACAATAAAATCGTTGAGACCGATAGCTTCAATATCCTCACCAACGAATACATTTTTAATGGAGGGGGAGTGGCCATCGGAGATTTCAACAACGATGGTAAGAGCGATATTTTTTTTACCGGAAATCAAGTAGCAAACAAACTGTACTTGAACCAAAGCGATTTTAGATTCAAGGATGTTGGCCAAGAATCCGGTATCGAGGCAAGCGAGCATTGGTGTACTGGGGTTGCGGTGGTTGATGTTAATTTGGATGGTTGGCTGGATATTTATGTTTGCACCGCAATGAAAAATGAGAGCGAACTGACCAAAAATTTACTTTTTGTACACCAGGGCCTTAATAAAAATGGAGTCCCCATATTTCGTGAAATGGCGGGCAAGTATGGCATTGATGACGCTAGGAACAGTATGAATGCCACCTTCTTTGATTATGATAAAGATGGTTTTTTGGATTTGTATGTGCTCAACAACCAGCAAGTGCATACGCTTCCCACAAATTACCGCCCAAAAATAAATGATGGCTCTGCGATAAGCAATGATAGATTGTACCACAACAACGGAGATGGAACTTTTAGTGATGTAACCATTGAAGCTGGTATTGTATATGAAGGTTTTGGCCTGGGATTGGCCATATCGGACATTAATTATGATGGCTGGCCGGACATTCATGTGAGTAACGACTACTTGACCAATAATTTGCTCTACATCAATAATGGAGATGGAACATTCACCAACAATATTGAAGAATATATAAAGCACCAAAGCAAGTTTTCCATGGGGTCCGATATTGCTGATTATGACAATGATGGTCTGTTGGATATTATCACCCTTGATATGTTGGGCGAGACCAACCAACGGATGAAAACTACAATTGGAAACACCAACTACCTCGAATATATTCTTAACGAGCGATACGATTATCAGTATCAATACATGCGCAACATGCTGCACAAGGGCTCTGGACCCGAAGGAAATTTTAGTGAAGTCGGCCTAATGGCCGGAATATCAAAAACGGACTGGAGTTGGTCGCCACTTTTAATTGATGTGGACAATGACGGATTTAGGGATCTATTGGTAACCAACGGATTTCCCAGAGATGTCACGGACAGGGATTTTGGAGATTTTAGATTGGGAGCCTCATCGTTTCTTAGTCCCAAACAAATCTTGGATTCCATTCCAGTGGTCAAAATCCCCAACTATGCCTATAAAAACAAAGGGGATTGGACCTTTGAGGAAGTAGGGGATGAATGGGGATTAAATATTCCTTCTTTTTCCAATGGGGCGGCATACGCTGATTTGGACGGAGACGGAGACCTGGATTATGTGGTGAACAATATTAATGAGGAAGCGTTTATTTTCGAAAACCGCTCTGAATTACCAAAATACGAGAATGCAAACTACCTGCGCATTCAATTAAAGGGTGATGCCAAAAACCCCTTGGCCATCGGCACAAAAGTTCTGATCCGTTATGGCGAAAAACAAGCACAATACTACCAGCACTATCTTACTAGGGGCTATATGTCCTCGGTTGATCCTACAATTCACTTTGGTGTGGGGTCGCATAACAGCATTTCGGACATTGAAATTCAGTGGCCAGATGGAAATTATAGCAAATTGAACAACGTTCCATCCAATCAAGTGGTACATATTGATCATAGTGCCAGCAAAGCAATGGATGATCCTGATTCAAGGAAGTTGAAATCAAATCCAAGGCAAGAAATAGTAACTGAGATTTCAAGCGAGTTGGGCATCAATTTCAAACACAAGGAACAAGATTTTGTGGACTTCAGTTCGCAACAAAGAACCCTTCCCCACAAATTAACCCAAAATGGACCTTGTCTTGTAGTTGGGGACATCAATGGAGATTCTTTGGAGGATGTCATTATTGGAAGCTCTGCCGGGCATTCTCCCACTTTGCTTCTCCAAGATGCCCATGGAAACTTTACAGAAAGTGCAATGTTCACCAATGCAACGGATATGGGCTATGAGGAAGAAGGAATGGAACTGTTCGATATTGACAATGATGGGGATTTAGATCTTTACATGGTTTCCGGTAGCAATGAATTTGCTGCTGATAGTGAATTCTATGCAGATCGGGTTTTATTAAATGATGGAAAAGGAAATTTTGCCCATGACCAAAGTCGCATTCCAGCAATACATGCTAGTGGATCGGTTGTTAAAGCCGCGGATTTTGATGGTGACGGATTTGTGGACTTATTTGTGGGAGGTAGAACCCCAGTAGGTAAATATCCATTGCCCGAAAGAAGCTTTTTATTAAAAAATTACAATGGCACATTAAAGGATGTTACGGACGAATATGCACCCCAACTGAGAAATGTGGGAATGGTAACAGATGCCATTTGGGCAGATTATGATGGCGATCAATTGCAGGATTTGGTGGTTTTGGGAGAGTTTATGCCCATTAGTTTTTTCAAAAATCAACTGACCTCCTTCAGCAAAATTGAAGAAACAGGTATTGAGTCCCATTTGGGTTGGTGGGAAGCTATTCGGGCCCGGGACATGGACGGTGATGGAGACCTTGATTTTGTAGCGGGCAATCTGGGCCGGAACAATTTTTACCAGCCATCTGCCGAAAGACCTGTGCACTTGGTGTCAAAAGATTTTGATAATAATGGGAGTCAAGACCCCATCTGTTTTGCATATTTTAAAGATAAAAATGGGGGCTATAAGCCTTATCCTGTAAATTTTTGGGGAGATATAAATGTGCAAAGTCCTATGTTCAGGGGCAAGTTTAATTACTTCAGGGAATATGCAGAAGCCACTTTAAGTACAATGTTCAATGAAGATGAATTTGAGAATGCCCTGATACTGCAAGGGAATTATGATAAGAGTATTTATCTGGAGAATTTGGGCAACGGCAAATTTGCTATCCACCCCCTTCCCGTTGAAGCCCAATTGGCACCTTTGAAGGATTTGTTGTTGACCGATATTGATGGAGACGGAATTGATGATATTCTTGGTGTGGGCAATGATTTTGGCAATGAAATCTTTATTGGAAGATATGATGCTTTAAACGGTATTTTCTTAAAAGGAGACGGAAAAGGTGGTTTTGAGTCCATAGAAACAACAAGAAGTGGGTTTCTAGTTCCAGGAGATGCAAAAGCAATGGCCCAGGTAAAAAATGCTGAGGGCAATAGCTTGTTCTTTGTAACACAGAACAAGGGAAAACTATTGGTTTTTAAAGGCAATAAAGTGTCCATAATACAATAGCACCAAGAATTTATTTGAGTACAAAATCAAGAAAAACGCAAAAATTCCACCTTTAAAATGAACAAGGCTTAAAATTCATGAATTTGAGTTTTGTTTTTTGTAATATGCCGCAATAGGTGTTAGAGATATGTTAAATTCATGGAAGTTAATTTTACAGCAAAGTTTTTACTTATCTCATAAGTTAAAGAATTGGATCGAGATCCGTAAAATTTTGAGTTAGTTGAATTTTGATTCATGTTAGTCTAAAAGCAATGTTGTCGTAATCCAACATTGCTTTTTCTTTGTAGGTATTATTGCTAATATTTGTAATAAACTTACTATGAATATATTTCTCGTTCCAAAAAAAATGATAACAAGTGAGGTATCTCACTTTAAATAAAAAAAAGAGGCTGGGGGAATTTAACCATGAAGCCTATGAGCAATCACCTGTTGGTAAAAAAACAAAACAAGCCAACCATAACGCAGTAAAGTACGATGTTGTTTAAACAGGTCAAGATATTACTACTTTTTTTAATTATGGCACCGGTCAATGGCCAAGAGGTGTCATCTGATAGGCTTGGACACTATTTAAATGGGATAAGGGAAATGGTGGAAAACCACCACTTTCCAACTTTGGAGGAACTCTTGGAAGTAAGGGCAAATTCAAGTGGTGAAGATAGGGTCAACGCTTGTTTTGATTTGTTCACACATTTTATTTTTAAATCAAGCGAACTTGCCAAAGAGTATAATGATGAGGCACGAATATTTTCTCTGGAAATAAATTATGAACAAGGCTATTTTAGAACTCTGTTGAACCAAGCCTTTATTTTTTTTGTTAAAGGTGAGTTTGATAAGTCCGTGGATCTGCTCAATCAACTGGAATCATACGAAAATTATGAGACCTTCCACAAAATTAAAGCTGATTGCGAAACCTTTAGATCTTACATATTTTCAGAAAGGGGCGATTATGATCTAGCATACGAGATAGCCCTAAACCTCCTCGAACACGGCGAAGCTATTGATGACCCCTACACCCTCATGCGCGCGTACTCCGCAATCTCCCATTTTTACCTAAGGCTGGGTGAATACGAAAAAGCACTTGAGAATTGCTTGAACGGTCTTGATTATATATTGGAACTTAAGGAAACAAGGTTTGTTTTTCCAAAGATCGATGAGATAGCCAGAATGACCCATAAGCTAGAAGGGAGCAAAAAGGCACGTGAGATTTATGATCTTTATCTAGATCTAGAAAAATTGGTGGAAGCACCGGGCAGTTACATACAAAGTGTGGTTTATATGAACATTGCCGATATTTATATAGAAGAATCCGAGCTGGAAAAAGCTGAGGAGTTTTTAATTGAGGCATTGAAGTTGATTGAATATAACAACTACAGATTTAGAAAGCCAAGATTGTATGTTTTAATGGCGGATTTACATTTAAAACAAAAAGACACAACATGTGCCATGAACGATTATTACAAAGCCTATCAAACGGCAAATACAATCAAGGCTTTTGATGTTGTAAAAGAAGTAAGCAAAAGTCTTTCCGAAATCAACCAATTAAGGGGCAATACCGATGAGTCAATATTTTTTTCCAATCTGTACCAATCGGTAAGTGATTCTCTTTTCTCGGTAGAATCTGAGCAAAAATTAAAAATACTGGAGGCTAGACAAAGGATTTCAGAGATTTCGAAGCAAAAGGAAATACTGGAAATCAAGTCTCAATCACAAGAAGAAAGATACCACTTGCTGGCCATTATATTGACCCTTGCCCTTATTTCTGGTGGATTTGCAACGTATTCGTACTTAAAAGTTAAAAAGAAGAATAAGTTGCTCTATTCCCGAACAAAGGAACTTGCCATGGAAAAACTGAATCAAAAGAAAAAGGTTGCTGTTGCAAATAAAGAAGATTCTGTTGAGCCACCGATTGTTTCAAGTTCAAACAAAAACTATCTGGATGAGGATATAAAAGATATCATCCTTACGAAACTTGATAGGTTGGAAGAAGAAACCTTCTTTCTAGATCCAAAATGCAGCCTTCGTAGTTTGTCCAATCAATTACAGACTAACCAGAAATATCTATCCCAGGTGATAAATCACGAGAAAAACACCAACTTTAATAATTATGTTAACGAGCTTAGAATAAATTATCTTCTTAACAGACTGTTGGAAGACAAGGAATACCGTAACAGTAAACTGGCATACATAGCTACTACAAGTGGGTTTAATAACCTTAACACATTTTACTCTGCTTTTAAAAAACGATTGGGAATCCTTCCATCGTATTTCATAGAAAAGCTAAATGAGGATGAGTCTTAATTTATCCATACAAAGCTTCAGACTTCGTGGGAAAATTTATGATTGGACGTGTTTGAAATGGATTAATTGATAAAACCTTTGGTGAAGAACGTAGCCCTTCCATAATTATAAAATTTGGATTGTCCTTGTTGTTATAACTTTAGATGGATTTCAAGATAATTTCCAACGCAAGAATGCAATTAGGAATCGATAAAGATTAACGAAGGTCAAGAGCGGTTTTTCATATTGTTTTTTGGAAACGCATAAGGTGAAAATTTTAAATGTTAAATGTGACTGGCTTGCAAAAATTGATTTTGGTAGCAGATTAAAAAACTCAAGGTTTTCCTTGCATATATTCGGTCGGGGTCATTTCAAATTGCTTTTGAAAATTGCGTCCAAAACTGGTCGCCGAATTGTATCCTACAATTTCCGCTACCTCAAAAATGCGATATTTCCCTGTTTTTAAAAGTTCAGCAGACCTCTTTAGGCGAGTAATGTTTATTAGTTCATTGGGACTCAGGTTGGATATGTCCTTAATCTTGCGGTATAGGGTTGACCGACTCATGTTCATAATCTCCGCTAAAACTTCTACATTAAGGTCATGGTCCGCCATATTCTCGTATATGACCTCATCCAATTTCTTGATGAAAGTTTCATCGGTCTTTGTATTGGCAATACTTCTAATATGGGCCAGTGGGGAACTTGTGTAGTGTTCCAGAATGTGCTTTCTATTTTCTAGCAAGTTCGCAATATGCACCTTTAGGTGCCGCATGGAGAAAGGTTTTTCCATGTAGGCATCGGCACCAGACTCAAGCCCCTCCATTTTGGCGGACATTGCACTTTTTGAAGTGAGTAGAATCACTGGAATATGACTTGTTTCCAAGTTGGTTTTTAAGTTTTTGCACAATGTAAAACCGTCCATACCGGGCATCATTACATCACTGATGACAAGGTGAATGTTTTCTACTTCCAATATCTGAAGGGCAACTGTGCCGTCTGAAGCTTTAAAAACAGTATACTCCTCTTTCAATTCTTTGGCAATAAAATCCAGGAGTTCTTCACTGTCCTCTACAAGTAAGATACTTGTTTTTCCAAATACTGTTAAACTTTCATCTGGTTCGTCACTTTGGAACCTTTGATCCATTCTTTTGGGCCAGAGCACAAATTCCTTTTCTTGTCGGATGGGCAACACCAGCACAAAACAGTTTTCGATTCCACTACTGGCGTCAAGTGTTAAGCTTCCTTGGTGCATTTCTGTGAGCGATCTAGCCAATGCAAGTCCAATTCCAGTCCCAGACTGATTCTCCACCCCCGATACTCTATAGAAAGGTTCAAAAATGGTTTCTTTTAAATGCGTGGGAATTAAATTCCCATCATTGGCAATGGTCAATATCAATCCTTCCGTGCTGGTCTTTAGGTGCACGTTAACATTCCTGTCGGCATATTTTATGGCATTCCCAAAGAGATTGCTCAGTATTTTCCGAAGGGCCTCTGCATCCACATAGGCATAGATATCATGATTGTCCGTGTTCAATTTAAAATTGATTTTCCGCTCCTCAATAGCTTCACTAAATCGTTCTAAGGTCTTTTTAACCAACTCTGTAATATTGGTCTCCACAAACGTAAGGTTTACCCGTTCGGTTTCAGTTTTTCTAAAATCCAGCAGTTGGTTCACAAGGTCCAACAATCGATTTGTGTTCTTTTCAATGATGTTAAGATTTTCGGATACACCCGGTAATTCCTTGGCCTTGTTGAGTACTTTTTCCAATGGACTTTTTATCAATGTCAACGGGGTACGTATTTCATGGGAAATATTGGTGAAGAATTCAATTTTTGCCTCGTACAGTTCTTTCTCCTTCTTATAGTTCAACTGACGTATTCTCTGGATATTTTTGATCTTGTTCCTTTGGTGATATAGTCTAAACCCTAATATTGCCAAGGTTGCGATCAAAAATGTATATAGAGCGTAGGCTAGATTGCTTTTCCAGAATATGGGAAGGACTTTTATTTGTAAAGCTTTGGATTCCTTACTCCAAGTACCATCGTAATTTTTGGATTTTACTTTGAAAACATAGTTTCCTGCCGGAATTTCGGTAAAAGATACATTGTGGCTCTTTTTTAGACTGATCCAATCGTCGTTCAATCCCTCCATCCGATACCAGTACTCGGTGGTCTCCGGAGCAGCGTAACCCAGAGCTGCAAAACCAATACTAAAAGATGCTTGGTTGGGCTTTAAATTGATTTTATCAGCCCAAATCAATGATTCTTGTAAAGGTGACCCCTTAACCGACACATCCACCTCTGTGTTGTTGATTTGTAAGCTTGTCAGGTAAATTGGGGATTGCTCCGAATTCTCTTTAAAACTTGAAGGATTGAAACTTACCAAACCCGCAACACTGCCAAAGTAAAGCGTACCATTATCATCTTTATAGGCAGAATTGTAATTGAACTGGTCGCTCAACAAACCATTGGCCTTTGTGTAAACTCGTTTTTCCTCAGTTTCTGGGTTAAATTCAACCAAACCTTTGGAGGTACTGATCCATAGCCATTCCCCAACCTCAATTATGGAGTAGAACACATTACTGGGAAAACCATCCCCAACCGTGTAGGTTTTAAAATCATTTGTTTCTTCTCGATAAAGGTTAAGGCCATATTCGGTGGTGATCCAAATTCGGTTACTGCTATCTTGAAATATTCCATTGACATTGTTCCCACTAATACTATTCTGATCATTTATGTCATGCCTATAGATTCTTTTCTTTTTGGTCTTTGGATTAAAAGTAACCAGACCGTCCCAATAGGTACCTGCCCAAAGCACACCACTAGAATCTCTCATTACGGCAGTAAAATGTGTGTCTTCAGAAAAGGCATCAATAGTCGTGAACATGTCGGTTTCATGGTCGTAGGTTTGAATCCCTGAATCTGTTACCACAAACAAATTCCCAAAATCATCCTCATATAGACTGAAAATGAAATCACTGGAAAGTCCATGGCCATCACCCCGCCCGTAATGCTTTACTACCTTCCCGGTAGTTATGTCCATTATGTCCAACCCATGCTGAAAAGTACCTACCCATAAACGGTTTCCTTTGGGAAAAAGAGCATGAATGTTATAATAGGAAAGTGTTTGGTCCGATTCTGATGGTGCATAATTTGTAAAAAGCCCTGTTCTTGGGTTGTATTTATTAAGTCCCGCATCTTCAGTTCCAATCCAAAGATTCCCTAGACGATCTTTGATGATTTCTCGCACCGCATTTCCGCTTATTGAGTTTTCACCGGGTATGGGGAAAAACTTGTTGAACTGGGTGTATTGTTTTGGGTAGTAATTAATACCACCAAAATAACTTCCGATCCATACCCCGTCCTCATTATCTACAGTGACACAATAAAGGGCATTGTCAGAAAGGGCATACGGATCATTAATGCTTTTTTTGAGGTTGATGTAAGTTCCGTTTTCTATGCTGTAGATAAAAAGCCCTGATTCCGTGGCCACCCAAAGCTCATCCTCATTTTTTATGGAAATTCCTCGTACATATAGCTGATCTTCATCAGCATACAACAGCTTGATAACGTTTTGGTTTGAAGTGTTAAAAGAGAGCAAGCCGTGACTTTGTGTGCCCACCAATAAAGTGTTGCTGTCTAGCGCTTCTATTTTGCTTATCCGCAACAATGGGGAAGTTGATTCATTTAAGGTGATTTCGAAGTTTTTGAAACTCTTTGAATCGCTATCATACAAGTGCAGGGAATTATCATGGGCAGCCCAGATGTTTCCATCAATATCTCTAGTGATGTCCTCTACTTGAAAGTGCTTTTCTGCATCATATCGTGTAGATTTTTGGCTTTCTACCTCATATTTAACCAAGGATTGACCAGATATGAACCATAGGTTTCCCTCGTCATCATGGTCTATGTCAAGAATAGGGAGACCCATTGAAGCGTCAATGGCCTCAAAACTCTCATGGCGCTCATCATAGCTGAACAGTCCACTATCTGTACCGACCCATAACTTGCCCTTGTATTCGTGAAGACATTCAATGAAATTGCTGCCTAAACTTTTTGGATTGTTGGCATCGTATTGAAAAATTTTGAAAGAATATCCATCGAAACGGTTAAGGCCATCCTTGGTTCCAAACCACAAAAAACCACGCTCATCTTGTAGGGAACTAAGAACGGTGTTATGGGAAAGACCATCTTCCGCTTTGTAATTCTTAAAATAAAATTCCTGACCGGTTGCCCAATAAAATGAGCAAAGGAATATCCAAAAAACAAACCAAATACCCTTCTTCATAGACCTCATTGCTGTTTTACAATATTATGGATTTAGAGAACAACAAAGCGTGTCATTTTGCTTCAAATTGTTGCATAATTCCAATCAAGATTCTGGAAAATGCACTTTTTGAACAGATTGTAAGGTATTTTGAAACAAATTATCGTGCCCTTCACCGCAAAAAGATGGTACTTGGAATGCTATATGGGTGCCATTGAATTTTTAAAACAGGATTCAATGGGACAATGAAGCTATTTTCAAACGAAATTTAAAAATGACCCTAATAGCATTTACTATGAGAAATACAATTACTTTACTCTTTGCTGTTCTGCTGAGTTTTCAGCTCTCCGCACAGTGGAAACCGGCTGGTAGCAAGATCAAGACAGCCTGGGCAGAAAAGATTGACCCAAAAAATGTATTGTCAGAATACCCGCGACCGATTATGGAGAGGGCAGATTGGAAAAATCTGAATGGGCTTTGGGAGTATGCTATTCAGCCTAAAGGGTCGTCCAAACCAACCCGATATGATGGAAAGATTTTAGTGCCTTTTCCAGTGGAAAGCAGTCTATCTGGAGTCATGAAGGAAGTAGGAGCTTCCAGAGAGCTATGGTACACAACCTCTTTTACGATTCCCGTGACATGGAGCGAAAAAAACATAATACTTCACTTTGGAGCAGTGGATTGGAGAACCGAAATTTGGATCAACGATATAAAAATTGGATCTCACGAAGGAGGATACACACCTTTTTCCTTTAATATCACCCCATTTTTGAACGCCAGCGAGCAAAATTTAGTGGTCAAGGTTTGGGATCCCACAAACGATGGTCCACAACCCCGGGGCAAGCAAGTAAAGGAACCTGAAGGTATTTGGTATACACCTGTAACGGGTATTTGGCAAACCGTGTGGTTGGAACCGGTGGCCGAGAAAAGTATTGCCCACATGAAAAGTGTACCAGACATAGATAATAGTACCGTAAAAATTGAGACGGATATTGTTGGCGGCACCTATGGTGATATTGTTGAAGTGAGTGTTTTTGATGGTGAAAGTAATATAGTGACTGCTAAATCATCAATTGGGGAATCATTGGTGCTCAATGTACCAAACGCCAAACTTTGGTCGCCAGAATCTCCCTTTTTATATGATCTTACCATAAAATTGATCAGTGATGGTAAGGAGGTGGATGAGGTAAAAAGTTATTTTGGGATGCGAAAGATTTCCATGCAGAAAGACCAATATGGCGTTGTACGAATGCAGCTCAACAATAAGGATTACTTTCAGTTTGGTCCGTTGGACCAAGGTTGGTGGCCCGATGGACTTTATACCGCTCCGACCGATGAGGCCCTTAAATATGATATTGTAAAAACAAAGGAATTGGGGTTCAACATGATCCGCAAGCATGTTAAGGTGGAACCCGCACGCTGGTACACCCACTGCGATCGTTTGGGAATATTGGTCTGGCAAGATATGCCAAATGGGGATAAAAGCCCACAATGGCAGAACCATAGTTATTTTGATGGCACCGAACTTAAAAGAAGTGCCCATTCTGAAGCGATTTACAGAAAAGAATGGAAGGGTATCATGGATTATTTGTATTCGCACCCCAGTATTGTAGTGTGGGTTCCTTTCAACGAAGCTTGGGGCCAGTTTAAAACAGAAGAAATCACGGAGTGGACTAAGGCCCATGACCCCAGCCGACTTGTAAATTCGGCCAGTGGAGGTAATTTTTATCGCACAGGCGATATCGTAGATCTTCATAACTATCCCGGACCAAAAATGTATCTTTATGATGCTGAACGAACCAATGTATTGGGTGAATACGGTGGAATTGGGCTGCCCTTGGAAGGTCATCTCTGGAAACCTGATAACAACTGGGGATACATTAAATTCAAAAACTCGAAAGAGACCACAGATGAATACATCAAATATGCCAAGGAACTGAAACAAATGGTGCTACGTGGCTTCTCAGCAGCCGTGTATACCCAAACTACTGATGTGGAGGGAGAAGTTAACGGGTTTATGACGTATGACCGTAAGGTGGATAAGATGGATTTTTCAGCAGTAAAGAAAATCAATCTGGAAATAATCAATGCAATTCATGAATAGAAGTTTTAGAAAATATACTATTGGGATAATATTGTTGACCAGCACAATAGTTTGTGCACAATCAGGCAGTTCACAAAAGGAACAAGATCATAACCCCTTGTTCCCAGGATGGTATGCAGATCCCGAAGGTGCCGTTTTTGATGATACCTACTGGGTATTTCCAACATTCTCTGATGATTATGACAAACAGCTCCATTTTGATGCCTTCTCTTCCAAAGATTTGGTCAACTGGCAAAAGCATGAACGTATTTTGGATACGACCCAAATCAAGTGGCTACGGCAAGCTTTATGGGCCCCTTCCATCATCAAAAAAAATGGGGACTATTATCTCTTTTTTGGCGCCAATGATATTCAGCGGCCGGGAAGGGATTCCTATGACCCAAATAATGATATCAACCATTATGGTGGTATTGGGGTTGCTGTAGCTCAAAGCCCGTCAGGACCCTATAAAGACTATTTGGGCAAACCATTGATATCTGATTTTTATAATGATGCCCAACCCATAGACCAATTTGTTTTTAAAGATACTGATGGTACGCACTATTTTTTCTATGGTGGATGGAGTCATTGTAATTTGGGAAAACTAAACGATGATTTTACCGGGTTTATCCCTTGGGAAGATGGTTCACTGTTTAAGGAAATCACCCCTGAAGGCTACGTGGAGGGTCCATTTATGTTTATGAGAAACGGGATATATTATTTTATGTGGTCTGAAGGAAGTTGGGGAGACGGAAGCTATAAAGTGGCCTACTCAATGTCTGACAAGGCTACTGGACCCTACGAACGCATTGGTACTGTTTTGGAGACCAAGGAAGGTGATATTGCCACAGGGGCCGGGCATCATTCTGTCATTAAAAAGCCAGGGACTGATGATTACATCATGGTATACCACCGCAGGCCCATTCCCAATATGGATCGCGACCACCGCGTGGTTTGTATGGACAAGATGGAGTTCAATGCAGATGGAACTATAAAGCCGGTGAAGATTACCCATAAAGGGGTAATGGAACATCCCATTAAAACCCATTGAAAACCTTTTTGATTGTTCAATTTATTTGAGGGCACTTAAAGGGATTCTTCACTGACCAAATAGATTCTCTATTTAATATAAAAATGCAACATAAAATTATGATAATGGTTCTAATAAAGAAACTAAAGTGGTCCGTCGCATTGTTGCTATTCATAAGTATTTCTTGTCAAAACAACCGACAGGATACATCGACCGTGGAAGTGAAGATTGTCCAAGTTCCCGATACAACAGCAACAAATACGCATTATCATGGAAACCGTGCACCTCTTGCCCCAAGCCGTTTAATCAAATTGCCTTTGGGGGCTATTCAACCCCATAATTGGCTGGAGGAATGCCTAAGACGACAAGCCAATGGACTAATGGGGCATTTGGGTGAAATCAGTGCATGGCTACAAAAAGAAGATAATGCTTGGCTTTCTAAAGATGGACATGGATCATGGGGATGGGAAGAAGTTCCCTATTGGTTAAAGGGATATTTGAACACGGCGTATATTCTTGAAGATGAAGATATGATCAAGGAATCCCAGATATGGATTGAGGCGGTCATTGCCGGCCAGCGCCCCGATGGGAACTTTGGGCCCATTATGATTTCTGAAAAGGATGGTACCCAGGATTTTTGGAGCAACATGATTATGCTGTATTGCCTACAATCCTACTATGAATATACCCAAGATGACAGAGTCATCGACTTGATGACCAAATATTTCAAATACCAATTGAGTCTTCCTGACAATCAATTATTATCCAAAACCCAATACTGGCAGCGTATTCGTGGTGGGGATAATCTGCACAGTGTTATTTGGCTGTATAATAGGACAGGAGACGAATGGCTTTTGGAGCTTGCGGAAAAAATTCATAGAAATACCGCACCTTGGTCTAAACGGGATAATACTCTGGAAGAAATTGGGAATTGGAAAGAAGTTCGTGAAGGAATGGAATGGCCGGATTGGTATGGCAGGTTGGTTGACTGGCACAATGTAAATGTTGCACAGGCGTTCCGTGAACCTGCCCAATATTATTTGGTCAGCAAGAACATGAAATATGTGCAGGCTTCATATGAAAATTTCGAGATAGTAAGGGAATATTTTGGTCAAGTGCCTGGAGGTATGTTCGGGGCCGATGAAAATGCTAGGCCGGGTTACGATGATCCAAGACAAGGTATTGAGACTTGTGGCATGGTGGAGCAGATGAACTCAGATGAACATTTGCTTCGGATAACCGGAGATGTTTTTTGGGCAGACCATGCGGAGGAAGTGGCCTTCAATTTACTGCCAGCTGCTTTAATGCCCGATTTTAAAAGCCTACGGTACATAACAAGTCCCAATATGGTATTGAACGATGACCAGAACCATAGGCCCGGTATACAAAATGATGGTCCTTTTTTAATGATGAACCCCTTTAGCTCACGTTGCTGTCAGCATAATCATGGACAAGGTTGGCCCTATTTAACCGAAAATCTTTGGATGGCTACCCCAGATAACGGACTGGCTGCCGTCATCTATGCGTCCAATACGGTTACTGCCAAAGTAGCGGATGGAGAAGAAGTGAGCATTGTCATGCAATCCAATTATCCTTTTGAAGAAGACCTTACCTTTACCATTGACTGTGAAAATGAAACCTCATTTCCATTATATTTCCGTGTTCCGGCTTGGTGTAAGTCGCCAGGGGTAACACTAAATAATTCAACTGTGGATGTAAAGGCAGAAGCTGGGAAATACATCCGACTGGATCGGAAATGGAAAAAAGGAGATACCTTGGTGCTTTCACTTCCGAAGGAATTGAAAATCCGTACTTGGGAAAAAAATCACAATAGCGTCAGTGTTGATTATGGCCCATTGACCTTCTCTTTAAAGATTGGCGAGGAATATGTGAGAGGAGAAAGTGATAAGACCGCAGTTTGGGACTCAAAATGGCAAAAAAATGCCGATGTGGGCAAATGGCCTTCCTTTTCAATTTACCCAACCACAAACTGGAATTATGGATTGGTATTGGATGACCAAAATCCAAATACTTCTTTTTCCATAACCAAACGGGAATGGCCTGAAGACAATTTTCCCTTTACACCAGAAGCTACTCCAATTATGATAAAGGCAAAGGGCAAGGTAATTTCGAACTGGACCATAGATGAATACGGCTTGGCAGGTGAACTGCAAGATAGTCCTGTAAAATCCGATGAACCAATTGAAAACATTGAATTGATTCCCATGGGCGCCGCCCGATTGCGAATAAGTGCGTTCCCAATTATTGGGGAGAATGGTACGGAATGGGATTAAAAAAGCAGGAAATGGAAAGTAAAATCCAATAGATTCTAATTTTTGTATCAAAACTCAATATAAAACAAGGTACAAATAGTGCCAGCCTGAGAGTCCATTATTCCTACTAATGCAATCTTGTGGATGAATTCATTAATCCCGCCAAACCTAATCTAGAAAACCTATTTTCTTTGCGGATTAAGGACAGTATTCTTCATTCAATTACTTTCCAAAACGCGTATGTCTCAAACAGGCCCATACCATCAAAACAAAGGGTGAATTCCGCGTCAAAATAGCCATGGAAGTATATAAATCGTACCAAAACCAACCAAAATTAGTTTTCCTCCTTTTATGCGCTAGCCTGAACAATTCATACAATCAGGCTTTTAAAGAAATGGTGATGTTTAAAGTATAAATATCTAAAAAACAAATGGTTGAGTTTAAATGGGCACGAAATTCTTTGATTTAAACGGACACAACAATTTGTCTCAACATGCAATAATTTATTTCAAAAAGACCAATTCCTTAACGGTTTCTTAAAGTTTGAACGATTTGTACGATAGATTGGAACAGATCCATGGGTGTTATCAATATGTAAATTATTTGATTTGTTTATTCAAATTATATCAATTAACGGTATGTGTGATTGATAAATTGATAAACAACCAATGCTTTTTTGGAATACCAACTTTAAAATTAAGGACAAATGAAAAAACAGCTAACTAGACTAACTAAAATGGCAATACTGCCAATCCTTTTGCTGTGCGCGTACAGTTATAGCCATGCACAGGAACAACTGACCGTTACCGGTAGCGTTAAGGATACTCAAGGAGCTCCATTGCCTGGAGCAAGTATTGTTATTCAAGGAACCCAACAGGGGACTACTTCAGATTTCGACGGAAACTTTCAATTGGATGGTGTGCCAGCGAATGGACAGCTCATGGTAAGTTATATCGGCTTTGTACAGCTGGTTGTGGATGTTGATAACAGAAGTTCCATAGATGTTGTACTCTCAGAAGACAATAATCTATTGGATGAGGTGGTCGTAATCGGTTACCAAAGTGTAAAACGAAGTGAGATTGTAGGATCTGTATCTGTTGTGGATACGGATGAAATGTTGAAAGCTCCAGCGGGAAACGTCGGTCAGATGTTGCAAGGTAGGGCAGCTGGGGTAACTGTTACCTCAACCGGTGCTCCCGGTACTTCTTCTTCCGTAAAGATTAGGGGATTGAATTCGTTTTCTGGTCAAGATTCTCCACTTTATGTGGTGGACGGAATGTTGATCTCGGCCCTTGGGTCTGACTTCAACCCAAACGATATTGAATCAATACAAGTACTTAAAGATGCCGCGGCAACAGCCTTGTATGGGTCTCGGGGAATGAACGGGGTCATTGTTGTAACAACCAAGAAAGGAAGACCAGGACCATTAAAGGTGGATTATGATTTTTATTATGGTTTCCAAACCATAAATAAAAGATTAAAGCTGACCAATGCCGAGCAGTTTAGGGAAATCAACAATCTAGCCTACACCAATAATGGTGATGCACCCCTAAACCTTAGAACAGGTGTGGATACAGATTGGCAAGAAGAACTGTTTAAGACAGGAACCATTTCTGAACACAATCTAAACCTTTCTGGAGGTTCCGAAAATTCCAACTACTTTATTTCGTTGAACTATTTTGATCAGGAAGGTGCTATCATCGGTCCTGAGTTTGAACGTTATCAAATCAGGGTGAATACCCAAACCAAGAAGGGAAGGTTCACCTTTGGTGAAAATATTGCCATGAGCCGGAGCACTCAAACTAGAGTGAATGGCAATCCCTTCATTGACGTCGTTTGGATGCTACCCACTATCCCAGTGTATGACCCCAATAATGAAAGTGGATATGGATACGGGGACGATAATAATTCAACTTTTGCCACCAATCCAATCGGATTGCAAGAACATTACAGCAACACTGCGGTAACCAGTAAGGTACTTGGTAGCGCATTTGCAGAATTTGAGATTTTCCCATTCCTAAAATATAAACTGAATCTTGGTCTGGATTATGCACAGATTCGGGAAAAATACTTTCAAAGAGCTGGAGCATTACGACAGAATACTCCCGGGGCAGCCTTTTTGGATGACCGTCACACAGAGTTTTTCAATATTCTAGCGGAAAACACATTGAATTTCAACAAGACATTTGGAAAACATAATATTACCGCTTTGGTGGGTTACACCACCCAAAAAGACAATTTTACATACAACTTTGCCCATACCGAAGGTTTGAGTGGTGAATTCTGGGTACAGGATAATGGAACTACCAGCCCTCGAACTGAAGGTAGGGAAGAAGTGGCTGGACTACGATCTTTTCTAGGTAGTTTCAACTACTCTTTTGATGACAAGTACACTTTATTATTCAACTTTAGGCGGGATGGTTCTTCAAAGTTTGGTAAAAACAACCAGTATGCCAATTTCCCATCGGTATCTGCTTCGTGGAGGATCAGTGAAGAAGGCTTTATGGAGGACAACAATATCTTCAGCAACCTAAAACTTAGGGGAAGCTGGGGTATTGTTGGTAATCAGGCCATCAGCAACTATGCCACCCAAAGTGTACTTCGATACAACCAAAACTATGTACTCAACAACCAAGTGGTTCCTGGGGCGACCAACCTTCAGTTGGTAAACCCCAATTTAAGATGGGAAAGTAAAACCACTACCAATATCGGTTTGGACATGGGCTTTTTCAAAAATAGGTTGAGTCTTACGGCAGATTATTACATTGCCGATGTTGAAGATCTACTACTGGCTGTGCCAATACCCTTATCTTCAGGTAATACAGGCGCCGACCCATTGGCAAACGTAGGTCAGGTACAGAACAGGGGCTTGGAACTTAGTTTGGGCTACCAAAATGTAATCAATGATTTTAGTTTTGGGATTTTGGCCAATGGTACTTTCTTGAAGAACGAGGTAAAGGCTTTGGTTGAAGAAGCAGGGAACTTGCCCATTTTTGGACAAGGACAGATTTTGCGTACCGCCGTGGGAGAACCGGTGGCATCTTTCTATGTATTGGAAACTGCAGGCATATTTCAAAACCAAGCTGAGATTGATGCTTGGGGAGTTCAACCAGGTGCTCGTCCAGGTGACGTAAAATATGTGGATAACGATGGTAACGGAATCATCAATTTCGATGACCGCACAGTTGTTGGCAAGGCCTTACCAGATTTTGAATACGGTTTAAACCTGAACTTTGGCTACAAAGGATTTGATATGACAGCGTTTTTTGCCGGAGTTACTGGAAATAGCATTTTTAATGAGCAAAAATGGTGGTCCCAACGCTATGATGACAATGCCAATTATTTGGTGGATGATGTTTTTTGGACAGGAGAAGGAACTTCTAATCTTATTCCCAGACCACAGCACTTGGATTCCTCACTGAACCCCACCCAGAATTCAGATCGTTATGTAGAGAAGGGCGATTATTTTAGATTAAAGAATTTACAAATAGGTTACTCCTTTCCAGAAGAGGTTATCAGCAAACTCAGTTTAACTAAACTTAGATTGTATATGACCGGACAAAATCTTTTTACCATTACCGATTATTCCGGATACGATCCAGAAGTTGTGGGTGCCAACGGCAATGGCGATTTCCTGAACAGAGGATTTGACAATGGTAATTTCCCATCATTGCGATCAGGAATATTAGGGATTCAATTAGGATTTTAATCGACTAAAAACATAAACTTCAAAGAATGGAAAATATAAGAAAAATAATAGTATTGATGGTGTTCTTTGGGATGACCATCTCATGCGAAAAAGATCTTTTGGATCAAGTGAATCCGAATGCTCCAACCCCAGACACGTTCTGGCAGACCGAGGAGGATGCAATACTTGGAATCAATGCAGTATACGCCGGTATCCAAAACCGCGAACTCAGTCTATGGGAAATCTTTGATTACGATATGCGCTCTGATGAGGGCTATAGTCAAAGTCCTTGGACCGATTTGGCCAATGTGGGCAGACACGTAAACATAAATTACGACTTCCCCTGGCTTCTTGAAGTTTGGCGAGAATTGTACAGGACCATTTACAAGGCCAATCAAGTGTTGGAAAATGTACCCAATATTGAAATGGACGAAACGTTGCGAACTAGAATTGTGGCTGAAGCCCATTTTTTAAGAGGGCACTGTTATTATAAGTTAGCTACACTTTGGGGTCGTGTGCCATTGGTTACGGGAATTGAGGATGCCAATACGCGATATCCCCAAGGAACCATTGAGGAAGTGTGGGCTTTGGTAGAGCAAGATTTTATCGATGCCGCCGCTGGCCTACCTGAAAGTTATTCTGGGGCTGATATTGGACGTGCAACGTATGGTGGAGCCATAGGTTATCTGGGAAGATCTTATTTGCAACAGAAAAAATGGAGTGAGGCGGCCGCCGAGTTCGAAAAAATTATCGATATGGTCCCAGGAACCTATGACTTGATGGCAGACTTTAAAGATAATTTCACAGAAGAGTTTGAAAATAACAAGGAATCCCTTTTTGAAATACAGTTCGTTAATAACAATGGAAAAACAGGCGGTTTCCCAACGTATAACAATGCCTCTGGTGATGAAACCAGTGAGCGGGCACAGTTTTTTGGAGTTCGTCCTTTGGGTTGGACCGATGGTCAACCTACCAAGTGGCTTTTAAACCAATTCTTGAGTGAAACCGATAGGGATGGCAATGAAGATCCACGTCTTCAGTACACCATGACCTACGATCACCCTGGAGAACTTTTGTATGGTCAAACCTATGCTGAAAGAGGAGCAGGGCCCAATGACCGTTTTTGGAGGAAATACACCAATTATTGGCAAGATTATGAAAGCTATTTTTCAGGAATCAATACAAGGGTAATTCGGTTGGCTGATGTATACCTTATGCATGCTGAAGCTTTGAACGAGCTGGGTAGAACACCCGAAGCCATACCTTTTGCAAATTTGGTGCGCCAACGTTCCAATATGAACGATTTGCCCTTAACATTGACCCAACAAGAATTCAGGTTGCAGTTGCGACATGATCGTGTGGTTGAACTTGCGGGTGAAAGTGTACGATTTGTTGATATGGTGCGCTACGGTATTGCCGGTCCGGAACTTGCTGGTCCTGATCCAAGTCTATCTGCGGCCGAAGCTGATTTTGATACCGAGTTCCAGAATTTTGTCAAGGGAAAATCAGAGTACTTGCCAATTCCTTTACGGGAAATTGATGCCTACGGAGGTGCGCTGGAGCAGAACCCAGGCTGGTAGTCATAACTAATTTAATAAAAAGAAGGCAAGTACCATTGCAAGTGTAATCAAGCAATGGTGCTTGTCTCCAATTAAAACTTCAAGCTTAATCAAGATATCGTTTCATCGATGGGGAGGTGTAGTTTAATACAGACATTTTTAGCAAGACAAAGGAGCATGCTTTTGAGCGCTGCTATCCTTTGTTTATGTTTTGTGGCTTGTTCTGAAAAGCACCCTGAACCAAAAATGTTCAAACAGATATCCAGTACCCATTCCGGGATTCATTTTAACAATGAGATACAGCGTTTTGAAAGTGATACCCTCAACGCCTTGGAATATGATGTGTTGTTCAACGGCGCGGGAGTAGGAATAGGTGATTTCAATGCAGATGGACTTCAGGACATCTTCTTTGCAGGAAATCTGGTGTCCTCCCAATTGTATATAAATCAGGGAGACTTTAAGTTTCTTGAAGTCACTGAACAAGCTGGTGTCACCACCACAAAGTGGTGCACTGGGGTTTCGGTGGCAGATGTCAACCAAGATGGATTGTTGGATATGTATGTGTCCGTTGCCCATGCTACGGGATCTAAGGAAGAAAGGTCGAACCTGTTGTTCATCAACCAAGGAAACAACGCTGACGGAATTCCCATTTTTGAAGAGCTGAGCAAAGCATATGGCCTAGCCGATGATGGATTTTCCATACAATCAGTTTTCTTCGATTATGACAAAGATGGCGACCTGGATTGCTACATTCTTAGCAACGCCATGGAAAAAACAGGTCGTAACCAACTACACAAAAAACGTAATAATGGTGTGAGCCCTTCCAACGATCGGCTGTACCGGAACAATGGATTTGTAGGTGGTCATCCAACTTTTGAAAATGTGACTCTTAGTGCTGGTATCTTAAAAGAGGGCCACGGACTTGGGGTTTGTGTAACAGACTTGAACCAAGACGGATGGCTGGATGTGTACTGCGCCAATGATTTTGTTTCCAACGACAATATCTGGATCAACAATCAGGATGGCACATTCGTGGACAAATCGGAGGAGTATTTAAAGCACACTTCATACAACAGTATGGGAGTGGACATTCAGGATGTGAACAATGACGGACTTTCAGATATCTGTGTGGTGGATATGTTGCCCGAAGAGGAGCAGCGAAGAAAAATGATGGTCATGAAGACCAACCGGGACTTCTTTAGCATGGCCAAAGGTCTTGGCTATCAAGAAGAGTATGTTAGAAATGTGTTGCAACTCAATCAAGGGAACAACCAAGAAGGGAACCTTCGATTCAGTGAAATAGGCCAGTTAGCAGGAATTCATGCTACAGATTGGAGCTGGGCACCTCTTTTAGCTGATTTTGACAATGACGGATTAAAAGATTTGGTGGTCACCAATGGCTATCGCCGTGATATTACCAATTTAGATTATGCGGTGTACCTAAACCAAGAAGCAGCCTTTCAAGGCAAGAACCAAGAGGAGGCACGTCAGAATCGAATCAAAAAATTATATGAACTACCAGAAATTAAATTGCAGAACTACATATTTAGGAATAACGGGGATTTGACCTTTAAAAATGCTTTGGAAACATGGGGACTACAAGAAAGTACCTATTCCAACGGTGCAGCTTATGCCGATTTTGATAATGATGGCGATCTCGATTTGGTATTCAACAACATAGATTCTGAGGCAAGCTTGTACCGAAACGAACTTATTTCTCCAACCTCTTCCGAAAATGCAGAACCCAAAAGCGAATCCCATTTTGTGCGACTGCAATTAAAATCCGGTACAGGTCAGAGTAAAGAAGTTGGTGCAAAGGTGAGGGTCTTGCTTCCTTCCGGGGAATTAAAATATCAAGAAAACCTTCCTGTAAGGGGGTATATGTCTTCTGTGGACCCCATACTTTCCTTTGGGTTGGGAAATAACACCAGTTTTAGCGTGGAAGTTGTTTGGGCTGATGGCACAATGCAACAGTTGCATGATTTAGCTCCAGATATACTTCATACCATAAAATATGCATCGCAAGAAGAACAGCATTTGGTTGCCCAACCTTCAGACCAACAAGTTTTTCAACTGCTGAACGCGGATAGTTTGGGATTGACCTACAAACATGATGAGTATGCTTTTGATGAATTCAAACGCACCTTCTCCCTACATCAACAATACAACCAACTTTCTCCGGGTATGGCCATAGCCGATGTGGACAACAATGGTCTCGATGATATTTTCATAGGAGCGGATTCCAAACGATTGCGAACCATCTACCTTCAAAAAACACCGGGAAAATTTGAAGCCTTGCCCCAGGGAGAGAACAATATGGAAGATATGGGCGCACTTCTTTTTGATGCTGATAATGATGGGGATAATGATTTGTATGTGGTCAGTGGTGGCAGTGTCAACCTAAAAGAAGATGACTATATCTACAACGATCGTCTGTATTTGAATGATGGCAAAGGCAATATGTCCCGGTCCCAAAACCTGATTCCCAAAACACGCTTTAGCGGTAGTGTTGTGGTAGCTGCCGATTACGATCGCGATGGAGACTTGGATATTTTTAGGGGAAGCAGGGTTGCCGTTGGCGAATTTCCAAAATCACCGGACAGTTATTTGTTGCGAAATGATGATGGGATTTTTAATGATGTGGCCAATACAGTGGATGGGTTGCAAAATGTGGGCATGGTAAGCGCTGCCCTGTGGACCGATTATAATTTGGATGGATGGTATGATTTAGTGGTGGTAGGCGAATTTATGCCCATAACCTTCTTCCAGAATCGTGAAGGAACCCTGAAAATGGATAGAGAAGCTACCATTCCCAATTCAAGCGGATGGTGGAACAGCATAACCGCTGGCGATTTTGATCAAGATGGGGACATGGATTATATCGCCGGGAATCTTGGGCTAAATAGTCAATATAAAGCCTATCCAGATCGGGCTTTAAAAGTATTTGGATCGGATTTTGACAACAATGGCACCAACGACCCCATTTTGAGCTATCATAAAAATGGGAAGGATGTTCCCGTAGCCGTTCGGGATGTAATGCAAGAACAATTGAGCCTCACCCACAAACGGTTTGGAACGTATGACGCCTATTCAAAAGCTTCCATAAATGATATTTTCAGCAAAAAGGAACTAGAAAATGCTATTGCGCTTTCTGCCACCGAAATGCGCAGTTGCTACATAGAAAATAAAGGAAATTCAAAGTTTGTTCTAAGACCCTTGCCCAACGAAGTGCAGTTTTCTCCTGTTTTTGGGACGCTGGCCAATGATTTTAATTCAGATGGATTTTTAGATGTGCTGTTAGTGGGTAACTCAGAATCTTTTGAAACCTACACGGGTCCGTACAATGCTTCTTTTGGCACGTTATTGTTGGGAGAGGGCACTGGGGAGTTCACCTATGTTCCACAATCCAACTCTGGACTTTATTTGGACCATGACCAAAAAGCGCTCGGGATGGTAAACGCAGGTAATGAAAATTTGGTTGTAGTCACCAACAACAACGCTCCGGTACAATTGCTAAAGAATTCAGTAGCATCAAATGGCGAATACATACCGCTTCAAGCAAGTGAAGCATCTCTGGAAATGATATTGGATACTGGGAAGGTAGAGCGTAAGGAAATAGGATACGGTAGCGGATATTTAACCCAATCATCAAGAGGCATTTTTATTCCGACCAGCAGTATAAAACAAGTCAATGTCTATGATTTTGCTGGAAATCAGACGCGTACCATAAAAACCAATCAGCATGAACCAAACTGAAAGAATACAGAACTTGAAGATGAACTTGGTGTATCGCATATTGTGTTTAGTTGCTTTAATGGGGTCTATGAACTTAACTGCCCAGCAACCCGATATACCGGGGCAGGTTTCTGAAGGTGAATCGCTAAAAAATGAGGCCTATCTTTTTGCCCACATGACCCATGAGGATTATGGGCGATTATATTACTCCGCTAGCTTGGACGGTCTGCACTGGCAACGTTTGAATAATGGGGAACGAGTTTTTGATGAGTATCAGGGTCATCCGGATATCTGTAAAGGACCAGATGGAAAATACTATATTTTGGGCAATACCAGTGATTCTTCACCTGATATCAATATTTGGGTATCGGATGACTTGATTAGCTGGAAGAAACACGGGGTATATACGCCCAACCTCAAACAAACTCCGGATTATTCAGAGGCGCTACAACGTATTGGGGCACCTAAACTTTTTTATGATGAAGCTTCGGCGCAATTTGTCATGACTTGGCATACGCCGCACAAAGAAGGCACCAAAACGGACCCAGAACGGTATTGGGCAAGTCAAAGGACTTTGTATGTGCTTTCAAATGATTTGAAGACATTTTCCGATACCCCCAAAAAACTTTTTGATTGGAACATTGGCACTATTGATGTCATCATCAGAAAAGAGGAGGACACTTATTTTGCCATCATAAAGGATGAAACCTATCCAACCTTGTACTGGCCAACTGGAAAGACCATACGAATTGCAAGGTCAGATTCCTTGTTGGGACCGTATTCCTTTCCAGCGGATCCCATAAGTCCGAATTTTAGGGAGGCACCAACGCTGGTTCCATCCCCAAACAATAAAGTTTGGTATTTATACTACGAGCAATATCCGGGGGTTTCCTATGGGCTCTCCGTGTCCGATAATTTAAATGGTCCTTGGTACCAAGCTTCAGGATATACATTTTACAGTGATTGGGATAAGTATGCATTGCCCAAGGAAGTTAGGCACGGTTGCATGATTACCATTTCAAAAAAAGAATATAACCAACTAGTTGAAAAATTTGAGATTGTTAAAGAAGAATTCAATGAAAAATAGAAGAAGATCAATAGTTTATGGACCCCTTATTGCGGTATTGGGCTTTTGTTTGATTTCATGTCAGGAGCGGACAGAAAAAAAAGAAACAGCAGAAGGTGAACAACCCCTGAAAGAAACATTCACCAACCCATTGTTGCCATCTGGCCCTGACCCGTTCAACATTTACCATAACGGATACTATTATTACACCAGTACAGAGGGCAACAAACTCGTCTTGAGAAAAGTGAAAAACTTGGCAAATCTCAGTGAAGCAGAGACCAAGACAATTTGGACCCCACCAGAGGGCACATTGTACTCCCATGATATTTGGGCGCCAGAAGTGCATTTTATTGATGGAAAGTGGTACGTATATTTTGCTGCAGATGATGGGAACAATGAGACCCACAGAATGTATGCTGTGGAAAACTCGAATGAAAACCCGTTTCAAGGCAGTTTTGAGTTTAAGGGAAAGATAGCCGCAGCTACGGACAAATGGGCCATTGATGGCAATGTTTTTAGGCATAATGGGCAATTGTATATGATATGGTCTGGATGGGAAGGCGATTCCAACGGACAGCAAGATATTTTTATCGCCAAAATGAAAAACCCTTTGGAGATTGAAGGAGACCGTGTAAAAATTTCGTCACCAACCTATGAATGGGAAAGGCATTGGAATGAGGGAACTTCAGACAGTAATCCTCCCGAAGTATATGTGAATGAAGGACCGCAATTTTTGTCTCATGATGATAACATATTTATTGTGTTCTCCGCTAGCGGATGTTGGACCGATTATTATTCACTGGGATTGTTAACGTTTACCGGGACGGACAATTTATTAGATCCAGAAGTTTGGGTAAAGTCTGATGAACCCATATTCACCCAATCTCCAGAAAATGGAGTGTATGGTCCCGGGCACAACTCCTTTTTTAAGTCGCCCAATGGCAAAGAGGATTGGATTCTATACCATGCCAATTCAGAGCCAGGCCAAGGATGCAGTTCGCATCGTTCACCAAGGATGCAGATGATCCAATGGAGTGAGGAAGGCTATCCCATTCTTGGGACGCCCAAATCCGAGGAAGAGGTTATTGAAATACCTTCCGAATAGTATGCAATAACCACCTAATAATAGAAGTTTGAAAAATTTAAAAAACATACTGGTCTACGTGATTTCCCTTTTCTTCTTTCAGATGGGGATAGGTCAGGATGAAAATACATTCACCAATCCCATTCTAGAGGACGGAGCGGACCCCTATGCCATGCTGCATGACAATGGATATTATTATTTCATGGTAACAAGGGGAAACCGCTTGGAACTTTGGTCCACCAAAGACCTTACCCAAGTGGAGAACATTGGTTCAAAAACTGTATGGAACGCTCCCAGTGTGGGGGAAAACAGTTGTTGCATTTGGGCGCCAGAAATCCATCATGTCGATGGAAAGTGGTACATCTATTACACTGCTGCTGATGCATCCAATGAAGGAGATCACTCTAGATATGTCTTTGTTCTGGAGAACAGCCACCAAGATCCAATGCAAGGGGAGTGGATTGATAGGGGGAAAATCAACACAAAATACAGCGGAATAGATGGGTCTATTTTCAAGTATGGTGATAAACGGTATTTCATGTATTCACCCTATATAGATGACCATAGCGATATAGCCATCGCCACCATGTCCAACCCTTGGACCTTAAATGATGATGAAACCATTTTGGCCGCACCCAAATATGATTGGGAGAAGACCGGAGAAAGAAGTATTCTGGAAGGGCCTTCATTTTTGGAGGGGCCAGAGGATGAGGTCTTTATTGTGTATTCGGCGGGAGCCTGTTGGGATGATAATTATTCCTTGGGCATGTTGGCTGCCAAGAAGGATTCAGATTTTACCAAAGCCGCCTCTTGGAAGCGGTTTTCTAAAGCGGTCTTTGAATTTTCCACAGAAAGCAATGTGTATGGTCCAGGCCACCACAGCATTACCACCTCAAATGACCCCAATGAATATTGGCTGGTGTATCATGCAAAAGACAAACCCGAATTGGGATGTTCTCAACGGAGTACAAGGATACAACGGTTTGGTTGGGATAAAGAAGGAAGGCCGGATTTTGGTGCGCCATGGCCGTTGGAAAAGGTTATTCAAAAACCAAAATAAAACCAAAAATTAATTGAGTACGAGTGTTAGTTAGTTTGAATTAGATTGTTTGAGTTTAGTTAATGGAAATTATCGGGCTTTGAAAAAGGCCCGGTAATTCTATTGTTCAACTTCCCTCAAACAGCATAGCCTATTCCAATTTCAAGGTCGATACTAATTCCAAAACCGAAGCACTCAAAAATATTTAAGTGTGAATCAAAAAAATAACCAGATTATTATGAAGCGAATATTGATTACAGGGCTGTTTTTATGTACAATCCTTGTGGCAAATGCCCAAGAAAATGTTTTGGAAAAGAATAAATGGTCAAAAGAAAAAGCGAGTGAATGGTACGCCAAACATAAATGGATTACCGGTGCCAATTTTGTGCCCAGTACAGCAATTAACCAATTGGAAATGTGGCAATCCAGCACATTTGATCCGGAGACCATTGATCGTGAGTTGGGTTATGCCGAAGGTATAGGATTCAACACCATGAGGGTATACCTGCACAGTTTGGCCTACAAAGCAAATCCAAAGGACTTCAAGAAAAATATGGAAACCTATTTGCAAATTGCAAACAAGCACGGTATTAAAACCATGTTTGTATTTTTTGACGATGTTTGGGGAAAGGACCCAAAAATTGGAAAGCAGCCTGAACCCATTACAGGAACCCATAATTCGGGTTGGATGCAAGATCCAGGAGACCCAGCATCCAAGAATAAAGAGAATTTCCCAGCTTTGGAAGTTTATGTGAAGGACATCTTGAACACATTTGCTAATGATAATCGTATACTCTTGTGGGACCTTTACAACGAACCAGGAAACACAGATAAGTTCACAAGTTCAATGCCCCTTTTAAAAGCAATTTTCACGTGGGCCAGGGAGGTCAACCCAAGCCAACCATTGAGCGCAGGTCTTTGGCGCTGGGATTTTCAAGAGCTCAACGAGTTCCAAGCGGCCAATTCAGATATCCTTACCTATCACCATTATGATGATGAGAAAAAACATCAGCATGTGATTAATCTTTTAAAAACCCATGGTAGGCCCATGATCTGTACCGAGTATATGGCACGGACCAACAACAGCCGTTTTTCCAATATCCTGCCTGTTTTGAAAAAGGAAAATATAGGAGCAATCAATTGGGGGTTGGTAAATGGAAAATCCAATACCATATATGCGTGGAATACTCCCATTGAAGACGGAAGTGAACCCATTGAATGGTTTCATGATATATTTAGAAAGGATGGCACTCCTTATAGACAAGATGAGGTTGATCTAATCAAGAAGCTAAATGGTGTGATGAAATGATAAAACGAGCAAAGAGTAAATTTACTTGGTCGTTAAAAGCATTATTTGTGGTTATATTGTGCCTATCTTGCAAAACAAATCAAGAAAACAACAGCAAAAGTGATGCCCAACTAACCGCAATGGCCAATACCATAAAGGAAGAGGTTTTTAACACAACAATTGATGGCAAATCCGTAAAGTTGTTTTGGTTGCAGCGTAAAGATTTAAAAATGGCCATGACCAACTATGGCGGACGTATAATTAGTCTATTTGTGATGGACAAAAATGGAAACCGTATTGATGTCAATATTGGTCGCGGCAATATTAAAGAATATATTGAATCTCCCGAAGCCTATTTTGGGGCAACCATAGGTAGGGTTGGCAACCGTATTGCAAATGGTAGGTTTTCCATAAACGGAGATGAATACGCCCTGCCTACCAATGACAATAAAAACACCCTACATGGCGGCTATAAAGGATTTCAGGATGTGGTGTGGGATGCCGAACAACCTGATGGGCATACATTGATTTTAGCATACACCTCTCCTGATATGGAAGAAGGTTTTCCGGGGAATTTACAAGCGAAGGTAACCTACTCGATTACGGAAAACAATGCCGTCAGGATTGAATATGAGGCAACTACGGATAAACCTACAGTGGTAAATTTAACCAACCATGCCTATTTTAACCTCAATGGGGAAGGAAGCGGTACAATTTTGGACCATAAATTGCAAATCAATGCAGACCGATTTACGCCTGTGGATTCTGGACTCATTCCTACAGGAGAGTTGAGAGAGGTAGCCTCAACCCCATTCGATTTTAGGAAACAGCATACCATCGGAGAGCGTATTGAAGTGGCCAATGAACAGTTGGAATTTGGAAATGGCTATGACCATAACTATGTTTTAAATGGTGATGAAAATGGTTTGCACCATGCAGCAAAGGTTATTGGTGATAAATCGGGAGTTGTCATGGAGGTGTTCACTGAAGAGCCTGGAATACAATTTTATAGTGGAAATTTTATGGATTCAAAGAATACATTGAAATCTGGAGCAAAAGACGATTTTAGAACTGCATTTTGTTTGGAAACACAACATTTTCCAGATTCACCCAACCAACCAGAATTTCCATCCATACAGTTAAATCCAGGTGATATATATCATACGGTTACTGAATACAGGTTTTCGGTGAGATGAACAAGAATTTGATTTTTACAGTAGTTGATAAAGGATACCAACTTAATGGAAGATAGAATAAAAGAGAGCTTGAAAAAGGCAGAAGTTACATATGACCTGGAGGTTTCCTCCCCCGGGAGGGTGAATTTGATCGGGGAGCACACGGACTACAATGACGGTTTCGTTCTACCGGCGGCCATTGACAAACGCATTCTCATGAGATTTAGGGCCAATGGCAGCAGGACCAGGTGCACCGTAAAGAGCAAGGGCTTTGACAGTGTCCTGGTGGTTGACCTTTCAAAAATGGAGAAGGGCACCGAGGGTTGGCACAATTATGTACTGGGCGTTCTGGATGAGATTCAGTTGCTCACAGCGGGCCTAAGGGGGTTTGACTGTGAGATGGAAACCGACATACCCGTGGGATCGGGGGTAAGCTCCTCAGCGGCCCTGGAATGTGGTCTGGCCTTTGGCCTGAACGAGCTTTTCGGTCTGGGGCTGGACCGCTGGCAGATGATCAAACTGGGGCAAAGGGCGGAACATAACTTTGTGGGCACCCAATGTGGGATCATGGACCAGTTTTCCTCCGTTATGGGACGAAAGGACCATTCCATGTTACTGGATTGCCGATCGCTCGATTTCGAGTACATTCCCACCCATATGGCCCCCTATGTGATCTTGATGCTCAACACCAACGTAAAACACAATCTTTCCACCAGCGCTTACAACGACAGGAAGCAGGAGAGCTCTTCGGGCCTCAAGATCGTGGCCGAGCGCCATGGCGTCCCCAATTCGTTCAGGGAGATAACCTTGGACATGGTCAACGGGTGCAGGGAAGATCTTGGCGAACTGCGCTACAGGAGGTGCAGTTATGTGCTTGAGGAGAACCAAAGGGTCCTGGAGGCAGTGGAGTGCCTGAAGAACAATGATCTGACCAGTTTGGGGAAGCTTTTGTACGAGTCGCACCGGGGACAGAGCGAAAAGTACGAGATCAGTTGTCCCGAGCTTGATTTTTTGGTGGATTTCTCAAGGGATTGGGAAGAAGTGCTCGGCGCCCGGATGGTCGGTGGCGGTTTCGGGGGGTGCACACTGAACATCATCCACAGGGATGCCGTCGACAGTTTTGTGGATGCGGCAAGCGAGGCCTACAAAAAGAAGTTTTCCATTGGACTGTCCCCGTTCCAGACCGTTCCCAGTGAAGGGACCGCAATAATCAATAGACATGGCTGAAGACCGATTGAACCAAGTACCGCACCGTAGATACAACATCCTTACCGGGGAGTGGGTACTGGTGTCGCCCCACCGTACCAAACGGCCCTGGCAGGGCAAACAGGAGAAGTTGCCTACCTTGGACAAACCATCGTACGACAAAGAATGTTATCTGTGCCCGGGAAACCATAGGGCAAGTGGGCAGACCAATCCCGATTATAAGGACGTGTTCAGTTTTGCCAATGATTTTTCGGCATTGCTGCCAGATACGCCCAAGGAGGTATATAACGAAGGGCTTTTATTGGGAAAGAGCGAGACCGGCATATGCAAGGTGGTCTGTTTCTCGCCGGATCACTCGCTGACCCTTCCGCTGATGGAAGTTACGGCCATAGAAAAAGTGGTCTCCCTGTGGCAGAAAGAATACACGGAACTGGGCGCGCGCACGGATATAGGACACGTACAGATCTTTGAGAACAAGGGGACCATCATGGGATGCAGCAATCCCCACCCACATGGAC